>NZ_PDZR01000023.1 GCF_002891535.1 Methylocella silvestris | reverse complement strand
CCCGTTTCGGCCCCCCCCCCCCCCCCCGGCGCGATCATCACGACGGCATCGGAACGCCCCATGACTGCACGCATCTATCAGCCTTCGAAGACAGCGACCCAGTCAGGCAGCGCCCGGACCAAATTATGGCTTCTGGAATTCGAGCCCGCCTCGCCGCGCGAGATCGATCCGCTCATGGGCTGGACCAGTTCGAGCGATATGCAGAGTCAGGTCCGTCTGCGCTTCGGCGACAAGGACGAGGCCATCGCCTATGCGCAAAAGCATGGCATCCTTTACCGCGTCGAGGAGCCGAAGCCGCATCCGCGCAAAATCCTGTCCTATTCGGATAATTTCCGCTCGACGCGGATCGGACAATGGACTCATTGAGCCGGGCAGGGCTTGTGCAGGCGTTCGATCGGTCGGCGCCGTCTTCCACGAGATAATGAATTGACCGCTAGCGCCTGCGGCGGCGTAAGACTCCGTAGCTCAGTTGGATAGAGCAGCCGCCTTCTAAGCGGCAGGTCGCAGGTTCGAATCCTGCCGGGGTCGCCATCGCTGCGATTGTTATCGTACGAAGGTCCGGGGAGAGCAGGGGTGCCGGATTTCCTTGAGTTCTTCGCAGGCGGGGGAATGGCGCGCGCGGGACTCGGCGCAAACTGGAATTGCCGATTCGCCAATGATTTCGATGCGCGAAAATGCGCATCCTATCGGGCCAATTGGGGCGCCGACGATCTTTCTGAGGCGGATGTCGGGGCGCTTCAGCCGACCGACATCAAAGCGCCGCGCGTCAATCTCGCCTGGGCGTCTTTTCCCTGTCAGGACCTTTCGCTTGCGGGAGCGCGCGCAGGCCTCGGGGGCGCCCGGAGCGGATCTTTCTACCCGTTCTGGAGGCTGATCGAGCAGCTCGCGCGGGAGGGCCGCGCGCCGGACCTCATCGTCCTCGAAAATGTGAAGGGCGCGCTGACCTCGCATGGAGGCGCCGATTTTGCCGCGCTATGCGCTTGCCTCGGCCGCGCCGGCTACGCCTTCGGCGCCATGATCGTCGACGCCGTGCTGTTCACGCCGCAATCGCGGCCGCGCCTCTTCGTCATCGGCGTTCGCGAAAATCTTCCCCTGCCGAAAGGCGTCGCCGCCATCGATCCGTCCGCGTGGCATCCCGCCGCCGTGCGTCAGGGCCACGCCGCGCTGCCGCCTTCGTTGCAGCGCGCGTTCATCTGGTGGAGCATGCCCGAGCCGGCGCCCCGGACGGCGCGCCTTGCGGATATTCTCGAAGATGACAGCGACGTCCTCTGGCGCAGCGCGGCCGAAACCGATGATCTGTTGGCGCTAATGAACGAGACAAACCGTCAAAGACTTACGGCTGCGCGGATTGCGGCTGAGGGCGGCGCGCGCATCGTCGGCTGCGTCTATCGCCGGACGCGCCGCGAGGGCGATGGCATGCGGCGCCAGCGCGCCGAGGCAAGGTTCGACGGACTCGCCGGATGCCTGCGGACGCCATCGGGCGGATCGAGCCGGCAGTTCATTCTTGTGGTCGAAAAGCAGCGCGTCAGATCGCGGCTGATCACCGCGCGCGAGACGGCAAGGCTGATGGGGCTGCCTGATTCCTACATCCTGCCGCAGAACTATAATGACGCCTATCATCTGACGGGCGACGGTTTGGCGGTTCCTGTCGTCCGTCATATTGCGCAGCATATTCTCGAGCCGATTTTGGCGCATCAGGCGCAGCCTGCGGAAGCGGCTGAATGAGGGCAGGGTCCTTGCCGATTTCCGAAGGGCCCGTCAGCGTCGAGCGCAGCGCCATCATGCGCGCAGTGAAATCGACGAACACAAGGCCGGAAATGATCGTCCGGTCGCTCGCGCATCGTCTCGGATTTCGCTTCCGCCTGCACCGCAAAAACCTGCCGGGCTGTCCCGATCTTGTCTTCGCCTCCCGCCGCAAGGCGATTTTCGTCGACGGCTGCTTCTGGCATGGCCATGACTGCAAACGCGGCGCCCGCATGCCGAAAACCAATGCCTCCTATTGGTCCGCGAAGATCGCCCGCAATCGCAGCCGCGACGCCAGGACCCGGGAGGAGCTCATGGCGCAGGGCTGGGACGTGCTGACGATCTTTGAATGCGAGACGAAGGATTTGATAGGCTTGCGCGCAAGGCTCGAAGCATTCCTGTAGTTGCTCCGGCAGTTCAACCGCGTCGGCGCGCCGCAAGCCGCGCCATTTACCATGCGGAAGCTTTTGATCTCTTAACATTTGCGCCGTTTGGGCCTCTTGGCGCGAATGTGCGGACCTGTGGCAGGATTGCATAAGATATTGAAGGAAAGGGATAAATATACTCTTAACCAACCCCATTTTCAGGCCGTTCGAGGCCGTTTTAACGAAATTCCGGTCGGCTTCCCCAACCGCTCATGCATAGTGTAGCAACAAGCTGTCGCCGTTAAAGCTTCGGCAATAGCTCGAATGCAAAGCTCGCATTCGAAACTTTGAGCAGATGTTAGCCCGTCCGACCGTGGGGGGCAGGGAAACGACAGGATAGGCGCATGCTGCTGGCGAGACGGCTTCTGTATATCTCATCCCGAGCCCTCGCCCGATGCGCGCAGTTTTCATCTCGCGCCAACATTGCCTCCCGCCTCTCGCGCGCGCCGCGCGGAGCGCTGCTTATGGCGGTTGTCGGCGGCGGCGCCGTCAGTCTTGGCGGCTGCGCGCAGCAACCGCAGCTGCAACGCGTCGCGGCTCATTCCAAGGAATATTTTCCCTCTTCGAAATATGGTCCGGCGAGCGCGCGCGTCGTTGCGGACGGCGAACCTGTGCCGCGCGGCGGCGGGGCCTATATGGTCGGCAAGCCCTACACGATCGCCGGCCGCACCTATTATCCCAGCGAAAAGCGATACTCCGCCGTCGGACTCGCCTCATGGTATGGCGACGCCTTCCACGGACGGCGCACCGCCAATGGCGAGGTCTATGACAGTCAGGCGATTTCAGCCGCCCATCCCACCATGCCGCTGCCCTGCTATGCGCGCGTAACAAACCTGCGCAACCATCGCTCAATCGTGGTCCGCGTCAACGATCGCGGCCCCTTCGAAGCCAATCGCATCATGGACGTGTCGCGCCGCACGGCCGACGCGCTCGAATTTCGCCATATAGGAACGGCCAAGGTCAAGGTTGAATATCTCGCCGCCGCGAGCCTTTCCGGCTCCGACGATGAAAGGCTTCTCGCGACCTTGCGCCTCGATGGTCCGGCCAGTCTTGATGACGCCGCGCCGACCATGGTCGCCGACGCCACCGACCTGCCGACGCGCGCCGCATCCCTCGATCCCTCGGTTTTGCGGGCCTCTGCTGGCGATGATCTCCCAGGCCGCCCTGCTGCGACGCAACCGCTCCCCATCGCCCGCCCGCAGCAAAGCGCCGCCGCGACGGCGTCCGGCGAATCCTCCCTTGAGGAAGATGCCGGGCCGCCGCGCCTCAGCCGGCAGTTCGCCGCCGCGCCTTTGCCGCCGGCGCGCCCGTCGGCCCTTGGCGTGGCGTCGGGCCGCGTCAATGTCGCAATGCGCGCGAAGCAGGCGGATTAGCGCGCTCAGCTGTTCCCAACGCGTGGAAGGCCCCGCGAACGCGCAAGACTCGCCTTGATCGCCACCATGCACGGCGCCACATTGAGAGTGCGTTTGTCACGAGGGGCGTGTAGCCTGGGCCGGCTCGTGTCTCGAAGGCTCGGTTGCGCGCGGGGAAGCATTTAAGTGATCGTTCGGTTGCCCCCGCTTCGCATTATCAGGCTCATAGCCCTCGCTATCCTTGCCGGGCCTTGTTTTGGCTTGGAGCCAGCGTCGGCGCAAACCATCCAGACAAGCGTTCCGCACGCCATATTGATCGATGTCGAGACTGGGAGCGTGCTGTTCGAGAAGGACGCCGACGCCCCGGTCACGCCCGCCTCGACGGTCAAGGTCATGACCGCAGACGTCGTTTTTGGCGAACTCGCCCAAGGCCGCATCAAGCTCGACGACGAATTTACGATCAGCGAGCACGCCTGGCGCACCGGCGGGGCGCCCGCGCGCGCTTCCAGCATGTTCGCCGCGCTGAACAGCCGCGTGCGCGTCGAGGATCTGATCCGCGGCCTTGTAATCGATTCTGGCAACGACGCCGCCATCGCGCTTGCGGAAGGAGTCGCCGGGTCCGAGTCCGGCTTCGCCGGCTTGATGATGAAACGTGGCCACGAACTCGGCCTGACCCGATCGGTTTTCACCAATCCCTGGGGCAAGGATGATCCGGAGCAGAAGGTCACGCCGCGCGAGATGACAGTTCTCGCCGCGCATTTGATCGCGACCTATCCCGATTATTACAAATATTTCGGCGAGAAGGAGTTCACCTGGAACAAGATCCGCCAGACCAACCGTAACCCGCTCTTGACGATGGATATCGGCGCCGACGGCCTCAAGACCGGCAATATCGACGCCAGCGGCTTCGGCCTCGTGGGCTCGGCCGTGCAGAACGGCCAGAGGCTGATCCTCGCGCTTTATGGCGCGGCGAGCGCCAAGGAGCGCGCCGAGGAGGCGCGCAAACTGTTCCTCTGGGCATTCCGCTCCTTCAGCTCGAAATCGCTGTTCAGCGCCGAGGAGACCATCGGCTACGCCAAGGTCTATGGCGGCGCCAGCTTCGAGGCGCCGCTTATTGCCGGCCGGGAGGTCAAGGCGCTCGTGCCGCGCGTCGGCGGCGAGAAATTTACCGGCCGGATCGTTTATAATGGCCCGCTGATCGCGCCGGTCGAAGCGGGCAAGGAAGTGGCGCGGCTGAAAATCTTTCGCGGCTCGGTCGAGGTGCTCGATCTGCCGCTGAAAACGCAAGAGGCAGTCGAGGTCGGCTCACTGCCGCGCCGGGCTATGGGGGCAGGGCTTGAATATGTCGGGGGCCTGTTCCGCAAATATGTGGGCAGCAAGATCGACAGCAAATATGTCGCAACTCAATGAACCGGGGCTGTCGCTCTCGCGGCGGGGCAGGCTGATCACATGTGAAGGCGGCGAAGGCGTCGGCAAATCGACGCAGATCGGCCATTTGCTGCGGCGCTTGCGGGAAGAAGGGATTGAGGCTGTCGCAACACGCGAGCCCGGCGGCTCCGAGGGCGCGGAAATCCTCCGCAAGGTGCTCTTGTCGGGGGTCGTCAAGCCGCTCGGCCCCGCCGCCGAGGCGATCGTTTTCGCGGCGGCCCGGATCGACCACATCGACGCCCTGATCGAGCCGGCTCTTGCAGCGGGAAGCTGGGTCGTGTCCGACCGCTTCGCCGATTCGACGCGCGCCTATCAGGGCGGCGCTGGCGCGCTCGACATCCGCCTCATCAATGCGCTGGAGCGCGCGGCCCTTGGCGATCTGCAGCCGGACCTCACCTTGATTCTCGACCTTCCGCCAGAGGAGGGGCTGCGCCGCGCCGCCGCCCGCCGAAAAGTCGCGGAAAGCGCCGATCGCTTCGAGGGCGAGGATCTTCGCTTTCACGAGGCGATCCGGGCCGCATTCCTGAAGATTGCCGCCGACAATCCGGAGCGCTGCGTCATCATCGACGCCAGCGCTGCCGAGGCGGAGGTCGCTGCAGCGATCTGGGCGGCAGTATCGCACCGCTTCCTCAAGGAGCGGGAGCTCGACTGCGCGCATGGCTCCTAAAGCGCCGGCGGATCACGACCCCGTTGCGGAATCCGATCGCTTCGAGGACGCGCCTCACCCGCGCGCCGCCTCCGCTTTCATCGGCCATACGGAAGCGGAGGCGGAACTTTTGCGCGCCTGCGCAGCGGGTCAGTTGCCGCAGGCTATCCTGATCGGAGGCCCCGCCGGCGTCGGCAAGGCGACGCTGGCGTGGCGGCTTGCACGGTTTCTTCTCGTCAATCCCGATCCTGCCGCCGCCGCCAAAGCGCCAGATCTCGCCACGGCGCATGAGCATCCCGCCGCGCGGCAGGCGATCGCGCTGGCTCACCCGGATCTCTTCGTTCTGCGCCGCGAATGGAATGAAAAGACAAAAAAGCTGGCGACGGAGATCCGGGTCGACGATGTGCGCCGCGCCATCCATATGTTCCATCAGGCGGCCGGGGGGCAGGGCTATCGCGTCGCGATTGTCGACAGCGCTGAGGATCTCAACGCCTCGGGCGCCAATGCGCTGCTAAAGCTCATCGAGGAGCCGCCGCCGCGTTGCGTTTTCATCATCGTCGCGCATCGCCCGGGCCGCGTGCTGGCGACGATCCGCTCGCGCTGCCGCAAGCTGATCTTGAAACCGCTGGAGGATAATGAGATCGCCCGAGTCGTCGCGACGCTGGGGCCCCCGTGGGCGAAAGTCGCAGAGTCGCAACTCCAGGAAGTCGTCGCGGGCGCGCGCGGATCGCTGCATGGCGCCTTGCGCCTTTTGAACGGACGCGGCCTTGAACTTGACGCCAGGCTGAAGCGGATGCTCGGCGACCTGCCGCGAGTCGATTGGCGGGCCGCCCATGCGCTCGCCGAAGAGGTGGCTCCCCGCGAAAAAGCCGACGATTATGACGCCCTGCTTGCCGCCGTTTACGACTGGCTGGAGGCGAGGGTCAGCAGGGGGGCGGGGGATGCGCGCGCAAGTCCGAGCGCGCTTGCGCCCTATGCCGAGGTATGGGAAAAAGTGACCGACGCGGCGCAGCAAACCGAAGCGCTCAATCTCGACAAGCGGCCATTTGTTCTCGCCCTCTTCGCCGATCTTGCCGCGGCCGCACGCGCGGCTGCGGCCTGAATTCGGGAGGCGCGGCGCGATTGGGTGGACGCGGCCGTCGCGCAACGCCAGGTCCGTCCCCGAACCCTCAAATCGCCGCCGCGCCGAGATCGCCAAATGTCCGCCCCGACTTTCTACATCACGACCGCGATTCCCTATGCCAATGGCGCCCCGCATATCGGGCACGCCTATGAGCGGATCGCGACCGACGCTATCGCCCGCTTCAAACGGCTGGATGGTTACGAGACCCTGTTCGTCACCGGCATGGACGAACATGGCCAAAAAATGCAGCAGACCGCCGCACGAGAGAATTTAAGCCCGCAACAGCTGGCGGATCGCACGGCGGCGCAATTTTACGCGATGGGCGAGCTTTTGAACGCCGCCGCCGACGATATCGTGCGCACGACCGAGGCGCGCCATCACGCGGCCTCGCAAGAAATCTGGAACAGGATGCAGGCGTCGGGCGATATTTATCTGTCGAAATATCCCGGCTGGTATTCCGTGCGCGACGAAGCCTTTTTCGATGAATCGGAACTAACGGACGGGCCGGGCGGATCAAAGCTGGCGCCGACCGGCGCGCCGGTCGAATGGGTCGAGGAAGAGAGCTATTATTTCAAGCTTTCGGCCTATCAGGAGCGGCTTCTTGCGCTCTATCGCGATCGCCCCGATTTCGTGACGCCGGAGAAATATCGCAATGAAGTCGTCGCTTTCGTTGAGCGCGGCCTGACCGATCTGTCGATCAGTCGTTCGACCTTCGACTGGGGCGTTCCCGTGCCGGGCGATCCGAAACATGTCATGTATGTCTGGGTCGACGCGCTCACCAATTACATCACGGGGACCGGTTTTCCCGACCCCGCCTCGCCCCGCGCGAAATTCTGGCCGGCCGACGCACATGTGATCGGCAAGGATATCACCCGTTTCCATGCGGTGTACTGGCCGGCGTTCCTCATGTCCGCCGGGCTTCCGCTTCCAAAGCAGATCGTCACGCATGGATTTTTGTTCAACCGCGGCGAGAAAATGTCGAAGTCGGTCGGCAATGTGATCGACCCCTTCGCGCTCGCGAAGGAATATGGCGTCGATCCGTTCCGCTATTTTCTGCTGCGCGAAGTGCCGTTCGGGCAGGACGGCAATTATTCGCATGAGGCGATCGTCAATCGCACAAACGCCGATCTCGCCAATGATCTAGGCAATCTGGCGCAGCGCTCGCTGTCCATGCTCGCCAAGAACTGCGGCGGCGTATTGCCGGCGTCGCCGACGCTGAATGAAACCGACGAGGCGCTTCTGTTTCAGGCGCGGGCGCTGCCGCAGAAAGCGCGCGGTCATATGCGCGACTATGCGCTGCATCAGATCCTCGCCGAGATCTGGCGCGTTGTCGGCGAGGCCAACCGCTATTTTGCGGCGGAAGAGCCCTGGGTGAAGCGCAAGACCGATCCGGCGCGCATGGAGAGCGTGCTCTATGTCACGGTCGAGGTTTTGCGTATAATCGCGATTATGACGCAGCCTTTCATGCCTGCCTCGATGGAGAGGCTTCTCGACAGTCTTGGCGTCGCTGGCGACGCCCGCGTTTTTGCGGATGCGGAAAACTTTGCCCAGCGCGCGGCGTCCGGGCCACTGCCGGCGCCGACGCCGGTTTTCCCGCGCTACGTCGAGGCGGACGACGCGCCAGCGCCGGCTTGATCTTTCCCATGGGCGCGTGATGCTGATCGACAGCCATTGCCATCTGGATTTTCCTGATTTCGCCGCCGAGCGCGACGCTGTGATTCAGCGCGCCCGCGAGGCGGGCGTCGCGCGCATGGTCACCATCTCGACGCGGATCGAGCGGTTCGATGAGATTAGCGCGCTCGCCGAGGCGTACCCGGATGTTTTCTGCACAATCGGCGAGCATCCAGAACATGTCGGCGCCGCCGCGGAGCCCGAGCTCGACCGGCTCATTGCGCTGGCGGCGCACCCGAAATGCGTCGGCATCGGCGAAGCCGGCCTCGACTATCACTATGATAGCGCGCCGCGCGAGAAGGCCGAACGCGTGTTCCGCAGCCATATCGCGGCGGCGCGGCTGACCGGTCTGCCGCTCGTCATACACAGCCGCGACGCCGACGCCGATATGGCGCGGATACTCGAGGACGAGATGGGGAAGGGGCCGTTCAAGGCCATTCTCCATTGCTTCACATCGTCCATGATGCTGGCGCGGACCGGCCTTTCGCTCGGCCTTTCGATCTCTTTTTCGGGCATCGTCACCTTCAAGAAGTCGCTAGAGCTGCGGGATATTGCGGCGATGGTGCCGCTGGACCGACTTCTCGTCGAAACGGACGCGCCGTTTCTCGCCCCGGTCCCTCACCGCGGCAAACGCAACGAACCCGCCTTCGTCGCAGCGACTGCGCGCGCGCTGGCCGAAGTCAAGGGCGTCTCCGCCGCGACGCTCGCCGCGGAGACGAGCGCCAATGCGCTTCGCCTTTTCAGCAAAATGCCACCCCCCGTGGTGACGCAAGTCGCGGCCGAATGAGCCTTGCGATCACGATTCTCGGCTGCGGCTCCTCTGGCGGCGTGCCGCGCGTCGCACAGGGGTGGGGCGCCTGCGATCCGCAAAACCCGCGCAATCGCCGCCGCCGCTGCTCCATTTTCGTCGAGCAGACCGGCCCGGACGGCGGCACGACGGCCGTTCTCATCGACACATCGCCGGATCTGCGCGAACAATTGCTCGACCTCGGCGCCACGCGGCTCGACGGCGTCTTGATGACTCACGCCCATGCCGACCACACGCATGGCATTGACGACGTCCGGCCGCTGGTCATTTCGGCGCGGCGCAAGATCGATATTCACATGGATGAGGCGACCGCAGCGGTCGTGCGCTCCAATTTCAACTATATTTTCGCCACCCCGCCGGGCAGCCAATACCCGCCGCTTCTAACCGAACATCGCCTCGTGCCGGGCGCTCCGGTCAGCATCGCCGGCCCAGGCGGTCCGCTGCGGGCGACGCCGTTCAGGCTCGAACATGGCGAGATCGACGCGCTCGGTTTTCGCTTCGGCGACATTGCCTATTCGCCTGACCTCAATGGAATTCCCGCCGAAAGCCTCGTCCACCTCGAAGGCCTCGATCTATGGATCGTCGACGCCTTGCGCTACACGCGCCATCCGAGCCACTTCAGCTTGAGCGAGACATTGGACTGGATCGCGAAATTGAAGCCGAAACGGGCCATCCTGACCAATCTCCATACCGATCTTGATTTCGCTCGGCTGGCGGCGGAGCTTCCGCCTCATGTGGAGCCAGCCTATGACGGCATGCGGATCATCGCCTGATCGAAGGCGTGGATCTTCGGTCCGGTCGAACCGGCGACAGCGTGGTATCCGGATATTGTTGCAACCCATTGCCAGCCATATATCTTTATTGATGTTCCATAATATAGATTATGCGAATCATGATGGCGGCCTTCGGGCCTTTCAAAAGCTTCTTCCCTGCGTACTTTTTTCGTTCCGATAAGGGTAGCCAAGCGAAGCGTCTGTTGATATATTTTAGAAGACACGGGGCGTCGGGCATTCCTAAAGAATTTCATAGGTGATGATCTCAAGCTGGCGCCTCTGGCGGCCGGCTTTTTGGTGCGTGTCGGCTGTCCCGTGGTTCAGGAAAAAGCGGCGGCGCAGGCTGAGACGAATAGGCATTGACATGAGCAAAGGCAGAGATTTCCGGGGACCCAAGAAGCGTGGTTTCGACGATGATGGGCCGTCCCCCTACGACCCCCCGCGGCAGAGCCGGTCGCCCCGCGGCGGCGGCTTCGGCGGAGCGCCTGAGATGCCCATGCCGACCTCCGGGCCCAGCATTGACGCGGTCGTCAAATGGTTCAAGGGCGACAAGGGCTTCGGCTTCGTCGAACTCGGAAACGGAACGGGCGACGCGTTCCTGCATATCGGCGCCCTTCAGGCGGCCGGATATGAAACCGTGCCTCCGGGCGCAAAGCTCAAGGTCAATGTCAGCAATGGCATGAAGGGTGCGCAGGTCACGCGGGTGCTCGAAGTGGACACCGCCGGCGCCGCCGAACGGGCGCCGCAGCAGCCGCGTTTTAGCGATTCGCCGCGCCCTGCCCGCCGCGCCCCCGATCCATCGACGGCGATCTCGGTCACCGGCACGGTTAAATGGTTCGACGACAACAAAGGCTTCGGCTTCGTGCAGTCGAATGACGGCGGTAAGGACGTATTCGTCCATATCTCCATTCTCGGGCCGTCGGGCGTGCAGAATCTGGCGGAAGGCCAGCCGGTCAGCATGCGGGTCGTCGATACGCCAAAGGGCCGTGAAGCGCTGTCGATTTCGCTCGAATAGAGCTTCTTCGGATCGATTTATTGAAACCCTCCCGGCGCGCAGCGCGCGCCGGGCATTGCCCTGCGGCTCCGCCAACGGCGGCAATTCCGGTCGGCCCCGCTGATATGCAGCCTTCCACCGACATCCGGCGTCTCCTCGAAATCATGGCGGCGCTGCGGACGCCCGGCTCCGGCTGCGCCTGGGACCTCGCCCAGAGCTTCGAGACCATCGCGCCCTATACGATCGAAGAGGCCTATGAAGTCGCCGACGCCATCAGCCGGCGCGATCTGCCCGACCTCAAGGACGAGCTCGGCGATTTGCTGCTTCAGGTCGCTTTTCACGCCCGCATCGCCGAGGAGCTCGGCGCGTTCGATTTCGGCGGCGTGGTCGAGGCGATCACGGCGAAGATGATCCGCCGCCATCCTCATGTCTTTGCAAACGCGCGCGATCTCCCGCCCGAGGAGATCGGCAAGCTTTGGTCGCGGATCAAGGCCGAGGAAAAAGTGGCGAAGCTGGCTGCAATGCCAGACACGCCCGCACGTCTGGAGCCGGTGAGCTATCTCGATGGGGCGCCGCTGGCCCTGCCCGGCCTTACCCGGGCCGTAAAGCTGCAGGCGAAGGCCTCAGAAGTTGGGTTCGACTGGAATGACGCCCGCCTCGTGCTCGACAAGATTCGCGAAGAGACCGAGGAGGTCGAAGCAGCCCTCGAAAGCGGCGAGCCTGAAGCCATCGCTGACGAAATCGGCGATCTGTTGTTTGCGGTCGCCAATCTGGCGCGCCACGTCAAGGCCGATCCCGAAAGCGCCGTGCGTCGCGCCAATATGAAATTCGCGCGGCGCTTCCGTCACATTGAGCAGGAGCTTGAACGGCGAAAGATCCCACTTGGGCAAGCGACGCTCGCTGAAATGGACGCGCTCTGGAACGACGCCAAGGCTCTCGAACGCGCGCCGGAGACGGTGAATTCAGCCGCTTCGGTTCAGGACGCGGATCCGGCCTCCACCTGAGCAGCGCTATCCCCCATCGGGATGAAACGTCGGCGTATCGATTCGGCGCGTTCCGGGCCGACCCTGACTTTCATATGCAACGTTCCGTCGGCTCCCGCGCTTCGGCGCAGGACTTCGGCATTCTCGTAAAGCCAATGCAGCCCTTCGCCATTTTCGGGCTGAAGTTCAATCTCGAAGGTCAGACGATCCATCGCCAGACGCGCCTCGATCTGCGCGCGAAGTTCATCCAGCCCCTGCCCCGTCAACGCCGAAACGATGACCGGCTCAGCCCCATCGCGGCCGGCTCTCCGCTTTGCGGCGTTGCGCGCTGCGTCGTGCGCGCCCTCATCGAGCAGGTCGGCCTTGTTCCAGACCTCAAGGATGCGGCGATGATCGTCCGGATCGACGCCAAGATCGCGCAGGATCGTCTCGACGTCGGTCCGTTGGGCGTCGGCGTCTTCATGGGCGATGTCGCGCACATGCAGAATGAGGTCCGCCTCCAAAACCTCTTCGAGCGTCGCGCGAAAGGCGGAAACGAGCATCAGCGGTAGGTCCGAAATGAATCCGACCGTGTCCGACAAAATGATCTTGGCGCCAGAGCCAAGCGAGACGGCGCGCAGAGTCGGGTCGAGCGTCGCAAACAGCATATTTTCGGCGAAGACGTCGGCGTGTGTCATCCGGTTGAAAAGCGTCGATTTTCCCGCGTTGGTGTAGCCAACAAGGGCGACCACTGGATAGGGAACGTCACGGCGGCTTTTGCGATGCAGGCCGCGCGTGCGCTTTACCTTTTCGAGGTCCTGCTCGATACGGGTCATGCGCTCCTGAATAAGCCTGCGATCGGTTTCGATCTGTGTCTCGCCGGGGCCGCCGAGAAAGCCGAAGCCGCCGCGCTGGCGTTCAAGGTGGGTCCAGGATCGCACCAGACGTGATTTCTGATAGGCAAGATGAGCCAGTTCGACCTGCAGCGCCCCTTCGCTAGTGCGCGCGCGCTGGCCAAAGATTTCAAGGATCAGGCCGGTCCGATCGATCACCTTGGCCGAAAAGGCTTTTTCCAGATTGCGCTGCTGAATGGGCGACAGCGCGCAGTCCATGATCACGAGATCGATGTCTTCGGCCCGCGCGAGATCCGCGATCTCCTGCGCCTTGCCCTTGCCGATAAAAGTCGCGGGGCGAACATTGGCCAGCATGACGATCATCGCGCCGACGATGTCGAGGTCGATCGCCGCCGCAAGGCCGGCCGCCTCATCCATTCGCGCCTCGGGCGATCTGGCCGCAATGCCCCCGGACGAGCCCGTTTTTGCATGAGATTTTTCGTTGGGATAGGGTCCGACGACGAGCGCCCGCGTCTTGTTGGAGCCTTGGCTCTTTTCGTCGACTCCCGGTCTTTTATCCAGCATCAAATCCTGCGTGTTAGGTCGGCGAAAACCGCCGTAGCTGATATAGGGCGGAGATCAGATTTTCGTGAGGGGCGAGCGGAAGAATTGTCGGACGCCCCGATCGGCCCGCGTCACGATGCGGCGGTGTCCTCGCCTGATTCGAACATCTGAATCGGCTGGCCCGGCATGATCGTCGAAATCGCGTGCTTATAGACAAGTTGCGAATGGCCGTCGCGGCGAAGCAGAACGCAAAAATTGTCAAACCACGTCACGACGCCCTGCAATTTCACGCCGTTGACCAGAAAAATTGTCAAAGGAACTTTGTTTTTTCGAACAAAATTGAGAAAAGTGTCCTGCAAATTCTGTGGCCTTTCAGCTGCCATCTTGCGATTCCTTTTTTGGCGCGTTGGGGCGCGGTTCGTTTCTGGGTGGGGCGCGATCGCGTCTCGGTCTGGTCCCATGGGGAAGCGGGTCGCCCAGTTACATTAGAGCTTTTGCCGACTTCCTTTGCAATCGCTCTTTCTCGATCGGCCGAGCGCCGGCTTGACGCAAGACGCCACGCCGCCGGTACGATCAGCGATTAAGTCTCGATTTGATCAGTTTGAATGCGCGGCGGCAAGGTGGAACAGCGCGCGCAGCTTGCGGGCCAGCGGTCCCGGCGCGCCGTCGCCGATCTTCACGCCGTCAATGGCGACGACGGGCATGACGAGAGTGGTCGCGCCCGTGATGAACGCCTCCTGCGCCGCGAGCGCCTCCTTGAGGCTGAACTTGCGCTCCTCCAGCCGCAGCCCCTCGGCGGCGATGATGTCGAACAAGGTTGTCCGCGTGACGCCGCGCAGAATCGAATGGTCCAGCTGGCGGGTGACAATCGCTCCCGATCGATCGACGATCCAGGCGTTCGAGGCGGCGCCCTCGCTGATCATGCCGTCGGAATCGACAAGCCACGCCTCATAGGCGCCCTGCTCCTTGGCGTCCTGGCGCGCCAACACATTCGCCAACAGGCCGATGGATTTGATATCGACGCGCTTCCACCGCAGATCGGGCATGGTCGCAACATTGACGCCCCTGCGCGCGGCAGCCTCGCCCTTTTCGGGGGCAATCGCCTTGGCCGAGACGACAAGGCTGGCTCTGACAGGGGGATCAGGAAAAACATGGTCGCGTTTGGCCACCCCTCGCGTCACCTGGATGTAGAGATATCCGTCCGACAGCCTGTTTCGCGTGCGGATCTCCCGTAGGATCACCTTCAGCGCCCCGGGATTGACGGGCGCTTCGATGCGCAATTCCTTGAGCGAGCGCCCCAGCCGGTCAAGATGGCGCGCCTCGTCGATCAGGGCGCCGCCGAAGATTTCGCATACCTCATAGACGCCGTCGCCAAACTGATAGCCGCGATCCTCGACTGAAACGACCGCGTCGCGGCTCGCGACATAGGCTCCGTTGACATAGGTTATTCTGCTCACAGGCGCTCCGCGACGGTCATAGGGGGAAGCCGAACAGAGCGCCGGCGAGCCCCGCGCAGGCTCCGCCCGCGATGCCATATAGTGGATTAACCCGGGTCAATCCGCATAGCAGGGACATGCCGCCTGTCAGCGCCAGCGTCAAGACGCCGCGATCGGCCGCCCGCGCCAGCACGAGCCCGCTCGCTCCCATCAGCCCGACCGCGATCGGCGCCAGCGATTTCTTGAGGATCGCGACCGCTCCGCTGGCGGAATAGCGCCGCAGCGCGCGCTCGCTCGCAAAAGCCAGCGCGGATGAGGGACCAATCATCGAAAGCGTCGCAACGGCGAGGCCGGATGGCCCCGCGACATGCCAGCCCATCAGGCTCATGACAATGACATTGGGACCTGGCGCGGCCTGCGCCAGCGCCACAAGGCTCGCGAAGGTCTGATCGTCCATAAGGTGAAGGACCGTGACCATCTGGCGATGCAGTTCCGGCAGGGTGGCGTTGGCGCCGCCGATGGCTCCGAGCGAGAGGCTCAAAAACGCTGCGGCTATCTGGCCAAGAGAGACAGTCACAGACGCGCTCATCGACGCCGGCGGCGGGCGGCGGCGAACAGGGCGAGGCTGCCCGGAACGACCAGCAGCAGCGTCGTCAGCAAGGAGAGATGCAGCAGGCCGGCGCTGGCGAAGGTCGCTCCGGCGACCGCCAGGGCGAGAATGTCGCTTTTCAGCGCGCGAAGCAGCTTATAGGCGTTGCCGACGACCAGTCCGGCCGTCGCCGCGGCGGCCCCCGAGAGCGCGCCCTTGACGGCGGCGAGGTCGCCGAAGTGTTCGAACAGCGATGCGAGCGCAATCAGAATGGCGAGCGGGGCGAGCAGCAGGCCGCAGAGTGCGGCGATCGAGCCGGCCGGTCCCTGAAAGCGATCGCCCAGCATCACCGCGAGATTGACGGTATTCGCGCCCGGAATCACGCTGGCGGCGCCATGCAATTCGGCGAATTCGCGATCGCTCAGCCAGTCCCGCTCCTCGACGAGGATTGGCCGAACCCAGCCGGCGACGCCGCCGAAGCCACAGACGCCAATCTTGAAAAACGCCATGAAAAGTTCGCGCCGGGCCGGAGGACGCCCATGATCCCTTGCGTCAATCGTGGTCATGTCTCGCGCGCGCTAATCGACCCGCAATGATTTCAGTTTCCTGTGGAGCGCCGAACGCTCCATGCCGATGAATTCGGCCGTGCGGGAGATATTGCCGCCGAAGCGGTTGATCTGAGCCACGAGATATTCCCTCTCGAACACCTCGCGCGCGTCGCGCAGCGGAAGGCTCATCAGTCTTTCGCCGCCGGCGCCATTCGGCGTCGAAGGCACCAGCGCGCCGATCTCGGACGGCAGGAGATCGGCGGTGATCGCGGCGTCAGGGTCGCCGGCAGACAGAATCATCAGCCGTTCGACATTATTGCGCAATTGCCGAATGTTGCCCGGCCAGTCATGCGATTGCAGCACGGCCATGGCGTCGTCGGCGATGAGCCGTTTCGGCATGCCGGTCGTCGTCGACACCTGGTCCATAAAAAAGGCGATCAGGTCGGTAATGTCCTCGCGTCGCTCCGACAGCGAGGGCACGCGCACCGGCACCACTGCCAGACGGTGGAACAGATCCTCCCGGAAGGAGCCCTCCTCGATCAGCGCGGCGAGGTCGCGAGCGCTCGATGAGATGATGCGCACGTCGACATGAACGCGTGTTCCGCCGCCGACCCGCTGAAAATTCTGCTCGACGAGAACGCGCAGGATCTTGCCCTGCGTCTCCCTTGGCATGTCGGCAATCTCGTCGAGATAAAGGGTGCCGCCATGGGCTTCCTCGAGCGCGCCGATCTTGCGCTGCGCGCCGTCCCTCCCTTCGACGCCGAAGAGTTCGATTTCCATCGTGTCGGGCGCGATCGTCGCCGCGTTGATGACGATGAAAGGGCCGTTCGCGCGGGCCGAATGTTCGTGAATGGAGCGCGCCGCAAGCTCCTTGCCGGATCCTGGCGCGCCGGTGATGAGAATACGCGAATTGGCCGGGGCGAGACGGTCGATAGTCTGACGCAACTGATTGATCGCGGTCGAGCGGCCGATGATTTTATTGACCGCGCCGGCGCGCACGCGCAGATCGCTGACCTCGCGCTTCAGCCGCGAGGCTTCGAGCGCGCGCTCGGCGACGAGCACCAACCGATCCGCCTTAAACGGTTTTTCGATGAAATCATAAGCGCCGAGCTTGATCGCCTGGACCGCCGTCTCGATGTTGCCATGACCCGAAATCATCACAACGGGCAGCATCGGATGCTGCTCCTTGATAATCTTGAGAATTTGCAGACCGTCGAGCTTCGAGCCCTGCAGCCAGATGTCGAGAAAGACGAGGCCCGGCCGGCGCGCTTCGACGGCGGCCAGCGCCTCGTCGGAGTTTTTGGCGACGCGCGTTCCATGGCCTTCATCCGAAAGGATCCCGGACACGATTTCCCGGATGTCGGCCTCGTCGTCAACGATGAGGATGTCGCTCGCCATGACATTTCCTTCACGAGTCTTGAGTTGCCGTTGCGGGCGCAACTTCTGCTGAAGCGTCCGCCGGTTCCGGCGTCGCGTGGTCGAGCGGGAAGAACAGGCGGACCCATGCGCCCCGCCCTTTCGGCGCGTCGCGTAATTCAAGTCCGCCGCCATGGTCGGCAAGGATCTTGGCGACGATCGGGAGCCCAAGTCCGGTGCCTTCGGCTCGCGTCGTCATATAGGGCTCAAGCAGCCGCTGCCGGTTGTCTTTCGGGAACCCCTTCCCATTATCGACGACGTCGATAACCACCATGTCCTCCGAGGCGGAAAGCGCGACGCCGATATGGCCTTCGAATGGTCCGCTCGACGCCACTTCGGTCTCAATGCCTTCAGTCGCGTTCTTTACGATGTTGGTCAAGGCTTGTGACAGAAGCCGCCGGTCGAAGCGGCCATGCAGAGGCTCCTCGGGCAGGCTGTCCTCGAAGACGATGTTCGGATGGGCGACTCGCATCAGGAACAGGACGCGGCGCACGCATTCGCCAAGATCATTGTTTTCAACGCGCGGCTTCGGCATTCGGGCGAAGGAGGAAAACTCGTCGACCATGCGTTTAATGTCGTCGACCTGGCGAATGATCGTATCGGTGCATTGATCGAAGATGTCCCGGTCCTGCGTGATGAGCCGCCCATATTTGCGCTTGAGCCGCTCGGCCGAAAGCTGGATCGGCGTCAGCGGATTGCGAATTTCATGGGCGATGCGGCGGGCGACGTCGGCCCAGGCGGCGGTACGCTGCGCGCCGACGAGATCGGTGATGTCGTCGAGCGTGACGATATAGCTCCTGCCGCCGCGGCCGGTCGGCACGGTGGTGATGGAGACGCTGAACAGTCGCTCCAGCCCGCCGCGCACGATCGAGATCTCGGCCGGCGCCATGCGCGACTGGCCGGCGCGCGCTTCGGCAAAGACCTCCCGGATCTCGGGCAGGACGCTGTCGAGCGGCTGGCCAAGGATCGATTTAACGCCCTCCCCGTCCGGCTGCACGAGTCGCGCCGCCGAGGGGTTTAGCACTGTGATCTCGCCTTTCGAGCCGACGCTGACGACCGCGACGGGAACGCCGGAAAGGACCGCCTCGGTGAACAGCCGGCGCTCATCGATGAGGCTGCTCGCCGCTATCAGGCGGTTCTGCTGCAGACGCAGTTCGGAAGTCATCTTGTTGAAGGTCTCGCCGAGATGGGCGAGATCGCCTTCCGATTTGCGCACTGCGACCTGCACATTGAGATTGCCGGACGAGACCTGATCGGTCGCGGCGATGAGGCGCCGGATCGGCGCGACGAGACGATTGGCAAAAGAGAGCCCAAGCCACGTCGCCGACAACAACATGATCAATGCGATCAGAATGAACATCGTCGCAAAGGCGATCTGGATGCTGCGTCTGTGGCTGTCGAAGGCGTCGTAAAGCGTCACGAGACGCGCCGCTTGCCGCGGGAACTCCACTGTGAAGGGGTCGACCGGACGCGCCACGTAGAGAAAGGTATTCTCAAAGGAAATCATCGCCCGGACCGCCGCGAAGGTTCTCCCCTCATCAAGGATGAGACAGAGCGGCTCGTTTTTCTTGGCGTCGTCGAAATCCGCCGGCTCGGGGCGGACGATGGTCGTCCCGACCGCAGCTCCCGTATCGATCTTTTCGATGATCGATGCGTCCGGCTTCATGAGCGCTGCGGCGGTGAAGCCGAGAAAGCGCGTGCGGGAGGTGAAGAATTCACGAAATAGCGGCCTGTCGACCTCGAACATCAGCTTGGCGCGATCAAGGTCCGAGGCGGTCAGCCGTGCTTCCTGCAGCAGCGATTTGCATTGCGCTTCACGAAACAGCCGCGCCGCGTCGATCGTCGTCTGAACGAAGGCTCGCCCATCATGCATGAAGCCGGGATTGAGGCTCCGCTCGAGCGTGACCGAGCCGACCCAGGCCATCAGCAGCGCCGGCGCCGCCGCGACGATCGAGAAGAGCGCGACGATCTGGATATGGAGCTGCGCGCCGGCGACCCCGGCGCGGCGCGCGCGGAACAACGAATAGGCTTCGATCAGGATGAAGCAAAGAACGACGAAGATGCCAACCACATTGGCGATGAGGAGGCCAAGCAGGACCGCGTCGCTCGGGGGGATCGGCGTGAAGCCGGCGAAGACGAGGAAGCTGCCGAGCGCAATCAGCAGGACCAGTATGACGACAGCTGGTCCATAGCGGACGGTAAAGCGCCGCTGGCTGCGCGATGCGCCCTGAATCTTTGGTGCTTCCAACCTGTCGCGCATCTTCTATCAGCCGGGCCGAGGCAGAAATCCATCGAAAAGGAAGTTGCCATTATGCCACGGTGTTGCGCGATTGCGACATTTCCGCGGCCACGAGGCGCGACCGCGGGCAAGTCGCCGCAATGAGCAGCGAATTTTGCGCATTTCAGACAGACTGCGCGAATCGATCAGCGCGGCGAGCGCATCAAGCGAATGTCGAGATCGCGCACTTTTTTGCGCAGCGTATTGCGATTGAGCCCCAAAAGCTCGGCGGCCTTGATCTGATTGCCCCGCGTCGCCGCCAGCGCCGCCGAAATCAGCGGATATTCCAGTTCGCGCAGGATGCGATGATAGAGGCCGGGCGGCGGCAGGCTGTCGCCATGACCGCGGAACAGCTCGGCGAGGTGGCGCTCCATGGCGGCGGCAAGGCCTGGGCCGCGGTCCGACTGATCGTGCTGCCGAACGCCCGCCACGGACGCGGCGTGCCCCTGCGCCAGTGAGGGACCGTTGCTGGCAAGCTCAATATCGATAAGCTGGCCGGTCACAGCCTCCTGCGGATAGAGCGCAGCGAGCCTTCGCGTCAGATTTTCAAGCTCGCGGATATTGCCCGGCCAGCGGTAGCGCTTCATGCGGTCGAGCGCTTCGGGCTCGATATGTTTCAGCGGCAGGCCTTCGCTGGCCGCCTGCGCGAAGAAATGCTGGGCGAGGTCGCCAATATCCTCGACGCGCTCGCGCAAGGGCGGCAGGCGCAGCGGCACGACGTTCAGGCGGAAAAACAGATCCTCGCGGAACAGGCCCTGCTGGATCAGGACGGCGAGATCCTTGTTGGTCGCGGCGATGATCCGCACGTTGGTCTTGATCGGCATGCGGCCGCCAACGGTCGTATATTCGCTCTGCTGCAGCACGCGCAACAGCCGCGTCTGCGCCTCCATCGGCATGTCGCCGATCTCATCGAGGAACAGCGTCCCGCCTTCGGCCTGTTCGAAGCGGCCCGCCGAGCGCTGATTGGCGCCGGTAAAGGCGCCTTTCTCATGCCCGAACAATTCGCTTTCGATAAGATCGCGCGGGATGGCCGCCATATTGATCGCGACGAAGGGGCCCTTCTTGCGCTTGCCATAGTCATGCAGGGCGCGCGCGACCAACTCCTTGCCGGTGCCCGATTCGCCGCTGATCATCACAGTGAGGTCGGTCTGCATCAGCCGCGCCAGCGAGCGGTAGATTTCCTGCATCGCCGGCGAGCGCCCAACGAGGGGCATGCCCTCGAGTTCTTCATTGCGCTCGACCTTGACGCGGTTCTTCGGCTCGCTCATCGCGCGACCGACGATCGACACCAATTCACGCAGATCGAACGGCTTTGGCAGATAATCATAGGCGCCGCGCTCGGACGCCTTGATCGCGGTCATGAAGGTGTTCTGCGCGCTCATCACGATGATTGGCAGTTCCGGCCGCAGCTTCTTCATCTTCGGCAGAAGCTCGAAGGCGTTTTCATCCGGCATGACGACGTCGGTAATGACGAGGTCGCCGTCGCCCGACTGGACCCAGCGCCAGAGCGTCGCCGCCGTGCCTGTGGCGCGTACGTCATAGCCAGCACGCGAGAGAGCCTGACTGAGCACGGTGCGTATCGCCGTGTCGTCGTCTGCAATCAGGATATTTCCGGTCGCCATTGCGTTAGCCTTTTGTTCAGGCGCGAAAGCGGATAAGCGCCAGCGCCGCAACCCTGTCGCTGCGCGCTTTTGAGCTTCTCGGGACTTGCGTCGAGTCGATCCGTTCTCAGGCGTCCGCCCCATCCGCCTGCGCGGGAGGCGAATACATCGGCATGAGAACCCGGAAAGTAGTGCGCCGCATCGCGGACTCACATTCGATCACGCCGCCGTGGTCCCCGATAATCTTCGCAACCAATGCAAGACCAAGGCCACTTCCGCTAGCCTTGGTCGTGATGAAGGGATCGAACAGGTAAGGCATGACGTCCGCCGGCACGCCCTGGCCATTGTCCCGGACGCAGCATTCGAGCGGCAGGCTGACGGGGGCTTTCTCGCCCGGGATCTGCATGCGCACGCCGGGGCGGAACGCCGTCGAAAGCTCGATATCGCCGTCCTTTCCAACCTCGATGGCCTCGGCCGCGTTCTTGACGAGGTTGAGGAACAGCTGCACGAGCTGATCCCTGTTGCCGAAAACAAGCGGCAGCGAGGGATCGTAATTTTCGTGAAAGCGGATGTGCCGCGCGAAGCCCGCCTGCGCCACTTTCTTCACATGGTCGAGGATCGCGTGGATATTGACGCTTTCGCGTTCGATGGGCCGTCCATCCGAGAAGGCGCTCATGCGATCGACAAGTTTGACGATCCGGTCGGTCTCTTCGCAGATCAGGCGGGTCAGCGCCCTGTCGGAATCATTGGCCTCGGTCTCAAGCAGTTGCGCCGCGCCTCTGATGCCCGACAGCGGGTTCTTGATTTCATGCGCGAGCATCGACGCCATGGCGGCGACGGAGCGCGCGCCGCCCCGATGCGTCAGTTGGCGCTCCATTTTTTCGGTGACCGAGCGCTCCTGCAGCATGACGACGACGCCGTCCTGGCTTTCCGGCAGCGGCGCGACGAAAATGTCGACGAGCAGTTCGGCGCCGCCGCGCGCCAGCGTCAGATCGATCCGGTAGCTGTTGAAGGCGGCTCCGCTTTCATTGACCTGTTGAACGAATTGCAGCAGCGGCGAGCCGCACGCTACCAGCTGGTTCAGGCGATGCTGCCGCATCGCCTCTCGGCTCATCGCGAAGAAGGTTTCGGCAGCGACATTGGCGTCGGTGACGGCTCCATCGGGGGCGACAGCCAGCACCGGATGCGGCAAGGCGTCAAGCATCCTGGCCGGATCGAGCGCCGTTGGGCGCGCCGCGGCCTCATGGGAACGAGGAGCCAATAGCACCGCCATCATGCCGCCTCCGCGCGTAAGGGAAAATCGAATATCTCGCCCAGAATGGATCGCACCGTTTCGGGATCGTTCGCGGTCACCAGCCTTGCGCGCAGAGCATCCGCGGCGGGCGATCCGGACCGCTCGGCATAGGCTGCAAGATGTTTTCGGGCGTGACGCATTCCCTGTTCGCGCCCGAACAGCCGCAGCACGCCCTCGTAATGTTCCTGCGCCGCTTCGCTTTTTTCCGCTGGCGACGGCTCCGCGCCGGCCACGCCCGTGGCGAGGCGTTCGGCGATCATGCCGACGAGCCAGGGCTGGCCGATCGCCGCACGTCCGATCATCACCGCATCGGCGCCGGACACATCCATCATGCGCGCCGCGTCGGCGAGGCTGGCGCAATCGCCATTGGCGACGACTGGAACCGAGACCGCCTCCTTGACGGCGCGGATCGCGCGCCAGTCTGCCTTGCCATTATAGAATTGACTGCGCGTACGGCCGTGAACCGTCAGCATGGCGATCCCCTCAGCTTCGGCGAGACGGCCGAGTTCAGCCGCATTGATCGAGGCTTCGTCCCAGCCAAGGCGCATCTTGAGCGTCACGGGAATGTCGACCGCGCGAACGGTGGCGCGGATCAGATCCAGCGCGAGCGGCAGATCGCGCATCAGATGCGAGCCGGAATAGCCGTTGATCACTTTCTTCGCGGGACAGCCCATATTGATGTCAAGGATTGCGGCGCCGGAGTCGGCGGCGATACGCGCGGCGCGAGCCATTGACTGTGGGTCGCAGCCGGCGATTTGCACGACATGAGGATCAACGCCGCGCCCTTCCGCCTTCAGCCGGTTCTCGGCGTCGCCTTTCGCGTAGGCTTCCGCCGCCACCATCTCGGTAAAAACAAGCGATGCGCCAAAGCGTTGGGCGATGCGACGCATCGCAATGTCTGTCACACCGGACATCGGAGCGAGAAAAGCGCATCCGGAAACGGCGACAGATCCAATTCGCAATATAGCGCCTCTCCCAGTCGTGCCTAATTTATCAGCAGTAGCGCTCATGCCTATATCATAGTCATTTTGTGCAGCGCGGCAATCCTCTTTTTTGAACCTTTCGCAACAGTTTGGCTCGCATTTGACGCCGCTTGCGAAACGCGAGAGGAACAGCCGCACGAAATCTGGACCGTCGATGAAATTTCCCGCCCTTCCGCCTGCCAAGATTGCCATCGTCGTCGTCGCGGCCGGGCGCGGGTCGCGCGCCGGCGACGGAGCGCCAAAGCAATATCGGCAGGTAGCCGGCCTTACCGTCCTCGCCCGCAGCCTCAATGCGCTGGGCCGCGCCGCGCCGGACGCGATCATCGCGCCTGTCATCCATGCCGACGATCTCGATCTTTATAGCGAGGCGATCGCCGGTCTCGATCCGGCGGCGCGAAGCCAGTTGATGGCGCCCATCTTCGGCGGCGCGAGCCGGCAGGACAGCGTGCGCGCCGGGCTGGAGGCGCTTGCCGTCGATCCAATAATGTGTCCGAATATCGTTCTAATTCATGATGCTGCACGTATTTTTGCAACTGATGCATTAATTGTTCGCGCGATCGAGGCAGCAAAAGAATATGGCGCCGCGATCCCCGGAATTGCGGTCACCGATACGATCAAGGAAATTGATGGTGAGGCCTGCATCGCAGCCACCCCGCCGCGCGCGCGTCTGCGGGCCGTGCAGACGCCGCAGGCGTTCGATTTCAGCCTGATCCTCGACGCGCACCGGAAAGCCGCCGCGGCAGGAGCCGCCGATCTGACCGATGACGCGGCCATCGCCGAATGGGCCGGGCATCGCGTTTTTGTCTTCAAGGGGGACGCCAACAATATGAAGATTACGAGCGCCGAGGATCTCGCCGCCGCCGAAGGCAGGCTCATTCGCGATCTCGCCGACATTCGAATGGGACAAGGCTATGACGTCCACGCCTTCGGCGCCGGCGACCATATCTGGCTTGGCGGCGTTAAGATTTCGCATGATCATGGACTTGTCGGTCATTCTGACGCCGACGTTTTAAGCCACGCGGTCACTGACGCCCTGCTCGGGGCTCTCGCCGACGGCGACATCGGGAGTCATTTTCCGCCCTCCGATCCACAATGGCGCGGCGCCGCCTCGAAGATCTTCCTCGCGGCAGCGGCGGCGCGGGTGCGCGCGCGCGGCGGAATGATCGCCCATATCGACGCGACCGTGGTGTGCGAACGGCCGAAGATCGGGCCGCATCGGGACGCCATTCGCGCCGGCCTTGCCGCGATCGTCGGTATTTCCCTCGACCGCGTCGCGGTGAAGGCGACGACCAGCGAGCGTCTGGGTTTCACGGGACGCGAGGAAGGCGTCGCGGCCCTTGCCGTCGCCACCGTGCGTTTGCCGCTCTGATGTTTGCCGACGCCCTGCTCGCCCGCGCCACCGGCCTCATCGCGCTCTATCGGGAAAGCCGCCTCACCTTCGCCAGCGCCGAATCTTGTACGGGCGGCCTGATCGGGGCGCTTGTCACGGCGGTTCCGGGCTCCTCCGACGTTTATGAGCGCGGCTTCGTCACCTATTCCAATGCGGCGAAGGTGGAAAGCCTCGGCGTCGAGGCTGCGTTGATCGAGCGCGTCGGCGCGGTCAGCGCGGAAGTCGCCACCGCTATGGCGGCGGGCGTTCTGACGCATTCGCCGGCCGACGTCGCGGTATCGGTCACGGGAATCGCTGGGCCCGGCGGCGGCTCGCCTGCAAAGCCGGTGGGGCTGGTTTTTTTTGGCTGCGCCCGTCGCGGCGCCGAGCCAAGGATCCTGGAGCGACGCTTCGGCGATCTTGGCCGCGATGGAATCCGCATGGCCGCTGTCGCCGTCGCGCTTGACCTTCTGGAGGCGGCTGCGCGTTAAAGCGCTATGTCAAGGACGCGCCGTAAACATAGTCGGCGCGCTGTTCAAAGGCTTCGGCAAATTTACGGAACGCCTTGTCGAACACGCCGCCCATCAAGAGCCCGAGCGCCGGACTGCGGAACTCATAGGCGATCTCGAATTCAATGACCGAAGCGCCGGGTCTCTCGTCTCGAAACGACCACCGATTCTCGAGCCGCCGGAACGGGCCGTCGACATAAGAGACCATGATCTGAAGGGCTTGCGGATCGCAGGCCACGCGACTCGTAAACGTTTCGCGGAGCGCCTTATAGCCGACCGTCATCTGTGCGACTTTCGTCACGACGCCCGCATCTTCCGTCTTCCGGCGGAGCTTCAGGTCGAGGCACAAGGGCACGAATTGAGGATAGGCTTCGACATCCGCCACGAGATCGAACATTTCCCTCGCGCTATGGCGAACTTTTCGGGTGGTGCGGAAAGACGGCATGTCTCTTCATGACTGGAAGCGCTGGGCAGGCTGAACAGCCGGCGCCAATCGAGGTCGGATCGCATTTGGCGCCGCCCAACCTGATTGCAGGATTTAGCTATTGCCTCGCTCCGGCGCAAGCGCCTGGCGCTTCGCCTGAAGCTTGGCGAAGTCCTCGCCGGCATGATGCGAGGAGCGCGTCAGCGGCGAGGAAGACATCAAAAGAAATCCCTTGGCGCGGCCGAGCTCCGCATAGGAATTGAACTCGTCCGGAGTCACGAAACGCGCAACTGCATGGTGTTTTTTGGTCGGCTGCAAATATTGGCCGATCGTCATGAAATCAACGTCGGCGCTGCGCAGATCATCCATCAGCTGCAGCACTTCATGACGTTCTTCGCCAAGGCCGAGCATGATCCCCGATTTCGTAAACAGTGTCGGATCGAGCTCCTTGACCCGCTGCAACAGCCGGAGCGAATGGAAATAGCGCGCGCCGGGCCGCACGCCGAGATATTTTCCGGCGACCGTCTCAAGATTATGATTGAAGACGTCGGGCTTGGCGGCGACGACGATTTCGAGCGCGCCGGGTTTGCGCAGAAAGTCAGGGGTCAGCACTTCAATTGTCGTTTTCGGGCTGAGGCTGCGGATCGCCACGATCACCTCGGCGAAATGGCGCGCGCCGCCATCGGAAAGATCGTCGCGGTCGACCGAAGTGATGACGACATGGGACAGACCGAGCTTGGCGACGGCGTCGGCGACCCGCTGCGGTTCATTGCGATCCAGCGCGCGCGGCAGTCCCGTCTTCACATTGCAGAAGGCGCAGGCCCTTGTGCAGGTGTCGCCCATGATCATGAAGGTCGCGTGCTTCTTCGCCCAGCATTCACCGATATTGGGGCAGCCGGCCTCCTCGCAGACGGTGACGAGCTTATGCTCCTTGACGATCTTGTTGGTCGCCGACCATTCCGGCGAGCCCGGCGCTCTGACCCTGATCCAGTCGGGCTTGCGCAGCGTCGGCTGATCCGGCCGGTGCGCTTTTTCAGGATGGCGCGTCTCTGCCGGCTTTGCGTCGAGCGGCTTCGTGTCGAGGAGGTCGGAGTCCGAGGCCATAAGTCTTCCTGCCCTGCCCGCGCCGGCTGGCGGAGCGTTTCGCTGTGATGTCAATATGGGCGGATCGCGGGCGACTGTCCAACCCCGCGGCCTATTACGTATGGATCACGCGGCCATAGGCGTCGAGCACGCTCTCATGCATGGTTTCCGACAGCGTCGGATGCGGGAACACCGTGTTGATCAGCTCTTCCTCCGTTGTCTCGCAATTCATGGCGACAACGAACCCCTGGATCAGCTCGGTGACTTCCGCCCCGACAAGATGGGCGCCGAGCAGCTTGCCGGTCTTGGCGTCGAAGATCGTCTTGACGAGGCCGTCTGGCTCGCCGAGCGCAATCGCCTTGCCGTTGCCGATGAAGGGAAAGCGCCCGACCTTGAGCGCGAAACCGGCTTCTTTGGCTTTGGCTTCCGTGAGGCCAACCGACGCGATTTGCGGATTGCAATAGGTGCAGCCCGGAATCATGAGCTTGTCCATGGCGTGCGGATGCTTGCCGGCGATGGATTCGACGCAGATGACGCCTTCATGCTCGGCCTTATGCGCCAGCATCGGCGGCCCGGCGACGTCGCCGATGGCGTAGATTCCGGCGACGTTTGTGCGGCCGTAATCGTCGATCTTAATCGTGCCGCGATCGACGGCGACGCCCAGCGCCTCAAGGCCGAGATTTTCGACATTGCCAACGACGCCGACGGCCGAGATCACGCGTTCGGCTTTTAGCGTCTGCACCGCCCCCTTGGCGTCCTCGATCGTCGCGGTGACGCCGTCGCCGCTCTTCTCGAGTTTCGTCACCTTGGTCGAGGTTAGAAGCTTCATGCCCTGTTTTTCGAATCGCTTGCGAGCGAGCGTGGCGATCTCCGCGTCCTCGACGGGAAGGATCTGCGGCAACACTTCGACGACGGTCACTTCGGCGCCGAGCGTGCGATAGAAAGAGGCGAACTCAATTCCGATCGCGCCCGACCCCATGACAATGAGGCTTTTGGGGAAGGCGTCGGGCTTCATCGCCTCGAAATAGGTCCAGATCAGCTTGCCGTCGGGCTCAAGCCCCGGCAGCGCGCGGGGCCGCGCGCCCGTCGCGATGATGATGTTTTTGGCGCGATAGACGCCCTCGGCCAAAACGCCCTTCGGGATTGGGTTTTGCGGCTGAACAATGTTTTTTTTGGTTGCGGCGACGGTAACTTCGCCGACCTTCGTGATCGTCGCCTCGCCCCAGATGACGTCGATCTTGTTCTTCTTCAGCAGGAAGCCGACGCCGGCGTTGAGCTGCGCCGAGATCGCGCGCGAGCGCTTGACGACGGCTCCGACGTCCGCCTCGGCCTTGCCGCCGGCCTTCAGCCCGTAATCCTTGGCGTGGTCAATGTAGTGGAATATCTCTGCCGAACGCAGCAGCGCCTTGGTCGGGATGCAGCCCCAGTTGAGGCAGATGCCGCCGAGATGCTCGCGCTCCACGACGGCCGTCCGGAGGCCGAGCTGGGCGGCGCGGATGGCGGCGACGTAGCCGCCAGGCCCGCCGCCGATGATCAGAACGTCATAGGGGTCAGCCATGAGGATCTCGCAAAAGAAATGATTTCAAACGAGCATCGACATCGGATGCTCGATCAGGGATTTGAAAGCGTCAATCAGTTCGGCGCCGAGCGCGCCGTCGACCGCGCGGTGGTCAGTCGAAAGCGTGACGCTCATCAGGGTCGCGACCGCGGGCTCGCCGTCCTTGACGATGATGCGCTTCTCGCCCGCCCCGACCGCGAGGATCGAGGACTGCGGCGGGTTGATGATCGCATTGAAATTCTTGATGCCGAACATGCCGAGGTTCGACACCGAAGAGGAGCCGCCCTGATATTCCTCCGGCTTCAATTTCCGCGCCTTGGCTCTGGCGGCGTAATCCTTCATCTCATTCGAAATGGCGGATAGCGACTTTGTGTCGGCCGAACGAATCACAGGCGTGATGAGGCCGCCGGGAATAGAGACCGCCACGCCGACATCGGCGTGTTTGTGCTTCAGCATGGCCGCTTCGGTCCAGGTCACATTGGCTTCCGGCACGCGGATCAACGCCAGCGCAAGCGCCTTGATGACGAAATCATTGACCGAGATTTTGTAAGACGGCTTGCCGTCCTTGTCGCGTGCGGCCTGCGCATTGACCGTTTCGCGCAGCGCGAGCAGAGCGTCGAGGTTGCAGTCGACCGACAGATAAAAATGCGGGATCGTCTGGCTCGCCTCGACGAGGCGCCTTGCGATCGTCTTGCGCATCGAATCATGCGGCGCTTCATCATAGGAGCCGGGCGCGTAGAATTTGCGGATGGTTTCATCCGAGGCCGGCGCTGGAGCTGGCGACGGCGCAACCGGCGACGGCGCGGCAGGCGCCGCCGGCGCCTTGGCGATTTGTGGCCTTGGCTGCGCCAGCGCCGCCTTGACGTCGCGTTCGACAATGCGGCCATGCGGGCCGGAGCCGGCGACGCCGGAGAGATCGAGCCCCGACTCCTTGGCGATTCGACGCGCGAGCGGCGAGGCGAACAGGCGCGGGCCGGCCTGCCCGTTCAGGGCGGCGGGCGCCTGGGCTGGCGTGGCCGCTTGTGGCGCGGATGGTGCGGGGGTGGACGCCGGCCCCTCAGGCGCGGGTTTGGCGGCGGCGGGCGCCGCGGCAGCCGAGACGTCCTCGCCATCGGCGGCAATGACGCCGATCACATCGTTCACGGGGACGTCGGCGGTGCCGTCCGGGACGACAATCCTGGCGAGGACTCCTTCGTCCACGGCCTCGACTTCCATCGTCGCCTTGTCGGTCTCGATTTCAGCGATCACGTCGCCGGATTTGATCTTGTCGCCTTCCTTTTTCAACCATCGGCTGAGATTGCCTTTTTCCATGGTCGGCGAAAGGGCGGGCATGAGAATGTTGACGGGCATGGGAGGCTCTTGATCTCGAGCTGAACGCCGGCTTCGATCAGATCAGGTCTGGCGGACGGCGTCCCTTGCGGGAAAAGGACTGCGGGGCCGGGACGGAAAATCAGACGTACAGGGCGGCTTTCGCCGCGGCGACAACTTCGCCGACGTTCGGAAGCGCGAGCTTTTCGAGATTGGCGGCATAGGGCATCGGCACATTCTTGCCCGTGACGCGCGCCACCGGCGCGTCGAGATAATCAAAGGCGTGCTCCATTAGAATGGAGGCGATCTCCGCGCCGACGCCGCTCTGCGGCCAGCCTTCCTCGACGGTGACGCAGCGGCCGGTCCGTTTTACCGAATCGATGATGAGTTCGGCATCCATCGGACGGATGGTGCGCAGGTCAATGACCTCGGCTTCGATCCCGTCCTTGGCGAGCTCTTCGGCGGCCTTCAGGGCATAGACCATGCCGATGCTGAAGGAGACGATCGTCACATCCTTGCCCGGACGCGCGATGCGGCCCTTGCCAATCGGCACGAGGAAGTCATCGATCTTCGGCACGTCGAAGCTTTGCCCGTAGAGAATTTCGTTTTCGAGGAAGATCACCGGATTGGCGTCGCGGATGGCGCTCTTCAAAAGGCCTTTGGCGTCGGCGGCGCTATAGGGCGCGACAACATAGAGGCCCGGAACATGGGAGAACCAGGCGGTGTAATCCTGACTGTGCTGCGCGGCCACGCGCGCGGCGGCGCCGTTCGGGCCGCGAAACACGATCGGACAGCCCATCTGGCCGCCCGACATATAAAGCGTCTTGGCGGCCGAGTTGATGATCTGATCCATCGCTTGCATGGCGAAGTTGAAGGTCATGAATTCGACGATCGGCCGCAGCCCGGCCATCGCCGCGCCGACTGCAAGGCCCGCGAATCCATGTTCGGTAATCGGCGTATCGACAACGCGGCGATCGCTGAATTCCTGCAGCAGACCTTGCGTGATCTTATAGGCGCCCTGATATTCGGCGACTTCCTCGCCCATGACGAAGACGCTTTCGTCGCGGCGCATTTCCTCGGCCATGGCGTCGCGGAGCGCCTCGCGCACGGTCGTTGAGACCATTTCGGTCCCTTCGGGAAATTCCGGCGCACGCGAGATCGCAGGCGCAGCCGCGGCCGCGGGTTGAGGCGTCGCGGGCTTTGCCGCCTGCGGCTCGGCGCCCGCTCCGTTCGACGCGGGCGCGGCCGCCGGCGCGGCATCCGGAACGCTCGCCTTCGTGGCGTCCTCACCTTCGCCAGCGAGAATGGCGATTGGCGTGTTGACGGCGACATTGTCGGAGCCCGCCGGGATCAGGATTTTGGCAAGCGTGCCTTCGTCGACGGCTTCAACCTCCATCGTCGCCTTATCGGTTTCGATTTCGGCGAGAACGTCCCCGGAGCGGATGGAATCGCCCTCTTTCTTCAGCCATTTTGCGAGCTTGCCTTGCTCCATCGTCGGCGAAAGCGCGGGCATCAGAATGTTGGTCGCCATCGGAATTTCCTGAACCTTTCTCGCCCGCTTGCCGCGGGCCTTGCGAAAGCGTCTTATTTCAGAATGTCGGTCCAAAGCTCGGCCGGATCGGGCTCGGGGTCGTGAGAGGCGAAGTCGACTGCTTCGGCGATGATCGCGCGGATCTCGGCGTCGATCGCCTTAAGCTCGTCCTCGGAGACATTGTGGTCCCGCAGCAGGCGCGCCCTGACCTGCTCGATAGGATCATGCTCCTCGCGCATTTTCTGCACTTCTTCCTTGGAGCGGTATTTGGCCGGGTCCGACATCGAGTGGCCCCGGTAGCGATAGGTTTGCATCTCGAGGATGATCGGGCCGTTGCCGTTGACGCACCAGTCGCGGGCGCGTTCGATGGCCGCCTTGACCGCGCGGACATCCATGCCGTCAACCTGTTCGCCGGGAATATTGAAGCTCTGGCCGCGCTTGGAAAAATCGCTCATCGCCGATGAGCGCTTGACCGAGGTGCCCATCGCGTAGCGGTTGTTCTCGACGATGAAAATGACCGGCAGTTTCCAGAGCTCCGCCATATTGAAGCTCTCGTAGACCTGTCCCTGATTGGCCGCGCCATCGCCGAAATATGTGTAGGAAACATTTCCGTTGGAGCGGTACCGGTTGGCGAAAGCGAGGCCCGTTCCGAGCGGCACCTGGGCGCCGACAATGCCATGGCCGCCGTAGAAATGCTTCTCCTTGGAGAACATGTGCATCGAGCCGCCCTTGCCTTTCGACAAGCCGCCCCGTCGTCCGGTCAACTCGGCCATGACCCCCTTGGGATCCATGCCGCATGCGATCATATGGCCATGATCGCGGTAGCTGGTGATGGTTTGATCGCCCGGCTTTGCCGACATCATCACGCCGACGACGACGGCCTCCTGTCCGATGTAAAGATGGCAAAATCCGCCGATGAGGCCCATGCCGTAGAGCTGGCCCGCCTTCTCCTCGAAACGCCGGATCAGCAGCATCTCGCGATAGGCCTTGAATTCCTGCTCTTTGCTGAATACTGGCGGGGCCGGCGGCGATTCAGTCCCTTTCCGGGATCGTGTTTCGGTGCGGACGGAGCTTGATGCGTCGGCCATCGCGTACCCTTCCTGGATTGGCGTCTCGGCGTTTCCGGCAGGCAAGCTAGCGCAGCTTGACGCCGAAAGCGAGCGGAGCGCGCCAAATGATTTTAATCAATTTATGAGGCTGGCGTAGCGCTCCCCGGCCCGGACGGCAAGCGGAGAACAATAGTGCTTTCCGGCTAGAGACCCTGGCGGGGCAGGCTACTGCGCGGGCGGCAGCAGGACGACAAGATCGTTCTTGTCGGCACGGCCGATCAGCGCCCGGGTTTCCTCGTCGAGGAGGTCGCGGTCGACGATGGCGCCATTGATGAGTGCGATCCGGCGGCGCCAAAGAGCGCTCTCCGTCCGCAGGCCGTCGATCTCATTCTGGAGCCCGGCGATCTTGATCTGATATTCGTCGTTGGTCTTGAGTCCGCGCTCTCCGTTCAGGGCGTGCCAGACGAAATAGCCGCCCGCGGCGCCCGAGACGCAATAAAGCAGAAGCGGAAAAAGAATGGCGCGAAGTCGTCTGCGGATAACCATGCCGAACAGTCGCCGACCAAGGTTAGCGAATGATTAACGCCATGCTTCCAGCGCAAAGGTTCCAAAGCCAAGGCTCAGCAGCGTTAGGGGAAGACCGACCTTGAAATAATCGAGAAAGGAGATGGCGACGCCCGACCGCTTCGCACGCTCCGCGACGATAAGATTGGCGATCGAGCCGACAAGCGTCAGATTGCCGGCGAGCGTCGAACTCATCGCTACGATGAGCCAGGCTTGATTGGCGTCCGGCAGCGCCTCGACAATGGGCTTTAGGACCAGCACCGCGGGAACGTTGCTGATGAGATTGGAGAGTGCGGCGGCGACGCCGGACAGGATCCAGCCATTGTCGAGGCGAAGCCCCGCGAGGGCCGCCAAGGTCGCTGGCGTCAACATGACTTTTTCAGCGCCCGACACGACGATGAACAGCCCGGCGAACATCAAGAGAAGCGAGCCGTCGAGTTCGGCGTAGATCTTTCTCGGGTTGACGGCGCGTGAGACGAGGAGCAGCGATCCGCCGATGATCGCCGCCTTGGCCACCGGCGCGCCGGTAAAAAATCCGGCGATCACGCAGGCGGTGATCAGCGACGCCTTGACCATCTGCCAGCGATGCAGGGGCGTCCTGGCCGGCGCTTCGGCGTCAGCGAATTTCGTCGAAAACTCAGCGCGATGCAGCAGCGCGATGAGGCTGAACGTCAGAAGCAGCGCCACGAGCGCGGTCGGCGCGAGTTTCAAGGCGAATTGCGCATAGGGAATATGCGAGGCGACGCCGATCATCATATTCTGCGGATTGCCGGTAAAGGTCGCGACGCTGCCGGAATTTGAGGCCATCGCGACGGCCAGCAAATAGGGAACGGGATTGCGGCACAGCTTGCGCGTCGCTTCAAGGACCAGCGGCGTCAGGGCGAGGCAGACCGCGTCATTGACGAGGAATGCCGACAGACATCCCGTCACCAGGACGAGGGCGGCGAGCAGCGTCAGCGGACCATGCGCTCGCTTCAACACGAACCTGCCCGCGAAATCAAAGAAACCCGAAATCCTCAGCTGCGCCACGATGATCATCATGCCGAGAAGCAATGTGATCGTGTCGAGGTCGACCGCCTTGAGCGAGTCCTCGAAACTTTGCGGGCCGACGAGAAGCATCATCGCCGCGCCGACAAGCGCGATGCCGGCGCGGTCCATCCGCAGGCCGGGCGCGCCGCCGACGGCGACGCCAGCCAGCGTCGCCAGGAAGATCGCGATCGCTGCGATCGCCCGCCAGTCGATCGCGCGCCAGTCGACGCCGGCAAGGCTCATCGCGCGACGGCTACGGAAGGAATTTGCGCCGCTTTCCGGCGATCGGAATGAAGCGTTTCCGGCATGGCGAAGAGGTAAAGGAGAAAGCCGCCGGCGGCTATCACGCCGAGGACGAGAAACGCCGCCGAATAGCCGGCGTGGACGACGATCAATCCGGCCAGGGTCGTGCTGAGCGCCGCGCCGATCCCCTGTGCTGTGATAACGGCGCCCTGAGCCAGGTTGAAATGGCCCGTGCCGCGCGTCAGATCCGCGACAATGATCACAAAAAGCGCCCCATAGAGCCCGGCGCCTACCCCATCGAGCGTCTGTACGGCGACAAGCCAATAGGGATCATCGGAGAGCGTGTAGAGAAAGCCACGCAGCGGCAGAATGGCGAAGGCGGCCAGAAAAAGCGGCTTGCGGCCCCAGACATCGGCCTTGAAACCGACCAGCGCCGCCATCGGCGTCATGACGATTTGCGCGGCGACGATGCAGGCCGATAGGAGGGCCGTGCCCTGATTCTTATCCTGCAGAGCGAGTTTCTGTCCGACCAAGGGCAGCATGGCGGCATTGGCGAGATGGAACATCACGCAACAAATGCAGAATATCAAAAGGCCTTTACAGGAGAGCAGAGCCTTGAGGGCAGACGGTTTCTCGCCTGAAGCTTCGGCGCCGTCGATCAGCCCCCTTGCCACATCATGGTCAATTGCCTTGGCGTCCACGGTAAGTACGCTTGCGATCGAAAGCAGGGCCATCACGGCCATCAGGTAGAACACCACCATCGGCCCCCAACGCCAGGCGCAAAGGCCGGCCACCGCGGCCAGCGCCGCATTGCCGGCATGATTGAACGATTCATTGCGGCCAACCCGGCGCGTAAAATTCTTCGGTCCGACGAGACCGAGCGTGATCGCCGCGATCGCCGGCGCAAAAAACACCGCAGCGGCCCCGGCCGCCGCCTGCGAGGCGGCGACGAGCGCAAATGACGACATGAAGGGAAGCAGGATCGAGGCGCCGGTCACCACCAGAGCGGCGACGATGATGATCCCGCGCTTGGCGCGGCTGGCGTCGGTCAGCGCGCCCGCCGGCGTTTGCGCGACGATGCCCGCAAGACCGGCCACGGTCATCACAAGACCGATCTTGTCCTCGGCCCAGTGTCGTTCGGTGAGGAGATAGATGGCGAGATAGGGCCCAAGCCCATCGCGGACGTCGGCCAGGAAGAAATTCAGGGCGTCGAGCGTATATCGTGTGCGCATGGGACCGCCAGAACCGTTAGCTTGACGCTCTAAGTCCTAAGGACCGCGCGGGTTCCGGCTTAAAATTTCCAGCCGCCGCCAATGACGAAGCGGCGGCTGGAGGAATCGTTTGCCTGGTATTACGCGAGCGCCTTAAGCGCCTTCAATCCGGCGTAGCGCGCCTGCGAGCCGAGTTCTTCCTCGATGCGAATCAGCTGGTTGTATTTCGCGGTGCGGTCCGAACGGGCGAGCGAGCCGGTCTTGATCTGCCCGCAATTGGTGGCGACGGCGAGGTCGGCGATGGTTGAATCCTCCGTTTCGCCCGAGCGGTGCGACATAACCGCGGTGTAGCCGGCCCGCTGCGCCATATCGACGGCGGCCAGCGTTTCGGTGAGCGTCCCGATCTGATTGACTTTGACGAGGATCGAATTGGCGATCCCCTTCTTGATGCCTTCCTCGAGCCGCGTGACATTGGTGACGAACAGATCGTCGCCAACGAGCTGCACCTTGGAGCCGATCATTTCCGTGACCGCCTTCCAGCCAGCCCAGTCATCCTCCGACATGCCGTCCTCGATGCTTGCGATCGGATAGGAGGCGCTCAGCTTTGCGAGATAATTCGCCTGTTCCTGCGGCGAGCGGGTGACGCCCTCGCCGGAATAGACATAGGCGCCGTCCCTGAAGAACTCCGTCGAGGCGCAGTCAAGGCCGAGGAACATATCGACGCCGGGCTTGAATCCGGCGGCTTCGATCGCCTGCACGCAGAAATCGAGCGCCGCCTCGGCCGAAGGCAGATTGGGGGCGAAGCCGCCCTCGTCGCCGACATTGGTGTTGTGCCCCGCCTTCTTCAGCGAGCTTTTAAGCAGCTGAAAAACCTCGGAGCCCCAGCGGACGGCTTCCGCGATCGAAGGGGCGCCGACCGGCAGTATCATGAATTCCTGGAAATCGATCGGATTGTCGGCATGCACGCCGCCATTGATGATGTTCATCATCGGCACCGGCAGCACATGGGCCTGAACGCCGCCGACATAGCGGTAGAGCGGCAGCGCCGAAGCGTCGGCGGCCGCCTTGGCGACGGCGAGCGATACGCCCAGAATGGCGTTCGCCCCCAATTTGCTCTTGTTCGGCGTGCCGTCGAGCGAGATCATGATCTCGTCGATCCGGCTCTGATCTTCGGCTTCAAGACCGCTGAGCGCCTCGAAAATATCCCGGTTGACGCTTTCGACAGCCTTGAGGACCCCCTTGCCGCCATAACGCGACTTGTCACCGTCACGCAATTCGACAGCCTCATGCGCGCCCGTCGAGGCGCCCGACGGCACGGCGGCGCGGCCATGCGAGCCATCCTCCAGTGTAACGTCAACCTCGACGGTCGGATTGCCGCGGCTGTCCAGAATTTCTCTCGCGACAATATCGATGATCGCAGTCATGACGGCTCCTTGGGCATGTTCGGTTTTGGGGATTGAGCTGGGCGTGATGTCAGGCGTGATTTTGGACGGTCGATTTACGGACTGGTCCGATTTTGCAAAGGGTTTTACGACGAAGCTTCGCTGGACGAAAGGGCTGGGCCTCGACCCCGCGGGTGGATTTTTTTAAGCACAGGCGGGAAAAACATTGGCGCGACGGAGTGGCGGGGCCGTACATCTTCCAACGGGACGCGCGCCAATTGGAGCGAAAGGCCATTGATCGAGACGGCCGCCTCGCCGAACGGCTCGCGAAAAACTTGCCGTGCGCAAAGCCTTTGTTCAAGGTTCTTCTTCTAGCATGGGGACTCCTCGCGTACGGCTTGGCGCGCAGTTGGGATCGAGCAGAAGATGGCGGCGCACAGAACAGCCTTTGCGATAGCTCTTTTGTGCGCGTCCTGTTGCGCCGCGGTCGCCGCATCGACTCCCGAGAACGCCCCTGCGCCAACGCCGCTGCCGCTCGCGCGCCCGGCCGGTCTTGGCGCAGGCGGGCCGGATGGTGATGGTAAAGGCCAGGCTCGAGAATCCGCCGGGCAAAACGCAGCTAACCCCGAGGTCGCCGGACCGCGGCAGAAATTTCGCGCGCTGCTGCGTCGCGAGGCGGAGAAGACGGGTCTGCCGTCCGACATCGCCGACGCCGTGATCGCGATTGAAAGCGGATATGATCCGGGCGCGATGGGCAGCGTCGGCGAGATCGGCCTGATGCAGGTGCGGCCGGAAACCGCCGCCATGCTCGGCTTTCGCGGCGACGGCGCGGAACTCGCGCAGCCGGAAGTCAATATCCGTTATGGCGTCGCCTATCTTGCCGAAGCCTGGCGCCTCGCCGGCGGCGACCTCTGCCGGGCCCTGATGAAATATCGCGCGGGCCATGGCGAGGAGCAGATGTCGGCGCTTTCGGTCATCTATTGCGGCCGCGCGCGCGCCCATCTGGCCGCCATCGGCTCGCCCTTTGCCGCTGGGGCCTCGGTTCCGATGATCGTCGATCCGGCCGGGCCGCGCATGCGAAGCGCCATGCGGCGCGCGCCGCGGATCCGGACCGAGGCGGTCAGCCGGGCGTTCTGGGCGGCGCATGAGGCCAGAATCGCCGCGATCACCCGCCGCATCGAGGCGAAATGGCGCAAAGTGGCCTCGCGCTGAGCGCTCCGGGGGCTTCGGGTCTCTTTGCAAAATGCTCCGGGCGGGCGCCTGCTATCGTGTCAAACCGCGCAGCACCAATCGGAATACCGCGTCGAAATTCAGCGACTCCTCGGTACGGAGCCATTCGTCCGCGTGCAGCGGATGGTGGAATTGAACCGTCGCATGCAAAATCGCCCGCGCCGCGCCGCCAGGATCGATGGCGGCGAAAGCGCCTTGCTTCGCGCCGTCGTCGAGGATTTTGGCGATATGCGTCGCGCGCCGCTCCATCTCGGCGGCGACAATTGATCGATTTGCGCGCGAGAGGCCGGCGTAGGCCTGAAACAGGTCCGAATCATTTTGCGCCTTGGCCGTTTGCGAGGCGATCAGCACATCGAACCAGCGCCGCAGCCGCTCGGGAGCCGGGCCGCTCTCCGCCGCAATGACGGCGAGTGGGCCACCGAGTCGCTCAAGCCAACGCGCCACCACAGCGTCGATCAACTCCGCCTTGCCGTCGAAATGCCGGTAGAGCGCGCCGTGGCTGACATTCAGCGCGCGGGCGACGTCCGTAACGCTCGTCTTGGTCGGCCCGAACCGGCGCAGCGCGGCTTCTGTCGCATCGAGGATCGCATCGGGCGTGAGCGGCTTTTCGTTCATCGGATGCGGCTCCCGCGATTTGATATCGCTCTATATGAATCGCGATAACAGATGTCAATAGTTGTTATCATGATTCTCAAGAGTCGATTTCGTTCGGCGGCGCAGAATTGGGCTTGAAAGCACACAGCGGTTCGCGAGATCAGAAGGGGGCAACCGGGATGGGTTTCGCCGCCCTTCCCTTCTCAAAGAGGCCATATGGTAAAAATTCACGATGGCGCGAGCCAACTCGGCGCAAGCATCGCCCTGCCGCGCTCGCCGGAGGAGGCGACGCTCGAACGGGTGGCGAATCCGCATGAGGACGCGCTTTATCTCGCCCGCTTTACCGCACCCGAATTCACATCGCTCTGCCCGGTCACGGGACAGCCCGACTTCGCGCTCCTTGTCATCGACTATGCGCCGGACAAATGGATCGTCGAATCAAAGTCGCTGAAGCTTTATCTGGGCTCCTTCCGCAACGAAGGCGCGTTCCACGAGGACTGCACAGTGCGGATTGGCAAGGATCTCGTCGCCGTGCTGACGCCGCGCTGGCTGCGCATCGGCGGCTATTGGTATCCGCGCGGCGGCATGCCGATCGACGTATTCTGGTCGACGGGAGCGCCGCCCCCTGGCCTGTGGCTGCCGGACCAGGGCGTGCCGCCGTATCGCGGCCGCGGCTGACGCGTTTTACGGCGCGAGATTGCCGCTCGTCTGATGTACGGCATTGATCCTGTCTTCGACCTCGGGCGGAATCGTCACCTTGGTCGAGCCGATATCGATCTTCAGCTGCTCCATCGTCGTCGCGCCGATGATGGTTGACGTCACGAATGGGCGTGAGGTCACGAAGGCCAGCGCCATTTGCGCCGGGTCGAGGCCGAATTCCCTTGCGATCACTAGATATTTGCCGATGGCTTCTTCGACGCCGGGCTTTTCACAGCGCTGCGCGCGGCCAAACAAGGTCGTTCGCGCCCCCGGCGGTCGCGCGCCGCCCTGATATTTGCCGCTAAGATAGCCTTGCAGCAATGGCGAATAGGCAAGCAGGCCGACCTGTTCGCGCATGGCGATTTCAGCAAGGTCGATCTCAAACGTCCGGTTCAGCAGATTATAGGCGTTTTGAATTGAGACGACGCGGGGGCCCTTGCCGGCTTCCGCCGCGGCGACAAAGCGCATGGTTCCCCAGGCGGTTTCATTGGAGACGCCAAAATGGCGGATCTTGCCGGCCTTCACGAGTTCACTGAGAATTTCGACGGTCTCGGGAATTGGATTTTCGGGCCTCTTGGCGGGCTGGCGGAACGTCGTCGAGCGGTCCGCGAACAGCTGCACCGGCCGATCGGGCCAATGCAGCTGGTACAGGTCGATATAGTCGGTCTGGAGCCGCCGCAGCGATTGATCGACGGCGTAAAAGATGTTCTTGCGATTAAGCTCCGTCGGCTTCCCGAACAGCCTGTAGGGTTTCACGCCGCCGCGCAGCCAATTGGCCTGGCCGCGGCCCGAGACCTTGGTCGCGAGGATGATTTTGTCACGATTGTTGCGGGCCTTGAACCAGCTGCCGATGAACTGCTCGGTCGACCCTTGGGTCTCGGGGTTCGGCGGAATGGGATACATCTCGGCGGCGTCGAAGAAGTTGACCCCCTGCTCCAGCGCATAATCCATCTGCGCATGGGCGTCGGCTTCGGTGTTCTGCTGGCCCCAGGTCATGGTGCCAAGGCAGATCGCCGGCACATTGAGATTGGTGCGGCCGAGCTGACGCAACTCCATGACGACCTCCGTTAGAGCCTTTTCATAATTCATGGAATCGTGAAAAGGCTCTATCTCTTTGTTTCAACGCATTTTCTTATCGCAAAAGTCTGCAACTTTTGCCGAAAATGCTCTAGGAGCTGATTTGCTCGAAGGAGCTGGATCGTCTTTGCCGTCCTGCTGGATCAGACGAGCCGCGATTGTTCGAGCGCCGCCGCAATAAAGCTTGCAAAGAGGGGATGCGGCTCGAACGGGCGCGATTTCAGCTCCGGATGGAATTGCACGCCGATGAACCAGGGATGATCCTGAAGTTCGATAGTCTCGGGAAGCAGACCGTCGGGAGACAGGCCCGCGAAGATGAGGCCGTTTTCGGCCAGTCTCTCGCGATAGGCGGTGTTCACCTCATAGCGATGGCGGTGGCGCTCGGAGATCTCGGTCGCGCCATAGATCGCAGCAATTCTTGAATGCGGCGCGAGACTCGCGCGATAGGCCCCCAGCCGCATCGTCCCGCCAAGATCGCTCTCCGCGGCGCGGATGTGCAATTCATTGCCGCGCATCCATTCGGTCATCAGGCCGACGACCGGCTCCTTCGTCGGACCGAATTCGGTTGAATTCGCTTCCTTGACGTCAGCGAGCGAGCGCGCCGCCTCGATCACCGCCATCTGCATGCCGAAGCAGATGCCGAAATAGGGCACCTTGCGCTCACGGGCGAAGCGTGCCGCGAGAATCTTGCCCTCAGCGCCGCGCTGGCCGAAACCGCCGGGAACGAGAATGCCATGCACATGGTCGAGGTAGACGGCAGGATCGTCGCTCTCGAACACTTCGGACTCGATCCAGTCGATCCGGACATTGATCCGGTTCGCCATGCCGCCATGGGCAAGCGCCTCGATCAGCGACTTATAGGCGTCCTTGAGGCCGGTATATTTGCCGACGATGGCGATCGTCACCTCCCCTTCGGGGTTGTGGACGCGCTCCATCACCGCATTCCAGCGGCTCATGTCCGGCTTTGGCGCCGGCTCGATGCCAAACGCGGCCAGAACCTCCTGATCGAGGCCGGCGGCGTGATAGGCGCGCGGCACGTCATAGATCGATTCGACGTCACGCGCCTCGATCACGGCGCTTTCACGCACGTTGCAGAAAAGCCCGAGCTTGCGCCGCTCTTCGCGCGGAATGGTGCGGTCCGTGCGGCAGAGGAGAATGTGCGGCTGGATGCCGATCGATCGCAATTCCTTCACCGAATGCTGCGTCGGCTTGGTCTTGAGTTCGCCGGCGCTCGGGATGAAGGGCAGCAAGGTCAAATGGATATAGATCGCATGCGATCTTGGCAGGTCATTGCCGAGCTGGCGGATCGCCTCGAAGAACGGCAAGCCCTCTATGTCGCCGACCGTGCCGCCGATCTCGACCAGCACGAAATCTACGCCGTCCGTTCCTGAAAGGACGAAATCCTTGATCGCATTGGTGACATGCGGGATCACTTGCACCGTCGCGCCGAGATAGTCGCCGCGGCGCTCCTTGGCGATGATCTCCTGATAGATCCGCCCAGTCGTGATATTGTCGTCGCGCAGCGCCGGGCGGCCGGTGAAGCGCTCGTAATGACCGAGGTCGAGGTCGGTCTCCGCCCCGTCGTCGGTGACGAAAACCTCGCCATGCTGATAGGGACTCATCGTCCCCGGATCGATGTTGAGATAGGGATCGAGCTTGCGCAGGCGGACGGTATAGCCGCGGGCCTGAAGCAATGCGCCGAGCGCCGCCGAAGCCAAGCCTTTGCCGAGCGAGGAGACCACGCCGCCGGTGATGAAAATGTACCGCGCCATGGGCTTTGAGCTCTATCCGAGTTTCGCCGCAAGAGGAAGCCTATTCCGCTCCCTCCTCGGATCGTCCACAGTGAAGATCTTTCCGGCAGCGCCCGGGCGCGGCGGGTTTGGCTGCTCAGACGACGAGGCTGACCGTCAACGCGGCGGCGCAGCCGGGGGAGCGGACTGGCGCTGATCTTCGAGTTGCTTCAGCTGATCGAGCAGGCCGCCGCCTGTGGCCGGAGCCGCCGGCGCATTTGGCGAGGCTTCCGGGATATGCTGCAGAATCGACGCAGGCCCCTGCGTATATTTGGCGAGCGCCGTCAGCCCAAGGCTCGTTGCGAAGAAAAGGGCGGCGAGAATCGCCGTCGCCCGGGTCAGCACATTGGCCTGTCCGCGGCCGGTCATGAAGCCGCCGCCGCCCCCAACGCCGAGCGCGCCGCCTTCCGACCGCTGCAGCAGCACCGTCACGACCAGCGCCACGACGATCATAAGGTGGATGACGATCAGCACCGTCTGCATCGAAACTCTCTTCCCTGATTACGCCTCAAGGGTCGTTGACCCCGATTTCGGTCTTTAGGATTAAGGAATGCCAGCAGCGCCGCCTGCGTTCCGCAGCGGCGCTGGATTTGCCGGGTTCTACAACGGGCGGCAGGGAAGGCGCCAGCAAATAAAGCGGCTGAACCTCGGCGGAACTCGCGCGACGCCTGTCGGGCGCGTCGCCAGCGCTCACAATCGGCTCAGGACGCCAGGCAATAGTCGCGATAAACGCTCGCGATCCCCATAAAATCCTTGGCGGTCAGGCTGGCCCCGCCGACGAGGGCGCCATCGACGTTCGGCACGCGCATCAGATCGGCCGCGTTGTTCGGTTTGACGGAGCCGCCATAAAGGATGCGGATCCCGTCACGAATGCGCGGCAGATCGACGCCGACCCGCTCGCGGATGAAGCGGTGCATCTCGGCGATATCCCGCAGCGTCGGCGTCAGTCCCGTGCCGATCGCCCACACCGGCTCATAAGCGATCACGAGGTTTTGCGGCGTCGCCTCGCCGGGAATCGAGCCAGTGAGCTGCGAGCCGACGATCGGCAAAGCGTCGCCCGCCTCGCGCTGCCCGCGTGTCTCGCCGACGCAGACGATCGCGGTCAGCCCCGCCCGGAAAGCCCCGCGTGTTTTTTCGCGCACGGCGGAGTTGCCTTCATTGTGGCCGGCTCTGCGCTCGGAATGGCCGAGAATGACATAGGAGGCGCCGGCGTCCCTCAGCATTTCCGCCGAGAGATCGCCGGTAAACGGCCCCTTCGGCTCGCCATGGCAATGCTGGCCGCCGAGCCCGACCCCCGCCGCCTCGCAAGCGGGCGCCGCGGAAATCAGCAAAGTCGCCGGCAGACAGATCACAACCTCTGCCTCGCCGGCTTCGCCGGCGGCCGTCGCCGCACAAATTTTCTCCGCCTCGATAAGATCCTTGCGCAGACCGTTCATTTTCCAGTTGCCGGCGACGAGGGGACGGCGTTCCGACCGCGAGGGTCCGTTTGTCATTGTCAAGCTTCCGGCTTTAAGGCTCACGATGAGCCGCAGACGCGTTGCAAGCGATAGCGCACCTTCTTATAGTCCCGCCCGAATTTGTAAATGTTTGGCCCAAGCTTGGCCGCGAGCTCTCTCGGGAAAGATAATAACCAAATGCTTGACGCCATGCGCGCCGCGACACAGGGCTGGATCGGCCGAACGGTCATGGGGATCGTGCTCGGATTCATCATTCTGAGCTTCGCGGTCTGGGGCATCGGCGATATTTTCCGGGGCTTTGGCGCAAATAAGCTCGCCGAAGTCGGCAACGAACAGATCACGACCGAGGCCTTCCGCTTCGCCTACCAGACTGAATTGCAGCGGGCGCAGCGGCAGGCGCGGCGCGCCATCACCAATGATGAAGCCAAGCGCTACGGCCTCGATCGCCAGGTTCTTTCCCGGCTCATCAGCGAGACGGTGCTCGATCAGGAGACGCATGCGCTTGGCCTTGCGATGAGCGACGCCGAGATCGCGCGCACGATTGCCGCCGACCCTTCTTTCAAGGGGCCGACCGGCCAATTCGACCGCGCCCGCTTCGAGGAGCTGCTGCGTGACAATGGCCTCACCGAAAAGGCCTTTGTGCGCGAGCAGCGCGGCGTCTATCTGCGTCAGGAGCTGATCGATTCCATGACGAACGGCCTGCAATTGCCCAAAGCCATGCTTGAACTGATTCATCGCTACCAGTCCGAGACGCGCACGCTCGAATATTTTGTGCTGCCAGCCGCCGCTGCCGGAGAGGTCGCTTTGCCGTCCGACGATGAACTCCGCAAATATTTCGAGGATCGCAAACTCGGCTATTCCGCACCAGAATACCGCGCCCTTGTCACCTTGACCCTGACCCCGGAGAGCGTTGCAAAGCTGGACGTCGTTTCGGACGCCGACGCGCTGCGCCGTTACGATGAAATCAAGGGCGAAAAATATGGCTCGCCCGAGAAGCGCCAGATCGATCAGCTGTTCTTCTCCGACCCTGCCGCCGCGGCGGCTGCGCGCGAAAAACTCGATGGCGGCGCAAGCTTCGAGGACGTCGTCGCCCAGCAGGGCTCGACCATGAAGGATGTTTCGCTCGGTCTCGTGACGCGGAGCCAGCTGATCGACAAGGCTGTCGCAGACGTTGCCTTCGCCCTTCCCGAGAGTGCGGTCAGCGCGCCCGTCAAGACGCAATTCGGCAGCGTGCTCATTCGCGTCGCCGCTATCCAGCCGTCGAGCGCAAAGCCGTTCGATGACGTCAAGGACGAGATCAAGAAAGAGATCGCCACGACAAGGGCGCGCGGCGAAATCGCGCGCCTGCATGACGCCATCGAGGATCAGCGCGCGTCCGGCAAAACGCTGACCGAGGCGGCAAAGAGCGCCAGTCTCGAGGTCCGCGTCATTCCGGCAGTTGACGCCGGCGGCAAGGATGCGGCCGGCGTCCCGATCGCCGATCTTGCAAACGGCGCGGCATTGCTGAAAGCCGCCTTCGCCTCCGATCTTGGCGTTGACAACGAAACGTTGAGCCTGCCGCAGGGCGGCTATCAATGGTTCGAGGTCGGCAAAATAGACAGGGCGCGGCAGAAGAGCTTCGAGGAGGCGAAACCCGCCGTCGAAAAGGCCTGGCGCGACGACGAGACAGCGAAGCTGATGACGGCCAAGTCCATCGAACTGACAAAGCGGCTCGAGTCCGGCGAGCCCATGGCAAAGGTCGCCGCCGAAGGCGGTTTTGCGGTCAAGCGGGCGCAGAATGTGCGGCGCGGCGGAGGCGATGATTTTCCGCAGCCGGCTGTCGCCCAGGCGTTCAACGTCGGAGTCGGCGGCGTCGGCTCGACGCGGCTCGACGCCGGCGAGCGGCTCGTGTTCAAGGTCGCCGGCGCAACCGCGCCGCCGATCGATTTCGCTGACGCAACGCTCGTCTCCTTGGCGAATGAAGTGAAGAAATCCTATTCCGATGATCTGGTGACGCAATATCTCGGGACGCTGCAAAACAAGCTCGGGGTGAAGATCAACGCGCAGGCGCTCGCGGCCGCGACGGGCGGCTCAGCTGACCTTTACTGAGACGACGGCGATGGATTTTCCAGCTCATGCGGATTGCGCGAGCGCCTATGCGGCCGGTCGTCCCTGCCTGGTCTCGGCGCGCCTGATCGCCGATCTCGAAACGCCGGTTTCCGCCTTTTTGAAGCTGTCGGCGGGGCGCGTCGGACGCATCTTCCTGCTGGAATCCGTCGAAGGCGGGGCCACGCGGGGCCGCTACTCCATGATCGGCCTCGACCCCGATATCGTCTGGCGCGCTTTCGGCGACAGAGCCGAAATCAACCGATTCGCCTTGAGCGATCCCAATCGTTTTTCGCCCTGCGCGGAGCCCCCGCTCGATGCGTTGCGTGCGCTGATTGCAGAATCCCGCATTGACGCCAGCGAGGAGCTGCCGCCGATGGCGGCCGGCGTCTTCGGCTATCTCGGCTATGATATGGCGCGCCAGATGGAGCAGCTTGGCGCGCCGAAGCCAGATCCGCTCGGCGCGCCGGACGCCATGATGATGCGCCCGACGGTGATGGTCGTGTTTGACGCCGTCCGGGAGGAAATTTTCGTCGTGACGCCGCTGCGCCCTGCCCCCGGCGTTGCCTTCCTTGCCGCCTATGACCATGCCCGCGAGCGGATCGACGCGGTGAGCGTGACGCTGGAGGGGCCGCTTCAACATGACTGGGTCGCGGCCGATCCCGCACTTTCGACTGTCGCGCCGACGTCAAATACCAGCGAGGCGCGGTTTCACGAGATGGTCGCGCGCGCCAAGGATTACGTCCGCGCCGGCGATATTTTTCAGGTCGTGCTGTCGCAACGCTTTTCGGCCCCTTTTGGGCTGCATCCTTTCGCGCTCTACCGCGCCCTGCGCCGGGTCAATCCCTCGCCCTTCCTCTGCTACCTTGATTTCGGACCGTTCCAGATCGTCTGCTCGAGCCCTGAAATTCTGGTCCGGCTGCGCGACGGCAAGGTCACGATCCGGCCCATCGCCGGCACCCGCTGGCGCGGCAAGACCAAGGCCGAGGACGATGCGTTGGCGCAGGACCTTCTTGGCGACGAGAAAGAATGCGCCGAGCATCTGATGCTGCTCGATCTTGGCCGCAACGACGTCGGCCGCGTCGCCGAGATCGGCTCCGTCAAGGTGACGGAGCAATTCGCCATCGAACGCTACAGCCATGTCATGCACATCGTCTCGAACGTCGAGGGCCGGCTCTCGAAGACGCATGACGCGATCGACGCTCTCAGCGCCGGCTTCCCGGCCGGCACCGTTTCGGGAGCGCCCAAACTTCGCGCCATGGAGATCATCGACGAACTGGAGACCGACAAGCGCGGCGTCTATGGCGGCTGCATCGGCTATTTCGGCGCATCCGGCGAGATGGACACCTGCATCATCTTGCGGACCGCCATGGTCAAGGACGGCGTGATGCATGTGCAGTCGGGCGCAGGCATCGTCTATGACAGCGACCCGGCCTATGAGCAGCGCGAATGCGTCAACAAGGCGCAAGCTCTGTTCCGCGCCGCCGAGGAGGCCGTACGTTTCGCGTCGCGGGCCAAACGCGGACAGTAGACGACGACCGCTTTGCGCAACGCCTCACCGTCTCGGGCGATCCTCCTTGACCTTGCCGACCCCGCGCCGCAAAAGAGCGGTTTACGAGACGGACTAAAGCCCGTGACCGCCATAACGCTCATCGACAATTACGACAGTTTCACCTGGAACCTCGTGCATTGCCTCGGCAGCCTCGGGGCGGACGTTACTGTCCATCGCAACGACAAGGTCAGCGTCGAAGAAATCCTGGCCTCCGCCCCTGACGGAATCGTGCTCTCGCCGGGGCCCTGCGGGCCGCCTGAGGCGGGGATCTGCCTCGACCTCATCAAGGCCGCGGCGCCCACTATCCCGATCTTTGGCGTCTGCCTCGGACATCAGGCGCTGGGCGAGGCCTATGGCGGCGAAATCGTGCGCGCGCCAGCCCCCGTGCATGGCAAGATCGCGACCATCGAGCATCAGGGCGAAGCGCTGTTTCACGGCATCAATGGGCCGTTCCGCGCCGTGCGCTACCATTCACTGGTCGTTCGCGCCGAAACCGCCCCGGCGGACCTCAAGGTGACGGCGCAGACGGATGGGCTCATCATGGGCCTGTCGCATCGGCGTTTTCCGGCGCATGGAGTCCAGTTTCATCCCGAAAGCATCGCCTCCGAGCATGGACTGCGGATCTTTGACAATTTCCTCACCCTCGCCGCGCGCTGGAACGCAACGCGCCGCGTCGCCGTCGTATGAGGATTGAATATTGGACGCCATGAAACCGTTGATCGCCAAACTTGCGACGGGCGCCAGCCTGACGCAGGCGGAGGCGACGCAGGCGTTCGACCTTATTTTCGAGGGGGCGGCGACGCCGGCCCAGCTCGGCGGCTTCTTGATGGCGCTGCGGGTTCGCGGCGAGACGATCGCGGAGATCGTCGGCGCAGTCGCCGCCATGCGCGCGCGGATGCTTCGGATCGAAGCGCCTGCCGACGCGATGGATATCGTCGGCACGGGAGGCGATGGGCATTCGACCTATAATGTCTCGACCCTCGCCGCGCTGATCGTTTCCGCTTGCGGCGTTCCGGTGGCGAAGCATGGCAACCGCGCCGCCTCGTCGCAGTCGGGCGCGAGCGACGTGCTGTCGGCGCTTGGCGTTAAAATCGGTCTTGGCGCACCCGAGGTCGAGGCCTGTCTTGGCGCCGCCGGGGTCGCTTTCATGAGCGCTCAGGCCCATCATGCGGCGATGCGCCATGTGGCTGCGGCGCGCACGGAGCTAGGAACGCGGACCATCTTCAATATCCTTGGCCCGCTCGCAAATCCGGCCGGCGTCAAATATCAGCTGCTCGGCGTCTATGCGAAAGAATTGCTGGAGCCGCTGGCGGAGGCGCTGCGCGCGCTTGGCTCGACTCGCGTCTGGCTGGTTCACGGCGCCGACGGGCTCGACGAGGCGACGACCACCGGTCCGACGCATGTGGTCGCGCTGGAGAATGGCGCGATTCGCTCATTCGACATCACACCGGAAGACGCCGGTCTCAAGCGCGCGGCGCTTGCGGACCTCAAGGGCGGCTCTCCAGCCTTCAACGCCTCCGCCCTGAAAGCCGTGCTCGAGGGGCGAAAATCGCCTTATCGTGACATCGCTGTCCTAAACGCCGCCGCGGCGCTCATCGTCGCCGGCCGCGCGGGCGATCTCCGCGAGGGCGCAAGGCTGGCGGCAGCCGCCATTGACGACGGCCGCGCAGCGTCTACCCTGTTGAAACTCGTTGAAGCTTCGAACCGGGCGAGCCTTCCCGCCGTCGCCGCAGGATCTTGTCCATGACCGATATCTTAAAGAGCATTGCGCTCTACAAGCGCCGCGAGATTGCGCAGGCCAAAGTGCGAATGCCATTCGAGACGCTCGAGCGTAAGGCGCATGACCACGATCCGCCGCGCGGCTTCGTCAAGGCGATCGAGGCAAAACACGCGGTCAATCAGCTTGCCCTGATTGCCGAGATCAAGAAGGCGAGCCCGTCCAAAGGTCTGATCCGGGCCGATTTCGATCCGCCGGCGTTGGCGCGCGCCTATGACGAAGGCGGCGCAGCCTGCCTCTCCGTGCTGACCGACGGCCCCTCGTTCCAGGGCGATCTTAGCTTCCTTGAGGCAGCTCGCGCTGCAACGAATTTACCATGTCTTCGCAAGGACTTCCTGTTCGATCCTTATCAGGTCTATGAAGCAAGGGCGAATGGCGCGGATTGCGTCCTGATCATCATGGCTTGCGTCGATGACGAGGAGGCGGGCCAGCTGACGCGGGCGGCGCATGATCTTGCCATGGACATTCTCGTCGAGGTGCATGACGAGGCCGAACTCACCCGCGCGCTGCGGCTCGAGACGCGACTCGTCGGCGTCAACAACCGGGATTTGCGAACCTTCGAGACGAGCCTCGAACTGACCGAACGGCTGGCTGAGAAAATTCCGTCTGATCGCATCGCCGTCAGCGAAAGCGGAATAGTCTCGCATCAGGATTGTCTGCGCCTCAAGGCGCATGGCGTTTCGACATTTCTCGTCGGAGAAAGCCTGATGCGCCAGAAAGACGTCGAGGCGGCGACCAAGGATCTGCTCATCGGCAAATTGCCGCCCCTCTACGGCAAGCACGCGCACGGATTATGACTGTCGCCAAATCGGGCCTCACGCATCTTACCTCGGGCGGCGAAGCGGTGATGGTGGACGTCTCCGCCAAAGCGGCGACCGAGCGCGTCGCCATCGCCTCCGGCCGCATTGTCATGCGCGCGGAGACGCTCGCGCTTGCACTGTCGGGCAACGCCAGCAAGGGCGATGTTTTCGGCGCGGCGCGGATCGCCGGCATCATGGCGGCCAAGAAGGCCCATGAGCTCATTCCGCTCTGCCATCCGCTGCAGCTCACGAAGGTCGGCGTCGATCTCGAAGCCGACGCCAGTCTGCCGGGCGTCATCGTGCGCGCCAGCGCGAAGGCGCTGGGGCAGACCGGCGTCGAGATGGAGGCGCTGACGGCCGTCTCCGTCGCCTGCCTGACCCTCTACGACATGCTGAAGGCGGTCGACCGGGGCATGCGGATCGAGGCGATCCAACTTTTGCAGAAGACCGGCGGAAAATCGGGCGAATGGCGTCGTGACGACGCCGAGCCGGCCAAGCCTTCCGAAGTCAAGGGCCCCTGACCATGAGCGGGCGCTCGTCCCTGACGGTTGATGAGGCGAAGGCGCGCATCCTCGCAGGCGTTTCCCCGGATCGTCCACGCGAGATGATCCCGCTCGCAAGGGCGCTCGGCCGCACCCTTGCCGCGGACCTCGCTGCAGGCAGGACACAGCCGCCCTACCCCGTTTCCGCCATGGATGGCTACGCCGTCCGCGCCGCCGATCTTTCAAGCTTGCCCGCCAGGTTGAAGCAGATCGGCGAGAGCGCCGCCGGGCATGCTTTCGCGGGAAAGGTCGGACCGATGGAGACGGCGCGGATCTTTACCGGCGCGCGGGTTCCGGACGGCGCCGACGCCATTCTCATCCAGGAAAACGCGCGCGTCGTCGATGGGCTGATCGAACCGCTTCGCGGCGTCCCGCCCGGCCTCTATGTTCGGAAGGCGGGGCTCGATTTTATCGAAGGCGCGACGTTGCTGAAGGCAGGAACGCGTCTTGGCCCGGGAGCGATCGCGCTCGCGGCGGCGATGAATCATGCCGAGTTGCTCGTCGCGCGGCGTCCCCGCGTCGGCATTCTTGCGACCGGCGACGAACTCGTGGCTCCCGGCGCAGCCGTCGGCGTCGATGAGATCGTCGCCTCCAACGGTTTCACCGTGTCCGCCTTAGTCGAATGGGCCGGCGGCGAGCCGGTCGATTTCGGCATCGTCCGCGACGATCTCGCCGCCACCGAACACGCAATTGGCGTCGCTCTCGACGCTGAATGCGATGTGCTGGTGACGAGCGGCGGCGCCTCGGTCGGCGATCACGATCTGGTCCGGCCTGCGCTTCTCAAGCGCGGCATGGAGCTTGATTTCTGGCGCATTCTGCTGCGGCCCGGCGCTCCGCTGGTGCATGGGAGGCTTGGCGCTACGGCGGTTGTCGGACTGCCCGGCAATCCGGTGTCGGCGACGGTTTGCGCGATCCTTTTTCTATGCCCGCTGGTCCGCGCGCTTTCGGGCGATCCATCGGCAGCAAAAGACTCAAGCGAAGCCGCGCGGCTTGGCGCACCGGTTCGGGCCAATGACGCGAGACAGGATTTTATGCGCGCGACATTGGCGCGCGATGGCGACGGCATGCCCGTCGCGACGCCATTCGACGCGCAGGATTCATCGCTGCTCAGCGTGCTTGCCCGAGCCGAATGTCTTGTGATTCGTCCCTCGCATGCCCCAGCCGCGGAAGCCCGCGCGCCGTGTCGGATTTTGCGTATGCCCGGCTTTAGTTAAGCGACAGCAATGCATTGGCTTGATGCTGCCGAATTTTGAACCGCTGGCATTTGACAAACCGCATTGCCTCTGACCAATTGAGTCCCGCTCAACGCCCCGAGTCAGTATTATCCAACTATAGACGGTTTTAGTTTCAACCGAAGCAACGCATTATCAATCCTTGGGCCTGCAAACTCTTCAAGTCTTCGGCTTCTGCGCGGGCCATTTAGCCGTGCGCCGTTCCCAGTCTAGACTTAGCGCCGTCAAGCAAGGTTTCCTGGCTTGCGGCTGTTGTGAACGAGGGTTGGTCAATCACGTCGGGACGTCTCCCAACATTGCAGCTTCGAAACACAAGGGGCATTGGCTTCGAGGTGCGGGCGAGAGAAGAATGAGCGCCGACGAAGACGGCCGCTGTAACAGAGAACTTGGATGATTGGGGTGGGATCATGAATTTTTCGATGTCTCAACGGCTGATGGCCGAATTTCTGGGCACATTTTGGCTGACCTTCGGGGGTTGCGGAAGCGCTGTGCTTGCCGCGGCGTTTCCGCAACTTGGAATCGGCTTCGCCGGCGTTGCGCTGGCTTTCGGCCTGACGGTCCTGACGATGGTTTACGCCGTCGGCCCGATCTCGGGCGGACATTTTAATCCGGCGGTGACCGTTGGTCTTTGGGCTGGCGACCGGATTACCGCGAATTACGTCGTGCCCTATATTGTCGTGCAGGTCGCGGGCGCGATCGCCGCCGCCGCGGTCCTCTATGTCGTCGCAAGCGGCCACCCGGAGTTCAAGCTCGGCGGCTTCGCCTCAAATGGCTATGGCGCCTTGAGCCCGGGCCATTATTCGCTGTTGGCCTGTCTCGTCATCGAGGTGCTGCTCACCTTCTTCTTCCTCTTGATTATTCATGGCGCGACCTCGCCGGCGGCGCCGGCCGGCTTCGCCGGCATCGCCATCGGCTTCACCCTGACGCTGATCCATCTGATTTCCATCCCCGTCACCAATACTTCGGTGAACCCCGCGCGCAGCACCGGCCCGGCCCTGTTTGCCGGCGGCGAATATATTTCACAGTTGTGGCTGTTCTGGGCCGCGCCGATCGCCGGCGCCGTTTTGGCCGGAATCGTCTCCCGGGTGCTGTACAAGCCCGCTGCTTGAGCGGAGGCGCAATCCGCTGATCTTCTGAGCCTGCCGCGCCTCTGGCCCGGCAGGCTTTTTTACATTGAAAAGCTACAAGGCGGCCGACAATGCTCGACAGCCAAGCTTGCCTCAGTTTATGATTTTAATGGATTTATCTGCGGCCGGCTCAGGCTAATTCGCGCGATTTTGTAAGAGCGAGACATCAGGCAAAATGGCATTTGCAAAATCGGTCATTGAGGCGATCGGCGACACGCCGCTCATCAAATTGCGGCACGCGTCGGAAGAGACAGGGTGCCTGATTCTGGGCAAAGCGGAGTTTCAAAACCCAGGCGGCTCGGTCAAGGATCGCGCCGCGCTGGCGATCGTAACGGATGCGGTTGCACGCGGCGCGCTGCAGCCGGGCGGACTGATTGTTGAAGGCACGGCGGGCAATACCGGCATCGGCCTCGCCCTCGTCGCCAACGCGCTCGGCTACAAGACCGTGATCGTCATTCCCGATACGCAGAGCCAGGAAAAGAAGGATCTGCTGCGGCTGCAGGGCGCAGCGCTCATCGAGGTTCCGGCAGTTCCCTACGCCGACCCGAACAATTACGTGAAACTCTCCGGCCGCCTCGCCGAACGGCTTGCCAAGGAAAACCCCGCAGGCGCCATCTGGGCCAATCAGTTCGACAATATCGCCAATCGCCACGGGCACTTCGAGACCACGGGGCCGGAAATTTTTGCGCAGACGGAGGGGCGAATCGACGGTTTCGTCAGCGCAGTCGGCACCGGGGGGACCTTGGCCGGCGTCGGCATGGCGCTGAAGGCCAGGAATCCCGGCGTTAAGATCGCGCTCGCCGATCCGCCAGGCGCGGCGCTTTATTCCTATTATACAACCGGAGAGCTTAAATCCTCCGGTTCGTCGATCACCGAGGGGATCGGTCAAGGCCGCATCACCGCCAATCTCGAAGGCGCGCCCATCGATTTCGCCTATCAGATTGGCGATGAGGAGTCGGTGCGTCTGGTGTTCGACCTCGCCGAGAACGAGGGTTTGCTGCTGGGCGGTTCGTCCGGCGTGAATGTCGCGGGCGCGATACGGCTGGCGCGGGAGCTCGGCCCCGGCCACACCATCGTGACAATCCTGTGCGATTCAGGCGCGCGCTATCAGTCGAAGTTGTTCAACCCGCAGTTTCTACGCTCCAAAAATTTGCCGACGCCCGGCTGGCTGGAACGCCCATTGCAGATCAAGCCGGATTTTCTTTGAGGGGACGCGCGTCAGTCATCGATTGGCTGGTGCGATCCGGCCGGATCCGGCTCAGCCGCCTCCTCCTCAGCGTCCGCCGCGTCCGCATCATCCTCCAGCGGATCCTCATCGGCGGCAAGGGCGTCGTCGTCGCTTGGCTGCGGGATGGAAAAGCTCGACGGCAGCCGCCCGTCAAACAGGCCGGCGCCCTTCAATTCTTCAAGCCCTGGCAGGTCGCCGACGGCTTCTAACCCGAAGTGGATCAAAAACTCCTGCGTCGTGCCATAGGTCAGCGGACGTCCCGGCGCGCGCCGGCGCCCGCGCAGCCGGACCCAGCCCGTTTCCAGCAACACGTCGAGCGTCCCCTTTGAGATGGCGACGCCGCGAATGTCTTCGATCTCGGCGCGCGTCACCGGCTGGTGGTAGGCGATGATCGCCAGCGTCTCCAGCGCGGCGCGCGACATCTTCTTCTGCTCGCCTTCGCCGCCGGCGAGCAGCCAGGCAAGATCGGTCGCCGTGCGAAACATCCATTTGCCGCCGACGCGCACGAGGTTGACGCCGCGCGCGCTGTAGCTCGCTTTCAGGTGATCGAGAACGGAGGCGATCGCCACGCCGCGCGGCAGGCGCTTTTCGATCTCCTGCTCGGCGAGCGGCTCCGGGCTTGCGAAAATCATCGCCTCGGCGATCCGCATCGCTTCGACGAGCTGCGCATTGGCCGACGCGGACGGATCCGGCTCCGCCGCGGCCTCGGTCTGGAAGAGTCTTGCGATGTCTCCCATCTGCGTTTGTAGATCCCTTCCCGTCATGGCGTCGATTGCGGTCCGGCGTCAGGCGCCAGCGTCTTGATCCACAGCGGCGCGAAGGGCGCGTCCTGACGGAGCAGGATCGAGCCCTCCCGCGCCATTTCGAGCGAAGCGGACAAGGTCGAGGCGCGGATCGTCCGCCGCGTTTCCGGCGTTGTGCAAAATTCGATCAGGAAAACGTCGAGATCGGTCCAGTCGAGCGCGCGTCCAATCAGCTTTTCAAGCTCCTCGCGCGCCTGCGCCAGCGACCAGACGAAGCGCTGCTTCAGGGTCACGCGCGTCAGCGCGTGTTTCTGGCGGCGCTGCGCATAAGCGGCGAGGAGATCAAAGAGGCTCGCCTGCCATCGCGGCGCGCCGTCGGGATCGACGAGTTCCGGACGCCCGCGCGAAAACACGTCGCGGCCCATCCGCGGGCGCGCGACGAGAGCCTCGGCGGCGGCGCGGATCGCATCGAGGCGCCGCAGTCGCAGCTGCAGCGCCTCGGCCAACTCTTCGACTTCCGGTTCTTCGCCCTTATCCGCGCGCGGCAGCAAAAGCCGAGACTTCAGATAGGCGAGCCAGGCCGCCATGACGAGATAATCCGCCGCCAGCTCAAGGCGGAGGCTTCGGGCGGCCTCGACAAATTCTAGATATTGCTCGGCGAGCGCCAGCACGGAAATCTTTTCAAGATCGACCTTTTGGCGGCGCGCGAGATCAAGGAGGAGATCGAGCGGCCCCTCGAACCCTTCGACGTCAACGACGAAGGAGCGCTCCTCGTCTCCTTCGTCCGGTTTTGGGTCGAAATCAAAATCCAAAAGGCCGCCCCGTTCGATGATTCGATCAAGTCAATTAGATTGACCGGATTGAACCGACGCCGCAACACGCCTTGCCGTTCAGCTCATTCTGTCCACAGCACGCTCGTCTCGCATGAGGAACGCCGATGGGCGCACCGTCGCTGTAATCAGTTCTTGGCGACGAAGCAGGCCCCGCCCGCGCCCTGCACTTTCTGGCAGAGGCTCGTCGCGTCCTCCTTCGAAAGCCCGACGGAGCGGACGCGATAGACCGTCTTGTCGCCGCTCACCGCCTTGCGGATCGAAGGATGGAAGCCGGCGATCTGCGCGCCATATTTCTTGATCAGCTTGCCCTGGATATCGCGCGCCTCGGCCTCGGAGGTCGGCGCCGCCAGTTGGGCGGCATAGCCGCCGCCGGCTGCGGGCGCCGCCTGCGCATCGGCGCTGGCGACCTCGATCGCCCGCGCCTTGCCCGCCGGCTTGGCCGCCGCATTGATGGCGACGTCGCCGGGCGCGGCCGGTTTCGGCGTCGTCGCGGCGCGCGTGGTCGTTTTCGGCGTCGCCGGTTTGGCGGCGACCGTAGCCGAGTGATGCTCTGGAGCCGGCGCTGCGGCGGCCGCGGCGATGGGATCATTGGCGATCACGCTGCCGTCCGGCCGCACCGACACCGTCTTGACTCTCTTGGGCTCGATCAGATTGGCGATGCTGCGTTCCTCGCCCCCTTGTGGGGCTTGCGCCCGTCCCGGCGGCGGCGGCGCGGCGACGCTGGCCGCGCCCGAACCGGACCCGTTCATGGCGATGACGCGCGGCGCGCGGTCGGGCATCCGGGAGAGGTCCACCGGCTGCTCGGATCCATCGGCGACGGCGACCGGAGAGGCTTGGGGCGTCCGGTCGAGGATCGAGGCGTTCTGGTTCGGCGAGTCGACGCCTCCGGTCGTTTCCGGCTGGACCTTGACTGGCCCGTCAACGGCCTTGATGGAGGCGATCGTATGGGACGACGATCCGCCCTTGAGGGCGAAGGTCGCGCCGATCCCGCCTATGCCGGCGATGATGATGGCGGCCATGATATAGAGCGGGCGCCGCGACCGTGGCTCCGCCTCATAGTCCGGAGCGGCGTAAGGCGCTTCTTCTTGATAGCGCCATTCCTGCGTCTGGTCGAAGGGCGCCGAATAATTGGAAATTCCTTCGTCCCGGTCGCGCTGGCGCTCGCCCGGATGCGGAAAGTCTCCGCTCTCTGGGGCATAGGCGGCGCTGGCATAGGGGTGACGGGGGTCGAAGGGATCCGGCTCCGCCTGCGGCCATGAGTCATGCTCGGCTTGCGTCTCATAGCCGCCCTGCGCATCACGATCCTCGATCGTGGGGCGGGCGGCTTTATGCTCGAAAACCGCCTTGTAGGGATCATCCCGATCGCCGGCAAAGCGCGCGAGTTCGGCAAGCGGATCATCGTCGGTCCGGCTTGGAGGGTTCGTCTGGCGCAGGCGCTTCTCGAATTGCTCGAGGTCGATCATCGGGCGCCGCTTAGCAACAGTCTCACGCATACTCATCCTACCCTCCCGCCGCCACTCTGCAAGCGGACAGAGCGCGGGACAAAACATGCCCGCGTTCGATACGCTTACTGTGGGTCGCCCCGCGGGGGCGAACCCGTCTTTACCAACTCTGCCGGCGCGGATCCTGGTGTCTTGAATGCAATAGTCCGCGCGTCGACGCCATCTACACGACTTTGCCCGGCTAGCGTTCTCCCTGAGATGAACCTGCAGCGGTCTAGAATTCACGCCGAAGTCGAAACCTTGAGCCTAGCAAGGTCGGCGGGATGCTGCCGACCCGGCCAGAATAGGCTCTAGCGCATCTCGTCTGGAGCGCTGACCCCCAAAACTCCAAGGCCAGCAGACAATACCCCCGCCAATACCTTTACCAAAGCAAGCCTTGCAATGGTTAGATTTGGCATTTCTTCATTAAGAAATCGTAATTGTGGCTGATCTTTGCCGCGAGTCCAATGCCCGTGCAAGGCGGACGCCAGTTCGTGCAAATAAAAAGCGAGACGATGCGGCTCATGGGCGCCGGCCGCCGCCTCGATTACACGGGGAAATTGCGCGACTAGCTTGATCAGATGAAGCTCGCCCGGGTCGACCAAAAGCCCGAGATCGGCCTCTTCGAAGGCGGCCGTCGTGAGCCTATGCTCGGGAATGCTGACATGGGCCTGTCGCAACACCGATCTGGCGCGCGCATGCGCATATTGGACGTAGAACACCGGATTATCTTTCGATTGCTCGATAACTTTGGCGAGATCGAATTCCAGCGGCGCGTCATTCTTGCGAAACAGCATCATGAAGCGGACGGCGTCGCGCCCCACTTCGTCGACGACTTCGCGCAAGGTGACGAAATCACCCGAGCGCTTCGACATCTTCACCGGCTCGCCGGCGCGCATGAGCTTGACGAGCTGACACAGCTTGACGTCGAGGCTCGCCCGCCCGTGCGATAAAGCTTCGACGGCGGCGCGCATCCGGCTGACATAGCCGCCATGATCCGCGCCCCAGACGTCGATCAGCAGCGCGAAGCCGCGATCGATCTTCGTCTTGTGATAGGCGATGTCCGAGGCGAAATAGGTATAGCCGCCGTCTGACTTCAGCAATGGCCGGTCGACGTCGTCGCCGAAGGCGGTCGAGCGGAACAGGGTCTGCTCGCGGTCCTCCCAATCCTCCGCCGGCTGCCCCTTCGGCGGCGGCAGACGGCCCTCGTAGACGAGCCCGTCGGCGCGCAACGCGGCGATCGCCGCAGCGACTTGATCGCCCGCCTCGCCGCGGGTCAGCGAACGCTCCGAAAAGAAAATCGCGTGGGTGATGTCGAGCGCGGCGAGATCGTCGCGGATCATCGCCATCATGCCCTCGATCGCCGCCGCCCGCGCCTGCTCGATCCACTCGGTTTCGGGGCGCTCGAGCAGGCTGTCGCCAAAGCGCGCGGCCAATGTCGCGCCGACGCTTTTCAGATAGTCGCCAGGATAAAGTCCCTCGGGAATGTCGCCGATGGCTTCGCCGAGCGCCTCGCGATAACGCAAGTGGGCCGAGCGGGCGAGAACATCCACCTGCGCGCCGGCGTCGTTGATATAATACTCGCGCGTGACGTCGGCCCCGGAAAATTCCAGAAGATTCGCCAGCGCGTCGCCGAAAACCGCCCCGCGCCCGTGACCGACATGCATCGGGCCGGTCGGATTGGCCGAAACATATTCGACATTGACCTTGCCGGCGGCTTTGGCCGCGCCCTTGCCGAAATCGGCGCCAAGTTCGAGCGCTCGCCGCAGGATGCGGCCGAACACTTCGGGCTTAAGCAAAATATTGATGAAGCCCGGTCCCGCGACTTCGGCGCTCGCGACGTCCTGGTCCTCCGCCAGCGCGAAGGCGATTTCGCTTGCGAGCTGGCGCGGATTGGAGAAGGACGCCTTCGCCTCTTTCGCATAGACCATGGCGGCGTTGGCCGCGAGATCGCCATGCGAGGGGTCGCGCGGCGGCTCGACGACGAAGCGATTAAGGTCAAGCTCCGCCGGCAGGCGTCCCGAGGCGACGATGGTCTCAAGGATTGCGGCGATGCGATGATGGAAATCGGCGTAAATGTTCATGGCTTTGGTTCTTCATCCCGCAATATTCGCCAGCTCCACGGCAAAAGCTTGCGACGGGAGCGGCAGTCCGATTGGCTTTTATCGGATAAGCTTGCAAGGCGCGATATCCCGAGAAAAAGCACCCTTGACGCTCAGCGAATGGACCTAGCGCAGCTCCGGCGCCGCGCCGAAAATGCGGCGGTGCTCCTGCAGCACGTAACGGTCGGTCATGCCAGCAATGTAATCGCAGATGACCCGCGCGCGGCGCGTGTCGTCGCCGCCCGCCGCTTGCGCCGCCGCCGCCCAATCCGTCGGCATGCTTGTCGGCTTTGCGAAAAAATGCGGAAACAGATTGAAGATCACCTCCGCCGCCTGCGCGCGGATGCGATTGAGCGGCTCGCGCCGATAGAGGATATGCAGAAGGAACTGCTTGATCTCCGCCTCCAGCCGCGTCATCGCCGGCGAGAAGGCGACCATCGGCGCTGCGCCGTCGCGGATATCTTCGGCGCTGGCGACGCCGGCCGCTCCGAGGCGCAGCCTGCTTTCGTCGATCGCGTCCTCGATGAAACGCGTGATCAGGCGGCGCACCAGCTCGTGAACGAAGCGCGCCGGTTCGAGGCCGGGGCGCAGCGCCGCGACTTCAGCGGCGAGATCGCCGAGAAAGGGGGCCTGCGCAATATCGGCGACGTCGATCAGTCCGGCGCGCAGGCCATCGTCGATGTCATGGGCGTTATAGGCGATGTCGTCGGCAATGGCCGCCGCTTGAGCCTCGGCGCTGGCGAAGTGGGCGAGATCGAGATTAAAAAGCGCGTCGAATTCAAGGATCGCGGCAGGAACGCCCGATTTCGCAAATCGCGGCGTTGGCGAACCATCAGGCAGACGCAGCGGGCCATTGTGTTTGACGAGGCCTTCGAGCGTTTCGAAAGTCAGATTGAGCCCGTCGAATGCGGCATAGCGTCGCTCCAGCTTGGTGACGATCCGCAGCGTTTGCGCGTTGTGGTCGAAGCCGCCATAGGGCGCCATCATCACGTGAAGGGCGTCTTCGCCGGCATGGCCGAACGGCGGATGGCCAAGATCATGCGCAAGCGCGATCGCTTCGGCGAGATCGTCGTCAAGGCCAAGCGCGCGCGCCAGCGCCCGCGCGATCTGGGCGACTTCGAGGGAATGCGTGAGGCGCGTGCGGTAATGATCGCCCTCATGAGGAATGAAAACCTGCGTTTTATGCGCCAGACGCCGGAACGCGGTCGAATGGATGATGCGATCGCGGTCGCGCTGGAACTCCGTCCGGGACGGAGATTCGGGTTCGCCGAACAGCCGCCCGCGGCTGGCGTCGGCGTCGGCCGCATAAGCGGCGCGGACGGGGCGAAAGGGTGAAGTTGGCATAAGGGCCCGATCGCGCAGCGACTAAGCTCGTTGCAGTTATGAACGCGGCGACCTATGTTCTTTATTCAGCCGAGAGGCAAGCATGCGGCGCGCTGGCGCCCAATCCGTCCAAGCTGTTTGAGGTTGATCATGAGCGAAACCGCTGTCGACGCGCCCGTCGAAATGTCCGAAAACGCCGCGCTGCGGATTTCCGAGATCCTCAAGACCGAACCGGAAGGCTCGTTCCTGCGCATCGGCGTTGATGGCGGCGGATGTTCGGGCTTTACCTATACCTACAAGATCGAGACGCAGCGCGACGACGAGGATCTCGTGCTTGAACGCGACGGCGCCCTTGTGCTGATCGATCCGGTCTCGCTGGAGATTTTGCGCGGCTGCCGGATTGATTTCATCAATAATCTGATGGGACGGATGTTCAAGATCGAAAATCCCGCCGCGACCGCTTCCTGTGGCTGCGGGTCGAGCTTCGCGGTCTAGGGCTGTTCCGATCAAATTTTGATCGATCTGATCTGCAAGAACTGAAACGATTCCGCGTCAACCGGGTTTTTCGCCGAGGCGCGCTATCGGGCTGACGCGCCTTATAACGTCCTTGTCATTTCGATAATCCCTTCGGCTGAAGGCGGCTCGCGGGCGCCGCAAGATGCGCTTTCGCCTGGAGTTAGGCTCGCCGCAAAGAGGAACCCCCTCGGGCAATGCCCTCGCCACACATCGCGACGCCGAAAAGATGCAGGCTTTTCGGACCGACATGATGCTCTAAATATTTGAAATAAATCACTTTCATGATTTTGGATCGTTGTTGTCCAAAATTGTCATGATCCACATATCTTCCTGCGCAACCCGATCATTGCAAACTGCGAGGCGTTATGAAGCTGCAGCCTTTCCTTGCCGCCGCCGGTCTTGCCGGTTTCGCAGCGATTCTGGTTGATGTCGGCGAGCGCCATGCGCTCGACGGGGCGGTCGCCGCGACTCTTGTCGCAAACCCGAGCCTCGGAATCGAGAGCGTCGCCAGCGAGCCGTGGCGGGGTGAAATTCGCTTTGGCAGCGTCGACTGGCGAGGTCACGGCCTGTCGTTTCACGCCGGAGCAATTAAAGTCGCCGCCACGCCTGGTTGGACGCTGATCCCCGTCGCCTTCGCCGCGACAGGCTCCGCCAGCGCGACGGACGTCACAATCGTCACGGGTTCTTCGACCTATAAGATCAAGCAAATCGATCTCACCGGCGCGTCGATTTCCAGCGCCGAGCTTCTGAAGCTGTTCGATTCCAGTGAGAAGCAATCTGCCGCCGACCGATTCGCGACGCTTTCTGCCGCGACGATCACCATGCCCGAATTGACGATCGAGTCGCGCATCGGGGCGATGACGCAGACTTTCACCTATCGCGACGTCGTCCTCAGCGGCGTCAAGGACGGCAAGGCGGCGGACGTCGCCGCCAGTGGCGCAAGTTTTTCCTTGTCGGATCCGAAGACCGGCGAGGTCAAAGGCGCTTACGGCCGCATCGGCCTCAAGGATCTGGATCTCGGGCTTTCGGCGCGAATGGTCAGCGAGACGCAAGATCAGCCGACGGAAAAGCTTCCGCTCTATAATTCGCTCGCCATCGACGGCGCCCATGTCGAGAACGCGCAGTTCGGGCTGGACCTGAAGACAATCACCCTCGCCAGCGTCCTCGCGAGACCACCGGCCAAGACTGCGTCCGCCCCTGGCGCCGCCGCCAAGCTCGACCCGACGACGGCCGACGCGCTGAAATGGCTCGACGCGATTGAGATCAACGAGCTTGCCGCCGCCGACATCAAACTGGAACTACATAACGGCCAGGAGCCCGGTCATTTTACGGCGACCCGGGCGCTTTTGGCTCGCCTTGACGGGCGCCGCATCGACGCCCTCGACCTCGAGGGTGTTGTGTTCGAGCGGGGACCCCGGCGTATTTCATTAAATAGCGCCAGCCTCAGAGGGCTCAATCTCGAACCCTTGACCGTCACTGAAAACGGCCAAACCCTGCTTGAGAAAAATCTGCGGCCTAGATTTGACGAGATCGTGCTGACGGCCCTCGCGAGCGACCGCGCCGCCGCCGCAGACGAACCGGCGCGAAAAGGCGGCGCCTTCAAAGTCGATCGCATCGGCGTCAAAAGCTTCGAATCGAATGAGGCGGCGAGCATCGGACTTAACGTCGCGATCGATCATTTTGTAACCGCGCTCGACGAGCTCGGACCCCTGCCCGATCTCGTCGCCATGGGCTATTCGCAGCTCGATCTGACAAGCCGGCTGAACGCCGTCTGGACGCGGGCCTCGAGCGAACTCGCGATCAGCGACTTCTCGCTTCGGGGCGCGGACATGGGCGCGCTCCAACTGTCCGCGCTGCTCGGCGACGTGACGCCGGAGATCGCCTCGCATGATGAGGCGGTCGCGGCGGCCGCCGCGCGCAGGGTGTTGGTCAAGAAAGTGGATTTGACCCTCGTCAATGAAGGCGTCGTCGACAAGGCGCTGGCCGCGCAGGCCAAGAGTCAGCGTCTCAGCGTCGATGAAGTCCGGCAGGCCGATATGATGAAGGCGAGCCTGTTGTTGCCCGCTCTTGCGGGAAATGCGCCGGCGCTGCGCCTCGTCGGCTCGGAGCTGGCCAAGTTCATCGCCGATCCGAAAAGCTTCAATCTGATCGCGCTCTCATCGCAAGGCGTCGGCGTGTCCGATCTGGAGTTTGTCGCAACTCCCGCCGAGCTTTTGAAAAAGGTCGAAATCACCGCCTACGCGAACCGCTAATCCGCGTCACAAAGCCGAAGGATTATCACCCCCCTCTTCACGATCGCCGAGGCGTTGTTTGGTGAGAAGGTCCGCAAAGCGAACGCCAAGTGCACCGTCGCACCGCTTCGGAAAGCGATTATCCTCGCGGAGCGGGAGCGGACTGCGCAAAGCAGCCCTTACCGGAGAGATGAAGTGGCGTCGATGAGGTGAGCGCGGCCCGGGCGCTTGGGCGAGGCGGTCGTCGACTGGGATCGCTTTCAGCAGGAAACTCGCTGGCGGCAACTCGCCGAAGCCCCGCACGGAGTCTGATGATGAGGGGCGGAGCGACGGTCGATGTGCACCCAGAGCGGGAAGCTCGGCGTGGCGCGGTCGCCATTTGTGAAGCCCTTTGGAGATGACGCTATGATAGCTCGAGCCGCCATCGTCCTCAGCGCAGTCGCCTTCGCCGCTCCAGCTTTCGCGGCTTGTGATGAGGATACGCTCGAGACCGTGTCCGACGGCGGGGAAATTCTGGTGATGCAGTCGGGCCATGTCTATCAGGTCGAGGGCGGCGTCACCGTCGATACGCGGCTGTGGCTTCCGGCCGAGGACGTACTGATTTGCGGCGACGAAATCATCTACAAGGACGAGGACGGAGAAAGAGCCTCTGTGACATTGCTGCGGTGATCGGACCATCGAACCAAATTTGATTTTCAAAATTCGACGGTTGGAACGCGACCCGACCAAATGGATCCTTGTCGCCCGATAGGCTCCCGATTTGAGAGCCGTCGCAACGGTCCCGTCTCAGGATGTTTTGAGGAGCGCCCTGCTCTCTTTTGGCGGTAGCGTCCGGTTCGAGGTCTTCGAGGACTGCATAACAGCGGCAGAGCGCCGACATTGCGTCCTGCGAGCAAATAAACGCCCGGGCAATCGGGCGCAAGTGCGGGCGGTCTTAGGGGCGGAAGGGACCGAAATTTAAGGTGGAAGCGCCCGAGCGCGCCCCAGTTGATGTTAGCGGCGACAACTCGACGCTAAACTATTGATATGATGGTCGGAGTGGCGGGATTCGAACCCACGACCCCTAGTCCCCCAGACTAGTGCGCTAACCGGGCTGCGCTACACTCCGACTGCCGCGTCTTATAGATAAAGCCCTCGGCCGGCGCAACGCCTGATCGGTCAGTCTTCAGGCGACCCAATAAGCCTTGCCGCCAAGGTCCGCCCGTCGCCGTGGGCCACCATCGAACACGGACGGCCAGATAATGGGCTTTCTTCAAAGAAAGCAAAGGCAAAATTGGCGCTAAACTTAGATAAAGAATTTACATTGCGATGTATCTGCCGCAAAAATAAAACAACATTAGCTCCATAAAAAATATATGCTAACGAAAGTGTAAGTCGATAACACTATTGAAAAGCTGGAATTCGTATATTCAGATTCAATAATGCAAAAAAGAACAAAATTCTCCTGAAGCGGTGCTACAGCCTGTTCAGCTTGCAACGCGACGCCGCATCGGTTGCAGCAGGAGGAATTTTCTATGGCTGATGAAACCGAGGTTCGCCGGACGCTAAGCGAGCCCGCCGCGCGCCAACTCGCCAACGCCACCAAGACCAGAGCGCAATGGTCCGGCATTACGCCGCGGTGGCTCGTGTCTTTTCTCCCCTGGGTTCCAGTCGAGGCCGGCATTTATCGTTTGAACCGGGTCAAGGAAACCGACGGCGAGGGCGACGTCGAATGCAGCCCGAGCCGCGAGCGCGATACCGATCTGCCCGAAACCTTCGTCGATTACGATGCGGCCCCGCGCGAATACTTCCTCAACGCGGTGACGACCATCCTCGATGTCCAGTCGCGCGTCACAGACCTTTACAACCAGCCCTATGACCAGATTCAGGAGCAACTCCGTCTGCTCATTGAAAAAGTCAAAGAAAAGCAGGAAAGCGAACTCATCAACAATCCGGAATACGGCCTGATCCCCAACGCCGCGCCCAATATGCGAATCAGCGTGCGCGGCGGCGCCCCGACGCCGGACGATCTCGACGAACTCATTGCGCTCGTCTGGAAGGAGCCGGCCTTCTTTCTTGCTCATCCCAAGGCCATCGCGGCCTTTGGCCGCGAATGCACGCGCCGCGGCGTGCCCCCGCCAACCCTCAATCTGTTCGGCACGGCGTTTCTGACCTGGCGCGGCCTGCCGCTCGTGCCGAGCGACAAGCTGCCCTTCGTCGACGGCAAGACGAAGATTCTGCTTCTCCGCACGGGCGAGCGCAAGCAAGGCGTCGTCGGCCTGTTCCAGCCGGGCGTTCCGGGCGAAGTCGCGCCGAGCCTCTCGGTGCGTTTCATGGGCATCAACCGCAAGGCGATCGCCTCCTATCTGATCTCGCTCTACTGCTCGTCGGCGATTCTGACGCCGGACGCCCTCGGCGTTCTGGAAGGCGTGGAGATCGACCGCTATCATGTCTACGCCTGAGCCTGCCGCCGCGGCAGCGGCTCTGACGCCTGTTCCAGCATCGCCAGCGCCGCAATGGGGCGGCGCGGCGCCGTCCGTACCGGATCCGGCGATGATCGCGGCCCTCGCCAACGCTCTGTTCAAGGCCTCTCCCGGAGAGCCGGCCCTCGCCGCCGACGTCCCCGCGACGGGCGCGCCGGAAGCGCGCTTCCCACCTGCTCCGCCGCAGCCCGATCCCCTGCTCGCCTCGGTCGCGCCCTCGCATATTGCGGCACAGGCCGGAGCGCCGCCCTACGCTCCGGTCTCCCCCGCCTTCGCATCTTCGCCCGGATTTCCTTCCGGCGGCCAGCCGGCGTCGGCCCCCAACATCGGGCTGCCGACAGCCGCGTCCACGGTCTTCGCTTTTGCCCCCGCGGCCTATTCGCAGCCCCGATCGCCGGCCGCTACTTCCGTGACAGCGCCGTCAGGATATGGCGGCCAATCGGAAGCCGTCCCCAGCGAGGCGGAGCTCGCCGCCCTGCCCGGCGCGTTGACGGACTCGACATCCCTGACCCATCCGGCGCTCGGCGGCGCCGGTTATTCCGCTGACGATGATTCTCTGCCCGGCGAGGCGCTCTATTTCCTTGAGGGGCGCGATAGCCACGCCGGCGCGACGCGGCAGGGCGTTCCGCATTCCGGCGCAAAGCCGTCCGATGCGCCGGTGCTTCCGGAAACGGGATCGCTGCGCTCTAGCGGCCCGCCGGACGCCTCGCTTCCCGCCGCCGCGGCTACGGCGGCTCCTGCCGTGAACGCCCCCGCAAGCAGCTCCCCCAC
>NZ_PDZR01000022.1 GCF_002891535.1 Methylocella silvestris | reverse complement strand
CCCTCGGGCTTGGCGTCGACGTGCGCGTGATCGGCCGCGTCGGCGGGCGCGTCACAGCCGCCGTGACCCTCTCGCTGATCCTGCTGCTCTGCATCAGCCTCGGCATGATCTACGGCTTAAGGCTCGGCTAACCACAAGGCGTTAAGAGCCTCGCCCGCTCTTCAGACAATAGCCGCGACAGTCAACAATAAAACATCCCCGGGAGATGCCCATGACCGCTTCAAGCGCCTTTAGCTATCCGACTACCCGCCGCCGTCTGTTGGGGCAGGCGAGCGCGCTCGGCGCATTGTCACTTGTTGCGCCCGCATGGGCTGAGGAGCTCGCCAATCTTGGCCTGCCGGGCGGTCCGAGCGAGCGGCCTCTCACAAAAGCGTTTCCACAAAAGGGCGAGATGATCCTGCAACGGACACGGGCGCCGTTGCTCGAATCGCCGTTCGAAGTGTTCGACAAAGGCGTCTTCACGCCCAACGATCAGCTCTTCGTGCGCTGGCACTGGGCGGTCATCCCTACCGAAATAAAGGTGGATACATATCGGATTGCCGTGCGCGGCCACGTCAAAAACGAACTGTCGCTTTCGCTCGCGGATCTGATGAGCCTTCCTCGCGTGGAGCTCGCCGCAGTCAACCAATGCTCGGGCAATTCGCGCGGATTTTTCGAGCCTCGCGTCGCGGGCGGCGAATGGGGCAATGGCGCGATGGGCAACGCCAAATGGCTCGGCGTGCGGTTGAAGGATGTGCTCGATAAAGCGGGCGTCAAAGATGGGGCGCAGTGCGTCCGCTTCGGCGGACTGGACGAGCCTATGGTCGAGGGCGCGCCAAAATTCACGAAGTCGATCGCGATCGACCACGCGCGCGACGGTGAGGTCATGCTGGCGTTCGGCATGAATGGCGAGCAATTGCCTCTGCTGAACGGCTTCCCCATCCGTTTGATCGTTCCCGGCTGGTACTCGACCTATTGGGTTAAAATGCTTAACAACATCGAGGTGCTGGACGGCCCAGACGATCAGTTCTGGACGGCGAAGGCCTATATGATACCCGATACGCCCGGCGCGAATATGAAGCCTGGCGAAAAGGACGTGAAGATGGTTCCGATCAACCGCATGGTTCCGCGCTCCTTCGTCACCAATTTTCGCGGCGGCGAGAGATTGCGCGCCGGCGCTCCGACGCCCTTGCGCGGCATCGCCTTTGGCGGCGACGCCGGCGTCAAGGCCGTCGAAGTCTCGACAGACGGCGGCGCGACATGGACCCAAGCGAAGCTCGGGACTGATGAAGGCAAATACAGCTTCCGCCAATGGTCGACGCAGATCGAGCCGGCGGCCGGCAATCTCACCGTTATGGTTCGCTGCACCAACATGAATGGTCTGACGCAACCGGCGACGCCAAACTGGAATCCCAGCGGCTTCATGCGCAATGTGATCGAAACCACTCATCTACCGGTGGCCTGACTATTACAAAAGGGAGGCCGTCATGGCCACTTTGGTCCGAACTTTCGCATTTGCAATCATTGCCGCCTTCGCCGTCGGATCGGCGCGTGCAACTGAGGTCCCGCCGCCCTTTGCGCTGAAATCCATAAGCGTGGAATTGCCGACCAGCGACCGGACTTTCCCCTACGGCCCCGGCGTCGCCGTTATGGATGCGAATTGCCTTATCTGCCACTCGGCGGGGATGGTGCTGAACCAGCCGGCGCTGAGCAAAACCGCTTGGGACGGCATCGTCCACAAGATGGTCAAGGTCTACAAAGCGCCCATCGAAGAAGCAGATATTGCGACCATCGTCGACTATCTGACGGCGACCAAAGGCGCCAAATAGCGCCGAGCGGCGATAATTAAGCGCACGCTCCGCCCTGTGCGTCGTCGTCATAGCGGCGCATAGACCAAGGGCTGCGGGCTTTGACTGCGGCATTGAAGCCACTCACTCCGGACCCGACGAGCAAGCTTCTTCCGCCCACGCCGCGCCTTCGGGTCGCGGCGTTTTTTATTCGTTGGGCTTGCGCTCGCCTCAATCGAGCCGACGGAAACAAATGTACATAATTATCTTGTCTTTATAGCTTTAAAAACACACTTGCGGTGTTATATAGGATCGTGTCATATCTAATTGGTACTTTCCTCTGTTAAACGTGATGAAAATGTACAATATCCAGTTCGAGCCTTTCGGCGAACGCGTTGTGGTTAAGCAAGAGCTTGATAATCTTGCGAATTCGGATCGTCCGCTGCAGCGGACCATGCTGAAGGTCGGCGTTGGCATGTTTTGGGCGCTCGTCATTGCGATCGTGACAGCGCGGGCGGTCTATTTTAATCCGAATTTCGCCGAATCCTTCGTCGCGTTCCTCTCCGACCACCTTCGCTTGATCCTGAACGGTTGAAGCGTAAGCATAGCAGCCTCGGACAAGGCCGACCGCAGCGAGCGTCCGTTTGGGCGATTGAAGTTGAGCGATTGCCAACTCGATCGAACCGCGTCGTGCTTACAACGAGCGCAGACGAAAGAAGACGAGCGCAGTGCTGTAACTCTCTTGCAACCAGGCTTGGCGATTAGCATGAGCCAGCGGCAAGTACCGGATTGGCGATAGCTTCGAGCGCCGGAAATCCCCTTCGGCTTTACATTCCAGGCCTGCCGTGTTCGTCGACATCAGCAACGCGCCAAGCCGACAGGTGAACTTTGCTCACTGCGTCCAGAACATGCTTCGCTTTGGTTGCAAGGTAGGCGGCAATGTGGCCGAACGACATGCGATGACGCCTGATCGATGACATGGTCAAGAAACCGCCGATCAACTCAGCCTGTCGTGGATCGAAATTTTCCGGCCTTATCAAGAAGCCTGCGGGCGATCCGTCATTATCACCGAACGTAAAGGCGATTTTGATTGATCCTACGCCAGCGCCAAGATCCGAGGCGACACGCGCCAGGAAGCCGGTGTCGAAGCGATCCGGCCAACACACCAGATCTGATTGGGCGGCGGGCCAGAGTATGGGCGGCGGCGCGTCGTTCTCGCCAAATGACGCGCTAAGCTCACGTTTGACATCGACCAAAATCAGGGCCGCCGCCTGCAACCATTGGGTAAACGAATACAGCGAATCCGCCAAAGCCTGAGGAGCGTATTTCACCTCATCGCCGGACATGAGATCTTTCCAGCTGTAAGGCAATTGTTTGGAAAATTTATCGCGGTCAAAGTCTCTGTGAAGCATTTCGACCAGCAGCCAGGCCTCTATCTCGGTCGACGATTTCCCATCGATCTCGAGAAGATGAGGGGAGGGTTTGCCGCCATGCAAAAATTGCAACCCCAAATCAGGCAGGCTTAGCTGAAGCGAGATCGCTGCGGTAACTTCAGGCGTTGTTATCGTCCGGGCGGCGCTATTCCATAAAAGCGGGGGCGCCACGTCATGGCCGGCGCTTGCGTAACTTAACGCCATGCGGGCCAACCATTGGAGGGCGTTCTGGGCCTGCACGCGGGCTATTCCCAGTTCGGTCAAATCATTGAAGTTCATGAACGACGCCGAATTGTTCATTCAATTTCCTCCCGGCGACGCTTGCATTAAAGCTCGCGGCGTCTCAGCTGGATCACCTTGGCCGGAATCTTCAGCATTGTTGAGTTACTATGAGGCCGCAGGGTCCGCAAATTGATCTCAACTATGGGCTTATCGCTATTGCCCATATGCCTTGCGGCGGCGCCTCGCGGCCTGCACGGTCCGCTCCGTTCAAACTTGTAATCTCTCACGGCTCTTTTCAGCCACCTCATCACTGGCCGCGTTGGTCATCATTCAGAGATTTTTGGGAATTGGCTCTACTCGCAAGAAAAGCCTATCCAAAGAGCGAAAGCGGGAGGCGCACTGATAGCGACGCTATGCAGCTTCGAGGCTCTCTATTTTCCAATCACACTTTTCCACGCCGTGAAAATGAGCTACTCCGATCGGCGCGCCGAGGCCTTGCAAGGTTCAAACAGCGCGGGCGGGAACAAGCGGCGCCGAAATCGCCGGATCTTCCAGCATGCGGCGCAGCTCCTGCGTTTTATTCAACTTCCTTATGATCGAAACCATGACCCCCGCCATTGGCATCATCGTTTCCGCCTCCGCCCAAAAAAGACCCACCTCCCGGCTTCGGATCGGATTAATCAGCTCCAGCGCCCTGGTGCCGGGATGCAGGCCAGGCATGCGTGTAAAATGAGAAGGAATGATGGTGCATAGCTCGGTAAACTGAACCTGGAACATCAGATGCAAAATGGACTCGGATTCTATTTTTGGCTGCGGCTTCATCCCCGCTGCAGATTGAAATGCCTCGTCAACAAAGTGTCGTTCATGAGCTGACGATCGCAACAGCCCTAAAGGGAGGGTCGACGCTTCCTTCCAGGAGATGGTCGTACGATCGGCGAATTCCGCAGTGTCCGGCACCAGCAAACTCAATTTCTCGGTATAAATCGGCAGCATATTGCGGCGACCTATACTGGCCGTGTCCATGTAGGTGATGGCGACATCGAGCGTGAAATTATCCAGACCGACCTTGATCGCTTCGTGACCAATAAATTTAACGTCGATGCGGACATTTGGATGGCGCGCCCTCACCATTTGCAAAACGAAAGGAAGCACCGGGGACATCGATGACATAGCCCCGAGACGCAGATGGCCATGCAGATCGCCCTGCATGCCGTCGATCTCATCCTTCATCGCTTCGCAGTGAGAGATTATCAAACGGGCCCATTTGGAAACGCGCTCGCCTTCGGCTGTCAAGCCCTGCAGCCGTTGTCCACGGCCTCTCAGAAAAATAGGCACCCCAAGTTCAAGCTCGAGCTGCTTGATGCCGTTTGAAAGGCTCGGCTGCGTGGCGTTGCACCTGCTGGCGGCTCGGCCGAAGTGCCCCTCTTCAACAACCGCCACCAGATACTTCAATTGCCGGAAATACATTGCCGTTCCTGCCCATTATAGCAGCCTTTGCGGCTGTCGCTTATTGGATTTGCGATCTTCGTCCCTGACGAAGTCGGTTTCGCGCCCCGTTTGAGGCTATCAACTGCGCCCAAATTGAAAATGTCAATATTGCACCCCGCCTGTGCGCAAGCTGGCTATACGAGAAAGAGGCGCGCAAATTCACACAAGAAACCGCATATCCCCGCAATTCTCATATTAATTTTGTAATATATGCCTGTTTGTAGTTTGATAAATATTGGCTGATGTCGTATTCTGACTCTACCTACCGATCACACAACTTCACATGACGCCTGTAGATATGCTCCTATCGATCGCCATTGCTCTTGTGTCCGGCATCTTTATCGGGTGTATCGGAATCGGGGGAGTATTGATTGTTCCAGCACTTATTTATTTAACTCACATCGGAATATATACAGCTATCGCGGCTGCGATTTGCGGCTATATATTCACGGGCCTCGTCGGCACGTTGATGTTCATGAGAAACGGCACGCTCGATTGGGCCCGCGCCCGCGTGCTTTGCGCCGGAGCCATGCCGGCGGCGATTATCGGCTCCTTAACAGTCAAGGCTACCTCGCCGATCATACTTCAGGGCGCGATCGCGATTCTCACTGTTTCGTCAGGCGTGCAGGCCCTTATCGGGCGACCCGCTCATGTAGGCGAACCGACGCGCTTCGATATGTCAAATCGCAAGGGAGTTCTGATTGGCGTCTTCACGGGATTTCTATCTGCCTTGACCGGAACGGGCGGCCCTGTTGTGCTGATCCCTATCTTGCTGGCGCTTCGCGCGCCGGTCTTGACCTCGATCGGACTTGCACAAGCGATCCAGCTTCCGATTGCTCTTCCTGCCACTGTGGCCAACGCCGCCGCTGGAACGCTCGATCCATTGCTAGGCGGCGTTCTCGGGTTAGGCCTTGCTGCCGGGACGTGGTGCGGAGCATGGTTGGCGCACAAACTCAATCAGGCCGTCCTGCGGCGGCTTGTTGCCTTGGTGCTGCTTGGCACCGGCGGTCTGATGTTGTTCAAGCTAGTCTTGGCGGCGAGTCAGATTTCTTTATAAAAAATCCCGAAAGCCACGCTCGGGCATAAATGTCTGTTTTTAGCCAGTTTGTGAGCAACTCTACTTACGCCGCAAGAAAATGCGCAGCGCGGGGAAACGCGCTGCGCCACATTTGTGAGCGGGTTCCGGCTTTACAGTTGGACGTCTTCGAGTTCACGCCCTGCCGTTTCCGGCCCAATAAGATAGCCTATAATCGTCAGCACCCACAATCCGGCGGTTGCCAGGAACGGACCCGTCGGACCAAATTCCGTGATGCCCCAACCGATCATAAACGGAGCCGCAATCGACACCAGCCTTCCGCCGCCAACCATGATGCCGAATCCGGTTCCGCGCAAAGAGGTACGGAAGAACTCGCTGAGGTAGGTGTCGCCGACGCCCCATAGCCAGCCGAGCATCCCAACCATCAACCCACCATAAATAAGGAAGACATTCAGGGAGGTCGCCGTCGTGGCGAGAACGGTGCAGACGATCATGATAACCGCGCCAAGAATGCCGGCGGGCCGCCTTCCGATGACGTCCGAGAGTCCAGTTCCAATAAACGAGAGGAAAAACTGGGCGACATAGAACAGCATCGCATAAAAAACAGCTTCGGTGACCGTCACGCCAAACTTTTTGACCATGAAGGTTGTGAGGAAGTAGGTGATGCCCCAATATCCGCAACAGTTTGCAACGTAGAGAAGCCACCCGATGACGATCCGCTTCTTTGCGCCAGGAATCGCCCAGATGTTTTCACGCGGATGCTTTTTCCCCTCGATCGCAACGATCTTTTCCATTTCTTCCTGCGCTTCCCTGAAGCGAGGCGAATCCTGGACGACGTTTCGTAGCCAGAAAACGAGGCCGGCGGGCACCGCGGCGAAGATGAAGGCCCATCTCCAGCCCCAGGTTGGCACGATGGCTAGCGCCGCGATGGCCGCGACGATGTAGCCGAGGGAATACAGCCCGAACATGATGCCGCCCGTTCCGAGCGCCCGGTGTTTTGGCGGCCACATCTCCGCCGTGTAGGGCGCGCCAACCGCGAGCTCCCCAGCTCCGCCGACGCCGGTCAGGAACCGAAGTCCGGTAATAGCCGCGACGCTGCTGACGAAGCCGCCGAGCACGGTCGTCGTTCCATAGAGAAGAATAGAAAACCGCAACGCGTTGCGCCGTCCAACCCGGTCAGCCAAATATCCGAAGAAAATTGTGCCGATTGTATAGCCGACAAGAAACAGGGATCCGATGACGCCGATGGCTTTGACGCTGATATCGAGATCTTTCGCAATGACAGGGCTCAGCATGCCGAATATGTTGACCGCATATGCGTCGAAGCCATAACCAAGCCCCGCCGCCATCGCGACGAGCAGCGCCTGTTTGAACGGAATGATTTGACCGGTCGCCATCTTGGAGCCTTCATCGAAGATGGTATGATCGTGGAGCTCGGTCTTTGGCATTACGTCGGCAATTGATGCTGGATGTGCCGTTCCTGATATTGACGGGGGCGCCATAGGGTTTCTCTCCGTGTAGTTTCTTTTTACCTCTTAATAGCCACTCCAATTCGGCTCGGGTGTAAAATCGTTTGCTGTAATGGGCCGATAGATTGACGCTATGACTCGTTGAATTCATCGGCGATTTGGAAATTGGCGAGGCCCCGCGAGTTCAGGAGAGGTGCCGCCATTGGTCTCTGCCCGCATTGGCCGAACGCCAAGTCGCCCGTTTAAATGCCGGGGGGCCGCCTCGGCGGACGGCAGGAACCACGGAGACGGCCCAAAGCCGCTGCGCGGAAAAGGCGTACGAGCTTGATTTACAATGATTTTCGTTACAAAAAAAGCGCTGACGGAGCGTAGCTCCATCAGCGCATTAAAAGACGGCTACTCTCACCACGACGCTCGTCAGCGTATGGCGGGGGCGCCAGGCTAGCTGCCGACGCCTGGCCGCGTCTGCGATCAACGAAGGAGGCGCTATAGTCGCCAGCGTCAACAGCCGAACAGCAAGCGTCGAGCGCGCGAGTCGTTAAAAGGGTCAGCCGCGGAGAGCGGCCTTTTTGGGTATGTCAGCCGAGGCGGTTTCGAGTCCGAGATCGAGAAGCCGGTTGGCCGTGCGGAATGTCGCGGCTTCGTAAGCTTCGGGGCTGAGGCCCAACTGCCGGAAATCCTGGACCCCTTGTTTCATCGGCCGGAACGGATAGGAGCTTCCAAACAGGAATTGGTCGCGCATGAACCCGTTGGCCGCTTCAACATACATCCCCCCGCCAGGTGAAAATGTATACATGTCGGGTGAAACGTAGACATTTTCATTTCGGAACGCAACGGTGACCATCTCGTTGACGTAGGGGTAGAATCCATGGCAGCAAATGATCGGCAGCTTCGGAAAGGTCTTGGCCACGTGATCCACGGCCAAAGGATCGTTGAAAGCCAGATTCGGAGTCGTCGGTCCCGACATGACAAAGGCGGGTACGTTGAGCTCCTGGCAGAGTTCGTAGAGCGGCATCAAGCGCTCGTCGTCAGCTTTCATGGGGGTTGCATAGAAGCCGGCATCGAGGTTGACGCCCTTCATGCCTAACTTCTGGACCGCATGGCGCGCTTCGGCGACAGCCGCCTCGCGGCCGAGTTCGATCGGATCCACTGAAGCGACTCCGATCAGCCGTGTTTTGCTGGCTGCCGCCACGGCGCTGAGGTCCTCGTTGCTTACGCGCACGCCCGGCACGCTACGGGCGACCATGATTGCGACGGTTATCTCGGCGCGGTCCATTTCCGTGAGAAATCCCGCGGCGTCCTTGGCTCGGGCGAAATGATCCACGTCGAGACCGCCGACACGCCGATTGAGCCAGCGAACCACGTCATAGGATGGCGTCCCCGGCGCTGCTCCAAAGAATGGATGCAAGAAGGCTGGGCGACTCCGCATGTCCACGATTGGGGTAGTTTGCGACATCAGATCATTTTCCTTGTGTGGCGTTGTCTCGATTCGCCATGTTGCTTGGGCAAGCGCCCACTCGGCGAGCCCAATTTGAGAATTGCGATCTTGCGGACTGCAAATGCCGTCCTGTAGGCGCTAATCAGATTGATGAGCAAGCGAGCGCCATGCGTCTTTCATGGACCGAAGCCGTTACGAGAATTTATCAAAGCGGATACTGTCCGTCCTCAGGCCGGCCTCCGCGATAAGAACGCGGAGCGTGGCGTCGACCATTGGTTGAGGACCGGCAACAAAGCCGATCGCATTGTTCCATTGGTCGGTCATGCTTGCGGCGGCGACCTCATGAACCATGCCGCTTGCGATCCCTATTGATGAAAACTGCGGATGCAGAGGCGTAGCGACTTGCTCATGAGACGTTGCCACAGTCACTTCAAGGCCGCCGTTTGCCGAAGCAATGTGTTTGGCAAAGTCCTCAAGGTAAAACGCGTCGGCCAGCGTGCGGACTCCGAAAAAGACGCGCCCGCGGTGCCTGTGGAAGTAATGCATTTGCGACGCATGCTCCAATATCGACATCATACCGGCAATGCCAGATCCCCCCGCGATGCATATGACGTCCCGCTCCTCCCCGGGTCTGAATGTCGCGCGGCCTAGCGGACCCACAATCTCGATTTCCGCGCCGTCAACATGATTCTCAAAGAGCCAGTCGGAGAATTTGCCGGTTGGCTTGCGCTTAACCACGAAGTGAAGGCGCTCGAGGTTCTTCCCGAAATTGACCATCGAATACGCCCGTCGGCCAGCCAAACTGGCGACTTGGCAGGTTACAAACTGTCCGGCGTCGAAACTCATCGGGCTCGGCAACGCGACTTCAAAATGAATGACGTCGCCCGTAAGTCTGCGCGTGTTCTCAATGCGCCCTATTCGTTTGATTGCCGCAGGCGTCAGCTCCTTCGGTTGGGCCGTATTGGACCGCACCCGAAGCGAGCAATCGCCAAGCGGCCGCGCCTGGCACATCAGTATGTCGCCCTTTTCGCGATTCAGTTTTGCGTAGCCCGGCGCATCAGTCCAGCCGGCGTCAATTGGTCCGTCCATGACCCTCGCGTGACAAGTTCCGCAAGTTCCTGTCGCGCATTCATAAGGCAGGCTATAGCCAGCGGCCAAACCTGCCGTCAGGACCGTTTCCTCCGGAAAGCCAGGAAACTGAAAGCTTTCCAACTTTGTTTCGACGGTGATTTTCATTTTTTCGAACCAAACTTGATCGCGTCGTTTGCAATGGGCCGGTTTCGAAAGCCTCTATTTGAAGAAATCGTCATCGTCGCCATCTGAATTTTCGAACTCATAAACAAGTTCCTTGTCGATCAGGGCGAAAAGCTTTCCTTCCTCTTCTTTTACATCGTAGGTCTTCAGAGGTTTTTCGGTTTCGCCTAACATCGAAAGCGTGCCGAGATCCCATGACCAGAGGTGTTTACTACAGGTCAGGACGCAATTCGCGATGATCCCTGATTCCTCGAGCGGCTCTTCCATATGCGGGCAGACCGGAGGAAAGGCGCGAAATCGTCCGCCATAATTTGCGACAACGAGCATGATCCCGTCGGCGTCAAATTGCTTCAGTGTGTTTTTCGGGACGTCCGTGGCGCTACAGACATATTTCCATGTCATGCTATCGATCTTTCATTCCTAACAAATCGCCTGGGCAAGCTCGCGCAAGGGGCAAGACCCAGATCAGCCTTCTGGTCCCGGTTGCGGCGCCTTTTGCGGCACGTCAGATCGGCCAGTGGGAGCCCTTGTCAAGGCGACGCTCGTCAATGCGAACCTCGCGCTTCAAGAATTTCGGGCCATCATCCTCCACGGAGAAGGTGTCGTAATATTTTCCCACAAGGAACAGCCGGCTCTCGCCAGAGTCGATGTGCGAATTGATTCCGTCCAGAAGATTCTGGTAGACCACGAAAGAACTCACCGCCGTCGCGCTGCGTCCGTCATCTGCCAGATCTACGGTGTAGACCGATGTATGGCGCCGAAGCGGGGAGTGATCCGTATTGTGCTTTGGCAACAAGCGAATGAGGTTGGCGATGTCTTTGCGCTTGCCTTGAAGATAAGTCATGTCCTTGTTGATTTCCGGGCTGAATGATTTGATTGCGTAGTGGAAATCGTCATGGCAAAGATTAAGCCAATCGTCCCACCGCTGATCGTCAAGCATTATCGTCGCGCGATAGATGGTGTCCCGCACCTTTGCGGCCATGTCGGCGCCATTCTGGGCCATTGATATTCCTCCCCGGGGCGCCGAGAGGTAGGACAGCGCCTCAATTGTCTTTTCAGTGTTCATGTGTTCGGCCTCCTCGGAGGCCGAACGACTTTCGCTCGCATGATGCTGCGGATGGCGGATTATTCCGCAGCCGCAACCTCGACGTGGCGTTCCGCCGTGAAGGGCTTTGATGGATCGCTCGCCATGCGGTTCATCCAGCGGCTCCACTCTTCGTAATAATGACGCATGCCGTTTTCGTCATGGATCGTCTGGTTTTCGTGGCGTCCGTGAAGCACGCGGCGGGATTCGCTGCCAGGCAGCGTTGTCGAGCCCTGCCCCGTCACTCCAATGAGATCCTCGTGGAGATTGCGTCCGAAGGGGCCCCATATAGAATTATGGTGGTTGATGCGCGTCTCTCTCTCTTCGGGCGTATCCTTTTTCAGGCCGAGACCTCGGAACTCGATCATGACCTTGTTGGGCCCAATAGGCGTGACGATATCGCAGCGCAACGCAGAACCGCGAAGATTGAAATTCATGCCCGGGAACAAATCGACCATATACCACTGGTTTGGCGGCAGATGCGGGAATGACAGGCCTGCACGGCTCTCGAAGCCTTCATACTGGTCGTAATTCACCTCAAACGTTCCGACCTGGATGTGGCCGTGATTGAACGCCTCATTTTTGCGCGCGAAATAGGCGTCGTTAAAGCCGGTTACGCGATTGTGGTAATGCATGAAATCGTGATAGAATTCACAATTAGTGTCATGCCACAGCTTGTAGTTCGTACTGACGATCGCCTTGTGGTAGTGGAAAACCTCCAGAGGCTCTGCGTCTAACGTCTTGCGCAAGGCGCCAAACGCGTCGGCGGCCCAATCCTCAAGGGACGCGACGGGATTGTCGTCGAGGTTCACCCAGACGAATCCCCCGAATTTCACTTCACAGCGGAGGCGACGAAGGCCAACATCTTCTTTCGTCAGCCGGTCCTGGAAGCCCTCTTTTTCGCGGCTGATATAGACGCAGTTGCCCTTCATATCGAATTGCCACGCATGGAACATGCATGTCATGCGCTTGGGGTTGCCGGACGGCTGAGCTTCCATGAAGCTGCCAGAGGGCCGGCGCTCAATCAGCATTCCCCTGTGCGGGCATACGTTCAAGAAAGCTCGAACGACATTGTCGGGGCCGCGCGTCACGATGATGGGTTCACGCGCGATTGAAGTCGTCCGAAAATCGTACGGCTTGGCCAGCTCTGACTCGTGACAGACGGGAATCCAAGTGTGCTTGAAGATCTTATCAAGCTCTTCTTCGAAAATGCCCTGATCCGAGTAAATCCGACTATCAATCCACTCGCCGCTTGCGAGCGGTGGATTCGCAAGCCACTGCTCGTGAGTTTTCGCGACCATTCTGTTCCTCCCGGTAAAAGCCTCGCCTTGTCTGCGGCGCCGATCCCGTCCGGCTCAATCTTCTCGACTCGGGATCAAATGCCGAAAGCGGGTCTTAAATCTGCGAAAGGGACCATAGCAGACGCGGGCAGGCCACGAACGTCGCATCAAAATGAAAGTATTTTATACGCTGATCGATATGGCGAATAAGTTTTCCAATGGAATTGCAGAAATCTTGACCCATAAGGATTCCCGCCGGCGCCTTTGTGATTCATCGTTCCAGCAAGAGGGGCTCATGCTTTGCGCGTATTTTTGCGCGTTCGGACAATCGATATGGACCTGGAGTTGACCCGGTTTTGGAGTGCGGCCCTCGAAACGGATAGCGAGAAACGAAGCAGCTAACCGAGGAGAACTTTCGAAGGATCGAAGCTCATGGCCCTGCGTCGTTTCCGCAGCGCCGAGGACAAGCGTGGGGCGCGCGACCGACCCCGCGCTTCTCCAGCGTCAAGCGCGCCAACGGATGCGATGGCGCGACCAGGCGCCTCACAGAAATTGCAGCGCATGCGCCGGCGATTGCGTCAGCGCATGAGCGATATATTCCAGCGCTGAGCGGATCTCTTCGCGTCCGGTCGGACCGCCGATGCAGATACGGATCGCCTCGATCGGATCGCCGCCGACAGTGAACGCGTCGCTGGCGACGACGCCGATCCGGGCCGATCCCATGTGGCCGATGAAGGCGGAGCGGGTCCAGGGCTTTGGCAGCTCCATCCAGAGATTGAAGCTGAGGCGATCGGCGCGAAAGCTGCCCTTGGGCAGGATGTCGGCGGCGAGTTCTTGGCGCGCCGCGGTCTCGGTGCGGATGAAACGCAAGATGGTGTCGGCGGAGCCGTCCTCGATCCAGCGCGTGGCGATGGCCGTCGTCAGCGGCGAGGCCATGACGTTGGCCGCCCGCATGGCGGCGGCGAAAGGCCAGCCGGAACGGGCGTCAGGCGCGACGACATAGGCGGCGCGCAGGCCTGCGCCGATGCATTTGGCAAGGCCCGCCACATGCCAGGTGAGGTCGGGCGCAATGGCCGCAAACGGCGGCTGGCCTTGCGCCGGGATGAAGCCATAAGCGTCGTCCTCGACAATCGGGACATTGTAGCGCCGCGCAACCGCGGCAATCGCGACACGCCGCGTCGCGGGGACGGTGAGCGTCGTCGGATTGTGCAGCGTCGGATTGAGATAGATCGCCTTCGGCTTCAGCGTCTCGCAGGCTGATTTGAAGGCGTCGGGGTCGACGCCGTCCGCGTCCATCGGCAGGCCGACCAGCTTGAGGCGAAGCTGCGCGGCGATGGCGCGCATGCCCGGATAGGTCAACGCCTCGCACAGCACGACCTCGCCGGGGGCCGCCAGAATGCTGAAGATTCCAAGCAGGGCCGGATGCGCGCCCGGCGTCACGAACAGACGATCCTGCGAGGGAACCAGCGAGCGCCGGCCGAGCCAGGCGGAGGCGGCGTCCTTGTCCGCCGGAGAGCCGCCGAAGGCCTGATAGCGGAGCAACGAAACGAGATCGCGGCTAACCTCAGCCACCCCCTCCTGCATCCGCGCAATCAGGGCCGGATCGTCCGGCTCGGGGGGCAAATTCATCGACAGATCGACGAAGTCGCTGCGCGCAGGCCTTGGAGGCGGCGGCGCTTGACGCGGCGGCGCGCAGACGAAGGTGCCTCGGCCGACGCGCGATTCAACGAGGCCGCGCTTTTGCGCCTCGACATAGCCGCGCGCGACGGTGGTGAAGTCGACCCCGAGCCGGGCGGCGAGCTGGCGCTGCGGCGGCAGACGATCGCCAATCGAGAGCTGACCGCTGCGCAGGTCCTCGGCGATCAGATCGGCAATGGCGAGATAACGCGGCTTGTCGCTGCGGGTGAGATCGGGGGTCCAGTCAGGCATGGATTAAGCCTCGGGCGAGTCGACGCGCATAAATTGACTGCACATTGTTGCATCCGGTTTGGCGCGCGGGCAAGGACTAATTTTACGAGCAGGCTTGGCTAGCGGGTTTTCGAGAGAGAAGGAGGTGCCGCCGATTTGAGCGCAATGCCGCAAAATCAGTTGATCCCGCTCAAACGACTAGCAGGCGTAAGGCCATATTGAATGTATTATTGCATGCATTTTGACTGTTTTTATACGTGCCAATAAAAAACGATCAATTGGCATATTGATTGCGACATTATTGGCCTGCGCTCGCCTCCAACGAGCATTCAAAGCCGCCGCGCCGGGGCCCTGCAAAAGCCCATAGCGCGGACATTCAAACCAAGGAGTGCATCATGCCCGCCGTCGTCAAGCCAGCCAATCAAAAGGGAGACTTTCTCGTCGACTACGAGGAAAAGAAATTCGAGGACGTCAAAGCCCAGCCCGGCGAAAAGGCCCTCGTCACCTTCCATACCGTCGCCTTCGAAGGCTCGATCGGCTTCGTCAATCTGCTGCAGACCTCGCGGCTCATCCAGAAGGGTTTTGAGACCTCCGTGCTGCTCTATGGGCCGGGCGTGACGCTCGCCCTCCAGCGCGGCTTTCCAAAACTCGGCGACGAGGCGTTTCCGGGCCATCTCAACTTCAACAATCGCATCGAGAAGATCATCGCCGACGGCGGCAAGGTCTATGCCTGCCGCTTCGCGCTGCAGGCGCTCTACGGCCATGGCGAGGGCGCGCTGATCCCCGGCGTCATCCCGATCAGCCCGCTCGACGTGCTTGATCTCGTTCTCCTGCATCGCCGGGACAACGCCTTCATCCTCGAAACCTGGACGCTCTGACCTTGGCCGCGCCGCTTTTAAAGGGAGGCCGTGATGGCTGAGACAAGACGCGTTCGCGCGGCGGCGGTGCAGATCGCTCCCGATCTCGACAGCCTCGCCGGGACGATGGAGCGCGTTCTCGCCTCCATCGCCGAGGCCGCCGGGAAAGGCGCGGAACTCGTGGTGTTCCCCGAGACTTTCGCGCCCTGGTACCCTTATTTCTCCTTCGTGCACCCGCCGGTCCTGACCGGCGCGGAGCACCTGCGCCTTTATGAAAACGCGGTTGTTGCGCCCGGCCCGGCGACGGAGGCGGTCGCCGCGGCGGCTCGAAAATTCAGCCTCGTCGTCGTCCTCGGCGTCAACGAGCGCGACCATGGCTCGCTCTACAACACGCAGCTCGTGTTCGACGCCGACGGCGCGCTCAAACTCAAACGCCGCAAGATCACCCCAACCTACCATGAGCGGATGATCTGGGGCCAGGGCGACGGGTCGGGCCTCAAGGTGGTCGACACGGCCGTGGGCCGCGTCGGCGCGCTGGCCTGCTGGGAACACTACAACCCGCTCGCCCGCTACGCTCTGATGGCGCAGCACGAGGAAATCCACATTGCCCAGTTTCCGGGCTCGCTGGTCGGCCCGATCTTCGCCGATCAGATCGAGGTGACGATCCGCCATCATGCGCTGGAATCCGGCTGCTTCGTCGTCAACTCCACGGGCTGGCTGAGAGAGGAGCAGATCGCGCGCATCTGCCCCGATGAGCGGCTGCGCAAGGCGCTCAGCGGCGGTTGCATGACGGCGATCATCTCGCCGGAAGGCAATCATGTGGTCCCGCCGCTGACCTCAGGCGAGGGCATTCTGATCGCCGATCTCGACATGAGCCTCATCACCAAACGCAAGCGGATGATGGACAGCGTCGGCCATTACGCGCGGCCCGAATTGCTCAGCCTCAATCTCGACAACCGCGAGGCGGCGCCGCTGCGCGCCGCTTCTCCCTTTGCCTCTTTTCCGGCGGAGAGTTTTTCCGATGAAACCCTTGCAGCATCCCATCGAATTGGAGTCCTTGAAGACGGAACGCTTGATCAATGAGCTGCAGTCCCTCGGGGTGCGGCTTGTCGATCCGGACGCCGGCGCAAGCGGGCGGCGCGGCGGCGCTGGCCCATCTGATCACAAGGCGCTGACAATCGACGGCCTGACGATCATGGCGCCGGTCCATACCGCGCCCGCCTCGGGTAGCCCCTATCTCGTCGAAAAGCCCGATGCCTTTGGCCGCAGCCGCATCCTGCGCGACGGCCTTCCGCTGGGCGTCGTCTCCTTCCCAGCGCAGCCCAAATTCTATGGGCTGACGACGGCGGACGGCGTTCCCTATTCGAAGATCGCCACGCTGCACGGGCGCGACGTGCTGGCGACAACGGTGCTGCAGAGCTGCGTGCGCTACAAAAGCCGCGCCAAGACGTGCCAGTTCTGCGCTATCGGCGAGTCGCTTGCCGCCGGCCGCACGATCGAGCGTAAAACCCCGGCGCAGCTCGCCGAAGTGGCGAAAGCGGCGGTCGAACTCGACGGCGTCAAGCATATGGTGATGACCACCGGCACGCCGCCCGGCAAGGATCGCGGCGCCGCGATCCTTGCCGAGAGCGCCGCCGCCGTGAAGGCCGCCGTTCATTTGCCGATCCAGGTCCAGTGCGAGCCGCCGGACGACGACGCCTGGTTTGGCCGCTTGCGCGACGCCGGCGCCGATGCGCTCGGCATGCATCTTGAGGCGGTCACCGAAGAGGTGCGCGCGCGCATCATGCCGGGCAAAGCTCAGGTTCCCGTAGAGCGCTATTTTTCCGCCTTCCGGGCCGCCGTCCCGGTGTTCGGGCGCGGACAGGTCTCGACCTATATTCTCGCCGGCCTCGGCGACGCGCGCGAAGACATCCTCGATATCTGCCGGCGCCTGATCGATATCGGCGTCTATCCCTTCGTCGTGCCCTTCACGCCCATTTCCGGCACGCCGCTCGAAAACCACCCGACCCCTTCCGCCGCTTTCATGGACGAACTTCTGGCGCCCCTCGCCTTGATGCTGAAAGAGGGCGGCCTGGCCTCCTCGGACGTCAAGGCGGGATGCGCCAAATGCGGCGCCTGCTCCGCGCTCTCCGCTTTCGAGCGCCGCGTCGATGCGGGAGGCCGGGCATGATCTTCGAGCCTTTCAAGAACTTTGCGGCGACCGCGTTCCAGATCAAATACGCCACTGAGGCGTGGGAGCGTCGCGGCGCAGGCGCGCTGCGGCGCGCCGTGTTCTGCGACGAACAGCAGATTTTTTCAGGCGACGATCGCGACGCCATCGACGATGTCGCAACGCCGATCGTCGCGCTTTCGATGCTTGGCGTCGCCGCTGACGCCGTGGTCGGCGTCGTGCGCATCCATGAGACGGCGCCCGGCCTCTGGCAGGGCTCGCGCCTTGCGGTGGCCGCCGACTATCGCAAAGTCGGCGCGCTCGGCGCCGCCTTGATCAAGCTCGCCGTCGCCTCGGCGCACGGACGCGGCGCGACGCGCTTCATCGCCCAGGTGCAAAGCCAGAACGCGCTCCTGTTCCGGAGAATGCATTGGCGGACGCTCGATGAAATCGAGCTGCACGGCCGGGCGCATCATCTGATGGAGGCGGATCTTTCCTTCTATCCGCCACTCGGCGCGCCCGAACAGGGTTTTATCGCGCTGCGGAGGGCGGCATGAGCATCGATCTTTTCGCTCTCGCATGCGCGCTTCACGCCGCGCCGGGCCTCGCGGCCAAGACCGACATCGGGCTTGCGACGGCGCGGCTCGGTCTCTCCGGCGCCCTGCCCGTCCCGACCGGCGATGATTGCGCGGCAATTCCCGACGGCGATGGCTGGCTGCTGTTCGCCATCGAAGGCTTTATCAATGAATTCGTCGCCGCCGACCCCTGGTTCGCCGGCTGGTGCGGCGTGATGGTCAATCTCTCCGACATTGCAGCGATGGGCGGGCGCCCGATTGCGCTGGTCGACGCGCTCTGGGCTGAGGGCGAGGCCGGCGCCGATCCTCTTCTCGCCGGCCTTCGCGCCGCTTCCGACCAGTTCGGCGCGCCGCTGGTCGGCGGTCACACCAACCTTCGCGCCGGCCACGGCCAGTTGTCCGTAGCAGCGCTCGGCCGCGCCAAACGCCTGCTGACCAGCTTCGACGCCCGGCCCGGAGACCGCCTCATCGCCGCGATCGACTTGCGCGGGCGCTACCGTGATCCCTTCCCCAATTGGGACGCGGCGACCAGCGCACCCGCCGAGCGGCTGCGCGGCGATCTTGAGCTGTTGCCCCAGATCGCCGAGGCTGGTTTGTCGCGCGCCGCCAAGGACATCAGCCAGGCCGGGCTCGTCGGCACGGCCGCCATGCTGGCGGAATGCTCCGGCGTCTCCATCACGATCGACGTCGCCGCCGCGCCAAGACCCGCCGGCATTCCGCTCGAGCGATGGCTGACGAGCTTTCCGAGCTTTGGCTATCTCATCGCTGCGGCCCCCGCAGATGCCCCCGCAATCAATGCGCGCTTTTCGGCGCGCGGCATCGCCGCCGCCGAGATCGGGGAAGTGGCGGCAGGCGGGCGCGTCGCCATTACCGACGGCGTTTCGTGCGAGACGATCTTCGACCATTCGAGCCGGCCGCTCCTTGGCTGCGGACCACGGAGGGTTGCATGAGGATCGCCATTCTCGCCCATTCGACCAATCCGCGCGGCGGCGTCGTCCATGCGCTGGCGCTGGGCGACGCGCTGACGCACCTCGGCCATGAGGCGATCGTCCACGCGCCGGACGCGGCGGGCGCGGGCTTCTTCCGCAAGACGCTGTGCGACACGGTTCTGGTTCCGGCGACGCCTTCCGGCCCCGCAATGACCGAGTTGGTCGAACGCCGCATCGCCGATTATGTCCGCCATTTCGAGTCGCCCGCGCATCGCCGCTTCGACGTCTACCATGCCCAAGACGGAATTTCCGGCAATGCGCTCGCAACGCTGAAGCAGCGCGGACTGATCTGCGATTTCATCCGGACTGTTCACCACATTGACGATTTCGCCGATCCGAGATTGCGCGCCCTGCAGAAGCGCTCCATCACACAAGCAGGGCGCCATCTCGTCGTCAGCCGCGCCTGGCGCGACGCGCTTGCTCGTGAGTTCGGCGTTGAGGCGGCGATCGTCGGCAATGGCGTCGACAGGCGCTGCTTCTCGTCAGCGCGAGACGGCAGTGACTCCGCGCTGCGCGAAACCCTCGGCCTCCACCCAGGCCCGGTTTTTCTCTCCATCGGCGGCGTCGAGGCGCGCAAGAATTCGCTGCGCATCCTTGCGGCCTTCGCCCGTATCCGTAAGCAGCTGCCTTCGGCGCAGCTCGTCATCGCCGGCGGCGCCTCACTGCTCGACCATGACGCCTATCAGCGGCAATTTTCCGACGCGCTGACGGAGCTTCGCCTGCCGCCTGGCGCGGTCATCCGCACGGGGCCGCTGGCGCAGGCCGTCATGCCGGTGCTCTACAGGCTGGCGGATGGGTTGGTCTTTGCCTCCCTCAAAGAGGGCTTCGGCCTAGTGGTGCTGGAAGCCATGGCGTGTGGCGTTCCGGTCATCGTCTCCAAGATCGCGCCCTTCACAGAATATCTCGGGCCTGACGAGGCGGCCTGGTGCGATCCGCTTGATGTTGACTCGATCGCGCGCGCCATGACGGCGGCGTTGCGCCCGCAGCTTCGCGCTCAACTCATAGAAAATGGATTCGCTACGGCCGCGCGGCATGATTGGGACGGGACGGCGCAAGCGCATCTTGCCAGCTACGAAAGCCTGAAGGAAACCGTCGATGCCTGAGATGCGCTTTCTGATCCGCTGGCCCGACGGCTCGCCGGAGAGCTGTTATTCGCCGTCGCTCGTGGTCAAGGACTATCTGACGCCGGGCGCCAGCTACACGCTCGACCAGTTTGTCGCCCTCAGCCGCGCGGCGCTGACCACAGCCAGCGCGCGCGTCGAGGCGCGCTACGGGCGCCCCTGCTCGCTGGCGCTGGGACAGCTCGCCAACATCGAGGCCAAATCCCGGCGCTTTGCCGAAATCCCCGACCCGTGCGTCACAGTCGACGCCTTCGAAGAATGAACGAAGAGATCAAACGCCATGACAAATTCAGCCACGATCCCCCATATTCCGGTCGCTGTCGTTGGCGGCGGACAAGCCGGCCTCTCGATCAGCTATGAGCTCAAGCGCCGCGGCGTCGAGCATCTTGTTTTCGAGAAGAACACAGCGATGCATGTCTGGAGCTCGCAACGCTGGGACAATTTCTGCCTGGTCACGCCGAACTGGCAATGTCAGTTGCCGGGCCATCCTTACAAAGGATCGGACCCAGACGGCTTCATGAAGAAGGACGAGATCATCGCCTACCTTGAGGGATTCCTTAAAGTGGTTGATCCGCCGCTGCGCGAGGGCGTTGCGGTTCGCCGCGTCGCCGTTCGGCCAGAAGGCGGATTTTCTGTCGAGACCAGCGCAGGAAGCTACACCGCCGGACAGATCGTCGTCGCTTCGGGCGGCTATCATTTGCCGATCGTGCCGCGTATGGCCGAGCGGCTGCCGAAGGAGATTCATCAAATTCATTCCGAACAGTACCGCAACGCGGCTTCGCTTCCGGAGGGCGCAGTGCTCGTGGTCGGTTCCGGCCAGTCGGGCGCCCAAATTGCCGAGGATTTGCATCTGGCCGGCCGCAAGGTTCATCTTGCCGTCGGCGCCGCGCCGCGCTGCGCCCGTTTCTATCGCGGCCGCGACGTCGTGACCTGGCTTGCCGATATGGGCTACTATGACATGCCCGTCGACCGTCATCCGCTGCGTGAAGGCGTTCGCGACAACACCAACCATTATGTCACCGGGCGGGATGGCGGACGCGACATCGATCTGCGCCGGTTCGCGCTGGAAGGCATGCAGCTTTATGGCGCGCTGGACGACATCGACGGCGACGCGCTGACCTTCAAACCGACTCTGACGACGGCGCTGGACGATGCCGACAAAATCTACAACGGCATCAACGCCTCGATCGACAAATATATCGACGAGAACGGCATAGAAGCGCCGCCGCCGTCCGTCTACGTCCCGGCGTGGGCGCCGCGGGAAGACCCGCTGTCGCTGAGCCTCGAAGAGGCCGGCGTTACAACGATCATCTGGTGCATCGGCTTCCAGCCGGATTTTCGCTGGCTCGACGCGCCTGTTTTCAACGGCGGCGGCCATCCGCAACATCGCCGCGGCGTCACGCGCAAGACGGGGGTCTATTTCCTTGGCCTGCCCTGGCTCCACACCTGGGGATCCGGACGGTTCAGCAGCGTCGCGCGTGACGCCTCGTTCCTTGCCGACCGTATCGAGGAACATTTCGCTGGCGCGGCGGACTCGGCCGAAACTGCGGAGAGTCTCTCGTGAACATGGCTGTTTCGTCCCTCGCCTTTCCTTCGCGGCAGGCGTTCGTATCGCGCGACGTGGTTCGCCTCGGCATGCCCCATCTCAGCCTTGGCGGCCTGTCCGAGACCTGGCTCCTGAAAGAGCTTGGCCACCGGCACTGGATGCTGCTCGCCAAAATGGCGGGGCGCGAACTCCCCGATTTCCGGGACGAGAGCGGCGCGCGGGTCTATGCCGCCTTCGCCGCCGTATCGATCCGCGAAGCTTCGCTCGCCTCCTTCGCGGAGCACGACGAACTCGTCATCGAGTCTGCGATCACGCGGATCTCCGGCACGCAATTCGCCAGCGTGCATCGCCTCAGCCGACGCGGACGATCCGCGGGCGTCGTCGAACTCGTGTCGGTCTTCGTGAAGCGCCGCGTCGCTGGGCGCAATCGCTCGATCATGCGCACCGCACTCGATTGCTTTCCGCCGCCGGAGACTGCGGAGCCATCGTTCAAGGCGGCTGCGACCGCCGCGCGCATTCGCGCCGGCGCGTTCGAGCAGCATTTCGGCTTCTCCCGCTCGGACGCGCGGGAGATCGGCCGTCTGCTCATCAACCCCTGCCCGTCGCAGGACTTCAACGGCGCCGATTTGCTCTACTTCACCTCGTTCCAGTCCTTTGTCGACAGATTGGAATGGGAGCTGCTGACGCCCGAACGCGGCCTTACAACGCAGGCGCGCGACATCGTCTATCGTGGCAATATCGAGCCGGGCGACAGAATTGTCGTCACGCTATCCTCCGTCCGCCAAAGCGAGGGAACGCTGGCCCATTGGAGCCAGATCACGCGAGACTCCGATGGCGCGCCTCTCGCCGACATCTTCACATTGAAGCGAGCCGGCAGGCGATGAGCGATCCGCTCTCGCGGCGTCTCCGACCGAAGCTCCGCATTCGACGTGCGCCGCGCGCTTAACCTGCCGGTTCAGCTCGCTTGCCGCTCCGTAGGCGACTAGACGACGTCCCGCCCGGAAATCCGGTCGGTGCGTCGCCGAGGTTCGGCCTGACGCGCCGCTTAGAGCTGCACCTGCAGGCCGAGCGTCACCCGCGTGCCGCTATGCGTGTTGCTCGCCGAATTCAGCGCGCAATCCAGCGTGACGACCAGATCATGCGGCTTGATCACATAGTTGACGCCGAAATCGATCTGCGACTGCCATGTCTCGAGAACGGTGGCGTCGAAGTGCTGGTAGCGGGCGTATGGCTGAAACTGTCCCTGCACGATCCCATAGCCGACCGTATAGGGAATAAGGTAGGCGGCGCTCGCGAGATAGCCGTTGCCCTGCGTTACGCCGCCGATGTTCGCGGTGAGGCCGGCGTTATTGTAGTTCGCCGGGACGTCCACGATGCCGCCCGTGTTGTAATTGTAATAGGCGCCTTCCAGCGTAATCACGCCATAGTCGCCGAGCTTCTTCTCCATCAGGCCGTCGACGTTCCAGGCTCCATAATTTGCGGAGTTGAAGCTGGTGCCGACCCCATCCTGCTGAAACATGCCGGCGACGCCAATCGAGAGGACGTCGACCTTGCCGTAGTAGGTGCTGGCTTCGTAATAGGCGGGGTCCGGTTCCGGGTCCCAGAAATTATACACGACGCGACCGGCGAAAAGCGGATTATGCGCCTGATTTGACGGACCAAAGAAGCCGAAGGTCGTGGGATCGACGCCAGGCCCCGGCACGCCATTGTAGGTTGCAAGATTGTGGCCCGCGAAGATGCCAACGGAATAGACTAGCTTTTTGTCGAACAGCTTGCCCCACACCGTGCCGCCGAGGTCGCGCCCATAGAAGCGCGAGGGATATTGCGATACGACGCCGGGGTAATACCACTCGCTCAGATAATAGGGGCCGTCGAGATTGGCGCGATCGCTTGGCGGCAGCATCTGACCGACCCAGACATTGACTTCGTTCATCGGCTCGAATTGCACATAGGCGTCGAGCACTCCGATCGGCCCGTTGCCATAGGAGCGTTCTGTATTGAATGTTGCCTTGATATATTCATTCAGCGTCGCGCCGGTGTAAATCCGGAAGCTGTCGAGGTTATATTGCGCCGTGGTTCCGTTGCCGTAGCCGCCAGGCGCAAAAGACGAAACCGAGCCGACGCTCGTCCTGAGGCCAGCGCCGATCGTGAACGATCTGCCGTCGCCAAGATCGATGGTTTCTCCCGCCTCCGCTTTCTTGAGATCTATGGCGCCGAACCCGAGAGCGATGCAAAGCGCGAGAGCGCCTGCCTTGGATGCGTTCGGGCCCCGCGTCCTACCCGATACTGAACGGTCTTTCATTGTCTAAACTCCCATTCGTCCAAGCGCGGATCGGGCGAAGCCACTTCTTTGCAGGGAACTCTTCTTGATTGTGAGCCTAGATGAACCTGAGATTTCCAAGAATACGTGGAAGTGCGTATGAAGATATTTCGCCACAGCCGTAAAGAATATTCCCTCGGCTCTTCTTTTCAATAACGAGTTACATTTATACAACAAACGACAAGACAAGCTCGCCGCGTCGCGCCCTTATTGTTTTCTCTTCATGTGCCTACGCGCGCCGTTTTGGCCCCCAAATTGCTTACTTAGCTAGGGCTCGTCGCTGCGCCGGAGTCAGTCGTCAGACCAGGCTCGCGACGTACGCCGCCACACAATACGAAAGGTGGCCATGAATTGATCCCGGGGAGCGCGACGCAGAGCATTGGCGCGCAGAAGCGGCGTTACAATCAATGGGTCGCCGATGAGACCCTTGAGGACTACGCGCTGCGCTTCACCGCGACGCGCGCGCGGCGCAGCGCATTCGGCGTCGCCAACACGGCGATCGGCGGCGTGTCCTTCCTCGCCTGCGAGGCGATCGGCGGGTCGATCACTCTCGCTTATGGGTTTTCCAACGCGGTCGCCGCCATCGTCGCCGCAGGCATATTGATGTTTCTTTGCGGCGCGCCGATCGCCTACTATGCCGTCCGCTATGGCGTCGACATCGACCTGCTGACGCGCGGCGCGGGCTTTGGCTATCTCGGCTCGACGTTGACCTCGCTGATCTATGCCTCTTTTACCTTCATTCTGTTCGCCATCGAGGCGAGCATCATGTCCTTCGCCCTCAACATGGCGTTTCGCATTCCCTTGCCGATCGCCCATCTCATCAGCGCGCTGATCGTCATCCCCATCGCCGCTTATGGCATACGCCGCATCAGCCGCATGCAGCTGGCGACGCAGCCGATCTGGCTCATTCTTCAATTCGTTCCGCTGCTCTATTTCGCCCTCAGTCAGTCGGACAAGCTACAGGAGTGGAGCGCTTTTTCCGGCGAAAGCGGCTCGCCGGACGGCTCAATCAGCCCCTTGCTGTTCGCCGGCGCCGTTGCAACGTTGCTCTCTTTACTGCCCCAGATCGGCGAGCAGGTCGATTATCTCCGCTTCCTGCCGGCGCGCAAGGAAATCGGCGCCCTGCGCTGGTGGAGCGCCATGCTTGGCGCCGGCCCGGGCTGGGTCGTCATCGGCGCGTTCAAACTCCTCGCGGGCTCCTTCCTCGCCTATGCCGCACTCGCCCATGGCGTGCCGGCGGAACGCGCCGCCGAGCCGGCGGAACTCTATCGCCTCGTGTTCGTCGAGGTCTTCCACTCCCCAGCCGCGGCGCTAATTGCGATGGGCGTCTTCGTCGCCGTATGCCAGACGAAGATCAATGTCACCAACGCCTACGCCGGCTCGATCGCATGGTCAAATTTCTTTGCAAGGATCACGCACAGCCATCCGGGCCGCGTCGTCTGGCTCGTATTCAATGTGTTGCTCGCCCTCCTGTTGATGGAGCTCGGCGTCTTCCGCGCCATTCACAGCATTTTGGGGATCTACGCCAATTTCGCGGTCGGATGGATCGGCGCGTTGACGGCTGATCTTGTCGTCAACAAGCCGCTGGGGCTCAGCCCGCCCCATGTCGAATTCAAGCGCGCCCATCTTTATGACGTCAACCCCGTCGGCGTGGGCGCCATGGCGTTGTCGATCTTTATCTCGACTCTGGTCTTTCTCGGCGCCTTCGGCGAGGAGCTGCGGCCGGTCAGCGCAATCATCGGCCTCGTCGTCGCTTTCGCCGCGGCTCCGCTGATCGCCGTTGCGACGCGTGGGAGATACGCCATCGCGCGCACGGACGCCGATCTGCCCGCCCATCGCGGAGCCTTCCTCTGCTCGATATGCGAGAATGATTTCGAACGCGCCGACATGGCCTTCTGCCCAGCGTATGGCGCTCCGATCTGTTCGCTCTGCTGCACGCTCGAGGCGCGATGCCATGATATGTGCAAGCCTGGCAAGCGGCTCGAAGATCAAATCTCCGCGGCGATCAATGTCGTCCTGCCCCGCCGCATTGCCGCGTTCTTCAGAACGCGGCTAGGCCGTTTTTTGGGCGTCCTCGTCGTCTTCGCCCTTGTCGTCGCTTATCTCCTCGCGCAGATCTATGTTGCTTATGGTTCGCTCGCCCCCACAGCGCGGCCGATCGTCGGCACGACGCTCTGGATTGTATTTTGGGCGCTCATCATCCTGCTTGGCCTCGCTTCATGGTTTCTCGTCCTTGCGCATGACAGCCGCCGCGCCGCAGAAAAGGAAGCCGAACGCCAAGCCCTCACCTTGACGCAGGAAATCGAGGCGCATAAGGCGACGCAGCACGCCATGCAAAAGGCCAAGGAATCGGCCGAGGCCGCCAATCTCGCCAAGAGCCGCTACATCGTCGGGCTCAGCCATGAGATCCGCACGCCGCTGAACTCGATCTTTGGCTACGCTCAACTGATGGAGGGCGCGCCGATCGAAAGCAACGCCGACGGCGTGCGCATCATCCGGCGCAACGCCGAGCATCTCGCGAGCCTTCTCGATGGTCTGCTCGACATCTCACGCATCGAGACCGGCGTCACGCGTCTCTCGTGGGAAAAGGTGCGCCTGCCCGAATTTCTCGATCAGATCGTCGAGATGTTCCGGCCCCAGGCGGAAGCGCAAGGGCTGACTTTTATCTATGAGCGGCCGGAAACTCTGCCTTCCGTCGTCAATACCGACCCGAAGCGGCTGCGGCAGATCCTGATCAATCTGCTCTCGAACGCCATCAAATATACGCCCTCGGGTCACGCAGCGCTCAAGATCCGTTACCGCGGTCAGGTCGCCGAGATCGAAGTCAGCGACACAGGCCTTGGCATTCGCGCCGACGACCTTGAAACCATCTTCGAGCCATTCGAGCGCGGTCGCATGCCTCAGGCGCGCGCGCTGCCGGGCACCGGCCTTGGCCTCACCATCGTGCGGCTGCTGACGCAGGTGATGGGCGCCGAGATCACGGTCCAAAGCGCGCCGGACGCGGGCAGCAAATTCCTGCTGCGCATCCTTCTCTCCGAAGTCGCCCAGCCGGACGAGCGGTCGCCACGCGCGGCGCAGATCCGCGGCTATGCCGGACCGCGCCTCAAAATCCTGATCGCCGACGATGACGGCGGACATATTGATTTCTTGACCCGAATTCTGCGCCCCTTCGGATTCAATCTTAGCGCCGCCAAGGACGGCGCGGCGGCGCTCGAGCTTGCCGCAAGCGCCCGCCCCGATGTCGCCATTCTCGACATCTCCATGCCGGCGCTCGACGGCTGGAACGCGGCCGAGGCGCTACGCCGCGCCTTTCCGGATATGATGATTGTCATTATCTCAGCCGACGTTCACGACATGCGAAGCGCGCGACGCGCCGAAGGCGCGCATGACGCCTTTCTCACCAAGCCGCTCGAGGTGCAGCAGCTGCTCGATCTTCTGCAGAGGAAATTCGCCCTTGAATGGATATGCGACGCGGAAAAATCCAGCGCGCCGCCCTCGGCCCCGCCCGCGCCGCCTGCAGGCCTCGCGCCGCGCCGCGAGGAATTGCTGCAGCTCGGGCGTATCGGCTATGTGCGCGGCATTGAGACCAAGCTGTCGGAATGGGAGACGGAGGAGCCGGACGCCGCGAGCTACATCGCGGTTCTGCGCGCTTTGGTGAAACGATTTGACTTCAACAAATATATGGACGTCCTGAGAACGGAGCCGCGCGATGGGTGAATCGTTAAAGCGTCGCGACAAAATTCTTACCATTGACGACACGCCAGAAACGCTCGCTTTTCTGACCGAGGCGCTGGAGCGCGAGGGCCTCACGGTCTTTGCCGCCATCGACGGGCAGAGCGCGCTTAATTCGCTGGCTGAAATCACGCCGGATCTTATCCTGCTTGACGCCCGCATGCCAAGCATGGACGGATTTCAGCTGTGTCGGCGGATCAAGCAGGAACCGCATTTCTCGCATGTTCCGATCATCTTCATGACCGGCCTCACCGAGTCCGAGCATGTGATCGAGGGACTTGCCGCAGGCGGCGTCGATTATGTGACGAAACCGATCGTCATCGGCGAGCTGGTCGCGCGCATCAAGGTTCATCTCGCCAACGCTCGCATCGCTTATGGGGCGAGAAGCGCGCTCGACGCCACCGGCCGCTGCCTGATGGCGCTGAACGAAAGCGGCGAATTGTTGTGGAGCACGCCGCAGGCCGAGCGGCTTTTATCTGCCGAGATCGGCGAAGCCGGCTGGATCGACGCCGGCAATTTGCGCCGCCTCAGCCTGTTGCGTCAAGACATCGGCCTTGGGTCAAAATGCGCGGTGCTGCAATTCGGCTCGCGCCGCATCGAGTGCCAGTTCTTGAGCCGCACCGGGCCCGACGAATTCCTCTACCGGCTGAAAGAAGCCGATAGCGAGGCTGGCGATGGCGCGCAGCGCCTTAAGGAGGCGATGACGCTCACCTCGCGCGAAGCCGAAGTGCTGGTGTGGCTCGCGGCGGGAAAGTCCAACCGCGACATCAGCGCCATTTTGAGCATCAGCCCGCGAACCGTGAACAAGCATCTCGAACAGATTTTCCGAAAGCTCGGCGTCGAGAACAGGGCCGCCGCTGCGGTCATGGCCGTACAGACTCTTGCCGCGCGGCTTTAGATGCAATGACGCCTGTCAGATATTGACGAGATGGGCGACGTCCGCCGCGCTTTCGGCGCGCGTGCTGCCTTGCCGGATCAAGCGGCCGCGCTGCATCACGGTGTAGCTGTCGGCGAAGGACCAGGCAAAATCAAGATATTGCTCGACGATGACGATCGTCACCTTAAGCTCGGTTCGCACCCGCCGCAGCGCGTCCTCGATCTGCTGCACCACATTCGGCTGAATGCCCTCTGTCGGCTCGTCGAGCAAGAGAAGGCTCGGCTGGCCGCAGAGCGCGCGGCCCATTGCGAGCTGCTGCTGCTCGCCGCCGCTGAGAACGCCGGCCTTGCGCGCCTTGATCTGTTTCAGCTTGGGAAACAGTTCGTAGATATGCTCAGGGATGCCGCCGACCGCCTGGCCGCGTCCCGCCAGCGCCGAGAGTCCCGTCTCGAGATTTTCCTCGACCGTCAGATGCGGAAAGACATGGCGGCCCTGCGGCACGAAGCCGATCCCCGCCCGCGACCGTTCGAATGATTGGAAGCTTGAGACGTCCTTGCCCTTGAACCAGATGGAGCCGCTCTTGAGGCGCATCGCGCCGATGATGGTCTTCAGGAGCGTCGTTTTGCCGACGCCGTTGCGGCCGATGAGAGCGATGGCGCCGCCCTCTTCGATTTCAAGATCGATGTCCCAAAGCACCTGGCTCTGGCCATAGGCGACCGAGACCTTGTCGAGTTTGAGAAGGGCGCTCAATCTGCCGCCCTCCCAAGATAGACGGCGGCGACATCCGGATCCTTGCGGATCTCGGCGACGCTGCCTTCCTTGAGGAACTGGCCCTGGTGCATCACAGTCACCCTCCCGTTCAGTTGCTCGATAAAGCTCATGTCATGGTCGATCACCAGCACCGCATGCTGGCCGCCAAGGCCGCGGATGAGGTCCGCCGTCTTGCTGGTTTCCTTCGGCCCCATGCCTGCCGTCGGCTCGTCGAGCAGCAGAAGCTCGGCGTCGGTGGCGACCACCATGCCGATTTCGAGCCATTGCTTTTCGCCATGGGCGAGTTCCCCCGCCAGAATATGGCTTCGATCTGTCAGGCCGACGGTCTCAAGAATTTTTTCGATCTTTTCCTTTTCCTCGGGCGCCTGACGCAGGCCGAAGGAGCGACGCCAACTGCGGTCTTTTTGTCCGGCAATCATCAGATTGTCGAGAACGGTCAGCGTCGGCAGCACGCCCGGCGTTTGAAATTTGCGGCATACGCCGCGCCGCACGATCTCGAATTCCGGCAGGTAGGTGATCTCCTCGCCTTTGAAGACGACGCGCCCGCTGGTCGCCCGCACACGGCCGATGATGGTGTCGCAGAGGGTCGATTTACCGGCGCCGTTAGGGCCGATGACGACGCGCAGCGATCCCTTGTCGATCGTCAGGCTGAAGCCGTTAAGAGCCTTGAAGCCGTCGAAATCAACGGTGACGCCGTCAACGGCAAGCAGAAGATTGGGCTCTGTCAGTTGTTCGTGGAGCGCTTGCGCCATGAATTATCCTTCCGCTCGCACGATCGGCGCGGCGCCCGCTGGCGCGTCGTCTGACCGCTTCGTCAGGCGAGACACAAGATTTGTTCCAAGGCCGGCGAGCCCATCCGGCAGGAAGGTGACGACGAGAACGAAAGCGAGGCCGAGCGCATAGAGCCATAGGCTCGGGAGCGCCGAGCTGATCTGGTCGCGCGCGAAATTGACGATCAGCGTGCCGGCGATAGCCCCCCACAGACTCTTGCGGCCGCCGATGGCGACCCAGATCACCATTTCAATCGAGGGCACGACGCCGACGAGGGCCGGCGAAACGACGCCAGCATGCAGCGTAAACAGCGCGCCGGCGATGCCCGCGAACGCCGCCGCGATGCTGAAGGCGATGACCTTATAGGGCGCCGGATCATAGCCGAGGAAGCGCACACGGTTCTCGCCGTCACGCGTCGCGCGCAGCAATTTGCCATAGCGCGTCGCGAGCAGCCAATAGGTGATCGCGAAGGCCGCGACGACAAACGCCACCGTGACCCAGTAGAGCGTGTAGATCGTCCCGATGGCGCCGAGATCGAAGCCAAACAGGGTCTTGAAATCGGTGAGCCCATTGAAGCCGCCAGTGTACTGCTGCTGGCTGACGAGCAGCGTCGCGAAGCAGAGCGCCAGGGCTTGGGTGATCAGCGCGAAATAGACGCCGCCGACGCGCCGGCGAAACACGAGCCATGAAAACACCGCGCCGACCGCGGCCGGGACGAGAATGACGCCAAGCATCGCCAGCAAAGGGTGGCTGAAGATCGTCCACCACCACGGCAGCGCGTCGAGACCGCTCCAGGTCATGAAATCAGGGATCTCGCCCTCGCCGAGCGTCGCTTGCTTCAGATTCATGGCGATGACATAGCCGCCAAGGCCGAAAAAGACGCCCTGGCCGAGGCTCAAAATGCCCGCTTCGCCCCACAGCAGCACGAGGCCGATGGCCAGAATGGACATTGCGAGAAAGCGTCCGAGCAGCGTCAGCGTGTAGGCGGAAACGAGCCAGGGGGCGAGCGCGGCGATAATGACCACAACGATCGCGATGGTCCATCTGAAGCGCAGGATTCGAGCGTACATGATCGGTTGTCTCCCTTTGCGCGCAGCTTCAGTCCAGCGCCCGCGAGCGGACGGCGATAACGCCCTGCGGCCGGAACTGGATAAAGGCGATGACGAACAGAAGGAGGAGCACCTGCGACATGCTGACGTCGACGAAGATCTGGACGAGGGCCGAGAACAGACCGACCATGACCGAGGCGATGGTGGTGCCGACGAGGCTGCCGAGACCGCCGAGGATGACGACGAGGAAGGCCGGGATGATGTAAGTCTGACCAACATTCGGCGTCACCGGTCCGAGCAGAGCCAGCACGACTCCGGCCAGGCCCGCGATGCCAGCGCCAAGACAGAACACAGCGAGATCGACCTGGCGCACATTAATGCCCGAAGCCCCCGCCATGAAGCGATCCTGGTTGACGGCGCGCACGAGCAGGCCGATGCGCGTCTTCGCCATCAGGAGGCCGAGCCCCGCGAGCACGACAATCGCGACGGCGAGAATGAAGATGCGCGTTGCTGGAAGATTGAGCCCGGCGAGCAGCCCGGTCTCGACGCGGAAGGAATGGTTCAGCCATTCAGGCGCGGTGACGCCGACGCCAATCGCCCCGAAGATATTGCGCGCCGCCTGTTGCAGAATGAGGCTGACGCCCCAAGTCGCGAGCAGCGTGTCGAGCGGACGAGAGGAGAGGCGGCGGATAACGGTCGATTCGATCACCGCGCCAACCAGCGCCGCGCCGACAAAAGCAACCGGCATCGCCACGAGAATGCCCAACGGGCCGGGAACGACGAGCAGCGTCAGATAGGCAAGATAGCCGCCAAGCATCAGCATTTCGCCATGGGCCATATTGATGACGCGCATCAGGCCGAAGCTGAGGGCAAGGCCGAGCGCCGCCAGCACAAAGAGCGACGCGACGCTGAAGCCGTTGAAGATCTGGCCGACGAAAAGCGTGTAAGTTCCCATGGGACCCGCCTTCAAACGAGAGCGCCGCGCGGGTCTCGCGCGGCGCGAGGCGCTCTGTCAGAGCTCGCACTTCTTGCCGGGGAAGGCGACCGGATCATAGGGGTCCGGCGGAATCACGTCCTTCGACTCCCAGAGGATCTTGAACTGGCCCTTGGAGTCGAGCTCGCCGACATAGGCTTTTTGATAAAGGCTCTGGTTCGGCGCGAATTTCACCGGTCCCATCGGCGTCGCCAGTTCGAGGCCGACAGCCGCCTTGCGCACCTTGTCGACATCAAAGCTGCCGGCCTTCTCGACGGCCGCCTTCCAGGCGTAGACGTCGACATAACCATGCACCATCGGGTCGGTCACCGCGGCCCCGGCGCCGAATTTCTTTTGATAATCGGCGACGAACTTCTTATTCGCCGGGGTGTCGATGCTCTGGAAATAATTCCAGCCCGCGTAGCTCCCCTCGACGAGCGAGGCGCCCATCGCCTGCGCTTCCTGCTCGCCGATCGAGAAAGACATCACCGGCAGCTTGATGCCGGCGGCCGACATCTGTTTGAAGAAGGAGACGTTGGAATCGCCGTTCAAGGTGCTGTAGATGACGTCGGGCTTGGCCGCCTGGATCTTGGCGATGACCGCGCTGAAATCGGAGCCGCCGAGCGGGACATATTCCTCGCCCGCCATCGTCAGCTTGTCGAGCGCGATATGTTTTTTCAAGATGAGGTTGGCGGTGCGTGGAAAGACGTAGTCGGAGCCGACGAGGAAGAAGGATTTATAGCCTTTCGTCTTGCCCCAGTCATAGGCCGGCACGATCTGCTGGTTCGGCTGCGCGCCGGAATACATGATGGCCGGCGAGCATTCGTTGCCCTCGAACTGCACCGGATACCAAAGCAGGCTCTTCAGCTTCTGGAACACGGGCAGCATCGCCTTGCGGCTCGCCGAGGTCCAGCCGCCGAACACGGTGACGACGCCATTGTCCTGCACGAGCTTGGTCGCTTTCTGGGCGAAGATCGCGGGATCGGAGGCGCCGTCCTCGACGATCGGCTCGATCTGCTTGCCGAGCACGCCGCCGGCCGCGTTGATTTCATCGATCGCCATCATCTCGGCGTTCTTCACGGTGACTTCGCTGATAGCCATTGTGCCGCTGAGGGATTGGAGCACGCCGACCTTGACCGTTTCGGCGAAGGCAGCTGAGCTCAGCACGGTCGCGGCGAGCAGGGCGATAGACAATTGTGCGGCAGGCCGCTGCGTCGGCTTCATCAAGATCCTCATAGTTTGTGCGACAAAGGCCAAAGCCTCGACCCAAGCCCGAGGCCAGGACGAAGGAACACGGACCAAGGCTCGAGCGACACAACACTAGGTGGATCCCGGCTGGTCCGGTATGGGGCATTCGACGTATCTTCGATCCCGCATCGGCGGCAGTCAGACGCCTGAAAGGCCGCCCTGCCTTTCGATGAAGGCGACGATCTCGGCTACGCCCTGATTCGTCTTCAGATTGGTGAAAAGGAAGGGTTTCTCCCCGCGCATTTTGCGCGAGTCGCGGTCCATCACTTCGAGCGAAGCTTCGACGAGAGGGGCAAGATCGATCTTGTTGATGACGAGCAGATCGCTGCGGGTTATCCCCGGGCCGCCCTTGCGCGGGATCTTGTCGCCAGCCGAAACATCGATGACATAAATGGTGAGGTCGGCGAGTTCCGGGCTGAAAGTCGCCGCAAGATTGTCGCCGCCGCTTTCGATGAAGACGAGGTCGAGGCCGGGAAAGCGCGCGTTCATCGCGTCGATCGCGGCGAGATTGATCGAGGCGTCCTCGCGGATCGCCGTGTGCGGACAGCCGCCCGTCTCGACGCCCATAATCCGTTCGGGGGCCAGCGCCGCCGAGCGAGTGAGAAATTCGGCGTCCTCCTTGGTGTAGATGTCATTAGTAATCGCAGCGATATTCCAGCGCTCGCGCATAGCCTTGCACAGCCGGTCGGTCAGCGCTGTCTTGCCGGATCCGACGGGGCCGCCGATGCCGATGCGGAATGGACCGTTCGTCTCGCTCATGATCGGAAAAGCCTTGTGTATTGCGTTTCATGACGCATGGAGAAAAGGTCGATGGCGACCGTACTCGAACCTGCTTCCTCAATCGTCGAGGACATTGCGCGCGCGACGATGACCGCAATTTTTGGATGCAGCGCGGCGAGGGCCCGCTGCCCATCGGTCTGGCCGAGTGGAATCAGCCTCACGCCGGCCGAGACGAGATTCGCGGCGATGCTATGCGCCAGCGCCACGAGCATTGCGCGCAGGGGCGCACGCGTGGCGCAGGCAGCGCCAACCGCGATCGCATAGGCTAAGCCCTCCGGGTGATCGCCCCGGAATGCCGCATAAGCGTCGTCCGGCCAGGCGGCCGAGGTGGTTGCAGCGAAGGCCATACCCTGCTGGAGCGATTCAAGGGCGAATTCGCTGGTTGGACGCAGAGCAAGAGCAAGCTCGGCGGCGGCGGCAAGTTCGTCGCGACGCTCGGCGACCACGGCGCGCCAGGCCGCCGCGGCGAGCACAAGGTCGGACCATCCGCCGCCGATCTCGAGAACGGCGCCGACATATTCGGCAAGATCGTCGCGCGATAAAACCTCGCCCTGTTCGACCGCCCATTCAAGCCCGTGGCTATAGCTGTAAGCGCCGACGGGATAGGACGGCGACAACCAGGTCAAAAGGAGCGGCAGCCACTCGCCCTCATCCGTCATGGGCATGCGCATGGCCGTCATCATGACTATGATGATCGTCACGTCCGTGCGCGTGACCGTGCCTCGGAACGCGGCCATATGCGCCCTGCTCCGGCGAAAACGGGCGCAGGGTCTTCCGGCAGTCGGCGCCGAGGCCGTTCAGCATGTCCTCAATCACCTGATCCTGTCGGATCAGGATCATCTCGCCCATAATCTGCGCGGGCAGGTGACGATTGCCGATGTGGTAGGCGAGCTGCGCCAGGCTCGAGGCGCCTGCGCGCACCTCCAGCATCGGTTCTTGCGCCGCCATGACGCAGACGACGCCGCCCGACTCAAGCCTCAGGCCATCTCCTTCGGCGAGGCGGACGGCCTGCGGCAGATCGAGCAGAAACTCGCCGCGCCCGCCATCTATGGCAAGAAGGATGCGTCGACGGTAGCGGTCGTCGAAAGACAGTGTGACCGTGCCGATCTCCTCGGCCGCCAGATAGGCGCCCTTCGCAAGCACGGCTGTGGCGCGCGGCGTTTTCATGTCAGAACAGGAAATAGCGCTGCGCCATCGGCAGCACATCGGCGGGTTCGCAGGTCAGAAGCTCGCCGTCAGCGCGCACCTCATAAGTCTCCGGATCGACCTCCATCACAGGCGTCGAATCATTGAGGATCATGCTTTTTTTCGAGATCGCGCGCGTGTTGCGCACCGCCTCGAGCGGTCGCGAAAGACCATAGCGCGCGCCGACGCCGCGCTCGATCGAAACCGCGCTGACAAAAATGAGACTCGACTCAATGAGGCTCCTGCCGAAGCTCGCAAACATCGGCCGGTAATGCACCGGCTGCGGCGTCGGAATGCTGGCGTTGGCGTCGCCCATCAAGGCGTAAGCGATCGAACCGCCCTTCAGCACAAGGTCGGGTTTGACGCCAAAGAAGGCCGGCGACCACAAGACAAGATCGGCGAGCTTGCCCGGCTCGACGGAGCCGACCACATGAGAGATGCCATGCGCGATCGCCGGGTTGATGGTATATTTCGCGATGTAGCGTCTGGCGCGAAAATTGTCGTTGCCGGATATGTCCTCCGGCAGCGCGCCGCGCTGTCGCTTCATCTTGTCGGCGGTCTGCCAGCAGCGGATGACGACTTCGCCGACGCGTCCCATCGCCTGACTGTCGCTCGAAAACATCGACAGCGCGCCAAGATCATGGAGGATATCTTCTGCCGCGATGGTCTCCTTGCGGATGCGGCTCTCGGCGAAAGCAATGTCCTCGGCGATGTGCGGATCAAGATGATGACAGACCATCAGCATGTCGAGATGTTCGTCAAGCGTGTTGCGCGTAAAAGGCCGCGTCGGATTGGTCGAGGAGGGCAGCACATTCTGTTCGCCGACCACCTTGATGATATCCGGGGCATGGCCCCCGCCGGCGCCTTCGGTGTGGAAGGCGTGGATCGTCCGGCCCTTGAAGGCGGCGATCGTCGTCTCGACGAAGCCGCTTTCGTTCAGCGTGTCGGAGTGCAGCGTCGCCTGCACGTCGAGGGCGTCGCAGACCGAGAGACAACAATCGATCGCCGCCGGCGTCGTCCCCCAATCCTCGTGCAGCTTCAGCCCGCAGGCGCCGGCCTCGACCATTTCGATCAGCGCCGCGGGCTTTGAGGCGTTGCCCTTGCCGAAGAAACCAATGTTCATCGGCAGGCCTTCGGCCGCCTGCATCATGCGCATCATATGCCAGGGCCCCGAGGTGCAGGTGGTCGCCTTGGTTCCCTCCGCGGGGCCAGAGCCGCCGCCAAGCATAGTGGTGACGCCGCTGCACAGCGCCTCCTCGATCTGTTGCGGCGCGATGAAATGAATATGCGTGTCGACGCCGCCGGCGGTCAGGATCTTGCCCTCGCCGGCAATGATCTCGGTGCCCGGCCCGATGATGATGGTGACGCCCGGCTGGATATCCGGATTGCCGCCCTTGCCGATCGCCGCGATGCGTCCGTCCTTCAGACCGACATCGGCTTTCACCACGCCGCTATGATCGAGAATGACGACATTTGTGATCAAGGTGTCGACCGCGCCCTCGGCGCGCGAGCGCTGGCTTTGGCCCATGCCGTCGCGGATGACCTTGCCGCCGCCGAATTTCACTTCCTCGCCATAAATCGTTAGATCACGCTCGACCTCGATCAGGAGTTCGGTGTCGGCGAGCCTGATCTTATCGCCGGTCGTCGGGCCGAACATGCCGGCATAAGCGCGGCGGCTCATCGTGACAGGCATGACTCAGTCCTTGTCGAGCTTGCCCATGACGGCGCCAGAAAATCCGAAAACCTCGCGCGCGCCGGCAAATGGGATCAATGCCACCTCACGCGTCTGGCCGGGCTCAAAACGCACTGCTGTTCCCGCCGCAATGTCGAGCCGCCGGCCAAGGGCTGCGGCGCGATCGAAGGACAAAGCCGCATTGGTTTCAGCAAAATGATAATGCGATCCAACCTGGATCGGACGGTCGCCAAGATTTGCGACGTTAAGCGTGATGGCGTCACAATCCGCATTGAAGATGATGTCGCCCTCTGCGACAATGATCTCGCCGGGGATCATCGGATCGGCTCGTGAACGGTGACGAGCTTGGTTCCGTCGGTAAAGGTCGCCTCGACCTGGATTTCGTCGATCATCTCGGCGACGCCCTCCATCACTTGCTCGCGCCGGATCACGGCGCCGCCGCGCTCCATCAGATCGGCGACGCTATGGCCGTCGCGGGCGCCTTCGACGACGAAATCGGTGATCAGGGCGACCGCCTCCGGATAGTTGAGCTTGACGCCGCGTTCGAGGCGACGCCGCGCGACCACGGCGGCCATGGCGACGAGAAGCTTGTCTTTTTCGCGCGGACTGAGATTCATGCGGCGTCCCGGCTATCCGTTGTTGCGATTTCGAGGCTCAGTTCATCGAGGAATTCGGCCGCGGCGCCGCGCAGCCGCGTTTCGTCCGGATGCAGGAAACGTGCAAGGAGAATTCCGTTGACGAGGGTCGCGCCGCCGCAGCGCTGCTCCGCCCGCGCGCGCGCGAAAGGCAAAAGCCGGGCCGCCCGGGGACCGAAATAGAGGACGCTGGCGATCCCGGCCGAGCCGCCGAGGCCGAAGCGCGCGTGGCGTAGCGCAGCGATCTCGCCGCCAAGGCGCAAACGATCGGCGAAGAGAAGCCGCCCGCCGCAGCGCACGGTGACGGCGTCGCGCAATTCGCCGTGGGCAAAGGTTTCGCCGCGGGCGATACGGCCGAAAATCACGACCTCTGCGGAAAGAAAGCGCGAATCCGCCTCGACGACGAAACTCTGGCTGCGCGAGAGCCGCGCGCCGTCGAAGAGAATCGTCTCCTGCGGGCGCCAGTCCAGAAAGCCGCCGCGCCCGATGACAAGATCGGTCGCGACCACTGTTTCGCGCGTCAGGGAGCGGTAGATTTTTTCGGCCGCCTGCGTCCGCATGATCACCTTGGCGCCGCAGCCGACCTCGACCGAAATCGAGATGCGGTCGCCTTCAACAAGACCGCCGCTGGAATTGACGAGGATCGCCTCGAGGGCAGCCGGATCTTTCCGGCGCGGGAAAAAAATCCGGCATGGCGAGGTTTGACGCAGCGCGTGGAGACGCGTGCTCCCCGAAATCCAACGCGCCGAAAGACTCGCGCCTCCCTCCGAGCGCTGCAGCGGCGCCGGGGAATGGATGGCGCGGCGCCCGGGCTCGACAAAGTTCATCCGCCCACGTCCGCAATATGGTCGAGGTCCAAACCAAGCCCTCCCGGCGGGACGGACCGAAGCCAAGCAATCATCGAGGGGCTGCATGATTCCGACAATACGCATTTTTGAGCATTGACCCGCCCATCTATGGAAAAGAGGCTGCTCATGCGCCGCAGCCTCCCTTTTCGCATGCCCCGCGGACAATTTGAAATCAATCCTCTCAACTACGGGAAGGGGCGGCTGGCGTATTCCGATCAGAGGTTCGCTCCGAATCCGCCGCGCCAGCCGTCGATTTGAAATCCCTTACGCCAAGATCGGCGAGTTAAGGCTGGAGAACGATTTTTTGGAAAACGCGCCCAGCGGTTCCAGTGCAAAGTTTCGGAAGCGCCTCGATGAGGCTCTGCGACCTGGGCTCAGGCGGTGAGAACTGAATTCCAGACCGCGGGCGCCGTGTTGTCTTTGTTGCGAAGATCGCCAAAGTTGAACTGACCTTTCTTGATCCGATGTATGAGTTCAATACCGGCGATGGTGATTGAGGCGCTTTGAAAGCGCTTCAACCCAAGCATCGGACCCAATCGAAGTTTGATCGAACGATGGTCCTGCTCTATTAAATTGTTGAAGTACCTCGAGGATCTGACTTTGGTCCGCTCGCCGCGTCTATGTTCGCCGAGAAACTCCCCCGCCGCCCGATGCGAGGCTTGGTAACCGCCAAGCGTGATGGCGCGCGGCAGTAGACCCTGGCTCGTGAACGCCCGACGGAAAAACGCTTTGGCCGCCGCGACATCCCGCTTTGCGCGGAGAAGGAAATCGACCGTTTTTCCCTGCTTGTCGACTCCGACGATCTCCTGCCCTGCGCCTAGGCGCCAGGGCGGGAGATCGTCGATTTGGCCTGAAAACGCGGCTTACGCCGAAGGGAAGGTCAGGAGCTTGTCTGAATCCAGGGAGGCAGAACGAAATGCTCCGTGTTGTAGGGTTCGGGTGCAATAAGCGCCAGGGGACCGTTTTTCCAGTCCTGGATTTGGTAGAACAGATGCGGTAAGCCCAATGACGGATCGAGAACATAATCTGGATAGGGCATGGCGGCCTGCCACTTCGGATGATAGCGAATCGTGCCCGCAACGCTCCTGTAGATTGTCTCGCGGAGAGCGCGGGCGACTGCGTGATTCTGTTCGAATTCTCCTGGTCCGCCTGAGCCGCCGGCGATCGCTGTTGCGATCGCGTAGTGATGCACCGCAATGTAGGATTGGCAGCCTACCTGCGGTGTTGAGCCCTCCCCGAATCTCTGAATATAACGGCGAGCAAAACGCTGGCCCATGTCATCGCGCAGGAGACCGACTACCGTGCTGACGATCACGCCCGCCGCCTTGGCTTGGGCGATGTCGATGAACGATTGATGCATCGCGCCATATTGCAGATAGACAATGCTATTGGTCGGATTTTCCATGAATTGCAGCTGAAAATGAGCAAGATCGCCAGAATAGAAGTGGGTATTGGCGATGACGGCGGGCTCGACGGCGCGCACCATCTTCAAAACCGCGCGCCAGTTTGTTGTCGGGGTCGCGACAACATGCGGGCCGAAAGCGACGTTCCAGCCGAATTGCGCAGCCGCTGCCGCCATCGCATTGGCGATCACGATACTATAAGGCTTCGATCCGGAGACAATTGCAATGCGGTTGGATGGAGCCTTCCATTGCGCCGTGTCCCGCAGCCACGAAATGAATTTGATGAAGCCCTGACCGTACCAGTAATCCGCTGGATCAGCCATGAAACAGCCGAAATAGCGTTCGGGATCGCTAAGAACCGTGTCGTGATGCTGCAACAGCGTATTGTGATGGATATAAATAATGCCGGCATTCGCAATCGGTTCATATTCGGAGTTCTGTGCGCCTATGTTGTAGCCGTTGATGATCGCATGGACCTTGTCGACCTCGATCAGCTTGCACGCCGCTGCAACAACCTCCTCCGCGCTCTGATGTCTGGTGTCGACAAAAATCGGATGAAGCGGACGGCCCTGGACGCCGCCCCGCGCATTGACTTCCTCAGTCGCGAGCACCACGCCTTTGCGGAACTCCGCGCCGTCGGCGGCGGACGGCCCGGAGAGGGGCACCATGCTTCCAATTGGAATGGGGGGGCCCTTGGCGTGGATGGACGACATTGCCTTGTTGTTCCCTTGATGCGCCTTGGATGAACCTCGACCGCCGCCCCCTTGATCTTGAAACGAGATCAGCCCGGCTCGAAAATAAGCTTGTGCATGAGAACACGAAGTCGCGGCGGGCTGACCGGTTTGATCAACACCGGGAAACCCTCAAGTTTTATCCGCTCGATCACGCACGGATCGGCGTCCGCGGTGACGATGATGCTTGGCGCATCCCTGCCTAAGGCATCGTGCAGCGCGCGGACCACCTCAGTCCCGAACCTTCCGCGCAGATTATAGTCGGCGATGATCAGCCGGGGTACGGCTTTTTCCAGGTCCAGCACCTGCAACGCTTGCTCCTGCGAGTCGACAGCGAGCACGATGATGCCCCAGCGCTCGAGCAGTTCTTTCATGGCGCGACGTAAAACATCGTCGTCCTCTATGACGAGCATCACCATGCCGACAAATTCGCCGCCCAGCATTTCGCTGATCTCCGGCTCGCCGATCGCACTGTGCCAGAGATTCCCGATCGGGACCGCGATTGTAAAAACGGTCCCATTGTTTGGCGAGGAACGAACCGTCACCTCATGTTCAAGGAGCGAGGCGAGGCGTTTGACAATGTTCAATCCGAGACCCAGGCTGGTCTTTTGCGTCCGCGTCGCATTCGGCGCCTTGTAGAACTCGTCGAAGATACGCGGCAGATATTCCGCCTCTATGCCGGCGCCTGTGTCCCAGACTTCAATGCGCAGCGCGCGTCCGACGCGCCTGCAACCGATGAGTATTCCGCCAAACTCCGTGTAGCGAATTGCATTTGCTACAAGATTGCTGAGGATGCGCTCAAGCAGCGCCTTGTCGGAAGTCACCGCGCCGCGCGGCGCCACAAAGCGCATCACGAGAGCCTTTTCGTCGGCGAGGTGCCGAAACTGGACGTCGAGCCGCCTGAAAAGCTCTCCGAGCTGGAAAGTCGTCACACGCGGGATGATCCGCCCGGCGTCTAGTTGACCGATCTGTAGCAACGACCCAAGCAGATCTTCCATAATCGAGACCGCCGTTTCCATGACATGTAGCGTAGCGTCGCGTCGGTCCTTATCCTCCTCCCTCATGCAATTGTAGACCAGAATTCGCAAAGTCGCGAGCGGCTGACGCAGATCATGGCTGGCTGCGCGCAGGAATCGCGACTTTGCCTGATCCATCTCCTCGGCCTTTTCCTTGGCGTGACGCAGAGCGCGCTCGCTTTGTTTCGTGCTGGAGACGTCGCGGATGGTAAGGGCCATGCCGCCGCCCGCGACGGGCTTTTGCGCGACGTCCAGCGTGCGACCGTCTGCGAGGGTGACCTCGCTGCGCTCGTCAATGCCGAAAAGCGCCTCCTGGCTTTCGATCCATTGATTGCCCGGACCAGGCAACAGCCATTCGCCGGACCGGGCGGCATGACGAAGATAGTCAGAAAATGTCAATCCGGCAGCAATTTCGGAGCCGTTCGCTCCGAACGATCGCCGGAACGACTGGTTGGCATAGAGCAGACGTCGATCGCTTCCCCATATGGCGATCCCCGTCGATATCGCGTCCAGGCCGTCGGCAATCGCGACCCAGGCGGACCGCTCTACGTCCGCATCGCCATGCCGCGAATCGATGACCACCCCGCCTCATTCCTTTCACCTGGCGCCCGTCCTTGCCGTATTGGCCAGATTGACTGCGTAATGAACCGTCGCGGAACGATCCTGAAACCCCAACTTCTTCATCATATTGCCGATGTGCACACGAACGGTGTGGACGGAGAGATTGAGATCGACGGCGATGCGCTTCACAGAATAGCCATTGCCGAGAAGAAGGAGAACCTCTCGCTCCCTGTTGGTCAGGGAATTGACGTCGCGTTCGAGCATCGGCGTTTCGACCGCAGCCCGCGCCGAGCCCGCACTGGCGCCGTTCGAGGATTGTTTGATGATATCGCGCGGAAAAGATACTTCGCCTGCGAGTATGCGTTCGAAAGCGCGCTCGACTTCGGCGCCGCTGGCCGATTTCGGGATGTAGCCGATGACGCCGAGTTCAACCGAGCGAAAAACGTGTTCGACATCCTCATGCACAGAAACAACAACGACCGGCACTTCCGGGAATTCGGTGCGCAGCCGTTGCAATCCGGCAAATTCGTCAAATCCGGGCATGATCAAATCCGCGACCATCAAATCCATGTCGGGCTGCCGACGCAAGGTTGAAATTGCCTCGTCGAACGTGGCTGCCTCAAAGAAGGAAAGCATTCTTTCGAGGCGCTGAACCACCTGCTTCAGAGATGCCCTCACGATCCAGTGATCGTCAGCGATCAGAATTTTCATTTTAAATGTCTCGATGCGCCAAAACGGAAAGCGGAGATGGCCTTGCGTTAGACGCCCGAAGCTTCGCCTAGCGACGGCGTCTGATCGCAAAGGCGCTCAAATCACGCTGCTTTTAGCACGCAAGACCGCGACCGAAAAGCGCAGCGGTCCAATTATGATCGCCAAACCTTTGAGACAGACTAAACGTTTTAACTAAGCTCTAATCACGGATTTCGTCTAGCCCTTTTTGAGAATTTAGAGGTCGCTCCCGAGGGCCCTGGGGGACCAGGAATTATTCTTAACAAGAAATATTTTTTAATGGCGGGGTCGGGCCCTTGACCATTATTAGCGTTTTCCACTAGTTTTCTAGATGTTACCTCCTAGGTTATGACGGCCCAGACGTCTTCCATGGTCTTGCCGGCGCCCAGACCGACGACCCTGCCCTGGCGCCAACTTCCAGAAAGGCAAGGATATGGTTCGCAAGATCAATCGCCGAGAACTCGTCCAGGGCGCTGCGGCGGGCGCAGTCGCGGCGGGCGTGCCAGCTCCCTATATTTCCAGAGCCTTTGCGCTCGACAAAAAGCCAATTCTCCTTGGCGTACCTACGTCGCAAACGGCGGCAGCGGGCGTCGCCGACGATCTTGACCACCTGAATGGCACAACGCTTGCGATGGAGGAGATAAACTCCGCCGGAGGCATTCTGGGCCGCCAGCTGAAACTGTTCGTCACGGATGTCGACAAGCTTTCACCGGAAAGCTGCCAACAGGCCATCGCAGCCTGCGTCGACGCCAAAGTGGACGCGATTTCCAACGCCTTTCTCTTTGTTCCGATTCCGGCGATGGACGCCTCCGCCAAATACAAATGCCCCTATTTGCAGGGCAACACGCAACGCGCCGCAACGAGTGCTTTCAAGGCTAATCCCGAAAAATACAGCCATGTCTTCCAGACCGATCCGTCGGAAGTGCATTACGGATATACCTATCCTATCTGGCTCAAGGCCATGGAGGAGTCCGGCGCCTGGAAGCCAAAAAATCGCAAGGTGCATATTGTTCAGGAGCAGGTCGCCTATTGTCAGACAATTTCCAAAGCGGCGCAGGAAGCGCTGAAAAAAAGCAACTTTGAAGTCGCCGCGGTTACCGACATCCAGTTTCCGGTGCAGGACTGGGGTCCGGTCATTGAAAAGCTGAAGCAGACCGACGCCGGCGCGATCATGATCGACCATTGGGTTGCAGCCGAATATGCGGCGTTCTGCAAGCAGTTTGTCAGCGATCCTGTGAAGGACTCGCTCGTCTATCTGCAATATGGACCATCGCAGCCCGAATTCCTCACGCTTGCGGGCGAGGCGGCCAACGGATTCTGCTGGAGCACCGTCCTTGGCGTCTACGCCGACGAGAAAGGCAACGCTTTCCGCGCCAGATACAAGAAGCGTTTTCCCGGAATAATGGGCCTCGTCTACACTGGAAACGGCTATGACATCGCCTACTATCTGAAGGCGGCGTGGCAAGCGACGGGCGACCCATCCAATTTCAAGGCCGTATGCGACTGGGTGCGCGCCAATCCCTACCGCGGCGTCTGCGGTCATATGGACATGCGCAATGAATATCAGGAAGCCGCGCATTTTCCCGACAATGGCTATGCCGTTTCAGCGTCCGAACTCGAAAAGGGCATGAGCCAGCTCTATGTCCAGGTTCAAAACAACGAGCACAAAATCATTTATCCCTACCAGATCAAGGAATCCGCGCTGCAGCCAGCGCCCTGGTGGGGTTAGCCATGACGCCCGCCCCCGAAATACGTGAAAGCGACGCCGCGTTCTTTGCGTGCGAGGATATTCATCTCAATCTCGGCGGGCGAACGATTCTGAGCGGGGTCAGCTTGAATGTCCGCCGTGGTGAAGTGCTCGGCGTCATCGGGCCGAATGGGGCCGGCAAGACCAGTCTTTTCGAGGTGTTGTCGGGCCGCATCCAGCCGAAAAGCGGGAAGGTCCTGCTCAAGGGCGAAAACATCACGCGGCTTCCGCTCTACGCCCGCGCGCGGCTCGGCGTCGGGCGAACCTATCAGACGCCGGTGGTCCCCGATGAACTTACCGTCGGAGAGACTTTCAAGGCGGCGCGCCAGGCCTACAAGCCCTATTTGACCAGATTTGACGCAGAATATGGCGCCGAACTGGTCGGGCTACGCGTCCGCGCCGACGAACCCACAGCACAGCTCGAAACGTTCAATCGGCGTAAGCTGCTGCTCGCCTGCCTGTTGATGCGCCGGCCCGCGCTGATCCTGATGGACGAACCGGCGGCCGGGCTGATCAATTCGGAGGTCGATGAGATCGATCACCTAATCCGCCTCCTTTCCAAGGAGATGCAAATTTCGATCATCATCGTCGAACATCGCATGGAGCTTCTGGAGACGATTGCCGACCGCGTGATGGTCATGGACGTGGGAGAAGTGATTTCGGAAGGATCCATGGCCGATGTGCTGAATGATCCGCGCGTTCGCGCGGCCTATTTCGAAAACGTCGTCGAGGGAGCGCTCGAATGATGCAGCAGGCGGCGCGATGACCGGCAAACGCGAAATCTTGAACGTCAAGGGCCTGTCTGCGGGCTACGGTCCGATGCGGGTGATCCATGATCTTGACTTCATAGTCTATTCCGGCGAGCGCGTCGGTCTTGTCGGCTTGAACGGGCACGGCAAATCAACGCTCTTCTACGCGATCGCCGGGCTGACCGGCTGGCAGCGCGGATCGGTCTGTCTCAACGGCGTTGAGGTGGGGCGCACACGAAGTCAGGGGCCCGGCCGCTACACCCATCTCATCGTGCGCCAGGGCCTCGCCCTGATTCCCCAGGGGGACGAGATTTTTCATGGATTGTCTGTCGAAGATCATCTTGATTCGGGCGCCTTCACACCGCGCGCCTGGCGGGAGAGAGCTGAACGAAAGAAGCGCATCCTTGAAATCTTCCCGCCTCTCGTCAAGCTCATGCATGTTGCTGTCGGCCGCCTGTCCGGCGGCGAACGGCGCATGGTGTCGATCGGCCGCGGACTGATGGCCGAAGCCTCGCTTTTTCTGGTCGACGAGCCCTCGCTCGGCCTCGCCCCGAAAATCGGCAAAGGCGTCATGGACGCGCTGATGAGCGTCGATCTCGGCGGCTCCGCCATGGTGATCGCGGAACAGAATGTTGCCCTCCTCGAAGGCCGCGTCCACCGGATCATCAGCATGCATGTTGGAAAATTGAAGGGCGAAGCTTCCGCTAAATTCGGCTTCGAAACCACGCGGGAGCTTTGATCGGCAGATGGATTTCGGCTTCATTCTTATCAACGCCCTCGTGCTGGCGTGCATCTATGGCACCTTGGCTATCGGCATCTCCATTACATGGTCGAGCGTCGGGCTCATCAACCTCTCCTATGGCTTCATCTTCGCCGCCTCCGGCTATGGCGCGTGGCTTTGCGCCCAATATATCTCCACCTTTGGCGCTGTTGTGCTGATGGCTGGAATCCTCACAGGCGCTCTCATGGGATTGCTCGTCTGCGCGCTCGCCTTCATCCCCATTCACGACAAACCAAGCTTTACTGTGCGCGGCATGATCGCCACGCTCGCCATCAATCTGATCGGCACGCAGACGCTGATGTGGTATTTTGGTCCGCGCGCAAAGAGTCTGCCGGAAATCTTCGGATCCTGGAAAATCCACCTCGGCCATATCGTTTTGACGGCCGACAAGATCGGCAACATCGTCGCATCGATCGTCGTCGTTACGCTGGTGTTGCAATGGATGCGATCGAGCCGGCGCGGCCTCGAGATCAGGGCCATGATGATGAACCCCCACGCCGCCGCAATTGTCGGAATTGGCGTTCGCAGCACTGGCTTTTATGTCATGGCGATCACCGGCGGCCTCGCCGGCCTCGCCGCCGTGCTGCTGTCCCAGACATATTACATCTCCCCTTTCGGTGGACTGACCCCGATGATCAAGGGCGTCAGCATCGCGCTCTGCGGCGGTCTCGGTAGCGTGCGAGGCGCCGCAATCGCCGCCGTTCTTCTCGGTCTCAATGAAGCAATAACGAGCGTCGCGCTGGGCGGCCAATATGTCCTGATAACGCAATTCGCCTTTATTATCCTGATCCTGCTGGTGCGGCCGCGCGGAATCGCGGGCATCCTCGATAAAGCGCGGGAAGCGTGAACAAATGACCAATTCCTGGCGCAATCCGCTTTACCTCTGGGATGTGAAGGACGCAGTCGAGGAGCTTCCAACAATCGATTACGTCAGCCCACAGGAGGTTTGGGACAGGACCCGCAGCTCGGATGCTGTAATGCTGCCTGTGGGACGGCTCAGATACTACTACAAATGGTCTGGCCACGGGGCGGCATTGTGGAACAGGCTACGCTATTGGCCGACGCGGCGCCGCGTCCTGAATATTCGTGGCGAATATAATCCAAAGACCCTCCGCAGCGAGAAAACCATTGTCGATAAGCGCCCGATCTGGTGGCTGCTCGGCCTGCTGGCTCTGGCGCTCGCTCCCCTTTTCGTGCCGGCTGACCTGCAAAACACATTGCTCACGGCCGGAGCAACATTCGGTATCTATGCTGCGATCAATCTATGCTGGATGCTAATTATCGGGACTGCCGGGATCTATTCGCTGGCGACCTATGCGGTGGTCGGAGTTTCTGCGTTCGGTACAGCCTATCTGTCGATTCAATATGGCATACCCTGGTATGGGCTGCCTTTCATCGGTGCGATGATCGGGCTCCTTTCTGGCCTGATCATCGCCATTCCTGCGACGCGCCTGGATGGCTTCTATTACGCGCTGCTGACTCTGGGCCTCAATGAACTTTGCCGCGTCTATGCGCAGCAATCGAGATTGTTCGGATCCTCAACCGGCGGACTTTACGGCGCGGACAGCTACATCCCCCAAAGCTGGGACCAGCATAGCCAGTCTTTGCTCGCCTATTATGCCTGCTTCGTCCTGATGATCATGGCGCTCTGTCTGTACCGTCTCATCAACGGCCGGAGAATTGGACGGATCTTGCGGATGGCGCCGGAGAAACGCGAGGCCTTCGCCGAGGCGACAGGCGTCGATTATCGACGAGCGCGCATTTTTGTCTTCGTCATATCATCCATCGGCCTGGGCTTCATTGGCGGCTTCTACACAGCCCATTTCCGTGGCGTCGCATTTTCGATTTTTAGCTTCGATACCGTTCTGCTTGGACTAGCGATGCTCGTGATCGGCGGCCTCGGCCGCGCGGAAGGCGCGGTCGTCGGCACGGCGATCGTCATCCTGCTCGACAAGATCCTGATCTCTATGGGCCCGGTCCGGCTGCTTTTGATTGGCGTGATCATGCTAGGCGTCGTGCTCTTCCTGCGCGAAGGCCTTTTTGGCGTCAAGGCACAGTTTCGCGCCTGGCGCGACAAGAAAAAAAGCGAACGACGTTCGACGCGCGCCGTGAAAGGAGGCGAAATGCTCCCCGAAGAAGTCACCGAGACAAAGAATAAAGATCTAAGCTACTGGCGCCGCTACGACAAGATGCAGCGCGACTATTTGCGAACGCTGATTTCGTCCGAGTTGATAGAGGAGCATCAACGAAGCCCACTCGGACAGCACAGCGAGCCGCTCGAACGTCTGCTGCTCTATTTCCGGCGCGCGCCTATGGCCGATAAATACGCCATCGCCGTCGTCGAGCCGTTCAAGGCCTATCGCATCGTCGCTCTGTCCGGACATCGCGGAGTCGCGCCGCGCGTCGTGGAAGACAGGATCTACGGGTCGCAGAATGAAGCCTATCATGGCGTGTTTTTGCGCCGCGTGCAGGATCTGCTCGAATCCTGATTTTGACGCTGCTTATCGCGCCTGCCTTCAAAGAGTGACACTCATCATTCAAGGAAGTCGGGCGAACCCACCCATGCCAAGATTCTGGATTGCTAAATGGCTCATGTCAAGATTTTCGGATATGCGAACAGGATCAGCGTCAAGCCCGGCGACACAATCAACTTTCACGTAAACGCCGACGGAGCCGCTAACGCCAACGCGCAGCTTGTTCGCCTGATCCATGGCGACCAACATCCCGACGGACCGGGATTCGTCGAGGAGGAGATCGCCTGCGAGGCCAATGGCGATTGGGCCGTCAAGAAACAATATACGCAGATCGGATCGTTCCTCGAGGCGGTTGATCCCGAGGGCCGCCTTGCCATTGAGGGGAGCCTCACGCTTTACGCCTTTATTTTCCCCAGCCTGCCCGACGCCGGCCTGCGCCAATGCCTGCTCGGGCGCTGGAACAATATCAAAAATGTCGGATATTGCCTCGGGATCAATCCGAAGGGCCATCTGGAGTTCTGGGTCGGACGGGGCGACGAAGTCGACTATGTCGAAACAGAGATTCCTCTGATACCCAAGATGTGGTATTTTGTCGCCGCGACGCTAGATCGCGCAATCGGCCGCGCCACGATCCATCAAGAAAGCGTCGCCAATCGCTATAACGGCCTGCTCGGCAAAGTGTGTCCGATCGACTACAGGTCGCATGTCAGCGAGCCGTTCCGCTTCCGCCAGACGCATCTGGCCGAGACGCCGTTTCTGATTGCCGGCTCGCGCGACTGGCACGAAGCCCGTGGCCCTTTCGTGTCGCAAACCTACTGCGGCAAGATCGACCGGCCGGGCGTCTACAATCGCGTCCTGAACTGGGCAGAGCTGGCGACCATCATGGGCGGCGCCCTACCGGCGCCCGAGGCCATGATCGCCTATTGGGATACAACGCTCGGCTATACCGACAAGGGGATCGGCGATCTCGTTGAGGACGCTGGTCCCTATCATCTGCATGCCTGGGGTTACAATCGCCCGGTGCGCGGACAGACCGGCTGGAACTGGAACGGCCGCAACGACTGCTTTCGGCTCGCGCCGCAGGAATATGGCGGAGTCGAGTTTCATTACGACGCCATGATCGACGCCAATTGGGAAGTCACGCGAAGCGTCGCATTGCCGGCCGCGCTGAAAAGCGGCGCCTATGCCATGCGGCTTCGGGCCGGCCCGGGCCGGGGCCTTGGCGAAGAATATGTCGTGTTCTTCGTGCGCCCTTCGATCCAGAAGGCGCGTCTGGCGTTTCTATTTCCGACGGCGAGTTATCTCGCCTACGCCAATGAACATTTGAGCTTCGACGCGCAGATTATCCAGCCGATGACTGGACAGCCGCCGATCCTTTCCGAAATCGACATAGAGATGCACAAGAACTGGGAGTTCGGCCTTTCAACCTATGACTGCTGGGCGGATGGAAACGGCGTCTGCTTTTCATCCTACCATCGTCCGCTCGTCAACATGCGGCCGAAACATCGGATATCGAGCATGGGCGTAACCTGGCAGTTTCCTGCCGATCTTTCCGTTATAGCGTGGCTGGAGCACAAGGGCTACGATTATGAGGTGCTGACCGACGAAGACCTGCATCGGGAGGGCCTCGACGCCATCAGATACTACAGCTGCGTCATGAGCGGCACACATCCTGAATATTACTCAGAAAAAATGCTCGATGCGACTGAGGACTTCATCGCCGGCGGCGGCCGCTACATCTACATGGGCGGCAATGGCTATTACTGGAATGTCGCCTTCGGCGAGGACGATCTGTCAACCATGGAGGTACGCAAACTCGATTCCGGCATGCGCGCCTGGAGCGCGCGCCCTGGCGAGCATTATCTTGTCACCACCGGCCAGAAGAGCGGCCTGTGGAAAAATCTCGGCCGGGCGCCGCAGAAATTGTTGGGCGTCGGCTTCATCGGTGAGGGATTCGAGACGAGCAGGCCCTATCGACGGATGCCGGACAGTTATCACCGCACCGTGTCATGGATGATGAAGGGCATTGAGGGAGAAATGCTCGGCGAGTCCGGCCTCGCTTACGGCGGCGCGGCGGGGCTGGAGCTCGATCGCTATGATCTCCAATATGGAACGCCGCCGCATGCGAAAATCATCGCATCTTCCGGCGGCCACAGCGACAATTACATGCTCTCGATCGAGGAAATTCTCTATCCCTATCCGGGCCTTGCCGGATCGCAGGATTATCGTATCCGAGCCGACATGGTCTATTTCACAGCGCCAAACAATGGCGCTGTGTTTTCGAGCGGATCGATCGCCTTTGGGCAGGCCCTTCCAACCGAAAACTTCAAGAATAATATATCGATCCTGCTGGGCAATATTGTCGACGCCTTTATCGCGCCCGGAATGCTTCCCGGCGCGCTATGGGTCAATGAAGAGAAGCAATGGAAATAACCGTCGACCCGAGCTGACATTCTCCAAAGCTCCCCGCATACATCATCCAATCCGGGAGGAATGGATCCGGGAGGAATGGATCCGGGGGCAAGCAGAATGCGGCTCGCAAGCTCGAATGTTGAACGCGATCCGCGAGATGCCGAAAGCTCGATGGGGGTTCGACGCAACCCCGAGCGGTAGCTTGCAGACCAGTCGTCGTGGCGTGATTCGTCAGCGGTGCGCCGGTTCGTGGGCGCCGACAGCGAAAATGCGCGGCGAGCGCCGCGGAAGTAAGCCCTGGTCTGCATTTTCTGCGCGATGAGCGAGGTGGATCGATGACGCGCTTCGGTCGATCAATGCATTTCCCGCGCGCTCAATTCACGCCACGTTTAAGCGCCGAGATAATAGGCAATAATGCAAAAACAACAGATACGACAAATGTGAAATCTGGGCAAGGTCTGGAATTCTCGTATAAATTCAGCTTTATATGGCGTTCTTCTAAGTTGATTATGACTGTTTTCCTCCGTTTCGTGATAGTGCATTGAGAGGATTCAATGTCACATCAAACGTCGCCGACAGCTCGAAGTTTGGCCGGCTCGGATCCATACACATCCTTCGCCTCGACGCCGTCATCACCGGCAGCGCGCTGGCCAGTGAGTTTTGCGATCAATTCGCTCAGTCAAATGTGGAAGTCATCCCTGCCTGATAAGCTCTCTCCGTCTAGCCACGCCCCCATCAATCCGGCTCGCCTGCAGGCGATGATGGACGTCATATATACTTCTGGAGGTGGCGAAGACGGTTCGATGAACCGTCTGACGCTGTCGCGCCAGGACGGCCTCGCGCGCGACTGGCTGGCAGACTGGTTCACTAAAAATGGCTTCGTCCAGCAGGTCGACGCCATCGGCAACCGATTTGGCGCCTGTCGCTCGTCGGCGACAACGCCCCTGTGGTGATGGTTGGCTCGCATCTCGACAGCCCGCCGAATGGCGGGCGCTTCGACGGCGCCCTCGGGGTGATCTCCGCCTGCAAGGCGGTGCTTGCGGTCCGCGAACGGCTGATCGCCGAAAACCGCCTTTCGGCCTGCAATTTCACGGTCGTCAACTGGACCAATGAGGAGGGCGCACGTTTCCAGCCGAGCCCCCTTGGCAGCAGCGTCTTTGCCGGCGCGGCGGAACTCGACTGGGCGCTGCAACGCCGCGACGGCGACGGCGTCACTGGCGCGCAGTCGCTCGACGCCATCGGCTATGCCGGCGCAGACATTGTGGCGCGTCCCGATGCATTGATCGAATTGCATATAGAGGGCGCGCCCTTTCTGGATCAGGCCGGGGAGCAGTTCGGCTGCATTCACCCGGTTCTGGGGCGCCGTCAAATATCGTCTCGCGTTCCTCGGCCGCCAGGCCCACACCGGCCCGACGCCGATGGCCCAGCGCAAGGATGCGCTGCTCGCCGCCGCCTATGTGATTGCCGACGTCAGGGACATCGCCGGCCGGCATGGCCTCGATCTTCATAGTTCTGTCGGCCGTCTCGAAGTGTTTCCCAATTCCCCCAACACTGTGCCCGGCGAAGCCGTGCTCTTCATCGAGCTGAGATCGGCTTCGGCGGCGATCCTCGCGGCAGCCGAGGAAGAAATGAAGCAGAAGTTCGAGGCGGCGGCGGAGAGGGCCGGCGTCGTCCATGAGGTGCGCGCGATCGACCGCCGCGAGCCCGGCAGCTTCGCGCCGGGGCTCGTCTCGCTGGCGCAGCGCATCGCCGCACCGCATGGCGAGACGGCGCGCCCCCTGGAGACGATCGGGGGTCAAGATGCAGTTGCGCTCTCGGCGTTCTGTCCGGCGATTGTGCTGGCGGTCAGAAGCCGCGGCGGCGTCATCCGTCATCCAACCGAATACACCGCGCCCGAGGATCAGCAGATCGGCACGCAAATTCTTGCCGACATGCTTTATTGCCTCGCCATCGAAGGGCCGCCTCGGCGCGGACGTGAAGATTGATCGGATCTTCTCCGCATCCATGCAGACTGGCGGGCGGCGACGCCTTAGCCCGACTATGTGCGCGATCCGTGGCTGGGGCTGCCTCACCTTCTTATCAAGCGCAGGACTGAACTAAGGACGATTTGTCGCTCATCGCGCCCGAGCCTTCCAATACTCGTCGCTTCGTGGCTCATCCCTGAATGCTGACCAATCCCTGACTCCGCGCCGATCATATGATGAAACGAATGCACGGAGATCAGTTGAATCGCTTGCCGAAAGTAGGCAATTGCAAAAACTCTGGGCAGGCCTTGCAAGCTGAGACTACATAGCTTCGGCTTGGGCGTGAAAGGCGGCGCCGCTGTCTTGATGGCCGTGGTCGGCGGACGTGATCCCTCGGTGTTTCCGTAAATATAGAATGGCCGCGGAAGCAGCACAGGAGCAACCAGCTTTATCCAGTCCCGGCGCTCTCCAGCCTGACCGCTCCTACGCCACAAAATGATGAAGCAAGGGATGCGCGCGCCTGGGTGACATCCATCCCCCTCCAGCGCCAGGACCGGCAAGTCTGCACGCGGAAGTAAGCGGGCTTCACTCTTTTTGGAAACGCGAATCAACGGCACGGTTTCTGCCTTGATTCAGATCAACAGGATGATGCCAAAATATCACTGACAGGAAACTTTCTTTATCAGTGGATTGACATTCTGATCTCGCCGCCTCTAGTCTTAGCTGTATCGATTAGCTGATCGGACTAAATAGCTAGATTTTCCGGTGATTGGTCTGACTGAGCATGGCTTTGCGAGCCTCAGCTGGGCTGTCCACCGGATTTACGGGAAATAAGCATTGATGGTTCCGGCGCCTCTCAATGAAGACGCGCAGGAACGTCTGGCGAAGCCTCCCGGCCTCAAAAGCGTATGAACGGGCGCGCTGGTGCGCGTCGTCTGAAGGAATTTCCCAGTGATGGGAATGCGAAGGTTTGGTTCAGGCCGGATTCTGGCTGGTTAGGGAATCCCCCGAGACTTCACCGGCCCTGCTTATTTTGGGAGTTCAGAATGTCGAATACAACTGCTTCTGGCGGATCGTCTCCGTTTGCCTCGCCGCATGTGCGCGTCTGTTTAACGCGCACGGGCGCTGCCCTGACTCTTGGCGCTCTTCTGAGTATGGCTTCCGCCGCCTTCGCCCAGGAGGGAGTTGGCCAAGCCGCGCCGGGCGCCTCGCCTGAAGACGTCAATCCGAACCTTGTGGTCGGTCTTGAAAAGCCGGTAGCAAAGCCAGGCTTCAATGGCCCGCTGGCTTCGATCTTCGTGCCATTGGCCGCGCAAGGCTACACCTTCCATGCTCTTGCCATCGACTTCGTCCAAGGCAACCCGAGCGCTGGCCTTGTGACGGGCCGCTACTCCAATTCCGCCTATTTCATCGTTGGAGGCGATGCTGATTTGGGCAAGATCGCCGGCTGGCAAGGCGCCTCGCTGCACTATGAGAACACCTTCTTCGGCATCGTCGAGAATCTCAGCATTGCGCCTCAAATCGGCGATAGCACGGTGGGCTATCAGCCTCCGTTCACGCCGCCCACGGCCTGGCTATCCATCATGACTTTCGAGCAAAAGCTCTTCGACGACCATCTCGACTTCGAAATCGGCAAATCCCATCCAGACCGCTACTACGCCTTGCCGAATTGCAATTCCATCAACAGTTGTTTTCAAGACATCCTGTATGAAAACGCCGGCTGGACGTCGCCGCAGCGCGGCGTGTGGGGAGCCAATCTCAGCTACAAGTTTGACGTGCCCGTCTACGCGGAGGCTGGTGTCTTTTCTGGCAGCCCGGGAGCGAACTCACAGACCGGCTACAGGTGGTTCAACCAGGAAGACCCACAAGGCGTGATCGCCATGGGTGAGATTGGTTGGAAGACCACTTTCGCGACCAATCCTTATCCTGGCGCCTATTCCTTCACGGGCTTCTATAATTCCCAGAGCCACGTCGACAACAATGTCGCGACGGCCTTCGGCGGCGTGGCGAAAACCAGAAATGGAACTTCCGGCGTCGTTCTTCAGGGCGATCAGGTGGTCTGGCGCGCCGATGGCGGAACAGAGAAAAATCCCACTCCGACCGCCATTTCGCTCTACGGCAGCGCCGGCTTCGCGTTAGATTCGACGGTGCCGATCTCCACCAGCGTTTATGGGGGCGCAAAGCTCATGTCGCCCTTCGCGGGCCGGCCGGCGGACAATTTCGGCGTCAAATTCAACTGGTCGCAACTCAACCCGAACTACAACCAGTTCCTGGCGGCGTCCAATTTCGTCGCAGGCGGCTCCGGAGCGCCGTTCAACCGCAACAAATATATCATAGAGGCGAATGCTCACATTGCGTTGCCCGCCGGCATGGCTTTCGAGCCGGTGTTCCAATATGTGATCAATCCGAACAGCTTCTTCAATCCGTCGACCGCCACCCGTCCCAAGGACGGCATCTACGTTGGGGGGACCTTTATCGTGCCGCTCGGCCTTATGCTCGGCATCGCCGCTCCGACCTGATGTTGATTTCGCTTCGAACTGACCCAGGATTTTTATCGAGAATTTTCCTGGGCGGTTGATGCCTCCCGCGGTGCGGGCGGTGGGTCAAGCGGCGGATTTTTCCGTGCGTGTTTTGGGAGCTGCGGCGCTTGCCTTGAACGGTTCGTCCTCAATCTTTGTTGCGGCCTTGAATCAGGGAGTCAAGCCATAACTTGACATTGTGAAAGGATGCCGAGACGGGCCTTTGGGGCGCTTGTGCGAGGATGGCGATGTCCTCGCTTCATAGCTGGTTTGCCGGAGTTTCAGGATGAGAAAGCCCGGAGAGGCCCTGACCGACGAAGAGAGGCTCGTCGAAGCATTGATCGCGGCGACGCCCGAATGGCGCGGCCTCAGCGTCCGCTACGAAGCGGGCGCTACGCCCGTCATGTCGCCCTTGCACCGGGCTGTAGATAGCGTCTGCTTCGCAATCGACGTCGGCGCCGCGCCGGAGCGGTTCTTCCTGAAAATCCTGCATCCAGATCTCTGGCCGAGCGTCGATGTCGGCGCAGCATTCGAGGCCGCCCGCATCGCCGCGCAGCTTGGGACGACGCCAAAGCCCCTGCGCCTTTTTGCGGCCGAGCGCGCCACTCTCTTCGACCGACTGGACGAGATGTGGCGGACCGCGACCGTCGACGATTTCGCCGACGCGACCATCCTTTTTAACGTCGTCTCGGCGAAAAAGGCGATCCACGCCGGCCCGCCCTTCGGGCGCAAATGGACGGTTTTCAACGGCATTCGTCAGCTCGAGGCGGATCTCGCCGCGGGCGGGATCGAAGCGCCTGCCGGCGTTGGGCGGCTGCGCGCCGCCGCAGGCAATATCGAGCAAGCGTTCATCTTGGCGGGATGGGACGCAAAGCCCTGCCACGGCGACGGCCTCGCCTCGAATGTCATGGTCGGGCCGGGCAAGGCGATCCAGCTCGTCGACTTCGATAACGCCTGTGACGCCGATCCCTATTTCGACCTCGGGATCTTGCTCAACGAGGCCCTCGCCTTTGATACCGACATGCGCGGCGCGCTTGAGGAATTCGATGGATGCTTTCGGCCGCAATCACTGAATCGCTGCCGGCTCTATGGCGTCGCCGACGATCTCTACTGGGGCCTTTGGGCGCGGCTCATGCACGCCATCTCCCCGCGCAAGAATCTCGAATTCCTGAAATATTCGCAATGGCGGCTGCTTCGCTGCCAGATCGCGGCAGGCGATCCGCGCTTTGAGGCCATGCTGCAGCTACTTTGAACCTTCAGCGAGTTACGTCATGTTGGACACTACAATGGGCAAGGCGCCTAGCGAGGCATCGACCGACGCCGAGCGAGAGCTCGAGGCGGCGCTCTGTCAGGTCGTTGCCTGGGGCGGCCTGACGCTCAGCTACGTCCCGGTTCACGGCGGCATCAGCAACGTCAACTGGCGTGTAAACGTCGACGGCAAAAGCTACTTCGTCAAAATCCCCGGACGCGGCACCGAGATGTTCATTGACCGGGCCGTGGCCCTGGCCGCGGCCCAGAGCGCCGAGAGGCTCGGGATCGTGCCGCGAAACTATGATTATCTCGCCGCCCAGGGGATCGAAATCGATGATTTCCTCGAAGGCAGGCGGGCCTCCACCAATGCCGATTTTCTTGATCAAACGATCCGGGCCAATGCCATCGGCGTCTATCGCGCCTTCAATAATTCCGGCCTCCTGCCGCTGACCAAAACGATTTTCGACATGATCGACGAGCATTTCGATCAGGTCAGATCGCTCGGCGGACGGACGCCGGCAGATTTCCCATGGTTCACTGAACAATATCATCTGGCGCGCGCAGCCCTTGAAGCATCGGGCATTGACCTCGTGTCCTGCTTCAACGATCCCATGCCCGGAAACTTCATGCTGGACGCAGACAAGTCAGTCATGCTGATCGATTACGAATACGCCTCCAACAACGACCGCTGCTACGATCTTGGGGTTTGGTGCGGCGAGATGTTTTTCGACGACGCGGTTGAGAACGAAATTATCGAGGCGTATTCCGGGCGCTACGACTTTGCGATGAAGGCCCGCCTTGTCATCCACAAGGCCCTCGCCGACCTCAAATGGGCGACCTGGGCGATGGTCCAGAACAGGGTTTCGACCCTCAGCTTCGATTTCTACAAATATGGCGTATGGAAACATATGCGGGCGTGATCGGTGATGCGTGACACGCGCTGGACCTCTTATCTCGCCGCTGTCTGACGCGGACCGCAACTCCTTGGCTCAAAGCGCAGAGCGTCATCGCGCAATAGTCACGCAGCTTCCCCACGCTTGACAATGATCAATATCATTCAAAAACGAATCAACCGATTGGAGCTTCACTTGACAGATCGCCTCACCGCCACTGAACTCGCTCCAGCCGACCCCAACGAGATGACGGTCGCGGACGCGCAATCGGCCTTTGCAAGTGGAATGCTTACGTCGGAAGCTTTGACGCAGGCCTATCTTGATCGGATCGCGCTCTATAATCCACGTTATGTCGCCCTCATCACGATGAACCCTGACGCCCTGAAAGACGCCCGGGAGATCGACCGGCGTCGCGCGGCGGGCGAGGCGCTCGGCCCGCTTGCCGGGATCCCTGTCGTTGTGAAAGACACGATGGATATGGCGGGGCTGCCGAGCACCGGCGGCTGGCGCCTGCTCAGCGCCCGGGCCGGCGGCGTCGACCTCATTCCTGCAACCGACTCGCCAGTGGTGGCGCGGATGCGGGCCGCTGGCGCCATTATTCTCGGCAAGACCAATGTGCCGGTGCTGAGCGCGACGGGAAGCCACGCCAGCGACAGCTGGGCGGGCGTCACCCTCAATGTGGTCGTCCCGGACCGGCTGCCCGGCGGCAGCAGCGCCGGCACGGCGGCGGCCGTCGCCGGAAGTCTCGCAGTATTGGGCCTTGCCGAGGAGACCGGCGGCTCAATCGAGAATCCGGCCTCCGCGCAGGATCTCGTTGCGATCAAGCCAACCTTCGCGCTGGTTCCGAACGCCGGCGTGATGCCGCTCGCCGGGATGACGCGCGATGTGGTCGGGCCGATTGCGCGTTGCGTGCGCGACGCGGCGCTGGCGCTTGACGCGCTCGCGGGATTCAGTTCGGAAGATCCAAAGACCGTCGCCGGCATCGGGCGCAGGCCCATAGGCGGCTATGCCGCGGGCCTCGACGCCACATCGCTTCAGGGCAAACGCCTCGGGCTCTATGGGCCGGGCTGGCGTAATCGTCCCCTCTCCGCGGAGGCGAGCGCCCTCTATAGGCGCGCCATCGGCGAACTGGAGGCGCGCGGCGCGAGCCTGGTCGAAGATCCGTTCAAGGGCTCGGGATTTGCGGACCTCGGGCGCCCCGCCAAGGGAACGGACCATTTCGACGCGCATGGGATGGAATCGCTCCCCTATGACCTCGATTGCTACCTCAAAAGGATGGGGCCTGATGTGGCGATTCCCTCTTTTGAGGTTTTCGCCAAGGCGGTTGCGAGCGAGGATCCCTTCGCGCCGACAGGCGTGTTGTTTTACATGGAGGGACTTCCACAACTCGCCGCCGGCCGCGCCAACCCGCTGATGCCGCCAGATCTCTCGGATTTTCTGGCGACGCGCGAATCCTATCTCGCAATCTTCGAGGAGGTCACGGCGCGCGAGAGGCTTGACGGCCTCGTCTTCCCGCAGATGCGCGACGAGCTGCCGCCTCTGGTCGGCAAAGAGACGCTGCATGAGACGGCGGTGTGCGAAATCAATATTGCGGGCCTGCCGGGCGTTGTCGTCCCGGCCGGCTATTACGCCTCTGGCGCACCCTTTTGCCTCATCTTCATCGGGCCAATGTGGAGCGAGGCGAAACTCCTGTCCTTCGCCTTCGACTATGAAAGCGCCACGAAACATCGCAAAGCCCCCACCCTCACGGCATGAAGATGGATGTGAACAGGTGCGGGCGCTTCTGCGCCGGAATCGCGCGGCTCGCCCGGGAAATGCTATTTGCGACGTCTGGCCGGCGCTACGCCGGTCAGAGACCTGAAGGCAAGGTTGAATCCTGCCTGCAGCCCCATGCGCATTCTGCCGCCATCCGGCGCCAGAACGCGGACGCCCAGCCCGATCGCGCCGGGAAGACGGCTGACGCCGGCAAGACACTCTTCATCATCGAAAACGCGCTGAACGACGCAAGGGTCAGGCGCGCTGTCAGCCGGCCCGAGAATGATCATGGACGCATAGGCGCGATAAGGTCCAAGCGGCGAGGCCCTTGAAAACGCCTCCAATCCGGTGATGACGCTGCGCTCCGCCACGACGACGCCGCCCTTTTCATCGCGGATGCTCAGCGAAAGCTCAAGGCGACTGAACGCACGCCCGTTGCCAGCCGGATCATGACAGGCAAATCCCTCGGCGACGATCGCGCGCGAAGTCGCCCCAAGAACAATATTCAGCGAACTCGCCAGTTCGGCGTTTGGAAACAGAATGAAAGGGTCGGGCGTCACGGCGCAAAAGGCTTCATGTCCTACAGCGACGCATGTCTCCTGGCGCGCCGGCGACATCCCCGTATCATGCACGACAGTCGCCGATTGGGTTGTCACATGAGCCCGCGCGCCCGGCCTTGCTTCGATAAGCAGTCGCAGATGATCCCCCCGGTAGAGGCCGCCCGATGCCGATTGGAGATAGAGCGTGGCAAGATCCGGACAGTCCGCATCGAGCCAGAATGGCCGCGTGATGTGGCACGGATAGGGAACGCGCTGCCGCTGTAAAAAGGTGCGGCCGCCGCCGACTGCAAAAACAAGGCTTGCCTCAGATCGACGTCCTGCTGCTTCCTCGGCTGATCCTGTGGCGGACATGCTCTACAGCTTGAACAACACGGCGGCGGCGATGGCGTCAGCTACTGCTTCGACGCCCTCCGCGCTTCGGGCGTTTGTCGTCAGCACAGGCTTTGCGTCGCGCAGCGCATGGGCCTCAGACAGCATTGCATCGAGATCGACGCCGACATAGGGCGCGAGATCGATCTTGTTCACCACCAAGAGATCACAGCGCAACACGCCCGGACCGCGCTTGCGGGGAATGTCGCCGCCCCCCGCCACATCAATGACGAAAATCCACCAGTCGACGAGATCCAGCGAAAAGGTCGAGGCGAGATTGTCGCCGCCCGATTCGAAGATCATGAGGTCGAGGCCGGGAAGGCGCGCTTCGAGCTCGTCGCCGGCGACGATATTCAGCGTCGGATCCTCCCGGATGACGGTATGCGGACAGGCGCCCGCCTCGACGGCAGAGACGCGCGCGGGATCGATCAGGCCGGAGCGGCGCAGGCGTTCAGCGTCTTCCCTTGTGACGAGATCATTGGTGACAATGGCGAGATCAATGCCGCGGGCCACAAGAATTGGGATCAACGCCTCGATCAGCGCGGTCTTGCCCGAGCCGACGGGGCCGCCGATCCCGATGCGCGCCGCCGATGCCGCTTTCAAGGCGCTTCCCTCACGCGGTTCATTGATCGTCACCCGCTCACCTCAGCATGTAGAGCTGCGCCAGCGGCAATATGCGGGCTGGAGCGCAGGTCGCGATTTCGCCATCGACAAACACGTCGAAGGTTTGCGGATCGACGCGGATGTTGGGACAGGCGTCGTTCCACAGCATATCCGCCTTGGACAATTTGCGCGTTCCGCTCGCCGGCAGCAGCGCCTTACGCAGGCCAAGTTCGCCGGAAAGATCACGCGCGATCGCCAGCGGATGCACGAAACAGGCGGACAGCGCCTGTTTGGCAAGGCCAAATGCGCCCCATTGCGGGCGCATCATCATTGGCTCACACGTCATCAGCGAGGCGGCCGAATCGCCCATCGCGCCCCAGGCGATGAAACCGCCCTTGATCACCAGTTCCGGTTTTATGCCGAAGAACGCCGGGCGCCAGATGACGATATCCGCCATCTTGCCGTCTTCCAGCGAGCCTATGTGCTCGGCGATGCCGAAGGTCCGCGCGGCGTTGATCGTGTATTTAGCGATATAGCGCAAGATCCGAGCGTTGTCGCCAAAGCCCGCTCTCTCTTCCGGCAACAGGCCGCGCTGATCCTTCATCTTGGAGGCGAGCTGCCAGGTCCGGCAGATCACTTCATGAATGCGGCCCATGCCCTGACTGTCCGAGCCAAGCATCGAAATCGCGCCAATATCATGCAGGACATCCTCGGCGGCGATGGTTTGCGCGCGGATGCGGCTTTCCGCGAAAGCGACATCCTCCGGAATCGCCGGGTTGAGATGGTGGCATACCATGGTCATGTCGAGATGTTCGTCGAAGGTGTTGACGGTATAGGGATTGGTCGGGTTGGTCGAGGACGGCAGGCAATTCGGCAGCCCCGCGACGCGGATGATGTCTGGCGCATGGCCGCCGCCGGCGCCTTCCGTGTGATACATATGGATCGTGCGGCCGCCGATTGCGCGCAGCGTATCCTCGACGAAGCCGGATTCATTCAGCGTGTCGGTATGCAGCTGCACCTGAAAATCGTGATCCTCGGCGACGCCAAGGCAGGCGTCGATGGTCGCCGGCATGGCGCCCCAGTCCTCGTGAATTTTGAGGCCGAGAACGCCGGTCTCGATCTGCTCGACCATAGGCGCGGGCCTGTGTGAATTGCCGCGACCGAGAAAGCCGAAATTGATCGGCCATTGCTCGGCCGCCTGCAACATCTTGCCGGTGTTGAACGGGCCGCCTGAATCGATGCCTACCGTAATTGGCCCGAGCGAGCCGCCGATCATCGTCGTTATGCCGGAAGCGATGGCATGGTCGCAAAGAGCCGCGGAATCGAAATGCACATGCACGTCGATCGCGCCTGCCGTCGCGATCAGCCCTTCGCAATCACGGACCGTGGTGCCGGCGCCGACGATGAGGCGTGGATCGACGCCATCCATGATGGCTGGATTGCCCGCCTTGCCCACGCCAACGATGCGGCCGCCTCTTATGCCAAGATCGCCCTTGACGATTCCGAGTACAGGATCGATCACCAGCACATTGCAAAGCAGAAAATCGAGAGCGCCGTCTGCGTTGGTTAGTCCTGCGGCGAGGCCCATGCCGTCGCGCAGCGTCTTGCCGCCGCCATGCAGGCATTCATCGCCATAGACGGCATAGTCCCTCTCGACGACGGCGGTCAGCGAAGTGTCGGCGAGCCGGATGCTGTCGCCAACGGTCGGCCCATACATGGCTACATAATCGGCGCGAGGAATGATCGCCATGCGCGTTCTCCTTTAGGCGCCCTTGAATCCATTGGCGGCGGCGCGGGCGAGCGCCGCCGCAACCGCGTCCTCGCTGTCATCCATTCCCAGCATCAGATTATTGAAGCCGCTGAGCATCCTCGTGCCGCCGAAAGCCACGAGCCCCACCGTTCTGCGTTGGCCAGGCTCGAAACGCACGGCCGTTCCGGCCGGTATGTCGAGACGCATGCCGATCGCCGCCTTCCGGTCGAAATCCAGCGCGCGATTGACCTCGAAGAAATGATAGTGCGAGCCAATCTGAACGGGCCGATCCCCCGTATTGACGACATCGAGGACCGTCAGGCTCCGGCCCGCGGATAATTCGATTTCGCCTTCTGCAGCGGTGATCAGCCCAGGTTCGAAATCCTCAAGGTCCGATCCCTCCCTCGGGCGGATCGGGTTGTGGACGGTGACAAGCTTTGTCCCATCGGGAAAAAGGCCCTCCACCTGCAGGACGGACGTCATTGCGGCGACCCCCGGCATGACATCCTCCGTTGTCAACAGCGTGGAGCCATAGCCGATGAGATCGGCGACGCTGCGTCCTTCCCGCGCCCCTTCCAGAATTTCATCTGTTATGAACGCCACCGCCTCGGGGTAATTCAGCTTCAGACCCTTTGCACGTCGTTTGCGCGCAAGCTCGGCGGCCGTGAAAATCGTCAGCCGTTCCATTTCGGTTGGGGTCAACAGCAATTTTGGGCCTCAATTGGCAAAGAGACGCAGATCGGCGCCAGCGAGTCGCATCGCGGCGATCTCGATGAATGGCGTAAAATTCGTGAGAATGACAGGGCTCGGGCTTTGCCGCGGCACAACGCCGGTACAGCCTTCGTTCTTTGAAGAGCCGGGCGTCACGCCTTGCTCCATCGGCTGACGGACGATGTCTGCGATGACTTCAAGTGCCGCCGAAAGGCTGCGCTGCGCATCGATGGCGCCGATATGCCCGAGACGAATCGCGGCGGTCGCCATGCTTGCCGCCGCCTGATAGGCGGAAATCAGGACGGCCTCCGCCTCGCCAAGACCGAGGCCACACCACAGCGCGCCTTGAATGACGGGCAGATGACCGAGCAGACGCCCATCAGACAGCGCCTTGTGCAAGGCCGCGGCGCCGGGCGATTCGAGCCTCGTATGAGTTACAAGGAGAGCGCGTCCGTTTCGCTTCGAGCCCACACGCATGGGTTCGGCGAGCGTCGCCGCCTCAACGGCGGCGTCGATCCGGCTGAGCGCCCCATGGTCGTCGCTGGCGCGAAAGGCGCCGATCAGCGCGACGCGATCAGCGCCCGCCCAGCGATGGCGTAGCGACGCGGTCAAGGCATCGGTCAGATCAGGCCCCGTCAAAGGCCGGCGCAGCGCCCCCAGACCTTCAACGCCATTGGAAAAGGCGAAACCGCCACTGGGAAACGCGGCGTCGGCATTCTGCATCATCAGCAATTGCATCAGCATGACGTCACTTCAGGCGCCTTCACGGAGGATTGGACCCGCCCGGATGCGACGAGGCCAGCAAGGCGCACGAGGTAATCCTCGATCGGCGCTTCAAGCGCGACAAGAAGCGCGTCGCCCTCGAACTGAACGCGCCAATGCAGGTTTCCCGCGTGATAGCCAAGCTCAACCGCGCTTGCCTTGTCCTGCGGAACAAGACGGAGCCAGCGCTGTTCGGCGACGCGCACGATCAGCGCGTAGTCGCGCTCGAGCGCAAGCACCGCGCCGTCGAAAAGCGGCTGCTCACGCGGCAGAGCCAGGGCGATTTCTTCGCCTTTGCCGGTTGTCGCCCGCAATCGCCGTCGTCCGAGATCGGCGCTTTGAAGCGTGAAGAAATCGACGCCGTCGTGGTGCTCGAGATGATGCAGCCGCACCGCCAGCGCCTCATCGAGGCGGCTTCCGAGAATTCGATCGATCACCCGCATTGTCTTCCGCCTCGCCTCCCGACCCTATCGCAAAGCCGGTTTGAGCGGACGCGAGGCGGCGGGTTTTTTCTGCCGCTCCGCCCTCGGCTTTTCCGCCGCCCGCACGGTTGGGGCGAGCGGGACGCCTTCAATCGGGCATTCCTCGACTCCAAGGCTCGTACGCGTGAGCGCCTCCGCAGCCTCCCGGGCGGCTTCGGGATCTTCAATCCAGCGCCGGTAGAATTCATAGGGACATTCTGCGACGCCCGGTTGGTTTTCCTTGGAATTCACCATGCCTGTATAGCCGCGATGCAACAGTTTGAAAAGATGATTCTCCGACTGTTGAGTCCTGCGCGCGTCGCGAATGAGGAACTTCGAGAGCGAAGCATATTGAATTCCCATTTCCTCCGTTCCGCATTCCCCAAGCGTGCGACCGTCAAACCCGATGAGGGCCGAATGGCCGAAATAAGTGTAGACGCCGTCAAATCCTGCTGCATTGGCCACCGCGACATAGCAGTTGTTGGCGAAGGCCATCGCTTTCGACATCAGAATTTGCTGCTCCTTGGCCGGGTACATATAGCCCTGGCAGCGGATGATCAGCTCGGCGCCCCGCATGGCGCAATCCCGCCAGATCTCGGGATAATTTCCGTCGTCGCAGATGATGAGGCTGATCTTCAGACCCTTGGGACCATCCGAAACATAAGTGCGATCTCCCGGATACCATCCCTCGATCGGCGTCCATGGCATGATTTTGCGGTATTTCTGGACGATCTCACCCTCACTGTTGATAAGGATGAGGGTGTTGTATGGCGCCTTGTGCGGATGCTCGTTGTGACGTTCGCCCGTTATCGAGAAGACGCCCCAGACCTTCGCCTTGCGGCAGGCGGCTGAGAAGATCTCTGTCTCCTCGCCAGGCACGGCGGCAGCGGTCGCATACATTTCGTCCGAATCATACATGATGCCCTGTGTCGAATATTCAGGGAAGATGACGAGATCCATCCCCGGCAGACCGGATTTCATGCCAATGAGCATCTCGCCTATTTTTCGGGCGTTCGCAAGAACCTCGGCCTTGCTGTGGAGCCTCGGCATTTTATAATTTACGACAGCGACGCCGACGCCGTCGTTGCTACTGGAAATATCGCCGTGCATCATGCGCCTGCTCCTTGGCTGAGATTACTGCGCTGCCTCGATTGCGTCGCACCACAAACTGCCGACGCCGGCGTTTGATTGGCTAGCCGGCCCGTAGAAGTCGGGCGCCGCCGAATGGATATAGCTGCTGATTCGCGTTCAGTTCGTTTTCTTGAACATGAAAACGCTGGCCCCCGCAGCGCCGCTCGTTGGCGCCGAATTGGCGCGCTGGCGCCCGGTCATCCAGGCGTGAACCAGTTTGGCCGCGGCTGCCGAGACGGCAGGCTTCCAAAGCCAAATATCCCGCACAGGATCCACTTCGTTGATTTCAAAAAGAGCTTTCGGAGCATCGTCCGCCACGCCCACGGACCATTCACGAAAATCCCCGCCAAATTCCTTTACATAGCTTATCAGCTCGAATTTGATCTGCTGCACGCTGTAGGTCATCGGCTTAGCCCGGGATTGGATTGATTGTTGGCGGCGCGGTTCCAGACGCCATCTGACTCTGGAATTTCTGCGCCAAGCCAAGCCCGCGCTTCTTCTCCTCGCCCGACATGTCCGCTACGAGAGATTCCAGCGCCGTTAAAGCAATTCCGATGCCGTGGCGGGCCGCCAGCGACAGCCACGCGAATGCCGCGATGCGATTCTTTTCCACTCCGAGGCCATTTGCGTAGAAATACCCAAGCCGCGCCTGCGAGGGAAAATGCCCCGTCTCAGCGGCCCGTCGGTAGAGATCAGCGGCGCGCTTGTTATCGACAGGAACGCCGTCGCCTTTGGACAGGAGCGTCGCGAGGTTATATTGCGCCATCGGGTCGCCCCGTTCTGCAGCCTGCGCCAGCCATTTCGCGCCTTCTGCGCGGTCCTGCCGGGCCCCTTGCCCCATGGCCAGCATGGCGCCGACATTGGTCGCGGCCTGCACATGCCCCTGTCCTGCTGCGCGAATATACCATGCCAGCGCCTTTGGCAGCGACGGCGCGACCCCTCCGGTTCCATTCGCGTAGAATGAGCCAAGCCACGCCTGCGCCTCCATATTCCCGGCCTCGGCCAAAGCGCTGAAGAACGGAAAGGCGGTTGGATAGTCGCCGGACTTGAAGCTGGCGATCGCGAGAGCGAGCTCGTCTTCCGCAGGCGCCGGCGCAACTGTATTCACGATCGTCTCCCTATATGCGCCGTCGCTTGAAACGGTCCCGGCGCTGTGATCGAGCAAGACTGGATCTGCTCGCTTATTTTTGATACGAGCCAGCGCGCAGGCTCGGCTGCGTGTCTCAAAGGCCCGCGTTGGACGGAGTCAGACTCTGGATCAGTGGGATCGAAGCAAATTGCGGCCTGGGACGCTTTTGCCTGCTGTAGACGGGGTGAGATCTCCACAAGCCAGGATTGCAGCAGCGACTCAGGGGATTTCGTCTCCGAACCGGCGCCGGATACGCGGATCCGGCATAAAGTGTGGCCGATGGCCACCGGCTGCAGAATGATCACGCAATGTCCGTCGTTTGCGCTGACGATGACGGCGTTTGGAAAAAGAAGCGTCGCCGTCGCCCTGGCGCCGCCGGCGAGCAGGATCGAGGTGCGGACAAAATCCAAACCGCTCGACAGTTCTGTCCCGGCGGCCAATTGATACGCCAGCAATTTCCAATCCGCATTGCACTCAAGCCAGTGTACGGATTGCTGCGTTGAGTCTTCATTTGAGGCGACGTCTGGAAGAAGGGCCTGATCAAGCCAGTCAGCAGCCTCCGCGCCGCGCGGATCGAGATTGACCGCGATGAGACCGTCGATAGTCCTCACGGCGACAGGCAACAGTCGCTCCGGTCGCAGTCCAATATATTGATCAAGCGCCTTGGCGTCCTCCGCTGATCCTGCTGCGATCGGACGACGATCTCGGCTGTAGCCGCAGGAGGTGAACGAGCATTTTGTTTTCGCGCCGGTCTGACATTGCACGGGCACGGATCGGCACCCGCCGTGCTGCGCCTTGTTGAAGCGGCCGATCAATCCGCCATCAGCGAGGCGTTCGACATGAACGCCATGCGTTCCGACGGTAAAGGGCAGGATGTCTCCCGTACGGGGTATATCTGCGACATGACCGATGGTAACCCACGAGCGAGTCCAGATCGCCGCATCCTCGGCGCTGGCGAAATCCAACGACCGGAAAGCAGCCGGCGGAAGCGGCCGGGCGGAACGATTTAACATACCCTGAACCGGTAGCTCACAGTCCGGCGCGGCGCCCGCATGTTCCGGCATGATCTCGCTCCTGATGATGAGCCGCAAAGCTAAGGACAAGCAGCGCGGATCATGCGAAGATACAAAGGGAATGACTAGCTGCGTCGGGCAGGACGCAAGCGGTGCCTCCTGCCCGCGCCACTTGTCAGACTGGCAAGGGCTCGCCACGCTCCTTGCGGCTGCGATGCTCAGGCGCCGTGGCGTCGTAATCCGCCCGGCCGCGATGCATGACAGAGCCCGCCGGCGGCGCCGGGAGAGGGCCGTCGACAACGAAGCGGTCGAGAACGTTCTTCACCAGCTTCGAGATGTTGTTGTCGCAATTGTTCCACGGCAGCGAACCGCAGAAGGCGATCGACGAGAACGCAAAGCAAGCGCCCCCATTGGGAGTCTCATGATAGGCGATGTCGCCACGCACCCGCGGATGGGTTGTGCCGTCGGTGCCCTGCTGATTGAAGCCGAAGTCTTCCATCACAAGCAGATAGGCTTCGGTATGGCGCCCCGCCGATGTCGCAACCGCGAGCGTATGCGGCGGCGACCCCAACATGGTGTCAACGATATCGAGTTCGAGACCAGCCGCGCCGCCGCCGACAAGGCCGAAATTGCCAAGCTTCTCGTCATAGCTGATGCCTTCGAACGCCCAGCTGACGCGGGGATCGAGGCTGTCAGGCGTGCGCGAGAAATAGCTTGAAATGTCAAACCCTTCCGAAGACATGCCGACGCCAGCCACCGAATGAAGATAACGACCGCGGAAGCGCCACATTCCGCCAAGTTCGCCAGTGCTCTGATGGTAATATTCGCCGGGATCGGCGCGCCACGTGCGAATGCCGGATTCGCAGCGACGCATCTCCGTCACCACGCCGCGGCCAGCTCCATCATAGGCCGGATGAAAGGAATGTACCCAGTACCAGGCGTCCGCGCCCATATACATCAGGCGGCCGCCGCGCTGCGTGTAATTATGCAGAGCGTCAAGCTGCGGTCCGCTGTTGTGCTCTGGATGCGACCCCGTGATGAGAACATTGTAGTTCTCGATCCGGGCGAGGCCGTCATAGGTGATGTCTTCATCGGTGAAGACATCATATTCATAGCCCATCGTCTCCAGCCAGTAGATCAGGTGAAGATCCGCCGGATATTGCCACGGCGCCTGCGCGAGAAAGTGATCGTATTTCGGTCGGATGCTCAGAATAGGCCGCAAACGGGAGGATATCGAAATGCCGGTGCCGTCTGTATGCGTATCGTAGATCGAGCCGCCATATTCGCGATGCTCCGAAAGGAACATGTTCTGCTGCTGCATGATCGGCACGCGATAGGTGAACAGCTCGGCGCCGCCGGCGTTGCAGGCGACATGTTCATTGGCATAGGCCATGTAGCTGATCGTCGGAACCATCACCGCTATCTTCGCGGTTTCTTCGCCGACCCGCGGCACGACCCAGAAAGGAATGAACTCCTCGTCGCCGTCAGCGGTCGTCAGCTTGGCCGCGTAGAAGCGGCTCTTGACGCCCTCGATCGGCACGCTCCATTCGAAATCGGCGGACCACCGCGCATCGTCCACATCGTCGTCGTGAAAGCTGATCGCGCCATACTCGTCGGGGGCGTGCTTCCAGTCGAAATTCGTTCCCGACCAATTATAGCCGGTCATGGCGCGATTGGGACAATTGACCAGCTGTGCGTTGAGGCCATAAGGACCCTCGTCGAAAGCGGTCAGCGTGTCGATGCCCTTGCCGAAATTCCACGCTGCGACGATCGTCTCGGAAAGGCGCCCCGATGGGCCGGAATTTCTGCGCTCGGTCAATCCGGGCTGGGCGCCAAGCTTCATGCTTTCGATGTCTTGTCGGGACAGCGCCGTGTTGCAAATGCGCGGGCTGTCGATCTTGCCATTGTATTTGCCGGCAAATACGATTCCCGCAGGCTTCGAGGAGGCCGCCAGTGGATCATCTGGCGCAAGAGACTCAACATAGGCCGCAATCGTCGTTGGCACGGGCGCATGGCTAATCGCCACGCTCAGAACTGTCTCGACTGGATCGATGACCGGGTCCAGCGCATAGACGACCTGAGGCTCGTGATAAAGCTTCACCGCGCCGGTTGCGGCGTCAAAGGTCGCAGCCACAAAATGCCAGGCGTGGTCGCGTATCGGAACCCCGGTGGTGATCCTGTGCTCATTGATGCGAAGTTCGAGACAGCCATCCTCGTTGATGAAGAGCCCATATCCGCAATCCTGCGACCATTTGGCGATGAGTCCCTGCGCGCTATGTTTCCAATATTGCGGATGCGTCTTGGGGGCTGTTGGCCAGATCCAACACTGAAGCGTGAAACTCTCGACGCGGAACGGCCTGGCGTCTTGGGCGTAACCATAGGAGCCACTGTGCACGACCTGCTTACGGCCGCTATATGTTCCGTTGATATCGGCGGCGATCTTCGCGTCGATATAGCCCGGTCCGCGCGGATTGGTGTCGCCGTTGATCATCTGCACAATCTCTGCGGAATATTCGGCAGGACCATCGCAGTTTACATAGAATTGGATCTTGTCGCCGGGATGGACGCTGAATTTGTCAGCGTAACCCGTCAGCCTCATGGACGTCATCATTTGCTCCAGGACTTTACAGAATTTACTCGCTTGCGGTGGTCGCGATCAGGTGGCGGGCCAGTTATCGTCGCGACGCTTCCAGCCTTCATCGAAGTCTTCCGGAAAGCCGTAGCTTTCCGACAGCTCATCGAGCCGCATCAGAAAGATCGCGTGCTGAATCTCCTGCTCACTGGTGTAGATCTCATCGGTCGCAAAAGTCGGAGGAACCCCGCGAATGCCGCTGAGGCGCCCAATTCGCCATTCTTTTTCGATCTTCGTGCAAATGACTACCAGTTTGCCCCGAGGCCGCTCGCCGCGCATGCGTAAAAGGACGCGCCGCAGCGTCGGATCAATGTAAATACCGCCGCCGACCTCGGTCGTATCGCCCGGCGTCCTGCATTCGAGGACGCTGAAGCCGGCGACGCCCTTCATCGAGTCGACGCATCTTCTGTGCTCGTCAATCAAACGCTGGCGCTCCGGCGTGCCTTTTTTTGGAATTGGCTCCATAACTTGATCTCCTGTCTCTGGGAATGGCGCGAATTTTACGCGGGCGCTAGATCGTCATGTGCCGCTCAACCAGTTCATCGGTCATCTCCGCGATCGGACCGCGGGCGACGATCCGTCCGTTCTCCATCATCAGGAAAGCGTCGCCGAGTTTTCGCGCCACCTTGATATGTTGCTCAGTCAGGATCAGCGTGATGCCGAATTCGGTATTGAGACGACGCAGCGTCTGACCGATTTCATGGACGATATTCGGTTGGATGCCCTCGGTCGGTTCGTCAAGCAACAGGATCTTCGGGTTGGTGGCGAGCGCGCGCGCAATGGCGAGCTGCTGTTGCTGGCCACCCGACAGAAGCCCCGCCTGCTTTTCAAGGTTTTCCGCAAGATAGGGGAACAGGCTGAGACAGAGCGGTGGAACTTCCCCCAGGCCGTCACTGCGGGCGAAAGTGCCGAGCAGGATATTCTCCTTCACTGTAAATTTCGCCAGGATCTGACGACCCTGCGGAATATAGCCGAGCCCGTATTTCGCCCGCTGATGCGTTGGAGCGGTGCTGATGTTTGCACCTGACATTTGGATATCGCCCGTCATCCTGTCGGTCAGGCCCATGATCGTGCGAAGAAGCGTCGTCTTGCCGACGCCGTTGCGTCCGAGCACACAGAGACACTGCCCCTGATGAAGATCGAAACCGATATCTTTCAGAATCGGCGTCTTGCCGTAAAACGAAGTGACATGATCAAGCCCTAGAAGCATCTCTAATCCTCCGGGTCGCCGAGATAGACTTCGCGCACCTTTGGATTTGCCTCCATTTCGCTGATCGAGCCCTGCGCGAGCAGCGCGCCCATATGCATGACCGTGACGACATCGGCGATTTCACGGACAAAGGCCATGTCATGTTCGACAACGATCAGTGTATGCGTTCTTTTCAGCTCATTCAGAATGCCGACTGTCTTTTCAATCTCGCCTTCGGTCATTCCGGCGACAGGTTCGTCGAGCAGGAGAATCTCCGGATTCTGCATCAGCACCATGCCGATCTCGAGCCATTGCGTTTCGCCATGCGACAGCGTTCCTGCCTCGGTCTCGACGCGACCGCCAAGGCCGGTGATGGTCAAGATCTCTTCAAGCTTCTGATTAAGGCCGGAGGGCCGATAGCTGAACAGGTTCTTGAACGGACTGACCTCGCGGCTGTAGGCGACTTCGAGATTCTGCCGAACGCTCAGATCACGAAACACCGCCGGAACCTGAAACTTGCGGCCTATGCCGAGGCGCGCGATTTCATGTTCACCAAGGCTGGTGATCTCATCGCTGCGCAACAAAATCTGGCCGGACGTCGGCTTCTGTCGCCCTGTGATCAGATCCATGGTGGTGGTCTTACCCGCGCCATTTGGCCCGACAAGGCAACATAGTGTGAGCTCCGTCACTTCGAGGCTGAAATCATTGATGACCGAGGTCCCGCCGAAGCTCTTGCACAGATTGTGAATATTGAGCACGCCCATGTCAGGCCTCCGCCTTGCTCGTCGCCTCGGCGCCACGCTGCGGTCGGCTCGCGTCCTTCGGTTGCATATGCGCGCCAATCATTCCGAGCGACAGTTCGAGAAGGCCAGCGAGCCCTTTCGGCAGGAAGCGAACGACTAGAATAAAGAACCCGCCAAGCAGCAAAAGCCATGTCGCGAGGAATTGGTCGCCGAGATAGCTTTGGCCGCCCTGAATGAGAAAGGCGCCGAGCATTGAGCCGATGAGCGAGAAGCGGCCGCCGATGCCGGCCCAGATCACCATCCCTATGCTGAAATTCACATCAAGTTGCGCCGGCGAGACATATTGCACAAGCATAACGAGGCAACATCCGGCGAGCGCAGCAATGAGCCCGGACAATGCATAGACGATCGTCTCATAGGACGCGACATTGTAGCCAAGGAAGCGAACGCGCTCCGGATCGCTACGCAGCGCCTGCGTCACGAGACCGAATTTGCTTTGCGTGATCAGCTTGCTGGCGACCGTCACAAAAAGGAGGGCGCCGTAGACGATCCAGTAGCTCGCGACGCTATAGGGATCGATCTCGGCGCCAAGGAGCTTCAGCGGCGCGGGAGGCGCGATGCCGTTGGCGCCGTTGGTATAGGGCTGCATATCGAGAATCAGCGTGTAGAGCGCTGTCAGCATGGCGAGCGTCATGATCGCGATGAAAGGTCCGGACACGCGAGCGCGAAACATAAGGCTGCCGAAGAAGACATAGAAGATCGTCGGCACGGCCAGAGAGAGAATAAATCCCAAAGCCGTGTTCTGGAACGGACTCCACAGCGCCGGGAGATGATCGAGACTGTTATTCAGCATGAAGGGCGGGATCGGATTTGATACGGGATCCTGCGACTGCATCTGCATGGTCATGCCCATGCCATAGGCGCCGAGGCCAAAGGCGATGCCCTGGCCAAGGTTGAGAATGCCGCCAAATCCCCAGCTCAAGCTGATCGAAACCGCGAGCATTCCGTAGACGCCATAAGTGGCGAACTGGTTTAGAAGAAACGAATCGTTCGTGATCAGAGGAATGGCCGCAAGGAAGGCGAACATCAGCGCGTAGACAATCCATTGCGCCGATCTATTGTGGTAGAGATTTGTCATATACGAGTTCCTGACCGATGCTTGTGCCGTCGGCTTCGGCGACGTCAACGACGCGCCTTCGCCGGAGCGAACAGCCCTGCGGGCCGGAACCGAAGCAGGACGACGATCAGCAGATAGAGCAGAAAGCGCGCGAAGGTTTCATTGGTCACATAAGCGAGCACCGACTGAAACTCGCCCGTGAGGCCCGACGCGACCACGCTTCCGAGGATGGTTCCACCGCCGACGACAACGACGAGAAAGGCCTGCACCACATAGGCGGTTCCCATCGTCGGCAGGACGATCGCAAGAACGCCGAGCAGGGAGCCGGCGACGCCAGCGAGGCCGGCGCCAAGCGCAAAGGTCAGCATGTAGACGCGGTCGGCATTGATGCCGAAGGACGCCGCCATTTCCTTGTTCTGCATGACCGCGCGAACCTGCATGCCGAACCGAGTGCGGTAAAACAGAAAGGCCGTCGCCGCCACAAGCACAATGGTCAGCGCGAAGACGAAGATGCGCAACACTGAAAGGTTGACGAAACCGAGCTGGACATTGCTCTGGAACATCTCGGGGACTGCTATGTATTTCGGATCGCTGCCAAAGGTGAGGCGAACCAGTTGCGTCAGGACAAGCGAGACGCCCCATGTCGCCAGCAGAGTGTCGAGGGGCCGCTTGTACAGGTAGCGGATCAATCCCCGCTCAAGCAGCAGGCCGATGAAAGCGACGACGATGAAGGCTGCCGGAATGCAGAGGAGAAACGGAAGTCCAAAGAAAGATTGCAAGGCATAGGACGTATAGGCGCCGAGCATGATGAATTCACCATGCGCCATGTTGATCACGCCGATCGCGCCATAGATGATGGCCAGACCGAGCGCTGCGATGAGCCAGATACTGGCGATGCTGAGGCCAAGGATCAGCGCATTCGCAATCGGAGCTATGTCCGCAGATAGTGAATTTCCCAACGCCACGTCTCCGATGCCCCGTCGCCATTGCGCGTCCGGCGCATGGCGAGGGCGTCCTTTGTGCTTGAGTAGTCGCGATGGGGGCATCGTCGCTCCCCTCGCAATGTTCGGTTCATGATCGACCTCGAGGATCGACGGTCGACCGCCGCTCTGGATCGTGATGAGGCTGGATTCAGTCGATCCAGACTAATGCAGGCGATCGCTTCCAGGCGACAGGAAGCAGAATGAGGGCGGACAGGCGTTTGTCTTTTCCTCATCCTGCCGCAGCACGCGGCGGATAATCTCTCCGGCGCGTGGGCTCGCAATCAGATCACATTCACGCGGAGTTTTCCGTCCGGCGCCTTGAGCCCGACGGAGGTGCACACGCCTGCATCGGGATAGATGGAGTAAGGATCCGGCGCGACCTGGCTTTCCGCCTGCTTCACGATCTTGAAGCTTCCATCGGCCTGGCACTGCCCGATCTTTGGCTTCAACCAGGTGTTGAAGTTCTGATCGTCAATCCAAATCAGGCCTTCGGGGGAAATATTGTCTTCAATTTTGACGCCGCCGCTGGCGTCCCTGATCATTCGGGATGTTACGCCATCGATGCCGCCGGCTTTTTGGGCGGCGGCTTCGAGCCCCTGCTTGAACACATAGGCAGAAATGTAGGTCTCTTCCATGTTGTAATGGGTAACCCCATTCTTGCCATATTTGCTCTTGAGGAAGCTCTCGACGAATTTGTGGTTAGTCGGGTTGTCGATCCCCTGGAAATAGGGCGCCGAGAGGAAGTGGCCGGCGCCAAATTCATTGCCCATCGCGCGGGTTTCGATTTCGCCGGTGGTCAGCGATGCAATAGGCATCGAGTCAACCTTGAACCCTTCCTGTTTGAATTGCTTGTGCAACGAGATATCGGACGCGCCGACTACCGTTGAAAAGATGAAGTTCGGCTTGGCGTCGCGGATCTTGTTCAGGATCGGACCGAATTCGGAACTGCCAAGCGGGATATATTCCTCGCCGACCAATTCGCCACCGGCGGCATTGAGCCAGACCTTCGCGTTTTTGTTGGATTCCTTCGGCCACACATAGTTCGAACCGACGAAGAAGACCTTTTTGCCGAAATTCTGGACCATATAAGGAATGAGGTCCTTGGAATGCTGATTGGCGAGCGGCCCGGTGCAGATCGTGTTTTGCGTACACTCCGCGCCTTCATAGCAGGTCGGATAGTACAGAAGGCTGTTCTGCGACATGACGGCCGGCAGAATAGACTTGCGGCTTGCTGATGTATAACAACCGAAAATTGCGATGACCTTGTTGCGAAGGATCAGCTCCTTGGCTTTTTCCGCATAGACATTGAAGTCGGATTTTGCATCGACGATGATCGGTTGAATTTCATGTCCGGCAACGCCGCCGTTCCTGTTTATCTCGTCGATCGCATATTGCATGACGAGGGTTGAATCTTCTTCCGGCACAGCGAGCGCCCCGGTCAGGGAAAACAGGAGGCCGACCTTGATAGGCTCGCCTTTCTTCAGCGTAGCGCCCCAGGCGTCGCTCGACATTGGAAGCCAAAGATGCGGAGCCGCGATGGCCGCAGCTGCAAGTGGCGTCGTTTTGAGGATTTTTCGGCGCGACCAATCCATGGAATCTCCAGTGGCTACGGAATAGACAGCGCGCCCAAGGCCTCGCCGCCAATAAACAGATTTTCTTTATAAGAAACATATAGACGGAATGTCAATACCCGGAACACTTAGCGCGCACCAAATTGAAGCATTGAGCTAGTTCTAAAGCTCGTGAATACAACCACATCAAGTAGATTTGCGCACAAAATATAAGCATTGCGGTGTAAGATATAGCTATTACGTCTAGATTTTAAGCGTGACGTCCAACAAAAGCTCCTCAGGCGGAGGCCCTGTCGGATTTTCGTGGATGCGCCGCTCACGATGAAGTTAAGAGCAGCTTGAATTCAGGGCAGAGCCCCAGGCGTCGCACTGACGCCGTCGAAAAGCGTTTCGGGGCCGCGGCGCGAGCGCAAAACCCGGTCAATCATCCCTCTAACAGCGGAAGCCCCTACACAACGACGAAGGAGACCCGAGAACAACCGACGAATGGCCGGAGCGGCCGGCGCAAAAGTGGCGTTTTCGGCGCCGCGTCGAGAACCGCGCAAATTCGATATTGACAGGCGCCGTCCTAGATCCCGCGCCGCCGCGCTCATCGACACAATCCATCCGCACGGGACGAGCGCGACCCGCCCCTCCGAGCGTCAATGCCCCGCCGCGCGCCGACTCTGGATCCGCACGTCGAACGCGTCGCCCTCACCGACAACGCCGTGCGCCGCGATATGGCGCCCGCCTTGTCGATTGTGGCGACGATCTTTCGCGGATCATCGGCATTCCGGCACAGCCCTCGTCTTGCCGCTCAGCCGCGCGCCGAAGGAAAGGCTCGACGGAAGAGCGCGGACGACAGCCTGCATCGCGCCAGCCGTCTGCGGCAGGATCGCGAGCCGCGCCAGCACCGCGGCGGCGGCGATGCGGGTCGTGAACTGCCGCCGCCACGCCCGCGAATAGTCGCGCCCCGCGGCGGCGCGCGATCTCGCGTCCCAGACGTCGTGCCGCGCTAGCGCGCAGGCGAGCAGCCAGCCCGATTGCAGCGCCATCGCAATGCCCTCGGCGATGATCGGATGGCATTCGCCGGCGATGTTGCCGACGCGGAAGATGTCCGCGGCGTAACTCGCCCGCACGCCCGGCCGGATCG
>NZ_PDZR01000021.1 GCF_002891535.1 Methylocella silvestris | reverse complement strand
ATGCCCGCCCGCTTCCTTAAATTTGCAAAACGCGCCGCGCTCGTCCTGACCATCATTGTGGCGACGCTGCTCGGCGTGCGGATCTATCAGGTCGAACGCGGGCCGGCGCTCAAACTCTGGCACACCCACGCGCCACATGAGATGGACGCCACGGCGCTCGATCATGCCGATTGGGCGCAATATCTGAAGGCGGAAGAAAAAATCTTCGCCGACGTGCGCCGGGAGGTGACCGACAAGCTCGATCCGCAGGACGATGTTCCGGTCAACCGCTATTTCGACGCCAGCCCGGTCTATCCGGGGCGCTTTGCGCAGGATTGGAACAGATCCTATGAGCTGGAGCCTGACGGCGCCGCGGCCGGCGCCGTCGTGCTGCTGCACGGGCTGACCGACTCGCCCTACAGCCTGCGCCACATCGCGCGGGCCTATCGCGATCATGGCTATGTGGCGGTGGCGATCCGCCTACCCGCGCATGGCACGACGCCAGCCGCCCTTGCGGATGTCGACTGGCCGGACTGGCTGGCGGCGACGCGCCTCGCCGTCCGGGAGGCGCGCTCGCGAATCGGCCCCTCGCTTCCGCTTCATATTGTGGGATTTTCCAACGGCGGCGCGCTCGCGCTGAAATACGCCCTTGACGCCATCGAGGATCCCAAGCTGACGCGGCCCGATCGGCTGGTGCTGATCTCGCCGATGGTCGGCATCACCCGCTTTGCCCGCTTTGCCGGACTGGCGGGACTTCCGGCCATTCTCCCGGCCTTCGCGAAGGCGGCGTGGCTCGGCATCGTGCCCGAATTCAATCCGTTCAAATACAACTCATTCCCGGTGAACGGCGCGCGCCAATCCTATTTGCTGACGCAGGCGCTGCAGCAGGAGATCGCGCGCCTCGCCGGCAGGGACCGCCTCGACGCGCTGGCGCCGATCCTGACCTTTCAATCCGTGATCGACTTTACCGTTTCGACGCGCGCGATCATCACATCCCTTTACGCGCAGCTGCCGCAGGGCGGTCACGAACTCGTGCTGTTCGATCTGAACCGCAGCGCCAAATTCGGGCAATTGCTTCGGCTCGCCTCCGATAATGCGCTGCAGCGCGTGATGCCGCCGGCGCCGCGCCGTTTCAGGACGGCTGTCATAACAAACGCCAATCCCAATACCAGCGAAGTCGTCGAGCAGGCGACCGAGGCGGGGGCGACGAATGGACAAACCCGTGCGCTGGGCCTTTCCTTCCCGCCGGGCGTGTTCTCACTCTCGCATGTCGCGCTGCCGTTTCCGCTGACGGATTCGCTCTATGGATTGCAGCCGGATCTCAGCGAGGATTTTGGCGTCAACCTCGGCGCGATCGCGCCGCGCGGGGAGCGGGGCGCGCTGATCGTCAGCCTCGACTCGCTGCTGCGCATGTCGTCGAACCCGTTCTTCCCTTATATGCTGGCGCGAATCGAGGAAGGATTTGGACCGCGACGCGCCCGATAGGGCTGCTGCCATGAGAAGCGCGCGGCCCGCACGAGCGGGACGAACGCCTCTGCTCTTTTACGCATCAATCCTGGCGGATGCGCGCCCGACGCTGCTACAGCTTTAAGACGCAGCGCCGCTCGGGGCCGGGGCGGCCTCGCTCGGCGCGGAGGCGCCGCCGCTGGCGATATGGCCGGCGAGCGCATTGCGCAGGCTCTGTTCCTTGCTCTCGTCGAGCGAGGTTTTCAGAACCACGCCGCCGTAACCCTGGATCGCGGCGACCACCTTGTCGGCGGTCATGCTCTCGATCAGGACGAACAGCGCGGCGTTGCCGGGCTGGATGCTCTCGGCCAGCTCCTTCATGAATTTATCATTGATGCCGACGTCGGTCAGCGCGCCGCCGAGCGCGCCGCTCGCCGCGCCAATCGCCGCGCCGAGCAGCGGATTAAGGAAGAGCACGCCGACGAGAAGTCCCCAGAAACTGCCGGATACGGCGCCGGCGGCGGTCGTGTTGATCACCTGATGCAGCTTGATCTGGCCATCCTCGGATTTGGTGGCGATCACAGCGTCCCCAAGCTTGATCAGATACTCTTTTTGAAGCTCGAAGAGCTCCTTGCGCACCTGTTCGGCCTTTTCTTCTGTCGGATAGACAATGACGACGAGATCGGACATTGAGTTTCTTCCCTTGGACGCCCTTACCGGCGCGGAGCGGCACCATGCGCCGCGATGCCCCGATTTTCAAGACGGGGGCGTCAAACAACCGAAGGAGCCTGTTGACGGCATGGACAGCAGCGTAACCCGCGTCGCCTCGGCGATGATCATCGCTTTTCTTGTCATCGGCGCGTTATATTTTGCCGATGCAGTGTTTGAACCCGTCGCTTTCGCGCTGTTTTTCATAGCCATCGTCTGGCCGCTGCAGAAGACCCTCGAAACGAAGATCCCCAGCGGGCTGGCGCTGATTGTCACGGTTCTCGTAACCCTTGTCGTCGTCATCAAGCTGACCTCCATGATCGCCTGGAGCGGCAGCCAGATCGGTCATTGGCTGAGCGTCAATTTCGATCGGCTCCAGGCGCTGTATTTCGCCTATGCGAAATGGCTCGAAGAGCATGACATTTACATCGCGACAGTGATCGCCGACCGGTTCAACGTTCTCTGGCTGCTGCGCCTGTTTCAGACCGTCGCCTTGCGCCTCAACAGCCTCATTGGTTTCTCGCTGCTGATCTTTATTTTTCTCGCGATGGGATTGCTGGAGGCGGAGGCCTTTTCCAAGAATCTGCGCGCCGTGGGCGGCGAGACGGGCGAAAGGCTAATCGCCGCCGGCAAGGCGACAGCGCGAAAATTCCGCCGCTACATGCTCGTGCGCACGGCGGCGAGCATTCTCACCGGCCTGATCGTGTGGGGCTTTGCGACGCTGGTCGGCCTCGAGCTTGCCGCCGCCTGGGGCGTCATCTCCTTTGCGCTGAACTATATTCCCTTCATCGGGCCGCTGATTGCGACCGTGCTGCCGACACTGTTTGGTTTTGCGCAGACGGGGTCGTGGGAGACGGCGGTTTTCATCCTCGTCGCGCTGACCGTCGTGCAATTCCTGATCGGCAGCTATTTCGAACCCCTGTTCACGGCCAAGACATTGTCGATCTCGCCCTTCGTCGTGATCTTCGCGGTCTTCTTGTGGGGCTTCATCTGGGGCCTGCCCGGAACCTTCATCGGAGTTCCCATTCTGATCGCCTGCCTTACGGTCTGCGAACAGTTTGCTTCGAGCCGCTGGCTCGCCGTTCTTTTGTCCGGTAAAGTTAAGGATGACGCGCCGGCGGCCGGCTGAGTTTCCGCCCCGTGGAACGCAAGGCGCAGGCGCGCGACACTGTGTAGACATTTCGGGCAAGAGAGCCAAAGCGACCACGGCCCTAGCCGCCCCAGCCGAAACGATCAGCCAGCGGCCCGTCTCCGCCAACCCCAAAGGCCCTGTCGATGGAACAAGCACCCACCACAATCGAGCGCGAGCCGATCCTTGTCGATCTGGCCCTGCAGGGCGGCGGCTCGCACGGCGCCTTTACCTGGGGGGTGCTCGATCGCCTGCTCGAAGAGCCCTGGCTTGAAATTGACGGCATCTCCGGCACCTCGGCCGGCGCGATGAACGCCGCCGTCCTGGTCGACGGACACGCCAAGGGCGGCGCGCCGGCCGCGCGCGAGGCGCTTGACGCGTTCTGGCGCGCGGTCGCCGAAGCCGCGCGCTTCAGCCCGCTGCGCCGTGGCCCGATCGACGTGTTGCTTGGCCGCTGGACGATGGAGTTTTCGCCCTTTTATGCGGGCGCCGAACTGATGTCGCGCATGTTTTCGCCCTACACCTTGAATCCCCAAGGGGCCAATCCGCTGCGCGACATTCTCGCCAAAGTGATCGATTTCGAGCGGCTCGCGCATTCGCCAATCAATCTCTTCGTCACCGCCACCAATGTGCGGACCGGGCGAGGCAAGGTCTTCAAGAACACCGCCGTCACGCCGGACGTCCTGCTCGCCTCGGCCTGTCTGCCGACGATGTTTCAGGCAATCGAGATCGACGGCGAATACTATTGGGACGGCGGCTATTCCGGCAATCCGACCATCACGCCGCTGATCCGCGAATGTAAATCGCAGGATACCATCCTCGTGCCGATCAATCCGGTCGAGCGCGAAGGCGTGCCGCGCACGACGACCGAGATCATGAACCGTCTGAACGAGGTGTCCTTCAACGCCGTCACCTTGAAGGAACTGCGCATGATGGCCCTCTTGCGGCGCGTCGCCGATCCCGGAAACAGTGAGGGCGCGCTATGGGCCAATATGCGCGTCCATATGATCAAGAACGAGATCATGACCAAGCTCGGCGCATCCTCGAAACTCAATGCGGAATGGGCGTTCCTCTCGCTTCTGCGCGACGAGGGACGCAAGGCGGCGCAGAATTTTCTCGACGAGCACGCAATGGATCTCGGGGCCCGCTCGAGCATGGATCTCGACGCGCTGCTGGAAGGCGTGTGAACGGGCGTTGTCGAACCTTGCGGCAGCTCCGCGAACTCCCGATTTTTCGTCGGCTCCCGGCAAATGAATCATTCGTTCGATCGCCGCAATTATCGACGACCCTCGCCGTCTTCTCCGGCGCGAATAATTACTATTAAATGTAACCAGTCATCAGATAATAATTATTGCAAAAGCTGGCTCGAGGCGTAAGCTTGACGGCGCAGCGCCGCCATCCAAGGCAAGCGCGCCGGGCCAGGGGAAAACAATGGACGCTCATCACCAGAATGGCGAAGCGTCCGCGCGATGGATTCGCCCCACCATGCTGTTGCTCTTTGCCGTCGCCGCCATCGTCACGATTTTTATCGGCGCCGCAAAAGCAGAATCGACGAAGTTCCGTTTCAATGATCTCAACACAACAATTTTCGGCCCCGCTTACGCCGATATTCTGGTCAAGGGCGAGAATTTCCTGACCTGCAAGCCGCCCGTCGGCCGCGCCTTCTCCTATGCCTTGTGTTATTTCTCAGGCCCCATGATCGGCTCGGCCGGTAATCCGCCGCTCCCGTGCAAACTGGCGAAGGACGGCAAGACGGCCGACTGCACATGCTATGGCCTCACCACCGAGCAATATCCGCCGATGGTGCCCTATTTCATCGATATCAACGCGATCCTTAACCTCGATCTCTATTTATCGACCGTCGCGGTCTGCGGCCATGACGGTGAGGCTTGCAACCCGCGCGAATTCATTCAAAATCAGACGCTATGGAACAGCGCCCCCGCCTGTACGGCGGCCAACAATAATGTGGTGATCCCCACCGCGCAGCTGATCTCCGTGTATACGCCCGTCAAGAACGCCGACTATGGCGGCGGGACGACAACCTGCAGCGCGGGCAAATATGCCGGATGCATGACGGCGCCATGTTACGAGACCGGGAAAGTTGATAGCGCGGGCAACAAGCTCGTCAGTTGCAAATGCCCCGTCTACGACGGCCCGTTCGAGATCGGCCAGGCCAACAGGCCCTGCGACGCCAACGTCCTGACGCCATGGAGCGCAAAGGACAAGGGACCTTATATATGGTCGGCCTCGCATAACCCGGCCCTCAACCCCGATCCCCCGGTCGACGGTTGTCTCGCCGACGCGCCGGGCGACAAGGGCTGTCCGCTCTATTCGGCAAGCACCGAATATCCGGTCGGCAAGGGAAGCGCGTTATGCAAGACCGTCTGTGAAAGCTACAAGACAGGCGTCCGCGAGAACACCAAGACCTTGTGGTCAAAGGGTCTTCAGGTCGCCTATAGCTGCGACTCCACGATTTGCACGACGCTGGGAATTGGACAAACCGGAGCCTCCACCGCCAAGCCGGCGCAGAAAGCGGCGCTTCTGAAGAAGGCGTGCGGCGGCCTCGCGCAACAGAGCGGCCTTGAGGCAATAATGGCCCTTGAGCAAATCAACAAATGCAGCTGCTGCGCCAGCCAGGTCTGCGGCTGCGCCAATCCGGGCACGGATATCAACGCCCGCACGCAGGCCGAAATCGCGCGGCTGAACGCCGAACAGGAGCAGCTGTCGATCACGCCGCAGTGTGAGATCAACGACACTTTGTGCGGCGCGCAGAAGCGGTAGGCGCGTTGACTTCGCGACTTGGGCAATTCTGATCGCGCCACGCCGAAAGCGGAACAGATCCGTCCGAGGCTGGCTCATTTTGAGCGCTCGGCGCGGCGATGCCCCTCTCCGCAAGAGAACAGCGCCACATTCATGCGTCGCGGCCCGCGCGGCGCATGGCCCGGAGACGACAAATCCAATCGCGTCGGCAGATTCGGGCGAACACATGCAGTCGCCTAACAGAGTTGGCGCGCATGTGATTTTGGACCGGCGACAATCCAACCGCCGGACACGAGGATCAAGCCGGAATCGGCTCCTTCACTTCGGCGGTCTCCTTGGCGCCATACAGCGTGATGTAGAACACCGGCAGCACAAGCAGCGTCAGCATCGTCGCGACAAACAACCCGCCCATGATGGCGAAGGCCATCGGCCCCCAAAACACCGTCGGCGCAATCGGTATCATGCCGAGAACGGTCGAGATCGCCGTCAGCATGATCGGCCGGAAACGCGACAGCGCCGCCTCGATGACGGCGTTCCAGATGTCGCGGCCCTGCGCCCGCTCCGTCTCGATCTGGTCGATCAGAATGACCGCATTGCGGGCGATCATGCCAACCAGCGCCAGAATGCCGAGAATTGCGACGAAGCCCAGCGGCCGGTTCGCCGCAAATAGGGCGAAGACAATGCCGATCAGGCCAAATGGCACGATCGCAACCACCAGGAACATCCGCCCAAAACTTTGCAGCTGCGCCATCAGGAAGAACAGCATCAGGATCGCCGCGAGCGGCAGCATGGCGAAGACCGAGGCCTGCGAGGCGGCGCTTTCCTCGACCGTGCCGCCGGTCGTGATTCGATATTGATCGGGCAGGCTTGCGCGCAGCTTGTCGATCGCCGGCGCCAACGCCGCAACGGCCGTCTCAGGCAAAGCGCCCTTGGCGGTCTCCGCCTGCACCGTCAGGGTCGGGATGCGGTCGCGCCGCCACAGAAGCGGCAGCTCCTGCTCGAAATCAAAGCTTGCGACCTGGCTCAGCGGCACGGTGCGTCCCCCCGCGACCGGCAGCTGCATGGCGCGCAGCGTGGACAGCGAAATCCGCTGTTCGTCGGTCGCTCTTGCAACGACATTGACGAGATAAATGTCGTCGCGCACCTGCGTGATCGGCAGGCCCGTCATCACCGCGTTGAGCGAACTCGCCAACGCCTGCGAACTGAGGCCGAGAAGACGCGCCTGATCCTGATCGATCTTGATGCGAACCTTGCGCGCGGGCTCCATCCAGTCGAAATTGACGTCGCGCACCGTCGCATTGCCGCCCATGACCTCGGCAAGCTTGAGGGCGATCTCGCGCACCTTGCCCGTGTCCGGCCCGCTGACCCGATATTGCACCGGCCAGCCGACCGGCGGTCCGAGTTCGAGCGGCGACACGCGGGCGACGACGCTTGGCAGCTGTTCGGCCAGCTCCTTTTCGAGCTTCGCCTGCAAGCGTTCGCGCGCGGCGACATCCTTGGCGACGACCACCGCCTGCGAGAAGAAATCATTGGCCAGCTGCACATTCAGCGGAAGATAGAAGCGGATCGCGCCACGGCCGACATAGGTGCTCCAGCTCGCAACGTCCGGATCCTCATTCAGCATGGCGTCGAGCTTCGCCGAGGCCGCCTCGCTGGCGTAGATTGAGGCGTTTTGCGGCAAGGTCAGATCGACGACGAGCTCCGGCCGGTCGGACGCTGGAAAGAACTGCCGTGGCACATAGGGCAGCACGATCAACGCCGCTATGAGGCAGCCGATCGCCGCGGCGATCGAGATCCAGCGCATCCGCATCATGCCGACAAGGACCGAGCGGAACAGCCGTAGCACGATATTGGGTTTTGCCGGCTCGGCTCCGGCGGCGGGCGCCTTCAAGAGCCAGACGCCAAGCAGCGGCGCGAATAGCACGGCGACGAACCAGGAGACGATCAGGGCGATCGCCACCACGGCGAAGATCGAGAATGTATATTCGCCGGCGGCGCTGCGGGCGAAGCCGATCGGCACGAAGCCGGCGATCGTGACGAAGGTGCCTGTCAGCATCGGGAAAGCCAATGCCTTGTAGGCGAAGCTCGCCGCCTTCTCCTTGCTGTCGCCGAGCGCCAGCCGCGTCGTCATGGCGTCGATCGTCGTCATCGCGTCATCGACGAGAAGGCTCAGCGAAATGATCAACGCGCCAAGCGAGATGCGTTGCAAATCGATGTGCAGAAACTCCATGATCGGAAAGACGATCGCGATCGTCAGCGGAATCGTCAGGGCGACGATCGCGCCGGGCCGCAGGCCAAGACTGAGCACGCTGATCGCCATGATGATGGCGACGGCCTGCCAGAGCGATTCCATGAATTCGCCGATCGCCGTCGTCACCACCTGCGGCTGATCCGACACCAGCGCCGCCTCGACGCCGATCGGCAGTTCGGCCACGGCTTTGTTGAGTTCGCTCCTGACATTGGCGCCGAGCGCGAGGATGTCGCCGCCATCGCGCATGGCGATAGCGAGTCCGATCGCCGGCTTGCCGTCGACCCGGAACAATGGCTGCGGCGGATCGGAATAGCCGCGCCGGACTTCGGCGATGTCGCGCAGCCGGATCAGCCGCCCGTTCGACAGGAAATTGACGTTGAGAATATCGTCCTCGGACCGGAACGCGCCGGAGACGCGCAGCGACAGTTTTTCGTCGCCCGTCTGGATCGATCCTGCCGGGCTCACCGCATTTTGCGCCTGCAGTGCGGCGAGCAGCGCCGCGCGGTCGATGCCGAGCCCGGCGAGTTGCTGGGTCGAGAATTCAACGAAGATCTGCTCGTCCTGCGCGCCGATGATCTCGATCTTCGAGACGTCCTTGACGTGCAGCAGCTTCGAGCGGACGTCTTCGACATAGTCGCGCAATTCGCGATGGGTGAAGCCGTCGGCGGTGAAGCCGTAGATGATGCCGAATGTGTCGCCGAAATCATCGTTGAAGCCGGGTCCGACCACGCCCTGCGGCAGCGTGGGGCGGATGTCGCCGACGTTCTTGCGCACCTGATACCAGATGTCCGGCACCTCCTTCGCCGTCGTGCTGCCTTTCAGCGTGACGAAGATGGTGGTGAGGCCCGCCGTCGTATAGCTGCGCAGAAAGTCGAGGCCGCGCGTCTCCTGCAGCTTGCGTTCGATCCGCTCGGTGACCTGCTTGACCGTGTCGTCAAGCGTCGCGCCGGGCCAGGCGGCCTGCACGATCATGGTGCGGAAGGTGAAGGGCGGATCCTCGCCGCGCCCCAGCCTGTAAAAGGAGAGCAGCCCGGCCGCCGTGAAGCCGACCATCAGGAAGATGATGAAAGAGCGGCTTTTCAGCGCCCATTCGGACAGATTGGGACCGGTCATGAGCGCGATCCGAGAATGCGCACGACCTGGCCGGGATGAAGCGCCTGCACGCCGGCGGTGACGACAACGTCGCCGTCGTCAAGCCCCTCGGAAACCAGCACGGAGCCCGGATCGAAGCGCGCGATCTCGACATTGCGCAGGGCGACCGTGGAACTTTTCGGATCGACGATCCACACGGCCGGCTGATTGTTGATTTTCGTCAGAGCGCTCGCCGGGATCTTGACGCCGGAGGTCCCTTCGAGCTGCACACGGCCGGTGACGGTCGCGCCAAGACGCATCGCGGGCGGCGAATCAATCAGTCCGACCCGCACGCGAAAGGTGCGCGTCACCGGATCGGCCTGAGGATCAACCGTGCGCACGCGCCCTTGCGCTTGCGTCGACGGATCATCCGTCAGATTGACCGCGATCTGGGCGTTCGCCGGCACGGAGCGCAGGAGATTGGCAGGAACGTCGAACACCGCATCGCGGCCGTCCTCGCGGGCGACCTGGAAGATGGTTTGGCCCGGTTGGACGACCTCGCCGGCCTCCGCGAGCCGCGCCGTGACCGATCCTGTCACATTGGCGCGAAGCTCCGTAAAGCCTAGCCGGTCTTCGGCCATTTGCAGCTGCGCCTGCGCGTCATCCACCGCCGATTGCGACGTGCGCAATTCCTGCTCGGCCTGATCGAACAGAACCCGCGTCGTGAAGCCGCGCTGCAGCAGCGTATTCTGGCGGTCAAAATTATTGCGCGCCTGAACGAGCCGTCCCTCGGCAGCCGAAAGGGCCGCCCTTGCCGAGCGCAGCGCATTTTCTTCATTCACCGGGTCGAGCTTGGCCAGCACCTTGTCTGGCGTCACCGCATCGCCGACGCCAACGGAACGCTCGATCATGCGCCCGCCGGTCCGAAACGCCAGCGCGGCCTCGTTTTCGGCGAGAATCTGGCCCGTGAGCTTGGCCGTTTCGCCGGCCTCGCTTCTTTCCGCGGTCACCGTGCGGACGGCGCGCGGCAGCGGCTCATGCGCCTCTTGCTGTTCCTTGCAGCCCGCAAGCAGCAGGGCAGCCGCGGCCAGGAAAGCAAAGCGAGGCCTTGCTGAAGAGGTGGTCGCGCGCATGGGTCACCTTGGAATTCTTGACGGAGCTTCGCCGGATGGCGGCGTCGTCGCCGGAAACGCCCGCTTATACAATCCCGCGCCGCAGCTGCCATCGGCAATTCATATTAAATCTGTGCGGAACATCCGCGAGCTGCCGCCAGCGCGCGTGCGCAGCCACATTGGTCAATGGACGTAGATCTTTGACAGACAATGAAAAATCAGGAAAAGCAGTCTTCAATCGAGCGTTTCGCCATCGCTCCGCGAGAGCTGTCATCCATGTTCAATTTCTCTCAATCTGCCCGCTTGCCGCTATACACGCGAAAAGCTTTGCCTTACATGCCGGACGCCCCATTTCTACGCTCTCCTGCTGGCGCGATGATCCAGCTACCTGCGCCGGGCGCCCTCCTTCTCCCCTCCCGCAAGACGACTGAGGTCCGATGAGAGTTATTGAAGCCTCAGGGCTCCTCACCTTCACCCTCGCGATCGTCGTGTTCTTTATCGGCGCCGGCCTCAATCATTTGATCGCGCCGCTGCGCCGCTGGAACATCCCCGAAGCGGTGACGGGCGGACTGACGGCCGCGCTCGCGACGCTCGTCGCCTATCGGATTTTCGGCGTCGAAATCCATTTCAGTCTCGACGCGCGCGACCTGCTGCTCTTGTATTTCTTCACCGGCATCGGCCTCAACGCCAAGCTTGGCGATCTTGTCGCCGGCGGGCGCCCGCTTCTCGTGCTGCTGGCGGTGACGCTCGTCTATCTGGTGATTCAGAATTTGATCGCGGCGGGCGCGGCCCGTGCGCTCGGCCTCCCCGAGGGAATTACGGTGCTGCTCGGCTCGGCCTCGCTGATCGGCGGCCATGGCACGACCATCGCCTGGGCGCCCCTGATCTCCGAGCGTTTCGGGCTCGCCAACGCCATGGAGATCGGCGTCGCCTCGGCGACGCTCGGCCTTGTCATCGCCAGCCTTATCGGCGGCCCGGTCGCCGGCCTCCTGATCGCGCGCTACAAGCTTGTCGGCCCGATGAACGAGGCGCCCTCCGTCGGCCTGCCCGACGATACGAAAATTGACGACCTCAACCACGTCAATCTGCTGCGGACGATTCTCGTTCTCAACATCGTGATATTGATCGGCTTCCTGGCGCATGAAGCGCTGGTCGAATGGGGCGTGCGCATGCCGCGCTTCGTGGTTTGCCTGCTGATTGCAATCTTGTTCACGAACACGATCCCGCGGCTCATGCCGCGTCTCGACTGGCCCTCGCGCGGCCGCTCGCTTGCGCTGATCTCCGACCTTTCCCTGAACGTCTTCCTCGTGATGTCCCTGATGAGCATGCAGCTCTGGACGCTCGGCGGCCTTGGCCCGGCGCTCGTCGCCGTGCTGGCCGCGCAGACGATCGTGGCGGTGATCTATATGTTGTTCGTCGTCTTCCCGGCGATGGGGCGCAATTATGAGGCGGCGGTCATCGCGGCGGGATTTGGCGGCATCAGCCTCGGCGCGACGCCGACCGCCATCGCCAATATGACGGCGATCACCAAAGTTCACGGCGCGGCGCCGACCGCCTTTATCATCCTGCCGCTGGTGTCGGCCTTTTTCATCGACATCGCCAATGCGGGCGCGATCGGCTTTCTGGTGCGTTAACTGCGGAGTCGCAGGCGGGCTGGCGTTTCGGCTCGATGCGGGCGTTCGCCAATTGTAGCCGAACGGGAGTCGGGAGTTGGTCGCCCAACTCCCGCTCGGTAATGGGACGGTGCTATTCGAAGAAATAACACCGCGCCCTCGTAACAGGCGCCATAGCGGCGGGCGCGCTTTTCAGAGGACAATGCGCGTTCAGGTCTTTTTGAGGCTTCGCCGCGGTCGACCAAAGGCCGAACGCAATACCCGTCTCAAAATAGAGCCAGAAAAAGAACGACATGCAATGCACCAAGATATAATATTCTAAATTATTTCATAGAAATATTTAGCATAATAATAAGTAACGTCATCAAATAATATCATATAATATATTGCTTACGACTCCAAATTTACTACAAAGGCAACGCGTCATGATCCCAATATTTACATAACTTTATCTAAGCTAATTGGTTCATTATTATTTCGTCCACGCTGACTTTTATTTAAAACTTGCTGAGAGGAAGATTTACGCCCGCGTAAGTTGTATTTTACACTATATCGCGTCAAGACAGCGCTCAACCTTGCGTCCCGTGGTCTGGACCGACGCCGATCGGCCCGGACGTCATCAACAGGTTGTAGGGGCGTCGCGGGGCGCGGAACGAAAAGAAGCCGGACAAATGGTCCGGCTTTCCAAGTCGCTTTGGGTAGGAATTAGCCGCAGCCCGCGCACCGATGGGAGGAACGTCGCAGCGCTGCCAGCTGAGCCAAGGTGACAGGTACCCCCCACCCTAGCTATAGCCCATACCGACTAACAGAACCTGGCGGACTGCAAGATTTGTTGCGTTAAACGTCGGCGGAGACGCCATACGCGGCGGCAAACACGCAGCTGACGCTCATGCATTGATTTATCTGGTGAGCGCGATGGGACTCGAACCCATGACCCTCTGATTAAAAGTCAGATGCTCTACCAACTGAGCTACGCGCTCCCTTGAGGAAGCACGCGTCAAGTAACCTTATCGGTCCCAAGCGTCAATAGAACGCGCGTTAATCGTGGCGAAACCGCGGTCTCAGGCGTTGACGAAATGTGCGAAGACCACCAACGCGGCGAAAGCGGCCGCGGCGATCACCGTCGTCCAGAGCGCCTTGGCGAGCAGCCGCGGCGCGACAGGAGCGCCGGGATCCGTGCCCTCGACAATTTCTCCGGCTTCGCTCTGCGAGGTGACGCCAAAGGGCAGCACGGCGAACAGAACGACAAACCAGGTCACGAAAAAAATCGCGATCGAAAGTGGCGTGGAGAAAGGCATGGCCCGGTCCCGGCAAGGGAATTTGAGACGGCCGCGGCTTCGGCTGCCGGGCCTTGCGCTTCCCATCCTGGCCGTTGCGGCCGAAACGGAGCTTTCGCGGCGCCGATCATAGCCCGCCGGCCGGCGTCGGGCAATCCGCATGGATGTTGCCGCGCGGTCACGGCGCTCGGGAAAAGAGGCAGGCCCCGCTGGCGGCGGCGACGGGCGTATTGCCTCGCGCCGCATTGACCGGAATATGGCGAGAATGCAGCGGCCGTCCCGCTTGTTTCGCTTCACGCGCTGATTTTTAGGATTCCCGATCGATGCATGGTCGCCTCGCAGCCATTGCCGGCGGATTGCTGGTGATTGCCCTCCCCTGCTGTCCCGCAACGCTTCGCGCCAATGAATCTCAACCCTCTGCCTCGACTGACGGCCACGACCCGGGCGAACTCGTGGCGCGTCCCCGACCGACCGCCCCGGCGCGGGAGCTCGTGCGCTATGAGGGAAGCGATACGCCGGGCGCCGTCGTCGTTTCGACGCAGGAACGGCGCCTTTATTACATTCTTCCCGGCAACCAGGCGATGCGATATGGGGTTGGCGTCGGTCGTCCGGGCTTCGCCTGGACGGGAGCGAAGACCATCGCCATGAAGAAGGAATGGCCGTCGTGGCGCCCGCCCGCGCAAATGCTGCGCCGGCGTCCCGACCTGCCGCGTTTCATGGAAGGCGGCCCCAGCAATCCGCTCGGCGCCCGCGCCATGTATCTCGGCGGCAGCCTCTATCGCATTCATGGCTCGAACGAACCGCAGACGATTGGACATGCGGTGTCGTCCGGCTGCATCCGCATGACCAATGACGACGTCGTCGATCTCTATGATCGCGTCCGGGTCGGAACGAAGGTCATCGTTCGATAGGGCGGCGCAAGGGGCGTTTGGCCTCAGGCCTGGCCGGGACGATCGCGATCGAGGCCCTTGGCCTTGAGCTCGGCTTCGTAAAGCGCCCATTTTTCCGAAAAATGAGCGCCGAGATCGAAGAGGTAATCCCAGGTGAAGATGCCGGTCGTGTGCATGTCGTCGAAGCTGAGGCGCACGCCATAGGATCCGACCGGATCGACGCCGATGACGGCGCAATCGCGCTTGCCGCCAATCGTGACGCGATCCTTGGCGCTATGACCCTGCACCTCCGCGCTTGGGCTCATCACGCGCAAATATTCGGCGCCGAGCGCATATTCGCCGCCGGTCTCGAAACGGACGTAAAGGATGCGGCCCTTCTCCCTGAGCCGCAATTCGCTTGGCCAATGACCCGACACTTTGACCCCTTTGGAAAGTTTTTTCATGCAACCGACTGACGGAGCTTTATATATGTTCCAGTCTGTCCGATTTCTCTTCAGCGCAAGCGTCTAGATGTCCGTTTTTACACCGATCGCCAAAGCCCCCGAAGCGTCCTCTCGATCGCCGCTCGTCGATCCGTTCGGGCGCATGATTTCCTATGTGCGCGTTTCCGTGACCGACCGCTGCGACATGCGCTGCGTCTATTGCATGTCGGAAGACATGAATTTTCTGCCGAAGCGCGACGTTCTCACCTTCGAGGAGCTGGACCGCCTGTGCTCGGCATTCGTCGCGCGCGGCGTGCGCCGGCTGCGCATCACGGGCGGCGAACCGCTGGTGCGGCGGGGCGTGATGGGTTTCTTCCGCTCCCTGTCCCGCCATCTCGAGTCCGGCGCTCTCGAAGAATTGACGCTCACCACGAACGGCTCGCAACTCGCCGGCTACGCCGCCGATCTCGCCGCCGCGGGCGTGCGGCGCCTCAATCTGTCGCTCGATACGCTCGATCCGGCAAAGTTCAAAAGCATTACGCGGTGGGGCGATTTCGCGCAGGTTTTGCGCGGCGCCGACGCCGCCCAGGACGCCGGCATCGCCCTGAAGATCAATATGGTCGCACTGGCGGGCGTCAATGACGATGAGATCCCGCGCATGCTGGAATGGGCGCATCGGCGCGGCGCCGATCTCACCCTGATCGAGGTGATGCCTCTCGGCAAGATTGAAGCGGAGCGCACGCATCAGTTTCTGCCTCTGAGTGCGGTCGAGCGGCGGCTGTCGGAGCTCTACACGCTGCTGCCGACCGACCATCGCACCGGCGGCCCGGCCCGTTATGTTCGCGTCGCAGAAACCGGCGGGCGCCTTGGCTTCATCACGCCGCACACTCATAATTTCTGCGAGAGCTGCAACCGGGTGCGCGTTACCTGCACCGGAACGCTGTATATGTGCCTCGGGCAGGAAGACGCGGCCGATCTCCGCGCGCCGCTGCGCGCCTCGCCGTCCGATGAATTGCTGAATGAGACGATCGCGGCGGCGATTGCGCGCAAACCCAAGGGGCATGATTTCATTATCAACCGTCGCAGCGCGAAACCGGCCGTGACGCGGCATATGAGCGTCACCGGGGGGTAGGAAGCTGCGCCATTTCCCCAGCCAGCCCGCCCTCCTGTGCTCGATTATCTCGGCGGGAAATATTTTCTCGGCAGCTAAATCCAAAAATTAGCGCGCTTTCTGAACCTATATCTCTTCTTTCAAATAAAAAAAGACATCGTGCTTGTAAATTTATAGCTGCGGGATCATATTAGGTAAATCGATCGACGGCCTGATACTTGGCCCTGAATGGGTCAAATCGGAGCCTCGCTGATAATTCTCAACCGAACATTCAGTTTTCGATTGCCCGCGCGAGCGGGTACACTTTATCTCTGTTTATGAAAGAGTTTCCTTGTGACTACGGGAACCGTTAAATGGTTTAACTCCCAGAAGGGCTTCGGCTTTATCGCGCCGGACGATGGCGGCAATGACGCCTTTGTTCACATCAGCGCCGTCGAGCGCGCGGGCATTGGCGATCTGCAAGAAGGCCAGAAAGTTGGCTTCGAGCTCGTCGCCGACCGCAAAAGCGGAAAAATGTCCGCGGACAATCTCAAGCTTCTGGGCTGAATGCGGCGCGCGGCCCTGGTTCGCCAGGTCCGCCGGACAAGCATCACCCCGCAATGGCGACCACGGATGCACTGGTCGGCGCGCGGGTGATCGGGGCGGCATGCCCACCCGATGAGGCGCCGGAGCGTTTTTTGACCGGATGATTCCATTCAGGTCGAAATAGGCTCTGGCCGCTTTGCTGGCCCCGCGCCTCACCAGGGCGGCGGGGCTTTTTGTTTGCCGACCCGTGGACAGCGGGGCGGATTTCTCTTGGGAGGGACGCATGGCGAAAGAGCAAAAGCGCAGCAATCGCGAGATTCGAAAGCCGAAAAAGGCGAAGGAAGCCGTCGCAGTTTCGCCTCTGCTGGCCAAAGGCATGACGGCTTCGATCGGACTTCCCAAGAAAAAGGGGTAAAGGGCGCATTCCCGCCGTCGAAACGGCGATCCTGCTCAGGCGCCGGCCGGCCGCAACCGGCGGGAGCGCGCCTCCCCCGTGCTCGCGCCAAACCGGAATATCTGGCGCGCGACTGGTCGTGCGCAGTTCTGAGAAAGGCGCCCGAACATGCTGTATCTTGGCGGCCTAAGCGGCGCCGGCGTTCTGACCTATGGCGGCGCGACAGCCGGTCCCGCCGAATATGATTTTGACGGATTTATGACGAAGAACGGCCAGGTCGCCGGCTCGGGTGAAATCCGCATGTCTTCGGAAGCGTTGCGCGGAGCATTCGGCCGCAAGGACCTGCAGCTACGCACCGCGGACGGCCGTGTTCTGAACCTCCTGTTTTCCGACAAGCAGCTGCGTTCGCAGGGCAACGCCGCTCACGTAGACGTCGCTGGCGAATTGCCGCCCGCCTCCAATTGGCCGCGCTGACGTCTCGGACGCTGCATGGCGCCGATCTGAGCCGACGCATCAGGAGAACATCATGACGATCGAATATGCGTCCGCTCGGATTGTTCATAAGCCCTGGGGCAGCACCGATCTGCGGCCGTGGAGCAAAATTCACGACGATAAAGCGGTCGGCGAACTGTGGTTTCAGCGCGCCAACCTGAACGCGCCCGATCCGGCGCTGCTTCTCAAACTCCTGTTTACCAAGGAGCCGCTGTCGATCCAGGTCCATCCGGATGACGCCTTCGCGCAATCGATCGGCCTCGCCAACGGCAAAAGCGAGGCCTGGTATATTCTCTCGGCCGCCCCCGGAGCAAAAGTCGCCATCGGGCTGAAGCGGCCGGTCAAGCCCGCGCAATTGCGCAGCGCGATCGAGGACGGCTCGATAGCGGGGCTCATTCAATGGCGCCGCGTCGCGGCCGACGAGATCGTTTTCGTTCCGGCCGGCGCCATTCACGCCATCGGAGCGGGGCTGGTGATTGCGGAAATTCAGCAAAGAAGCGAGGCCACATTCCGCCTGTTCGATTACGGCCGGGGCCGGGAGCTTCATTTGAACAATGCGGTGGCCGCCGCACATACGGGCCCGGCAGACCCTCAGCCCGCTCAAGAGCGCCTGTCCGACGCCCGCACGCTGCTCATATCCAGCCCGCATTTCATCGTCGAACGAATCGTTTTGGCGCCGAAATCGAGTTGGGATCTGCATGCGGAGAGCGAGGCATGGCTCTTCGCCGTCAAGGGCGACGCGCAGATCGGGCCAGTCAAGGCGATCGCCGGCGAAGCTGCTTTCATCGAGGAAGACGATGCCGAGATAAGGGTTGGCGCCAACGGCTTTACCGGCCTGTTGGCCTATCCAGGCCCGAAGCCGATCGGCGACATTCTGCACAATCTGACCGACAAGAGCGCCCTTGCCGCGGTTCGCGACGTTTCGCGGCCGCGCCAACCAGCCTTGCGTCCATCCAACGGGACGGGGGCGCGGCCATGACCCGCCTCAGTCGCGTCGCCTTTATCGGCAATTCGCTTCCGCGCCGCTGCGGCATCGCCACCTTCACGAATGATTTGCAGCGCGCGATCGCGTCCTCATTCCCGGATTTGAAGACACAGATCGTCGCCATGAACGATCGCGGTCATTCCTACGACTATCCGCCTGTCGTCGGCTTTGAGGTCAATGACGACAAGACGGACGACTACATCCGCGCCGCGGTCTTCCTGAATGCCGGCCAGTTCGATGTGGCGTCTCTCCAGCATGAATTCGGCATCTACGGCGACGAAGCGGGCAAGCGCGTCATGACGCTGCTGGCTCCTCTGACCATGCCGGTCGTGACAACGCTTCATACAATTCTGGCCGCGCCGACGCCGCTGCAACGCGGCGTCATGGATCGGATCATCGCGTCATCGGCAAAGCTCGTCGTCATGGCCGAGAAAGGCCGGGAGTTGCTCCGCGACGTCTACCAGGCGCCTGCGGACAAGATCGAGCTGATACCGCACGGGATCCCCGACGTCGCCTTTGCCCAGCCGGATCAGGCGAAGATCAAATTTGGCTTCGGCGGCAAAGCCGTCATTTTAACGTTTGGTCTGCTTTCCCCCAACAAGGGCGTCGAGGTGATGATCGACGCCATGCCCTGCGTCCTGAAAAGCTGCCCCGACGCCGTCTATGTCGTTCTTGGCGCGACGCATCCAAATCTTGTCCGCGACCACGGCGAAGTCTACCGCGAGAGCCTCATTGAACGCGCCCTGGCGCTTGGCGTCGAGGACCATGTCGTATTTCTCGACCAGTTCGTCGATCAATCGACGCTGCTCGAATTCATCTCGATGTGCGACGTCTATGTCACGCCCTATCTCAACGAGGCGCAGATGACGTCTGGCACATTGGCCAACAGCTTCGGGCTCGGAAAGGCGGTCGTTTCGACGCCCTACTGGCATGCGCGCGAGCTGCTCGCCGACGGTCGCGGGCTTCTCGTTCCATTCGGCGACGCCGGCGCGACTGGCAGCGCCGTAGCGGGATTGCTAACCGACGATGCGCGCCGGCAGGCCATGCGCAAGCGAGCCTATTCAAGCAGCCGATCGATGACATGGGAACGAACCGCGGAACGTTACGTCGAAGTGTTCAATTCCGCCCGCAAGGCGGATCGTCCGAAAATCGTCCTCCTGCCTGAACGCAGCGCGATCGAGCGCGAAGCTCAGCCGCACCCGGAGATGCAACTTAGCCATTTTCTCTCGATGTGCGACGATACCGGGCTGTTCCAGCATGCGGTCTTCGATGTGCCGGACCGCCTCCACGGCTATTGCGTCGACGACAATGCCCGCGCGCTGCTGGTGGCCTGCGCGCTCAATGCGCCGGGCGAGCGGCGTTTGCCGGAAGCATTGACGTCACGTTTCGCCGCTTTCGTGCAACACGCCTGGAATCCCGACACGAAGATGTTTCGCAATTTTATGAGCTTCGATCGGCGCTGGCTTGAAGACCGCGGCTCAGAGGATAGCCACGGCCGCACGCTTTGGTCTTTGGGGGAGTGCGCGCGAAGCGACGCCAGCCCGTCGCGCCGGCGTTGGGCTGCCGCCTTGTTCATGGAGGCGCTGCCGACCGTCGTCAGCTTCCGATCGCCCCGCGCCTGGGGCTTTGCCTTGCTCGGCCTCGAGGCCTATTGCGCCGTCGCACGGAATCCGACCGCGCTACGCATCCAGGGCGCCCTCGCTGACAGGCTGATGTCCATCATGTCATTAACGGAAACGGACGATTGGGTCTGGTTCGAAGATGGCCTTGCCTACGACAATGCACGCTTGTCGCAGGCGCTGATCGTCACCGGGCGTTCGATGGGCGCGCCTTCCTATGTCAAGGCTGGCCTCAGATCCTTGCGCTGGCTCATGACAATCCAGACGACGCCCGCGGGCGTGTTCAGACCGGTCGGTTCGAACAGTTTTGGCGACAAGCGCAAGCCGCCGAAGGCGTTCGATCAACAGCCGCTCGAAGCCGCAGCGACGATCTCGGCCTGTCTTGCGGCGTGGCGCGCGGATGGCGATCCCGAATGGACGGCCGGCGCGGCGCGAGCCTTCGCCTGGTTTCTTGGCCGCAATGATCTGTCCGCCGCTTTGGTCGACGTGGACACGGGGAGTTGCCGCGACGGCCTGCACCCTGACCGCCCGAACGAGAACAGGGGCGGCGAGTCTGTGGTATCCTACCTTCTCAGCCTCGCGGAAATCCGCCAGCTCGCCCGACTTAACGGGGATCGCGTCAAGCCTGCGCCGCTTCTGCCCTCTTCGTCGAAACTCGCCGAAATCTCTCAAACAAACCGAGGGCGCTTTGTCACAAGCCAAATTCCTCAATCGGCAGGCGCTGTATCTACGCCCTGACCCCGCGCGGGTGGTCGTGCGGCCGTTCAAGCCGGCGACCGAGCCGCGCGATCTCAATCCCACCGACAAGACGCGCGCCAACCATATCGTCGAACGCGTGCTGGCCCTCGATCTCGACACGGCCGCTCACCAGCTCGACGATGTCCTCGAGAATTTCAACGGCCGCCATCGCAACCTATTGGAAACTTTTGAAGCGCGAGCGGACGAAATGGAAGACGCATTCAGCGCGCATTCCACTTTCAGCAAGATACAGCGCCAACTGGTTGGAGCCTATTTTCTGCACGAATATTCCTTCGAGGCGGCCGCCTTATTCAACCCCAGCATCGTGTTGCATCCAGATCAGTCCGGGGCGCCGGAGGGCGGCAGCCGCTTTATCCTCAGCCTCCGCGGGGTAGGAGAAGGGCATATTTCGTCGCTGACGTTTCGATCGGGAACCATTGCGGCCGATGGCGCCGTGAGCGTCGATCCGCCAGCGCGGCTCGCATCAATTCCAAAAGTGACGAAGCGGATCCCGGGACCCTATGGCGATCGCGTTGACGTGATTTTCAAGCCGAACGAAGACATCAGCGAACGGGTTATCTTTCCGATTACCGAAACGCAGACGAACGGCATCGAAGACGCGCGCTTCGTTGAGTTCTTCGATGACGGAAAGAAGACATTTTACGCGACCTATACGGCCTATAGCGGCGCGGCGATAAGATCCGAATTACTGGAGACCTCGGACTTCGTATCGTTCCGGCTGTCACCTCTTAAGGGCTCCGCCGCGCGCAACAAGGGCATGGCCCTGTTCCCGAGGAAGATCAACGGCAAATACGCCATGATCGGGCGGCAGGATAATGAGAATCTCTACCTCATCTATTCGGACGATCTATACGCATGGGACGGCGGCCAGCCCTTTCTGAAGCCCCGGTTCCCCTGGGAATTTGTGCAGATCGGCAATTGCGGATCTCCGATCGAGCTTGACGAGGGCTGGCTGCTGTTGACCCACGGCGTTGGCCCGGTCCGAAAATATTCGATCGGCGCAGTCCTTCTTGATCGAAACGATCCCTCCAAGGTGTTGGCGCGTTCGCGCGAGCCGCTGGTCAGGCCCGATCCCTCCGAGCGTGAAGGCTACGTCCCCAACGTTGTCTATACATGCGGCGCAATACGTCACCACGATCAGATCATCCTGCCCTACGCGATCTCCGACACGTTCTCCAATTTCGCAACGATCAAGATTGCCGCCTTGCTGAAGACCCTGGACGGATCGTGATCTTCGGCCGGCTGTCGGTTCGTTCGCAGATTCTGAGGGGCGCGGAGCCCCAGCGCGTGGGATCAACTCGCGGCCGGCGTCCAGGCGAGTCTGGCCAGGGCGCCGTCGTGTCGGGAAATCCGGATAGTGGCGTGAGGCCTGTAGGCAAAAACCGCTGCTGAAGATGGATCGGAGATGGCGTCAGCGAGGAGATAGATGCTAATGTAGGGCGCACCGACGCCCTTGCTTGAAAGGCTAGCATCATGTCGCTCGGACTCATCCTCGTTATCATTCTCATTATCTTTTTGCTCGGCGGGTTCAGCGGCCGCTTCGGCGGCTACGGATACGGCTTCGGCAACGGCGGCGTTGGCGTCATCGGTATCATACTGATTATCGTCGTCGTTTTGCTTCTCACGGGGCGGCTTTAAGCCCGCTCCGCCCGCGTGGCTTCGCCTCCGCCGTTTAGGCCAGACGCCATTCCTCCGGCGCGGCAGCGCCGGCAGGACATTGGCGTGCGGAGGGCCTAGCAAAGTCGCCTACCTTCACGGCGCCGGCGCCGGACGCGACGTGAAAGTTGCGCGCGTGATTGATGCGCTCGTGCCGGTTGCGTCACTGACCACTGCAAATTTAGCGTCGAGTTGGTGAGTAAGAGCGCTGACGATGGCGGTTCCAAGCCCGCTATCGGCGCCGCGCGCCGTGCTCAGGCCTTTGCCAACCCCATTGTCTGCGACGGTCAGTTTCCAGTCCGAGCCTTTGATTTCATACGTCACAAGGACCCGCGCATCGACTTTATCAACGGGGAAGGCGTATTTAATCGCGTTGATTAAAAGTTCAGTCACGATCAGGCCGATACTGACCGCATTGGCCGAATCAATGGTGCCCTCATCCGCCTCCACCTTAACCTCGATGGGCTGATCGTCGCCGACCATGGAAGCCGCCAGACTGCCGCACAGCGTCGACAGATAGGAACTCACCTCGATCTCGCGCACGCCACTCGACGCATGGAGGTGTTTTTGCACCGCCGCGATCGACATGACGCGTTGATGCGCGTCCTGAAGATGCACCCGCGTTTCCTCGGACGTCACGGCGCGCGCCTTCAGAAGAAGTATGCTCGCGATCATCTGCAGGCTGTTGGCGACGCGATGCTCCATTTCCTCGAGAAGAACCTGTTTCTGCTGCAACAGCTCCTGGGTCTGCTCGAGAAGCTCCTCCTTCTCGCGTTCGTGCGCGCGCCGGGTCGTTATATCTGTGAAGGACAGCAGGATCGTCGCGTTGGCGCTGTCGCTGGAAAGCACCCTTCGCGCGCTCAGCACCAGGGTTTTACGGCCGAGGTTGGCAAAGTCGTGCGTGATCTCGAAGTCGTTCATTGTGGCGCGTTCGGGAAGAATTGTTTCCAAAAGCAGCCGAAGCTCGGGAAAGCCCCACTCGCCTTCGCCTAACCCGTAAAGCGGGCGGCCCAGGGTCCCCTCGGGATCAACTTGAAAAGTCTGGTAAAAAGCGCGGGTCGCTCCCACCACGCACAAGTGATCGTCGAGCACGACGAACGGCTCGGGGATTGTATCGATAATCGCTTGCGCAAGCGTCGGCGCGCCTGCCGAATTTTGAATTGAGTCGGCCATGGTATGAGCAACACTCGTCCTATTTGGCCTTCCGCGGACGGTTTGCGAGGGCGTGCGTACGCCGCATAACAAGCCTTCGACTAGATGACACGTGAGATTTTACCATACTCGCGCATCCTTCGCCGCCCCATTCTTCTGGCGATCGCAACCCGGGGCAATTGTTTCAATCAAAAGAGCGCGCCATGACCTGCAAAAAGAGACTGAGCGCGACAAGGCCAAGCCCCAGGCGCAAGGGACCTTTCAAGATCATTGCCGATCCTGTGATCCCGAGGACGCCCGAAATGAGATCGACCGCCGTCGAGAACGTCACGGCCCGGCTCTTCAACCCGTCGCCTTTTGCTACCAGCGTCGGCCCCACCGCCCCCGCCAGCCGCCTCCGCCGCGCAGGAGGCTGATAATGAGCAACAATATCAACGCGCCAATCGTGGCGTTAACAATTGCGGCGACAATGCCAGCGCCAAGATGGATCTTGAGCTGAGGCAGCAGCCAGCTGCCGATGAAGGCGCCGACGATGCCTATGATGAGATCGCCGATGACCCCGAATCCAGCGCCGCGGGCGATTTGACCCGCCAGCCAGCCAGCGACGACGCCAACCACCAATATAACCAGGAGACTTTCAGTCGACATATGCATGTTCGCTTTCTCCAGGTCCGATTAAAGGGTTACTCGATGATGATTTTCGGCGCGACCCGGGCCGCCCCTTTTTCCAGCTTGGCCTTGATTTGCGCTGCAAGCTCCCGGTAGACCTTGGCGTGGGCGCCCGCCGGATCGCTGACGACGATCGGGCGCCCTGCGTCCGATTGTTCGCGAATGTCCATGTGCAGAGGCACTTCGCCGAGAAAGGGCACGCCATAGCGCTCGGCCTCGCGCCGCGCGCCGCCGTGGCCGAAAATGTCCGACCGGCCGCCACAGTGCGGACAGACGAAATAGCTCATGTTCTCGACAATGCCGAGGATCGCGACGTCAACCTTGTTGAACATGGCGACGCCGCGCCGCGCGTCGATCAAAGCGAGATCCTGCGGCGTTGAAACGATCACCGCGCCGGCGAGCGCGACCGATTGCGCCATGGTCAGCTGCGCGTCCCCCGTGCCGGGCGGCATGTCGACAACGAGACAGTCGAGTTCGCCCCAGGCGACGTCGCGCAGCATTTGCTGCAGCGCGCCCATGACCATCGGCCCGCGCCAGATCATCGCCTCCTCGTCGCCGACGAGAAAGCCGATCGACATCGCCTTGACGCCATAGGCTTCCAGCGGAATGAGCGTGCGGCCCTCGCTGCGCGGCTTGTCCTTGAGGCCAAGCAGCCGGGGCAAGGACGGCCCATAGATGTCGGCGTCGAGAATGCCGATCCGCCAACCGAGGTCTTTGAGGCTCAGCGCCAGATTGACGGCGGTGGTCGATTTTCCGACCCCGCCCTTGCCGGAGGCGACGGCGATGATATTGGCGACGCCCGGAATCGCCAGATTGCGGCCGGCCTGCGGTTTCGCGGCAGCGGGCGGCGGCGGCCGCTGCTCTTTTCGGTCCGCGGTGAGGCTGACAAGCGCGCTCGATACCCCGCGTAGCCCGCGCAGCGCGGTCTCCGCAGCGACCCGCATCGGCTCCATCGCGGCGGAGCGCTGCGGGTCAATCGAAATCGAGACGTAAACCTTGCCGTCGCGGATCGATACGCCGGAGATCGCGCCCGATTGCGCCAGGGGGGTCTTGCCGTCCGGCCCAAGGACCGCCTCAAGCGCGGTGAGGACGTCTTGCTCACTGGCCATATGCCGCATCGACTCCGTTGCTAGGCGGCGGCGCCAAGGGCCGCCGAAGCATTTTTCTATAGGCGAATGAACGGGTCCGTTCAATCTGGCGCCTCAGTGAAGTAGAAGAATTCCAGACTGGCGCTGGACAGCTGCGGCCTTCCTGCCGCATATATCGCCGCGCTCCAAAGCTGCTTGACCAATGCGCCGCATGGGGCGGCCATCGATTTGTCCGGAGAGACGCCCTGTCTGCAAGCGACCGCCGCCCCTGCCCGGCCGCGCCTGGTCTCGCCGCCCTCGTTCGCTGTCTTGCGGCGATTGCGTGCGTCGTCTTCCTGGCCCCGCCGCTGCGGGCGCAAGCGCCGCAACAAGTTCCGCCGAAGGAACTCGTCATCGCCAGCGAGGGCGCCCGGCCGCCCTATAATTATCTCGATTCCAACAATGAACTCGCCGGCTTCGAGATCGACCTCGGCCGCCTTCTCTGCGCGCGGATGAAGCTGCAGTGCCGTTTCGTGACGCAGGACTGGGACGGCCTCACGCCGGGGCTGCTCAATCGTCAGTATGACGCGATCATGGCGGCGATGGAGATCACCGACGAGGCGAAAGAAAAGATCGCCTTCTCGAAACCCTATATCCGCATGCCGTCGGCTTTCGTCGCCTCGGCGCAAAGCGACATCAAGGATACGACGCCGGCCGGCCTCAAGGGCCGCAGCATCGGCGTCGAATCCGGCGGGGCGCATCAGAATTATCTCGACGACCTCTACAAGCAGTCGGAGATCCGGCCCTACGCCACCCTCGAGGAAGCCATTCTCGACCTCGCGGAAGGGCGGCTCGATCTCGTCATCGGCGATAAGGACGCTCTCTCCGATTTCCTGAAAACGCGCAAGGAGGGGCAGTGCTGCAAGATCGTCGCGGACGCGCCGCATGATGCGGCCTATTTCGGAAACGGCGTCGGCGTTGGTCTGCGCAAGGAAGATGTCGCGCTGACCATGATGTTCGACAAGGCGATTGACGAAACGATGGCCGACGGCTCCTTCGCAAAGCTCCAGTCGAAATATTTCGACTACAAGATCAACTGATCCTCGGCGCCGGCAGCCCGGCGCGCCTGCGGCGTATGCGTCGCTTGAGCCGGCGGCGGCGAAAGCGCTAAGCTCCCTCGAGCGCCGGGCGCGCGCTTCATTCTGCCGCTGTTCCGAACGACGCGGCGGCGCTTTCCCGGCCAATATCGATAACCCGCCGGCGATCGCCGGCCCAGCAAAGTCAGGCGGCAATGGCGAAGATCGCTTTCCTTGGTCTCGGCGTGATGGGCTTTCCCATGGCCGGACATCTGGCCCTGAAGGGCCACACCGTCACCGTCTACAATCGGTCAACCGCGAAGGCGCAAGCCTGGGCCGAAAAATATGGCGGCGTCTCGGCGCCGACCCCGCGCGAGGCGGCGCAAGGGCAGGAGTTCGTGATGGCCTGCGTCGGCAATGACGCCGACCTGCGCAGCGTGGCGTTTGGCGAGGATGGCGCCTTCGCGGGGCTCGCCGAGGGCGCGATTTTCGTCGATCACACGACGGCCTCGGCCGAGGTCGCGCGCGAACTGAATGCGGCTGCGGCGGAAAAGGGGCAGGGATTTATCGACGCGCCGGTGTCGGGCGGCCAGGCGGGGGCTGAGAATGGCGCGCTGTCGATCATGTGCGGCGGCGACCCCGAGCATTACGCCCGCGTCGAGCCGATCGTTGCGGCCTATGCCAAGGCTGTTCGCCTGATGGGCCCGGCCGGATCCGGCCAGCTCACCAAAATGGTCAATCAGATCTGCATCGCAGGTTTGGTCGAGGCGTTGGCCGAAGGGCTGCATTTTGCAAAATGCGCGGGGCTCGATCCGCTCGCGGTCGTCGAGGTCATCTCAAAGGGCGCCGCGCAATCCTGGCAGATGGAGAACCGCGCCAAAACGATGATCGAGGGCAAGTTCGACTTCGGCTTTGCGGTCGACTGGATGCGCAAGGATCTCGCCATCTGCATCGAGGAGGCGCGCCGCAATGGCGCAAGGCTCCCGGCGGCCGCGCTGATCGATCAGTTCTATGCCGAGGTTCAGGCCATGGGCGGAGCGCGATGGGACACCTCGAGCCTGATCGCCCGGCTTGAAAGATGAAATTGCCCGCAACCTAAGCACAGGTTTGGCGTTTCGCTCGCGATCGCGCTTGTTTCGGCTGGCGATAAGCCTGCCGACCGAAAGCGTTTGAAATCCATAGGTCGAGGCGCGGCAGCGCGGCGAGACGAATTGCGAGGGCGGCATGTCAATTATTTACATCATTCTGATTGGATTCATTGCGGGCCTGATCGCCCGTTTCCTGTCGCCCGGACCGTATAATCCCTCCGGCTTCATCATGACCGTTTTGCTCGGAATAGCCGGAGCCTTCGTCGCCACCTGGCTCGGCCAGACGATCGGCTGGTACCGATTGGATCAGGGCGCGGGGCTGATCGGAGCGACCGTCGGCGCCGTTCTGGTTCTATTCGTGTGGCGCATGATCAAGGGGAGGTCGACGCCGGTCGAGGGACCGACCGGCGGCCGACGCTGGTTGTAGATCATCCAGAATCGGAATGTGATCGGACCTCTCGCGCTTGGCGCGGGAGAGCGGACGGAGAAGCGTCGCTTCTTCTTCATTACGCGCGCGACTTCCACCAAATAGATCATTCGATTTGCGGCTTCAGCCTTGAGCCTTGCCCGAGGCGGCTGGGATAAAAACCGCCGCGTCGCAAGAATTTTATTTCTTTTTCGTCCGTTTGCGAAAACAATTCCCCTCAGCTGGGGCAGAAAAAGACCTCGGCGGTAGGGAAGGATAGCTTTGATGAAGAAAATCATACCTGCTTTGACGGCAGCTTTTTTCCTCGGCGGTTTGGCCGTGGCGGGGGCAGCGCCAATTCCGAGTTCGAGCGTCACGACGCTCACGAGCGTCGGCGACAGCGGCGTTGTGGCGCAGACCGCCTATCACAAAAAGAAGAATATGAAAAAAGTGCATAAGGCGCAGGGAAGGGGCCGCTAGGCCGTACTTATCTTGCTTCAAAGGCGCGCTCGGAGCCGAGGTTGGCGGCGCCGAGATTGGAAATGGCGGCGCGTCCCGTAATTCGATGTTTCCGCTAGCTGACTTGCGCCAAGATATTCCGGAAAATCTGGCAGATTTTCCGGAATTTGTTCGCCGAAAAGCGGCAAGAGTTTTCAGACCGCTCTAATGGAAATTCCGGCCCTTCGGCAGGACGCCGCGCCAATTCTCTTGCTGTGGCGCAGGCGATGGCGTCGCGGGTCTCGGCAGCGCGGGCGCGGCCGTTTCATGCGGAGCGCGGGAATCGCGAAGATTTGGCCGCCTGACTTCGTCCGCCGGGGCCAAAGACGAAACCGCGCCGCCATGATCCGACAAGAGAGTCAGCAGCGGGCTGAGATCCTCCGCGCGCTCCATCACAATATGGATGACGCCGGATTCTTTCTGCAAGCGGCCGGTCACGGCGAGGAAGCGGGCGCCGATGACGATCCGGCGCAGACGCTCGAAAATTTTCGGCCAGACGATGGCGTTGGCGATTCCCGTCTCATCCTCGATCGTCAGGAAGATGACGCCGCTCGCCGTGCCCGGACGCTGGCGCACGAGCACGAGGCCCGCCACGGTGACGCGCGAGCCTGGCGCCTGGTTCTGCAAATCATCGGCGCGCATGATCTTTTTTTGCGTCAGCCTCTCGCGCAGAAAAACAACAGGATGCGCCTTCAAGGAGAGAGACAGACGGCGATAATCCTCGACGACATGTTCGCCAGGCAGCATCGGCGGGAGCTTCGCGTCGGCCTCGGTCGCGCGCCAGCTGAGGCCCTTCAGCAAGGGCAGATCATCCTTGTCGCCAGCGCGGTTCAGGCCGCGCACGGCCCAAAGCGCCTCGCGTCGGTCTAATCCCAGCGAGCGGAAGGCGTCGGCGCCCGCGAGCAACTCAAGCACCGCCGCAGACAGGCCGGCGCGAAGCCAGAGATCGCGAATGGAATCATAGCCCCTGCCCCGCATGGCGACGAGCTGGTTCATGTCATGTTCGGCAAGGCCCTTGATCTGACGAAACCCCAGCCTGATCCCACAGGTCGAGAAGATCTCGCCCCGCATCGAGGCGTGGCGGGGATGCAGCGGACGACATTCAGCCGCTGGCGTCAGCGTCGAATCCCAATGCGAAAAATTGACGTCGGCCTCTTCGACTGCAACGCCATGTTCGCGCGCGTCGCGCAGGATTTGCGCGGGCGCATAAAATCCCATCGGCTGGGCGTTGAGAAGCGCGCAGGCGAAAGCGTCGGGATAGCGGCATTTCATCCAGGCCGAAGCGTAAACAAGAAGCGCGAAGGACGCGGCGTGGCTCTCCGGAAAACCATAAGAGCCGAAGCCCTCGATCTGCTTGAAGCAGCGCTCGGCGAAGTCGCGCGAATAGTTCCGGGCGACCATTCCTTCGATCATCTTCGTGCGAAACGCGCCGATCGTGCCGACATGTTTGAACGTCGCCATGGCCCGGCGCAATTGATCGGCCTCGGAGGGCGAGAAGCCGGCGGCGACGATGGCGATTTTCATCGCCTGTTCCTGGAACAGAGGCACGCCAAGCGTCTTGCCCAGCACCTCTTCGAGCTGCTTTGAAGGATAGGAGACGGGCTCCAATCCCTGCCGCCGCCGCAGATAGGGATGCACCATGTCGCCCTGGATCGGTCCTGGCCGCACGATCGCAACCTCGATGACGAGATCGTAGAATTCTTTCGGCCGCAGCCGCGGCAACATCGACATCTGCGCGCGGCTTTCGATCTGGAAAACGCCGATCGTGTCGGCGCGCGAGATCATCTCATAGACAGCGCCCTGTTCCGGCGGCAGGGTCGCGATGGTCAGCTCTTCGCCATAATGCTCCCTGATGAGGTCAAACCCCTTGCGCAGGCAGGTCAGCATGCCGAGCGCCAACACGTCGATCTTCAAAATGCCGAGCGCGTCGAGATCGTCCTTGTCCCATTCGATGGTGGTGCGATCCTCCATCGCCGCGTTCATGATCGGAACCACCTCGTCGAGCCGCGAACGTGTGATGACGAAGCCGCCTGTATGCTGCGACAGATGGCGCGGAAAGCCGATCAGCTCCTCGGCGAGCTTTAGCGCCTGCGCCAGCCGCGCCTCGGTCGGATCGAAGCCGGCCTTTTGGGCCTCCTTGGCTTCGACGCTCGACGACGACCGGCCCCAGATCGTCGCGGACAGGGCGGAGACGACATCATCGGAGAGGCCAAACGCCTTGCCGACCTCGCGGATCGCCGAACGGGCGCGATAGGTGATGACGCTCGCCGTCAAAGCGGCGCGGGCGCGGCCGTAACGCGCATAGATATATTGCATGACCTCTTCGCGCCGCTCATGCTCGAAATCGACGTCGATGTCGGGCGGCTCATTGCGGTCAGGCGAGATGAAACGCTCGAACAGAAGATCGTGAAAGACCGGATTGACCTCGGTCACGCCAAGACAATAGCAAAGCGTCGAATTCGCCGCCGAGCCGCGGCCCTGGCATAGAATCTTCTCTGTGCGGGCGAAGCGCACGATATCGTGGACAGTCAGGAAATAGGGCGCGTAATCAAGCTGTTCGACCAGCTTCAATTCATGCGTGATCGCCGTCTCGACAAAGGCAGGAACGCCGTCCGGATAGCGGAACTTCGCCCCTTCGCGCGCAAAAAAAACGAGCGCGGCTTGCGGCGTTGCAAACCCTTCGCGCAATTCCTCGGGATAGTCCCCGCGCAATTCATCGAGGCTGAAGTCGAGCCCGTCGAGAAAGCGCAGCGTCTCTTCCATCGCATGAGGAGCGCCGGCGAAAAGCCGCGCCATCTCCGCCGCGCTTTTCATATGACGCTCGGCATTGGCTTCAAGGGCGAGCCCCAAACGATCGAGGGTTTGTCCCGCGCGGATGGCGCTCAGCACATCCTGCAGCGGGCGTCGATCTGGGGTATGCATGATGACGTCATTGACAGCGATGATAGGGGTTCGCGTCTTTCTTGAAAGCGCGATGCGGCTTGCAAGATCGCGCCGCATCGAAACGCCATAGGTCATTCTGGCCGCGAGCAACAGCCGCCCGTTCGAGGCTTCGCGCAACTGTTCGATGAAAGGGATTTCCCTGCCGAAAGCCGGCGCATCGGCATCATTCAAAAGATCGGCATGATCCTTGTAATTATTATCATCATTAAATTCGGCGTAGACTTTCCTGGACCGCTTGAATTCGTCGCCCCTCTCCCATGTTGTTTCCGGCATGAGGATGAGTTGCTGTCCCTGCGCCGCCTCCATGAGGTCGCTCGAACGCAGAAGGGAGACGCCTTTTTGCGCGCGGGCGTTTGCGCGAGTCAAAAGCCGCGTCAGGCGCCCATAGGCGGCGCGGTCGCGCGGATAGCTGAGTATGTCTGGCGCGCCATCGCAGAAAACGAGCCGCGCGCCGATAGCGAGCCGAAAAGACGGACTCTTGTTGGCTTGCAAAAAACGATGGGCGCGGACGACGCCGGCAAGCGAATTGCGATCGGCGATCCCAAGGCCGGCAAGTCCGAGAGCCATCGCCGCGGCGACGAGTTCTTCCGGATGCGAGGCGCCGCGCAGAAAGGAGAAATTCGTCGTCGCCGCCAGTTCGGCGTAGCGCGGGCTCATGCGAAAAACCCGTGCATGAACCAGCGCGGGCGGGCCGTCTCCCTGTCAAAGAGCCCTTCGCGGAACAGCCAGAATCGGCGTCCCTCGCAATCCTCGGCGCGGAAATAATCGCGGGTGAGCGCGGCCGTTCCGCGCCACCATTCGGGCGCGATGCGCTCGGGGCCCTCGAAGGCCGCGACCTCATGCAGCACGCGCCGCCAGCGAAATTTTATGGGCGGTCCGTCAGGCGCGGCGGCGATCGCCTCGATCAGCTCCGGACGCTCCAGCAGCCGGATCGGACGAGCGGGCATAGGGTTTACCTCTTTCTCCTGCTGACGCCCTATAGCGGATGAGGCGGCAAAACGCGGCCATTCCGACTTCATATGATGAGAGTCATAGCGCGCCGCGGGAATGGCTATAACGGCGAATTCCGGCGCATGCGTCCCGTTGAAGGCAAGCCGCGTCACCCGCCGCAAGCCCAATCGCGCGCCAAGCCTGTCGATGAGTTCGGCAAGATCCCTCCCGCGATCTTGCGCGTGATCTTCAGCGCCATCCTGGCCGCTCCAGCCTGTCTGCTCGGGATCCTTGCGTTCGAGCGCAAGCGCCGCAAGGCGGATCACGTCAAACCCGAAGCCGGCGTCGAAGGCTTCGCCATCCTCGGCAAGGCTCAAAGCCTCGAAACGTTCGTGAAAAAGCCGTGCGATGAGAGCTGGATCGCGCAAGGGACGCATCGTCCCGACCGTATAATGCATAACCTTTCCATCGACGCGAAAGAGGCTCGCCTCGAGCCGCCGCGCGCCCTCGCCATGGCGCGCAAGCAGCACGCAAAGATCTTGCGCCAGCGCGGCGATCGAGGCCTCGACATCCTCACGCCGGCAAAGGCCGTCGAGGAATCGGCGCTCGGTCATGAAAGCGGGCGCCTCGAAGCGGGGCGATATCGGCGTTTTACCGCGGCCCATCAAACCGTCGAGACGCGCATAAAGAGCAAGGCCGCAGCGGGCGGCGATCGGCGCGCGCGGCCGCATCATCACATCGTGGACCCGGCGCAAGCCCGCTTCCGCCAATGCGCTGAGCGTTCCCGGCTCCAGCCGGAGAGCGGCGAGCGGCAACCCTCCGAGGCGGCGCTCCAGTTCCGCCGCATCAAGCGCCGGCGGCAAAATGCGCGCCGCAAAATCCGCCTCGCCATAACGCGCCAGGGCGAAAGCCGCTTCAGGCGTCGAAGCCAGCCCTCCTTGCGCATAAAAACCCTGGCGGCGAAGCCTTTCTTCGATTTCGGCAAGGAGACTGGCTTCGCCGCCAAAAAGATGCGCTGCGCCGCTGACGTCGAGCATCACCCCGTCCGGCGCGTCGAGAGCCGCGAGGGGGGTGAAACGACGACACCAGTCGGCGATATGGGCGAGCGTCTGCTGCTCTCCTTCAGGATCCGCCTCCGCGCAGATCAGCGCCGGATGCATGGCGCGCGCATCGGCCAGATTCATGCCGGGCCTGAGGCCGAGACGGCTCCCTTCCGCGTCAATCGCGGCGAGCTTTTGCGCGCCATTGATCCTGGCGAGCGTCGCCCGCGGCGGCTCAGGCGCTTTGCCTGAAACGGATCGTTTCGCCGCCCCCTCCCCTTCCTGCGCGCGCATGCGCCGGATCATCCGGTCGGTCGGAAGCGTCGGCAGAAAAACGGAGAGGAAACGCATCGCGAAAACAACCCTCGTCATGATCCCAGAGAATGGCGATGGGATCGGCTCCAGCGGCAGGGCCTGTCGCGCGCGCCTTGAGAATGCGGATCGACCATGCGGCGAGGCCTGGCTGCGGCAATTCTTGCCGGGCCGGAAGAGGAAGGCCCGACAATGGAGATCCGCGCGGCGCCCCGCCTGAGCGCGCGGAGGAAATCTCAAAGCGGGTATGGGCGCAGGAGGACAGCCGGCCGGCTCCGCCCGCCATGCCGGCGGCGAGCAGCAAGGCGCCGGCGCCGCCGGCCTGCGCCGCAAGAGCGAGACGGCGCGAGACGGCGAGGCCATAGAGTTTTTCGAGCGTCCAGATTTCGCCGATCACCGCCACGGCGGCGCGGCATTTCAAGGCTTCCTCCATCGTCCACAGACTGTCCCTTGCGCTCGCCGTGCGCACCAGAACGAGGCAAGCGGGGTCAAGGCCGTAAAGGGCGAGCCCCGGGCCATAGGGCGCGCCCCCTTCCCGGCCGGCGAAATCCTCGACGATCCAGATGATGGCGGAGCGGTCGGGGGCGGCCTCCGCTTTGAAGCGGGCGCAAAGGGCGAGCGCGAAGCCCGAAGCGGCCGCGCCGTCGCTGGCGGAGGCCGGGGCGATCTCGTGCAGGACGCCGCGACCAAGCCCATGCAGCGTCCGGTCGAGACGGCAATTGTCCCCGAAACGGATTTTTCCTGCGGGTGGCCCGCTGTTTTCGATGCAGCCGATTTTTTGGCGCAGAAAATCCAGCCGGTCCGATTGAGGGGCAAGCGGCGTCGGCAGTGGCATGGGGCCAAGCGGCATGGGCTCAAGCAGCAAGGGCTTGCTCCAGTCAACGGTCGGAATGTTCGCTATTTGTTCTAATAGATTCCCGCTTGAGGCAAAAGAGTCAAGGCGGATTCCGGCTAGATCTCGCAAGGGCAAGCTTCCCGCGAGCTTCAGGGTTTACGCTTCGCCAAGTCGCCAGCGCCGGCGCTGTCTCCGCTTCATTCGGTGGGCTCAGGGGCGGGATAATCGTCGCGCTTGAAGGTTTGGGATCAGCGCAAGAATGGCGAGGACGGCGGCGCGCACCGTCTCGTCAAGGGTTAGACGCTTAGGCCAGCTTGCCCCGGCCGGACCGTGCGGCCGGCGCGGCGAGGCGAGAGGACTTACGACCGCAGTCCTTCGCCCGGAGGGAAGCAAGAAGGGCTGAGGCCGGCGCGAGGCGAGCGGCGGCACATGGATGAAGCCGACCAGCGCGTCCGGATGGCGGCTCAACGATAAAAAAAGGGTTTGATTGCAGACATAATCGCCGGCGTCGATCGAAACGGCGGCGCGAAACCCGCCGCGGCGAAGTCTGGCGGCGATCAGAGCGGCGGGCGCGCTCGATTTCAGGCTTTGGGCGGCGCCCCCTGGGGACGGCCGCCGGGGGACGCGGTCCAATCGCTTCCTGCCGGCGAGCGCCTGGCTCTCGCTTGGGACGTGCTGGCTTTCGCCACTTTGGACCTGCGCGCCGTCGACGCCGATCTGATCCCCGCCCGTCAGAAGAACGCGCCTTTGCGGCAAAGCTCCGGCGGCGTCCGGCCGCAAAAGACTGATGCGGTTCAAGGCGCGCGTCTCGACGCAGAGCCCGCTTCGCCGGCTGGCGAGGCCGAAATGGAGGATCGCGTCGGGCGGCGTCTCCCGCGTCAAAGCCTCGAGGCGCGGCTCCAGAGCGGCATAGACGACCGGAAGCACGCTGAGATCGAGCTCGAGGCCGGCGCGGGCCAGACGCGGCCGATGGCGGGCCAGACTGGCGATGATCCGTTCGGTCGGATTGCGCGGAGAGCCGGGAAAGCCGCCAAAGCCCGTGACGAGAATACGCATGGAATATTCGCGGGGTTAGATCCCGAAGCGGCGCAGCGCCCGTGCAGACGGGTTTGCGCGATTTTAGGCGCGCGGACAAGGCTCACGGAGCCCGCCGACGCAGAACGCCAACGGCCTCCGCCGAGCGCGCGTCGCATTGCCGACACGATCGGGGGCCATTCAGAAGGCGCAGCCCTTTAAGCTTTCAGTAAGCGTCGCAGCGTTGAAAAGGGCCAATGCGCTAACGCATGATGCCGAAAAGTTGCAGACTTCTCGGGCCGACATCATGCTTTTAAAATTTGGCGTCGATCCCGTTTCATGGTTTTGGACCGGTCCAAAATCATCGTGATCGATGCGCGCGACGAATTTCGAGGCGAAGACATGCGGCTTACGCGCGCGGCGCGAACCATTTCCGCCCTTGCCCGGCCGGCGCTGCTGATCGCCGGCCTGCTGGCGCTTGCCGGCTGTGGCGGCGGAATGACCGATCTCGACGGCGCGGGCGCCGGGCCGCGCCCGACCTCACTCTTTGTCGTTTCGACGCGCAAGGGTGAAAGCGGACCCGCCAGCGAACTCGGCAATGACGGCAACGAGCGCTATTCGCTGCAGATGATCGGCGCGCCGCCCAATCACCAGATCGGGCAATTGGAGCGCCCTTCCATCGGCAGTCCCGATCCCGCGCGTCATTTTGCGCTTCAGACGCGTCGCTCGCTCGATGAGGACGCCTTTACGGCGGCGCTCGCCACGCATCTGTCGGGGCGCATCGGCTCCAACCGCGATATTCTCCTTTATGTGCACGGCTTCAACACGAGCTATGACGAGTCGCGGTTCCGGCTCGCCCAGATCGTCGCGGACGGCCGCTTCGGCGGCGTCCCCGTCCTGTTCACCTGGCCGTCCACGAATAATCTGCTCGATTATGGCGCGGCGAAAGAGAATGCGACGATCTCGCGGGACGCGCTGGCCAAGCTGATCCGGCAGCTGACCGAAGCGCCGGATGTCGGACGTGTTCACATCCTCGCCCATTCCATGGGGGCCTGGCTGACGATGGAGGCGCTGCGCCAGGATTTTATCGCGGGCGGCGCGCGCTTGAACGACAAGCTGGGCGACATCATGCTGGCCGCTCCCGACATCGATCTGAATGTATTCCGCCAGCAGATAAGCCGCCTCGACGCGTCGCACATCTTCGTGCTCGTCGCCGCCAATGATCGCGCCTTGTCGCTGTCGCGCACGCTGACCAGCGATCGGCCGCGCCTCGGCGCGCTCGATCCGAAGAACCCGGCCGACCGGACGGCGCTCGAGACGCTCGGCGTCAGGGTTTATGATCTGAGCCGGGAGGCCGATATTTTCATCGGCCACGGCGCCTATGCCGACGCGCCCGACGCGCTGCGCACCATTGGCGCGCAGATTGCCGCGCCGCGGCCGCAGGACGCCAATGTGCAGGCGGTTCTCGGCGAAAACCCGATCGACGACCGCATCCACGCCTCGCCCTTGGCGCCGCCTGCCGCCGCGGCGCCTGTTGCGCCTGCTTCCGCCCCCGCCCCCGCGGCGCCGATCGGCGCGTCGCCTCCGCTGCAGACGGCGACGCCAGGTTCGACGCCGGCGGCCCCGCCGACGCCCTGAGGATTGTCAAAAAAATAAATTTCTCCTGGAACTTTCGCGGGAGCCTCCGCGTTGTGGAAGAGGTTTATCGCAGCTGGGCCGATCGCCTGCGATCTAACCCTCGCTCGAGGATAGACAAGGATTTTGCGTGTTTCATGAAACGGTCGCAATTGCTTCAAAGTAGATTTGTTTAATCTGGGTCGGCGCAAAGCTGATAATGGCTATATCTTCAATTTAAACTGAACGCCGACCAGATTATTTTGAGGCTCTTCATAACTGATCCAAAATCCGGATAGTTGTGCTGCAAAGCAACATAAATTATTCACATTGACGCCTTAATATGATAGTATTAACTTATCCTATGTGGCGTAGGGGCGGAGCCGCCCAAGCCGCCATAACGTCTCCGCGAGCCTCCATCCATGCTGTCTCCCCTGCGAGCACGGGTAGAGGGCGAAGAGCGAAGCGAGGGTGTCATGTGCTTAATCGCTGAAGTCGTGCATTCCTGCTCCAACGAGAGAGTGGCTCATGCGGCTGTCGCATCGATCGGTACGGATTTCGCCGGCAAGGTGAAGGCGACCGCGAGCGTTTACGGCATGTCCATGGGCGCTTTTGCCGCCCGCACAGTCGTCCAGTTCGGCCGCACCTGCGGGGGCGAAGAAAAGCAAAATCTGCGGCGCCTCATGAAAGGGACGGATCAGCCGATCCTGATCGCTCTTGAACATATTTTGAAGCCTGTCGTCGAACATTCCACGACGCCGCAGAGCGCAGAGGCGTGAGCCTCCCTAGACCACAGCAATTGTGCGCCGCAGCCAAACTTCGGACTTGAAATGACAAGGAGCGCTTCTGGCGCTCCTTTTTCTTTCATATAAAGGAGCGTTTCTGCGCTCCCTTTTCGTACAGGGAGCGCTTCTGTGCTCCTTTTTCGTGAAGACAACCGGCGCTTCGCGCATAGCATTGCCTCAAAGAACGCCGAACTGAACCGGCGTCATGCGCTCTTCCATTTCACCTTTTCTTGACTAGACGCTCGCTTGTCCTCGGCTTTGCTGCAACGCGGCAAGTCTCTCTCAGCCTTGGCGTCGCCGCGCGTTACGCCCGGTTAAGAGGCGACGGGAATGAGGCGGCCTCGCCGCCGAACTCCCCCAGACGCGGCAAGGACTGCGTGTGCAGGCCGCATTCGACCTTGGCGCGGCCCCGCCAGCGTCCTGCGCGCGGATCCTCGCCGGGCCGCACCTTCGAGGTGCAGGGAATGCAGCCAATCGACGGATAGCCCTTGGCGACCAGTTCATGGCGCGGCAAATCATGGGCGCGCAGATAATTCAGGATCTGCGCCGCCGACCAGTTCGCCAGCGGATTGATCTTGGTGCGATTGTCTTCCGTCTCGAAAAGCGGCAGCGCCGCGCGCGTTGCGGCCTGGAAGCGCTTGCGGCCGCTGATCCAGGCGTCGAACCCTTCGAGCGCCCGCGCCAGCGGAATGACCTTGCGGATTTCACAGCAGCGATCGGGATGGCTCGACCACAAAAAGGTCTCGGGATCCTCGCTCTCAAGCGTCGCCGCGTCCGGGACCAGAGTGACGACCTCGGTCAGGCCGAGGCGCTCGATCAATCTGTCCCGATAGGCCAGTGTTTCCGGAAACAGGACGCCGGTGTCGAGAAAAAGGACAGGAAGCGACCGGTCGATCTCAGCGACCATATGCAGCAGCACCGCCGAATCCGCGCCGAAGCTCGAGACAAGCGCGAGCTTGCCCCGAAACAGATCTTCGATCGCAAAGCGCAACAGTTGCTGCGGGTTCAGCGCCCAAAACTTGTCGGCGATGCCGGCGATTGCCGCCTCATCGCCAAGCCGGGAAACCTGCGTTTCGCTTAACTCTGTCACAATCAACGACTCCGATCCGTTTTAGTCCGCAGCCGGGGGCTTGGAAGCCTATCCGGCGGCCGGGAAGCCATGACACAAGCTATCACGGCTCGGGCCTGCAAATATAGGATAAATCCACATGAAATGCGATAAATGAAATATTATACATAATTATATTGTTTAATAGGGGTTGCCGCAGCTGCAAATCTCGGCTAGCGTACAGTCCATAATCTCTGTAGATAATGTTCGATGAGCGGGCGAATGACGCCTCCCACCGAAAGGCCAACCGTGTCCCTGAGCGCCCTGCCCCTCAAGCGAAGCTCGATCCTGCCGGGGTTCGGTTTGTCACTTGGCTACACGCTGGTCTATCTCAGCATCATTGTGCTTCTCCCGCTGGCCGCGCTCGTCCTGAAGGCAAGCGGGCTCGGGCTTTCCGGCCTTTGGAGCATCGGCGTTCAGCCGCGCGTCTTCGCCGCATTGAAGACGAGTTTCACGCTGGCGCTTGCCGCTGCCGCGATTAATGTCGTGTTCGGCGTCATCGTCGCCTGGGTGCTGACCCGCTATGATTTCCCCGGCCGACGCCTGCTCGACGCGGCGGTGGACCTGCCTTTCGCGCTGCCGACCGCCGTCGCCGGCATCGCGCTGGCGGCGATCTATGCGCCAAATGGCTGGATCGGCGCCCTCATCGCCCCGCTTGGCTGGAAGATCGCCTTCACGCCGCTCGGCATCGTCGTCGCGCTGATCTTCATCGGGCTGCCGTTCATCGTGCGCACAGTCCAGCCGGTGATCGTCGATCTCGAACAGGACGTCGAGGAGGCCTCGGCCTCGCTCGGCGCAACGCGGCTTCAGACCCTGTCGCGGGTCATCCTGCCGGCCTTGACGCCGGCCCTCCTCACCGGCTTCGCCCTCGCTTTCGCCCGCGGCGTCGGCGAATATGGATCGGTGATCTTCATTGCCGGCAATCTGCCCTTCATTTCCGAGATCGCGCCGCTTCTGATCGTCGTCAAGCTCGAAGAATTCAACTACGAGGGGGCGACCGCGATCGCAATCTGGATGCTCGCGATCTCCTTCTTCATCCTGTTCGCAATCAATCTGATCCAGGCCTGGAGCCGCAGGAGATTTGGCAATGTCTGAGGCGGCGACGGGCTGGGCGGGCGCGCCCGCGGAGAGTATCTGGAGCGGTCCTGAAAAAAAGGCGGCGCGGCGGTCGCGCAGCCCCGTCACCGGCGAAAGCGATCTCCTGAAGGCGGTGCTGATCGGCGTCACCGTCGTCTTCCTCAGCCTGTTTCTCATCCTGCCGCTCGCCATCGTCTTCACCGAGGCGTTCAGCAAGGGCGTTGCCGCCTATTGGGGAGCGCTTATCTCGCCCGACGCCCGCTCGGCGATCGGCCTCACCCTGACCGTCGCCGCGATTGCGGTTCCCGCGAATATCATGTTCGGCCTCGCCGCGGCCTGGGCCATCGCCAAATTTCATTTCCCCGGCAAGAGCTTCCTGATCACGCTGATCGATCTGCCCTTTTCCGTCTCGCCCGTGGTCGCGGGGCTGATGTTCGTGCTGCTATTTGGCGCGCATGGCCTGCTCGGCCCCTGGCTCAAGGCGCATGATCTGGAAATCATCTTCGCCGTGCCGGGGATTGTGCTCGCGACCATCTTCGTCACCTTCCCCTTCGTCGCGCGCGAGCTGATCGCCCTGATGGAAGATCAGGGCACGGGCGACGAGGAAACGGCGCTGTCGCTCGGCGCGAGCGGCTTTTCGACCTTCATGCGGGTGACCCTGCCCAACATCAAATGGGCGCTGCTCTATGGCGTGCTACTCTGCAACGCCCGCGCGATGGGCGAATTCGGCGCCGTGTCGGTGGTCTCCGGCCATATCCGCGGCAAGACCAACACCATGCCGCTGCATGTCGAGATTCTCTACAATGAATACAACACCGCGGCCGCCTTCGCCGTCGCTTCCCTGCTGGCCCTGCTGGCGCTGATTACCCTCGTCCTCAAGACCCTGCTTGAAACGCGCTTCAACGACGCCCTGCCCGGCAAGGCGCGCGGCCATTGATCACAACGCTTTTTCGGCCGCACGCGGCGACGATCCAAGACTACGAAAGCACAATCGATGCAGATACGCGCTCAAGACATCGTTAAAAGCTTCCCTGGGGCCCGCCGTGCGGCGCTGGAAGGCGTCAGCCTCAACGTCGGCAGCGGCGAGCTTGTGGCTCTGCTTGGTCCCTCCGGCGGCGGCAAGACGACGCTGTTGCGGATCATCGCCGGGCTCGACCTTCCCGATTCCGGCAAGGTTTTTTTCGGCGACGAGGACGCGTCGGAAAAAAGCGTTCAGGATCGGCGCGTTGGCTTCGTCTTTCAGAACTACGCGCTGTTCAAACATCTGACCGTCGAGGACAATGTCGGCTTCGGACTAGACGTGCGCAACCGCGCGCAGCGCCCGCCCAAGGCCGAGATCCGCCGCCGCGCGCATGAGCTGCTCGATCTCGTGCAGCTGAGCGGCCTCGAAAAACGTCGCCCCTCGCAGCTCTCCGGCGGCCAGCGCCAGCGCGTCGCGCTCGCCAGAGCGCTGGCGGTCGAGCCGCGCGTGCTGCTTCTCGACGAGCCCTTCGGCGCGCTCGACGCCAAGGTCCGGCGTGAATTGCGCAGCTGGCTGCGCGAGCTTCACACGCGCACAGGTCATACGACAATCTTCGTCACCCATGATCAGGACGAGGCGCTCGAACTCGCCGACCGCGTCGCCGTCTTGAACGGCGGTCATATCGAGCAGATCGGCACGCCGGACGAAATCTACGACCATCCGGCGACAGCCTTCGTTCATGAATTCATCGGCGAATCGAGCGCCATCAGCGCGCAGCTGCGCGAGGGCGAGGTGTTTCTCGGCGACCACCGCCTCGATTTGCCCAAGGCGAACCGTCTTGCCACCTCGAACAATGGCGAAGGCCGACTGTTCGTCCGGCCGCAGGATATTCTGATCGGCGAGGAAGGGCCCGGCGCGCTCCAGGCCGAAGTTCTGTCAGTGCGGCGCAGCGGCCCGACGCGGCGCGCCGAAATCGCCCTTCCCTATGATCGCTCAAGCGTCGAGGTCGACGCGCCCGCCTCGGTCGCTCTTCAACCCGGCGCCTTCGTGCCGGTCCGCTTCCTGCGCGGCGCCTTCTTTCTGAAGGCGGACGCCGCCGGGGCCGCGGTTCACGCGCGAGGCTGAGCGCGCGAAAAAGCCCGGTCCAACGCGCGGCGCGCTCAAGATGAATTTGCGCCCTCGCGCGCCGTGATCCACGTTCTGGACGCGTTCCCTTCAAGGACACGTCGCAGGATCATCATGACCTTTGACCAAATTCCAGAGCTGCTGGCGCGCTACGGCTATGTCGCGATTTTCTGCGGCGTCGCCATCGAGAGCGCGGGCATCCCTTTTCCCGGCGAAACGCTTCTTGTCACCGGCGCAATCCTCTCGGGCCTTCATTCGAGCGGCGGCGAACTGCATATCGCAGGCGTGATCGCAGCCGCGGCGGCTGGCGCGATCGTTGGCGACAATCTCGGCTTCTGGGCCGGGCGCCGCTTCGGCTTTCCGCTGCTGGCGCGCTGCGGGCCGCTCATTCATCTCGATGAAGGGCGGCTCAAACTCGGGCAATATCTTTTCGAAAAACATGGCGGCAAAATTGTTTTCTTCGGCCGTTTCGTCGCCGTGCTGCGCGCCTTCGCCGCTTTTCTTGCCGGAGCGAACCGCTTCAGCCCCTCGCGCTTCTTTCTTTTCAACGCCGCCGGCGCGCTCGTCTGGGCAAGCCTGTTCGGCGCCATCGGCTTTGTGTTCGGCGCTGAAGCCCACCGCATCGCCGGGCCGATCGGCCTTGTCGGCCTTATCGCGGCGGCGGGCGTTTTTACTTTCTGCTGGCGATTCTATAAAAAGAACGAAGCCCGTTTGATTGCGGAGGCGGAAACTGCGTTGCCCGGCCCCGTTCAAACCCGATCCTTTTAAGATCGGCCGCGCGACGCCGTGCATCAGGAGCCTTCGTGTTCATTGAACAAATACAGCCGCTGATCGCCCAACATGGCTATTGGGCCGTTTTTTTTATTGTCATGCTCGAGAGCGCCGGCGTGCCTTTGCCCGGCGAAACCGTGCTGCTGCTCGCGGCGGGATACGCCGGGGCGACGGGAAATCTCGATATCGTCTGGGTTGTCATCGCGGCGGCGGCGGGCGCGATCATCGGCGACAATATCGGCTTCTGGGTCGGCCGCACTTTCGGCGCGAAGCTGCTGGTACGCTACGGCAAATTCATCCATCTGCCGGAATCGCGCCTGAAGCTCGGGCAGCATCTGTTTGAAAAGCACGGCGGCAAGATTGTCTTCTTCGGCCGCTTCGTCGCTTTTTTGCGCGTCCTCGCCGCTTTGCTGGCGGGCGTCAACAAATATAGCTGGGGCAAATTCCTGTTTTTCAACGCGACCGGCGGCGTGCTGTGGGCGATCCTCATGGGCGCCGGCGCCTTCTTCTTCGGCGACGCCATGCATCGCGTCAGCGGCCCGCTCGGCGTTCTGGCGCTCCTCTTTGTCGTCGCGGGCGTGGTTGTCGCCGCGATCCTGATGCGGCGCGAGGAGAAAAAGCTTGCCGAGGAACTGACGGACGTCAGGTAGAATCCCGGAACGAAGCGCTGCGGCAGGGCGTTGGCGAAGAAATGTCCCATTGAGGAGACTTCGCCATGTTGAGAAAAGTCGCGGCTGTTCTGGCGGCATTGACCACTCTGACGGCGCCATTCGCCATGGCGCAATCCGCGCCTGGCGCTCCTGGAACATCGCAAGTCATCCCGGAAAAACAGGGCGAGCCCTTGAACGCCGGCCGGAGCGAGAGTCTTAGCGGCAAGCTTGACGAAAGCGGCGGCGTCATCAAACCTAAGCCCGGCGTTGATCCCGGCATCGTCAAGCCCGCGCCTGTTCCCGAGCCCAATTCGACGCCGGTGATCCCGCCATCCGGACCGGAAGCGAAATAAGACCGACGCCCGCGAGTTGTGGCTTGGCGCGTTGTTAAGGTTTGGAAGGCGCCCGCGGGGCGCCTTTTTCATCCAGGAAGACGCATGAACGACGCCGAATCCGCCGCCAGCGAAGCGCTTGCCTTCAACCGCGCTTTCGATGCGACCGCCGGGGCGCCTGAATTTCTGTCGCCGCTGGTCCGCCGCATCGTCGCCGACAATCCCGGCCCTATGACCTTTACCGGAACATGCTCCTATATCGTCGGCAAGGGCGAGGTCGCGATCATCGATCCCGGTCCCGCAAGCGAAAGCCATCTGGCGGCGCTCACCCACGCCCTGCGGGGCGAAAAGGTCGCCGCCATCCTCGTCACCCATACGCATAAGGATCATGCGCCGGGCGCGCGTTTGCTGCAGGCCGCGACCGGCGCGCTTATCCTCGGCTGCGCGCCCTTTGCGCACGCCGCCGGGGGCGGCTCGCACGATCTTCTCCATGCGCCTGATCGAATCCTGCGCGAGGGCGATCGTTTTGAAGGGGATGGATTTTCGCTCGTTGCCGTCGAAACGCCGGGTCATACCTCAAATCATCTGGCCTTCGCCTTGCCGCAGGAGCAGGCGCTGTTTTCCGGCGACCATGTCATGGCCTGGTCAACCACGGTCGTTATTCCGCCCGACGGCTCAATGCGCGATTACATGAATTCGCTCGACAGGCTGCGCCAGCGCGACGACAGGATCTATTGGCCGGGCCATGGCGGCCCGGTGAGCGAGCCGCAACGCTTCGTCCGCGCGCTCGCGCATCACCGCCGCCAGCGCGAGCAGGCGATCCTGTCGCGGCTGGAAAAGGGCGACGCCACGGTCGAGGCGATCGTCGCCAATGTTTATGAAAATCTACCGGAAAATCTGCGTTTCGCAGCTGCCCTGTCGACGCTGGCGCATCTTCAGGACCTTGCCGACCGCGGGCTCGTCGCTTCCGAGAACGCGGCGGCGACGCTGGCCAGCCGTTTCACGCTGGCCTGAGGCGCCCGCTATTTCTTGTCGACCTGCGCCTCGAGCGAAGCCTCGAACACAGCGATGTTGCGCTGGTTGACGCCGAAATCGAACGGGCCGAAGCGAGAGGCCGAGCGAATGTCGACGCGCGTCTGGTCGGTCAACGGCCGCACCCGGATCGTGATGTCGGACGGAAAGCCCAAGATCATGCTGCGGGCGATGGCGTCGATATGGCCAATCCCCATGCGCCCGCCCGGCGGCGTCTGTTCGACGATCTTCCAGCCGCTGGCCGCCACCGCCTTGAGAACGGCGGCATAGGCTTCATTGCCTTCGAGATCGAGCAGGATCGGCAGGATCTTCGGAAAGGCCGCCGCCTGAGCGCGGCGCTTCGCCGTCGGCAGGCTTTGCGGCGTCGCGCCGCCCCGCGCGGCGAGGGCAGCGCGCGAGGTTGAAAATATGGGCGGATCGGCAAGATCAGTCGAAAAGTCGGTCAATCGTGGCGTGTGCGCCATTTTAGCAACGAGATAGGCAGGATAGGCGACGAGAAGCAGCGCCAGCAGGAGCCCGGCCGTCGCCTGCCCCGCGCCCTGACGGCCGGTGCGCCAGATGAAAACGAAGGCCAGCAGCGCGCAGACCACGGCAGCCGCCGCAAGGCCGATTGAGCCGCCGAGGACGGCAAGCGCCGCCGGCGGATCAAGCCCCGCCCGCGCCGCCGCAACGCCGATCAGCGCGACGGCCACGGCAAAAGCCGCAAGCCGGCGGCTCAGCAGCGCCGATCGCGAAAATGGCTCTTCGAGGATCAGCCGCCGCATGGCGCCCCTGCAGTCCCACGCAAACCACCCTGTCGCGGGCGGCACGTTTTTCATCGCATGGCGGACGAGCCCGTCGCAAGAGCGGCGTTCCAGAATGCTAGCCGAGGTCGCTGCGCGGATTGTAGGGCTTCTGGCTTTCCCATTTGCGCATCAGCGCGGCCAGTTCCTGATCTGTCTCGTCCGGCAGCACGACGCGCAGGGTTATCAACAGATCGCCCGCCGCGCCCTGCGGATTGGGCAGTCCCTTGCCGCGCAGCCGCAGGGTGCGGCCGCCGTTGGAGCCAGGCGGCACGGCGAGCTCCACGGCGCCGTCAAGGGTCGGCGCATTGATCTTGGCGCCCAGGACGGCCTCATAAAGCGCCACCGGCAGATCGAGACGCAGATCTCGACCGTCGACGCGGAAGAAAGGGTGTTTGGAAATTTTGACCGTGACGAGCGCGTCGCCCGGCTCGCCGCCGCCAAGGCTTGGGGCGCCCTGACGCTTCAGGCGGATTTGCTTGCCGTCCTCGATTCCAGCCGGAATGGTGACTTCGAGGGTGCGCCCGCTCGGCAAGGTCACGCGGGCGGCGCCGCCATGCACCGCATCGTTCAGGCTGACGCTGACGTTCGCCGTAACATCCTCGCCGCGCGGCGGCGGCGCACCTGCCCCGCGCGCGCCCCGACGCGCCGCTCCGGCGCCAAATAATTCGCTGAAAATATCGCTCGGGTCCGGTCCCGCGCCGGCGCGGCCGCCGCCGAAATTGAACTCGAACCCTTCAAAGCCCGCCCCCGCGCCTGCCTTGGCGCGGCGCCCGCCGCCAAATCCGCCCGCGCCGGCGCCAAAGCCCTCAAAGCCCGGATGACGCGGCTTGCCTTCGGCGTCGATTTCGCCGCGATCGAAGGCGGCGCGCTTTTTTTCGTCGCCGAGGATTTCATAAGCCGAACTGATTTCGGCGAATTTTTCCTTCGCCTTCACCTCTTTGCTTTGATCGGGATGGAATTTTTTGGCGAGCTTGCGGAAAGCCGCCTTGATCTCGGCCGCATCTGCGCCCTTTGCCACGCCAAGAACAGTATAAGGATCACGCATCGATTGAGCCCACTCCAAACGCTCGCCCAGACCCCGGCGCCAGCGCCCATGTCTCGTTTCGAAAATGGGGAATGTTTCGGCGACGCGCAAGGCTTGCGCCTTTAAAGCCGCGCTTGCGGTCCGCCAGGGTTTCGGCTGGCGCTAAGCCGGAGGGAAGCCGGCGAGGCCGGCTCAAGCCTTCTTCGCCGGGCGGACCTCGAGGATTCCCCAGTCGCCGCTCTTGTCGGCGCAGGCGACGCCTTCCATCGCATTCGTTGCGCCCTTGCGCTGCACGTCGGTGCGAAAGGCGCGGCAGATCTTGGCTTCTGACGGATAGGCTTTTCCAAGCGGGGCGAAAGAGCCCTTCGCGCCTGACTCGGGATTGTCCCAGCCGACCTCCGTGCCATTTCCCTGCGGGTCGAGAGCCGTCGAGAGGGCCGCTTTGGCCCGGCGCCAATCCTCGGCGTCGAGCAGGCGCTCGAGCGGCGAACTTTCGATCGAGCCCGTGACGTCGTCCCTTGAGCTCGTCAGCGTCGCGATCGGCAGGGAGACCGCGCAACCGGACAGGCAGGCGCCGGCCAGCATCAACGGCAACAGGCGAAGGGCGCTCCCCGCCAGCCCGTCAGGCGCTAGAAAGGCAGACAAAAGCAGGCCGGCGCGACGAATCCTGGAGAGCGACCTCAATTGATGATAATGGCGCACGAGCCGTCCTGTCACAACTTCAACCGCTCGCAAAAAGTGTTGCCCGCCGATCGCGACGATTTGGGATGAACCAATCCAAAATCATGAATCGCGATCGATTCCGAGAGTTTGGAGCATGATGTCGGTCCGAAGAGTCTACAACTTTTCGGCATCTGCCCTGGGGAGATTTAGCCTTGAACAAGTTAACGGGGGATGACCTTGCCGACGCGCTTGAGCCGTTCGATTTGTTCGACTCCTGGTTTGCCGAGGCGCGCAAGGCCGAGTTGAACGATCCGGAGGCGATGGCGCTGGCGAGCGTCGACGCCGACGGGCTTCCCGACGTCCGCATGGTGCTGCTCAAGGAGGCGGGCCCGGCGGGATTCGTTTTCTACAGCAACGCCGAAAGCGCGAAGGGGCGCGAACTTGCGGCAAATCCCGGGGCCGCCGCCGTCATGCACTGGAAATCGCTGCGCCGCCAGGTGCGCTTTCGCGGCGCCGTGACGCAAGTGTCAGGAGCCGAGGCCGACGCCTATTTCGCCTCAAGAGCCCGCGAAAGCCGGATCGGCGCCTGGGCGAGCCAGCAGTCCCGCCCGCTCGAAAGCCGCTTCGCGCTTGAAAAAGCCGTCGCCAAATATGCGCTGAAATACGCCATCGGCGAAATCCCGCGCCCGCCCTATTGGACCGGCTACCGGATCGCGCCGGTGCAGATCGAGTTCTGGTCGGACGGGGCCTTCCGCCTGCATGACCGCATCGTCTTCCGCCGCGATTCTGTCGGCGCGGCCTGGCGCAAGGAGCGACTCTACCCGTGAGCAGCCAGTCCACGGCCGAACCCGCGCCAGAATCGGCGCGGCTCTATCCGGCCTATCCGTTTCTCGCCGTCAGCATCGCCGTGTTCCGCGGCGGCGCGGTGCTGCTTGCAACCCGCACGCGGGCGCCCTTCGCGGGCGATTTCTCGCTGCCTGGCGGGCTGGTTGAGGCCGGCGAAACGCTTGAAGCCGCGGCCCTGCGCGAACTCGCCGAAGAGGTCCAGGTGGAGGCGCGCATATTCGGCTTCAATCGCCATGTCGAATCGATCGAACGCGACGCGAGCGGCAGGATCAAGCGTCATTTTGTCATCGCTTCCTTCATCGGCGAATGGATTTCCGGCGAGGGTACGCCGGGCCCCGAAGCCGGCCGGGTCTTATGGGCGCCTCCCGCCGCACTCGCGCGCCTGCCGTGCACGCCGCTGACAGCCGAGGTCGTCGAGGGCGCCGCCGCCAGATATTTTCGCGCCGCGACGCCGCGCTGACGGACCGCCGCTTTTCAAAGCTGCGCAAACATGGCTAGAGTTTCAGCATGTCATCGCAAGCCGGCCGGACCAATGACGCTTAGCGGCAGTAGACCGCAAACAAGAACCGCGCTCGTCCTTGCCGCGGCGCTTATGCTGCTTCCGGCGGCATTGCCGTCGGCAGCCGCGCAAAATTCGCAGCCAAACGGCCTCCCCTTTCCGATCCCCTGGTTTGCGCCTCCTGCGCCTGCTCCTGAGCCGGCCAAGGAGCCAAAGCATTCAAGACCCGCGCATACTAAGCCGAAGCGAGAGGCAAGGCCCGCCGCGCCCAAGACCGAAACCGCCAAGGGCGCGCCCGCCCCGGAGGCAGGCAAAGGAGCCAGCGCCAAAACCGATCCGGCTCCGGCAACGCCCGAAACGCCGCCGCCGCCGTATGAGCCGCAGATCCTGCGGCTCGCGGAAATTCTCGGCGCGCTCGCCTATCTCGACGACATTTGCGGCGCCAAGGATGATTGGCGCAAAAAGATGCAGGATTTTCTCGAGGCTGAAGCCCGGACCGTGGACCGCAAGGAACGGCTCGCCGGGGCGTTCAACCGCAGCTTCCATGATTATGAGCAATCCTATCAGGCCTGCTCGCCCAATGCGCAGATCGTCATCAGTCGCTTCCTGAGCGAAGGCGGCAAGCTTGCGCGCGATGTCGCGAACCGCTTCAGCGCCTCCTGATCCCGCCCCTTTAACCTCGCCCGCAGCAGACCCGCCCGTGAAGAACCTCATCACCGATGTCGCCGGCCTTCGCGTCGGCAACGCCCAGGACGCAAGGATCGCCTCTGGCGTCACGACGGTTTTGTTCGAGGCCCCGGCCGCGGCCTCGATCGCCATCCATGGCGGCGCGCCCGGCGGCCGCGACACCGCGCTGCTCGAGCCCGGCATGACGGTCGAGGCCGTCAATGCGCTCGTGCTGTCCGGCGGCTCTGTTTACGGCCTCGATGCGATGGGCGGCGTCACCGCCTTTTTGCGCGTGCAGGGCCAGGGCTTTTCAGTGGGCGCAGTCAAGGTGCCGATCGCCCCCGGCGCCGTGCTGTTCGATCTCCTCAACGGCGGCGACAAGGATTTTGGCCCCGAGCCGATCTATTGGCGGCTTGGTTTTGAAGCGGCGGCCGCGGCGGCCCTGGATTTTCCGCTCGGCACGGCAGGCGCCGGCTATGGCGCGACGACCGCCGATCTCAAGGGCGGCCTCGGCTCGGCGAGCGCAACGAGCGCTTCGGGGTTTACGGTGGGGGCGCTCGTCGCCGTCAATGCGATCGGCCGGGCGACCATCGGCGAGGGACCGCATTTCTGGGCGGCGCCCTATGAGCGCGGAGCGGAATTCGGCGGGCTCGGCTGGCCCGCCGTGTGGCCGGGCGCCGATTTCAAGATCAAGAGCGTCGAGCCGCAGAATACGACCATCGCGATCGTCGCCACCGACGCGGCGCTGACAAGGTCCGAGGCCAAGCGCCTCGCCGTGATGGCGCAGGACGGCATGGCGCGCGCGCTGCGCCCGGCTCATGCGGCGATGGACGGCGATACGGTTTTTTCGGCGGCGACCGGGCTCGCGCCCAAACCCGCCACGCTGACCGACAAGATCGAGATCGGCGCGCTCGCCGCCGATTGCCTGGCGCGGGCCATCGCCCGCGCGATTTATGAGGCGCGGGCGCTGCCCTTCGCGGCGAGCCCGCCAGATTGGCGCAAGCGATTTGGCAATAGTTAGACCTGGAATTCCGTGGGGGGATTTTTTTAAAATGGCGACATCTTTTGCAAGGCGCTTCTGCAGTTTCGCCGGCGCATTATGCGCGCTTGCCGCTCTTGCGATCGGCGCCGCCGGGGGCGCCTGCGCGCAAGACCCCGTCTGGCGCGTCCCGGACATCGGCGCCTTGCCCGATGATGCGCATGGCAGGCTTGTCAGACAGGGCCGCGAAATCATAACGCAAACCGCCGCTCTGATCGGACCCGGCGCTCCCGATCCGTCACAGCGCTTCGCCGGCAACAATCTGGCCTGTGCAGATTGTCACCTTTTGGCCGGAACAAAGAAATTCGGCCTGCCGCTGTTCGGCCTCATCGCCGATTTCCCCGCCTACAGCGCGCGGCGCGGCGCTGAGATTTCTCTGCCGCAGCGGATCGACTCCTGTTTGACCCGCAGCCTCAACGGCCGCGCCGCGCCGGCGGGTTCGCCGGCGATTGTCGCGCTTGTCGCCTATCTCGACTTTCTCTCGTCTGGCATGACGCCGGGCGAGCAACTAACCGGGCACGGCTCCGGCGCGATGCCCGAACTGGATCGCGCCGCCGATCCAAAGCGCGGCGAGCCGATCTACGCCGCGATTTGCGCCTCCTGCCACCGCGCCGACGGCGCCGGCTTGCCGCGCGATCCGGGCGCATTGCGCCTTGGCTACGCCGTCCCGCCGCTTTGGGGCGCGGACAGTTTTAACGACGGCGCGGGCATGGCGCGGCTGATCACAATGGCGAATTTCGCCCATTCGAACATGCCGGCGGGCGCCGATTATCTGAACCCGAAACTATCCGCCGAGGACGCCTGGGACGTCGCGGCGTTCGTCGAATCCCAGCCGCGGCCGCAAAAGCCTGGCCTCGACCATGATTTTCCTGATCTCATCGAAAAGCCGATCGACGCGCCCTATGGCCCTTACGCCGACGGTTTTGGCGCGGAGCAGCACAAATACGGGCCGTTCGCGCCGATGCGCGCCAAGATCGCGCGGCTGAAGGCGGAGCCGGGAGAAAAGGCCCGATAGAGGGTTAAGCATCCGCCCGAAAAACTGAAGGCTTCTTGGATGACGCGGATGCGTTGAACGACGGCGTTAGCGAAAAAGCCCGATCCAGTCAGATCGGCTTTTGCTCCCGTCGAGCGGGCTCCCCTCCCGGCCAAGGCCAGCGGCGGCATGAGCCAAACGAAGCGCCGGCTGCGTTTGCAAGCAAAGCCAGATGAACCAGACCGCGGTCAGCGGCCGGTCCGTCACCGCTTTCCGCCGGGTCCGCCGAAGAAGAGCGTCGAGAAGTTGGGTGAGTTGAGATAGCTGAACGAGGCCGTATAGGCCCAGGGCCAGTCCTGCGAAACCGTCAAATTGGCGGAAACAGACGGGCCGCTCGCGGGAATGTAAAATATGTCGCTCTGATAGGCCGCTTTACCGAAACCGAGGCTGGCGAATTTACCGCTGCCCATCGCCGGCCAGCTCTTCGTGCCGACAGTTTCGCCGCCATAGTCGATTTCCTCCGCCGCGATGCTCATCGCGCCACCGTTATAGAGCGAGGCGGGATAATAGCCGATCGCATTCGCGGCGGCCGTCCCGTTCACATAGAGCCACCATTTGCCTTGATACAGGAAATACATGAGCTCGAGCGCAACCTGCTTTTTCGGCGAGGTGCTCCACGGCTTGAGCGCGCCGCCGATCGCAAAGGTATTGCTGGTCTGCACGAAGGCGGCGCAGGTCAGATTGTAGCAGCCTTTGGTTGTATAGCCGTCCGACGTCCAATAGATGAAAAAGACGGGCTTCGCCGTTTTATAGAACTTCGGGTAGACCTGCCAGCCCGTCTCGGCGGTTTGCAGTCGGCTCCCGTTGCCTCCAACATACCAATGCTGCGACAAAGAAAAGATCTGACTCGCGGCGACAGGCGGCTTCCACAAGTTCAGAAAACTGTGACCGCCCACATTGCTGATTTCCTGGTAGGCGTGCGCGTAGCGATGCGTCGCCTGGACCGCGGATGACGAGCTTGCCGCTCGCCGCGGCAAGCCGCCCGCGCCGTCAGGACTCTTGCGAAAGAAATCCTGCAGGCTGGCGAATCGGCCGATTTGTTCGGGCGTGACGCGCGCCATCGGGATCGCGCCATCGGCGCAGGCCATGGCGTTGCCGAACCGGTCGGTCTCGGCGGCGCTGACATTGCTCGCCCTGGTTTGCCCGTCCGCAGACGCTGCCCGCAAGAGGCTTTTGGGTATGTCGGGGGGCGTCGGCAGCGGCTCTGTGGAGCCATGCAGCGCCGGCTGCTGCATGATCGGAATACAGTCGAACGCCGTGTCGTTGGCGTCGACGAAGCTGTGTTTCACAGCTTTCGCATCGACGCCCGCGTAGAGCGAAGCGAGATAGGATTGCGCTTGCGTCGGCGCGGAGCGGGCCGACGCGACGGCAGGCGTCGCGCTCGCTGCTGCGCCGGATTGCGAAGAGGCGATCCCGGCGAGGAATTCGGCGAAGGGCTGCAGGCTTTGCGCCGCCTGAGGAGCATCTTCGGCCATCACCGCCAGCGGCGAATAAAAGACTGACGCAACGGCAAGCGCCGTTATCCGAACCATCTTCATAAACGCCCTCCGGCAAGTTTTCATTGGGGATCGACAACTATTCATCGACCCTCTGCGCCACGGAGTAAGCGGCTTGTTGTCTTTTTATGAGACCTTGTGGCGCGCCACAAGCAGCGTTCCGCACATTCTTCGCGGAGGCTGAACGGATCGCCCCCCGATTTACAGAACGCCACGGCGTTGACACCCGCTTTGATCTGAAAATGTGCGCGTCCCTGCCCCGTTCTCGCCGTCCCGCCAGCTATTTCGGGGGCCCGCCCGTCCGCTCGAGCGGCGCACCGCATTTCGGGCATGATTTCGGCGGGTCGCGAAGAGCGCCGAGCCTGTGGACGCTCGCGCCGCAGGCGTCGCAAAAGCGGATCTGGCGCACCGTGAGGAACCCCCATAGCGCGAGCGCCGGGAAAACAACGATAAGGCTCTCCATCGTCCGGCTTCGGGCCGCGGCGAAAGTCGCAACGCCGCCGAGGACGAGGCCCAGCGCCGCCACATAGAGTGCGAACCAGCGCCGCTTCAGCGCCGCGTTCCGGGAGAAGGAGAAGAACAGAAATCCGGCCCACGCCGCCAGAAAGAGCAGGAATATTGCCTCTGTCGGGAGCGACGCCCCATTCATCTTTCGCCTCGCTGCGTGCGTAGGGCCGCCAGCCATGCGGCCTTTACCTATCCCGGCGCTGGCCTGCGGCGACGGTTCGCCGCGCAACGGCTTTGCCTTGCCCGACTTAGGCGTGCTACGCACCCCCGAAAGGAAGACCGCCGATGATCCCCCGCTATTCCCGCCCCGAAATGGTCGCCGTCTGGGACGCCCAGACGCGGTTCCGCATCTGGTTCGAGATCGAAGCCTATGCCTGCGACGCCCTCGCCGAGATCGGCGTCATCCCCAGGGAAGCCGCCGCGGCGATCTGGATAAAGGCCGGAGGGGTCAAATTCGACGTCGCACGCATCGACGAAATCGAGAAGGTGACCAAGCATGACGTCATCGCCTTTCTGACCCATCTTGGCGAGTTCATCGGCCCCGAGTCGCGCTTCGTGCATCAGGGCATGACGTCGTCCGACGTGCTCGACACCTGCCTCTCGGTGCAGTTGAAGCGGGCCGCCGATATCCTCATCGCGGACGTCGACGCCCTGCTCGCCGCGCTGAAGCGGCGCGCCTTCGAGCATAAGTTCACGCCGACGATCGGGCGCTCGCATGGCATCCATGCCGAGCCAATGACGTTCGGGCTGAAGCTCGCCCAGGCCTATGCCGAATTTTCCCGCGCCAGGGAGCGGCTGGTCCATGCGCGCAAGGAAATTGCGACCTGCGCCATCTCGGGGGCGGTCGGCACCTTCGCCAATATCGATCCGCGCGTCGAAGCCCATGTCGCCGAAAAGCTCGGCCTTGCCGTCGAGCCGGCCTCGACGCAGATCATCCCGCGCGATCGTCACGCCATGTTCTTTGCGACCCTCGCCGTCGTCGCCTCCTCGCTGGAGCGGCTCGCAATCGAGATCCGGCATTTGCAGCGCACCGAAGTGCTGGAGGTCGAGGAATTCTTCTCGGAGGGGCAAAAGGGCTCCTCCGCCATGCCGCACAAGCGCAATCCGGTGCTGACCGAAAATGTGACCGGCCTCGCCCGTCTCGTCCGCGGCATGGCGCTGCCGGCGATGGAGAATGTTGCGCTCTGGCATGAGCGCGACATTTCCCACTCCTCGGTCGAGCGGATGATCGGGCCCGACGCCACGATCACGCTCGACTTTGCGCTCGCGCGCATGACCGGCGTCATCGACAGGCTGCTGATCTATCCCGCCCATATGCAGAAGAATCTGGACCGGCTCGGCGGCCTCATCCATTCGCAGCGGGTTCTGCTGGCGCTGACCCAGAAAGGGATCAGCCGCGAGGATTCCTACGCCTATGTGCAGCGTAACGCGATGCCGGTCTGGCGCGGCGAGGGCGATTTTCTGACGCTGCTCAAAGCCGATCCCGACGTCTCGAAGGCGCTCAGCGACGCCGAACTCGAACAACTGTTCGATCTCGGCTATCATCTGAAAAACGTCGACGTGATTTTTGCGCGCGTCTTCGGCGAGGGTTGAGCCAGCCAAGGCTGGCTGCCCAGAGCCCAAAAACTGAAAGAGAGCCCATGCTTGCAACCAATCGCCTTGAAGCCTCGATCGCCGCTGTCGTCGCGGACGCAAATCTTCACGCGCGCTGGCTCAATACCTTCTCCTATCTCGAATATGTCGGCTTCCGCAAAATCGTCAAAAGCCAGCGCGCCGAGGCGCTGACGGCCGAGATCCTGACCCATGCGCTCGAGGAAGGCCGCCATGCGCTGGGCCTCAAAAAGCTCGCGCTCAAAGTTGGCGGCGACGCCTTTGCGGCCTATGCGCCCGAAAACATGCTCTGCGGCGAGGAGGCGGAGGATTATTTCCAAAGCCTCGACAAGAGCTGCGACGAGGTTTTTGCGGCGCTTCCCGACGCTGCGCGCGCAAAGCTCGTCTATTGCTATGTGACCTGGCTGATCGAGCGCCGCGCGCTTGACGTCTATGGCGTCTACAAGACCGCGCTCGGGGCCTCGCCCATCGCAGGACGCATCGCCGGCCTGCTGATGGAGGAGGAAAAGCACCTTTCCGACATCAGCGCCGAGATCGCCGCGAACGACCCTGAATTTGCAACGCGGGCGCCGCAGCTCGAGGCGGTGGAGGCCGCGCTTTACGAGACCTTCATCGACCGGCTGGTCGCCGAACTGTCGCGCTCGCGCGCATCTTCCGTGGCCCCTGCCGCGGTCACAGCTTAAGCGATGCGGACGGCCGACGCCGATATTCTCTTCGTCCCGGGCCTTGGCGGCTCGGGGCCCGATCACTGGCAAAGCCGCTGGGACGCCAAGCTGCCGACCTCGCGGATCGTCAGCCAGGATGATTTCGACCGGCCGCAGCTCGAAGCCTGGCGCGCGCGCCTCATTGAGGAAATTCGCCGCGCCGAACGCCCGGTCATTCTCGTCGCGCACAGTCTTGGCGCGCTCGCCGTCGCCCATTCCGCCGAGCAATTGCGCGGGCTGCCGGTTGCGGGCGCCTTTCTGGTGGCGCCGCCCGCTCCCGAAAGCGTCGCGGCCCTGCCCTCGGTTGACGCCGCCTTTGCCGCCGATCCGCTGGAAAAACTGCCCTTCCCTTCTCTTGTCATCGCCAGCCGCGACGATCTTTACGGCGCCTTCGAGGACGCCGAACGGCTTGCCAATGCGCTTGGCGCGGAACTTGTCGACGCCGGCAATTCAGGCCACATCAACAGCGAATCTGGGCATGGCCCCTGGCCGGAAGGGCTGATGCGCTTTGCCGGGTTTATAAAAACGCTGTAGCGCGAAAACGCGGCGCAAGGGCGCTCCGCTTCGTGCCTTTCGTCACGGCAAAGCGAGCGCCGCATCGCCATGGTGGCAAACAACCCGCCATGGAGCCAACAATGACCGACATCGACTCGGCCAAGCGACGCCTGCTGACTCAGTTCGGCGTCGACCAGATGAACAACAATCCGGCCGGCATCGGCAATGAATGCACGCATTGGGTCTATGCTGCGCTGTTCGAGGCGCGCGCGCTCGATCATGATCGTGCGCTGCATATCGCCCAAGGCGCCGTGCCCTACACCTGGGGCAAGCATGTTCCGCCGGCCTCCGCGCAACGCGGCGACATCGCGCAATTCCACAGTTTTCAAAACCGCTTTTTCATCTATCTTCCGGATAGCGCGGGCGGATGGCGCGTGCAGACCGCGACCAAGACGCGCGGCCCGAACCACACCGGCATGGTGTTCACGGCGCCGCGCGCGGGCGCCTATTATCAGCTTGAATCGCACATTCACCAATCGGGCGTGCCGCTGATGAAGATTCGCGGCGCTACGATCTTTTATGAGAGCTTCGCGGTGGGCCTGTCGACCTCGGACTTCCAGAGCGTGCAGGGGTCGCAAGCGTGGCCGAAAGGCATTGCGCCAAGCGACACCGACGATCTCATCGAGCGCGTGGACTGGACCGGGCTGCGCGCCGATCATGAAATCACCAACGGACAGGCCGAGCACGCGGTCGCACAGATCCGCCACAACAAGACGCCGACCGTCGACGGAACGGATCAGGCCGTGATCTTCCGCGTACAATCGGCCGGCCATCTGCGCTTCTATTGCCCGCAGGCGAGCGCCGCCCGGCTCGCCATGACGCCGGACCAGCTGCAAAAGGAAAAGGCCGACCTCATTCATCGCCTGATCGTCGGCGGCCGCAAGGGCCACAGCGCGAGCGAAGATCAATATGGCGGCGACAACAAGAAGCAGCGTCTACACGACCACCGCTTCGACTGGAGTTTTACGCCGGCGCCTTAGAACGCTACCCGAGCGCCTGCCAGAAGCGCACCGCCTCGCCCGTCGCGGGCGCGGCGATCTCGCCCTCCCACATCACGCGCGCGCCGCGCACGATTGTCCCGACCGGCCAGCCCAACACCTGCTTGCCGTCATACGGCGTCCAGCCGCAGCGCGAGCCAATCCAGCGATCCTCGATCACCGCCTCGCGTTTCAAATCGACAATCGTGAAATCGGCGTCATAGCCGACGGCGATGCGGCCTTTTCCCGCAATCCCAAACAACCGCGCCGGCCCGGCGCTGGTCAGATCGACGAAGCGTTCGATCGAAAGGCGCCCGGCCGCCACATGGTCGAGCATGATCGGCACGAGGGTCTGCACCCCGGTCATGCCGGACGGGCTCTGCGGATAGGGTTTGGCTTTTTCTTCCAGCGTATGCGGCGCGTGGTCGGAGCCCAAAATATCGGCGACGCTTTCTGCGACCCCCTGCCAGATTTTCTCGCGATGACGCTTGTCGCGCACCGGCGGATTCATCTGCAGTTTTGTCCCGAGCCGGGCGTAATCATCCGCCGACAGGGTCAGATGATGCGGCGTCACTTCGACGCTGGCGAGATCCTTATGGCCCGCGAGAAACTCGATTTCCTCGGCGGTCGAGACATGCAGCACATGCACCAGCGCGCTGCAGCCGCGCGCAATGCGGATCAGCCGCTGCGTCGACTTCAGCGCGGCGATCTCGTCGCGCCAGACCGGATGCGAGGCGGGATCGTTTTCGACGCGCAAATGCTTGCGCTCATTCAGCCGCGGCTCGTCCTCGCTGTGGAACGCCGCGCGCCTCCGCGTCCGGCGCAAGATTGCTTCGACGCCGGCGTCATCCTCGACCAGCAGCGAGCCGGTCGAGGAGCCCATGAACACCTTGATCCCTGCCGCGCCCGGCAGGCGCTCCAGTTCGGGAATCTGATCGACATTATCGGCCGTGCCGCCGACCCAGAAAGCAAAGTCGCAATGCATGCGATGATGCGCCCGCGAAACCTTGTCGGCGAGGGCCGTCGCGCTCGTCGTCAGCGGATTGGTGTTCGGCATTTCAAACACAGCGGTGACGCCGCCAAGCACGGCGGCGCGCGAGCCGGTCTCGAGATCTTCCTTATGCGTCAGGCCCGGCTCGCGAAAATGCACCTGCGTGTCGATGACGCCGGGCAGGATGGTCAGGCCAGCCACTTCGATCGTCTCGGCGGCGGAGGCGCCCCCGAGCTGACCGATCGCCGCTATCTTGCCGGCCGTGACGCCAATGTCGCGCATTCCGACGCCATTATGATCGACGACCGCGCCGCCTTTCAGGAGGAGATCAAATGTTTGCGGCATCCGTTCATCCGTGGTTAGAAATTATAAAAGGCGGCGGCGACGGCGACACTTAAGCGTCGGGCCAGTCCCCTGTCGAGGTTCTTGCCATGCAAAGTCGTTTAAGTTTTCTTGCCGACCGCGGCGTCGTCAGGCTTTTGGGAGCGGAAGCCGAAAAATTCCTGCAAAGGCTCATCACCAACAGCGTTCTTTCCATCGCTCCCGGTGAAAGCCGCTTTTCCGCGCTGCTTTCGCCTCAGGGCAAGCTGATGTTCGATTTTTTCGTGCTGCCGCTGCCTGAGGGCCCGGAGGCCGGATATTATTTCGATTGCGTGCGCGCGCAGGCCCCGGACCTCGTCAAGCGGCTCAACCTGCATAAGATGCGCGCCAAGATCGGCATCGAGGATCTGTCCGAATCGCTCGGCGTCGCGGCTCTCACCGAAGGTGAGGCGCCCTCCGGAATTGGCGCGCTCGCCTATCGCGACATGCGCGCGCCCGGCATGGGGGAGCGCGTCATAGCGTCGCGCGAGGCGCTGGCGCGGATCGCCGACAGCGATGAATCCACCTATGAGGCGCGGCGCATTGCGGCCGGCGTGCCGCGCGGCGGGCGCGATTTCGTCTATGGCGACGCCTTCGTGCAGGACGTCAATCTCGACTGGCTGAATGGCGTCGACTTCAAGAAGGGATGCTATGTCGGCCAGGAAGTCGTGGCGCGCGTGCATTACCGCAAGTCGGCCAAGAAGCGGATCGTGAAGTTCAGCTTTGAGGGGGAGCCGCCGGCGCCCGGCGTCGAGATCGCCGCGGGCGGCCCGCCGCTCGGCCAGGTCGGCTCGATTTCGGGCTCGGAAGGCCTCGCCATGATCCGGCTCGACCGGCTCGAGGACGCCAAGGCGGCGGGCGCCGTCGTGAAGGCGGGCGAGACGCCGATCGCGGTCGCAGCGCCGGAATGAGCAAGGGCGCCGACGCTCGCAGCCGCTGTCCTTGGCCCGGCTCCGATCCGCTGTACGTCGCTTATCATGACGAAGAATGGGGCGTTCCTGAATATGACAGCCGCGCCCTGTTCGAAAAGCTGATCCTCGACGGCTTTCAGGCCGGCCTCTCCTGGATCACGATTTTGCGCAAGCGCGAGGCCTTTCGCGAGGCTTTCGCGGGCTTCGACCCCGAAAAAATCGCTCGTTTCACGCCGGCCAAGGTCGAGGCGCTGATGCAGAACGCCGGCATCGTGCGCAATCGCGCCAAGATTCTGGCGGCGATCGCATCGGCCCGCGCTTTCAGCAAAATCGAGGAAACCTCCGGCTTTGCCGCCTATATCTGGGATTTCGTCGAGGGCGCGCCGGTGCAGAACGGATTTGCTTCGATGAGCGAAATTCCCGCGCATACGCCGCTTTCCGCGCGCATGTCGAAGGATCTGCGCGCCAGGGGCTTCAATTTCTGCGGCCCGACGATCATCTACGCCTTCTGTCAGGCCTGCGGCCTCGTCAATGATCATCTCTCGACCTGCTGGCGGCACAAGGAATGCGCTGCTCTCGCCCGCAAGCCATGAAACCCGGCGCGCCGCCGCGCGAGCCCGAGCGCCCGGCCCCGACCAGAGCCTGGGTGCGGCTCCTTTCCGGCAAGCGGCTCGACCTTCTCAATCCGACGCCTTTCGACTGGGAGGACAGCGACCTCGCCACGGGGCTTGCCCGCACCTATCGCTGGGGCGGACATTCGGCCTGGGATCTGCCGCTCTCCGTCGCCCAGCACTCGCTGCTGGTGCTGGCCCTGCGCCGGCTGTGGCATCCCGCCGTCGACGACCCGCGCGCGGACCTTCGCGAATTGCTCCATGACGCCGACGAGGGGCTCCTCGGCTTCGACTGCATTTCCGTCGTCAAGCCCTTCCTCGGCGAGACTTTTCGCCTTCTGACCGAAAGTCTTGAGCGCGCAGTCGCCCTGCGCTACGGCCTTGCGCCCTGGACGGCGTCCGAGTGGAAGCCGCACAAGCGGGCCGATCGCGTCGCCGCCGCCTCGGAGGCGGTTCATGTCGTCGGCTGGACCAATCGGGAAGTGCGCGCGACGCTCGGCATCGCCCACCAGCCGCTGACCGAGGATCCGCTGACCGCAACCTATGGCGGCGTCCCCTGGGAGCCATGGCCGCCGACGCTTGCGGCCGAACGCTTTCTCGCCGAGCTGCGCGTCTTGAGTTTGCGGCTGGAGCCATGAACTTTTCCGTTGCATCGCTGTTCGAATTAGCTGAATTTTTTATTGCGTTGCGGTATCAAAATCCGCGCAGCGCGGCGCGGCCCTTTCCGCGCTTTTAAGGAATGGGACATATGAGCCGCCTGCACGTCTGTTCGCTGGCAAGGGTGCCGGATTTGGCGCGGGAGACCGGCGCGCGCAGCCTCGTCACGCTGCTCGACAGGGGAACCCCTGTCGCGCGTCCGGCGACGATCGAGGCCGGCCGGCACCTCTATGTCTCCATGTCCGACATCGTGCTGGCGATTGAGGGCCATATTCTTCCCTGCGAAGACCATGTCGCGACGCTGCTCGACTTCATCCGGCAATGGGATCGCGCCGCGCCGATGTTGATTCACTGCTATGCCGGGGTCAGCCGCTCCACCGCGGCGGCCTTCATCGCCGCCTGCGCCCTGAGCCCGGAGCGCGATGAATTCGAGATTGCCGCGATTTTGCGCCACAAGTCGCCGACGGCGACCCCAAATGCGCGACTGGTCGCGCTCGCGGACGCCATTTTGCAGCGCGACGGGCGTATGACAGCGGCGATCGAAAAAATCGGCCGCGGCGCCGATTGTTATGAAGGCGTGCCTTTCGCGCTGGAGCTCCACTAAACACGACAGCTTCCATCTTTTGACGGCGCGCCGCTTGGGCAGGCGCCCGTTCGTGCTAATGTCCCTCAGCGAGATTGCGGAAAAATCGAGAGACGCATGGCGGCCGAGCCCATCAAAAACCAGGACGTTGCGAGCCTGCCTTTCGAAGCCGCCCTCGCGGAGCTCGAAAAAATCGTCGATCAACTCGAGAAAGGCGCTGTCGGCCTTGAAGAATCGATCGCGATCTATGAGCGCGGCGAGGCTTTGAAGGCGCATTGCGCCCGGCTGCTGACGAGCGCGGAGCAACGGATCGAGAAGATCACGCTCGGCCCCGACGGGCGCCCCACCGGAACCGAGCCGCTCGACGTCGAATAAAGGCTCTTGGCCTGTGGCGCTCCGGCGACGGGACGCCCATTGCGCCGACGCAGGCGCGCGGGCATGCTGCGTCGGCTCTGGGAGGAGACTGCGATGATTCCAACCGCTGCGGGTGGCGCAATCCGCCGTTATGGCGCTTTCGCGATCGGATTCTTCTTGCTCGCCGCCCCGGCGCGCGCAGAGCCGATGCAGGCAGAAATCGGCGCCATTCGCGCCTCATGCTCCGGCGACTATCGGGCCCATTGCGCCGATGTCCCGCCCGGCGGATCGGCAGCCCTCGCCTGCATGCGTAAAAACCTCGCCTCGCTTTCAGCGGGCTGTCAAAGCGCCGTCAATGCAGTCAGTTCCGCTCCGCCGCCCGGCGCCGCGGCTGAAGTCCCGACGGCGACGCCCGCCGCGCCCGCGGCGGCCACGGCAGCGCCCCAGCCGGCGCCGGCTCATCAGTCTTTCCGACATCTCAGCTTTCGCGAAGAATTTTCAGTGATCGGCGCTGAATGCGCGCCGGACTATCGCGCGCTCTGCCGCGGCGTGCCGCCCGGAGAGGGCCGCGTCGTCTCTTGCCTGCAAGACAACGCCGCTAAATTGTCTCAGGGCTGCAAGAGCGCGCTGATGGACGCGCGCCCCTAAAGAGCCACACAGGACGATCCACCCGCGCGTCGCGCCGCATTGATCAACCAACGGGGATTTTCGACCCATGGGCGACTATGTTTTCGATCCGCCGCCTGTCGTTGCGCTCGCTGTCGCGACGGGCGGGTTGTTTCCGGTGCGCCGCATTTTTTGCGTCGGCCAAAACTATTCCGAGCACGCGCGCGAGATGGGGAGCAACCCGGACGTCGATCCGCCGTTTTTCTTCACGAAGCCCGCCGACGCACTCATGCCCGATGGCGCGGCGATCCCCTACCCGCCCGCGACCGCCGATCTACAGCATGAGGTTGAACTCGTCGTTGCTTTCTCGGGCGGCGGCCGCGACATCCCGGCCGAGCGCGCCGAGGATCTTATTTTCGGCTATGCAGTCGGCCTCGACATGACGCGGCGCGACCTGCAGGCGGCGGCCAAAAAGAAAGGCCGCCCCTGGGATATGTCGAAGGCGTTCGACCATTCGGCGCCCTGCGCCGCCCTGACGCGCAAGGCGGACATCGGGACGCTGACCTCGGGCGCCATCGAATGCAAGGTGAATGGCGTCACACGCCAATCGGCTGACCTTTCCGACATGACCTGGAAAGTTCCGCAGATCGTGCAGTTCCTGTCAGGGCTGGTCGAACTCCGGCCGGGCGATCTCATTTTCACCGGCACCCCCTCGGGCGTCGGCCCGATCTTGAAGGGCGACGATATCGAGGCGACGATCGCCGGCCTCAGCCCGCTGACGGTCCGGATCAAAGAGTAGCGCGGCCGACAATGGATGTAGGCGATCCGACGCAACCGTCCGCGCGCGCCGGTTGTGATCGAGCCGAGGGTCGCACTCCTTAGTTCTTATGGCGCCGCAGCAAAGGCGCCGCGTTGTCTGGAAAGGCGGCGCCGCTGCAAAATAATGCCGGCGCCACGCCATCAGCCATTGCCCCGGATAAGCAACAGTGACAGGTTGCACTATCCTCTGCTTCATGACGTGTGTAGTATTGGATTCAATTATATCAATCTAATGTTTTCATCATTCAATAGTCGACAATTTTTCTCACGGTGGCAATGACATGAAAAAGATGGCCTTTTCCAGCGCTGTAGTTTTAGCGGGCGGCTTGTCGTTTCTTGGGGCAGAACCTCTCCTTGCCGCCGAAATCCCGGGGACTGTTTCAAAGACCCTGCCTCGCCCCTCCGCGGTCGCGCCGGACGCGAATAATGCGGCGCTCGCCGCATCCGGCCTCAAAGGATTTTATGAGAAATATGGCAAGTATCAGGTTTCGGCCGCGGCGGCCGGAAGCAACAACGCCAGCCACGTCGCAACTGTAACGAAACCCAGCAGGGACGCCGTTGTCGACAAGGCCTTTGTGATGGCGGCTTCGAATAATTTCGTGCCTATCGCCAATGGCGACATCACCATCGACGGCAATTCCATCAACTGGATCGAAGCCGTAACGAACGACATTATTGGTCTGCCAGGCTACTTCAATAACGTTCGCGCTGATGTGACGTCGTTCGTCAAGCCGAAGTTGGACGCGGCGGCGCCAGGCAGCGTTGACTTCAGTTTTTCGGAAATCCGCAACAACGCAAGTATTGACGGCGAGGTCCTCGTGGTCGTCTTCAAGGCGCCCTCGACAAAAGGTTCGCGGACGATTTCATTACTGTTCGGCGGCCAGAAATTGTCCGGCGACCGCTTCGAACTGGTGCTCGCAAATGCGATCGACCCGAAAAAGGCCGGCGTCGTCGCCAATATGGGCCTTGGAATCTCATACAGTTTCCAGTCCAACGGCATCCAGCAATATAGTTCGATCGACGTGAATGGAAAGCGCCTGTCAACTGCCGCCGGCGGAGAGGACGACGGCAAGCCGTTCAATGGCGGGCTGATCACCGTCGGAGGGGTTGGCGACGCGATCGACAATCCCGCCAACCCCTTGGCGACGCCCACCAACCCGCGCAGCGACGACGAGCTTTATTCTCTGCTCCCCTATCTCAAGAAGACCGACAAGATCATCAGGATCGACACGAAAAACCCCTCGAATGACGACAATATCTTCTTCGCTTATTTCGACCTTTCGGCCAACGCCAGCGTCAACAAGGATACCGACGAAGACGGACTGCTCGACGCGTGGGAGCTCTATGGATATGACGCCGACGGCGACGGCAAAATCGATGTCGACCTGCCCAAGCTTGGCGCCAATTACAAGAAGAAGGATATCTTCATCGGCTACGCCTGGATGAATGCGAGCGCGGCCGAAGCTTCCTCGCATCAGCCTTCCGCCGCCGTTCTTGCGGCGGTGCAAAAATCCTTCGCCGCCGCTCCTGTATTGAATCCCGGCGGACCAAAAGGCATTTCCGTCCACTTCGTCAGCAAAGGCGCTGTCCCTCACAAGGATAATCTGGATCCGGTGTGGACCGATTTTGATGCGATCATGGATCCGTTATTCACCAGCGCAGAGCGTCAGATTTTCCATCGCCTGTTGTGCGCCCATAAATATAGCGGCGGCAGCAGCAGCGGGCTTTCGCGCGGGATCCCCGAGAGCGATTTCATCGAGACTCTGGGCGGGTGGGGCTCCAACCCCGGGACGTTCAAAGAGCAGGCCGGCACCATCATGCATGAACTTGGGCACAATCTTGGCCTGCGTCACGGCGGCGTCGATCACGAGAACTACAAGCCCAATCATTTGAGCGTCATGAACTACAATTATCAGGTCAACTGGCTGTCCAAGTCCGGCAAGGATCTCTTGGATTACGAGCGCTTCGACCTTGGTCCGCTGGACGAAAACAAGCTGAAAGAAAAGAACGGCCTTGGCAGCCCCCTGGTCGCCGCCTATGGCCTGCGCTGGTTCAGTGGCGGCGTCGCGAAAATAAAGGCCAACGGCGCCAACAAGAATGTCAACTGGAACGGGAATGGCGGGATCGACAACAATGACGTTGCGGTCGATCTCAACAACTCCGGCGCAAAATCCGTCCTCAACGCGAATTTCGTCGAGTGGAGCGAAATCGTCTTTGACGGCGGCGCCATCGGCGACGGCGCCAACGCCACGCCAAACGCAGCCAGAGCGCGTAAATCCAATATCATCACCAAGCCACAGGATCTTCAGGAATTGACCTATGAAGAGTTCGTCAGAACGCAGGCAAATCCTGTCCTTGTGAAATGATCGCAGGAGCGCAAGGGGGCGACGACTTCCTTGCGCTCTGCACTGTCGGGGCGCCAAAAACATTGGCTGAATTGTCTTTTAGAAAAAGCTTCGCTCGGAAAAAGCAACGTGGCGAAGTGTTGATCGGGCTGCAGCTTATCGCCGTGGCGATTGTATTAACGTCTACGGGCGATGCGCGCGGCGAGGAGCCAGGCGCGTCCGGCGGCGGCATCAGCTATGAGGAGCAGTTGCGCTTTACGCCGCCGGCGCCGCTTCGGCCGACCGCTTCACGGAAGGGGTCGGGATTGCTGATCTGCTGGTCCCCGCCGCAGCCTCTCAAGGAGCATGTCTCCGCTTATGACCCCGCAGTGGTCCGCTATCGCGTCTATGCGCTCGACGCCAATCACGACCGGGTCGCAATCGGCGAAACGGAGCGCGCTTGCTTCCTCGACGAGAGGCCCGCGGCGAAAACCGTAACGTATGCGGTCACCGCCATTCAACGCTCTGGCCATGAAAGCGCGCTCTCAGCCGATGCGCTCGTCCCTCCCTGAGGACCATCGGCGCCGGAGCAAGGCGAACCGACTATCCCGCGATAGATGAGAAGTCGGCGACGCCATTGACGGCGCGGCGCAATCCGGCCAGCAGGCGCAGGCGGTTCAGCCGCAGCGCGGAATCGGGGACGTTGACCGTCACTTTTTCGAAGAAGGCGTCGACCGGCGCGCGAAGCTGCGCCAGAGCTTTCATCGCTGCCTCGAAATCCTCATCGCGGATCGCCGCCGCCCAGGGCGGCTCAGCGCCGTTGGGGGCGAGCGCGCCGGCCAGCGCCAGCTCTTCCGGCTCGGTCAGAAGGGATGGCGCGAAGGGCTGTTCGTAAGAAGCCGCCTCATCAGCCCCAAACTTCTTCTCCTCGGCGCGCAATATATTGGCGGCGCGGCGATAGCCGGCGAGCAGATTGGCGCCGTCCTCCGTCGCAAGAAAAGCGCCGAGCGCCTCGACGCGGCGCAGGATCAGCGTCAGGTCGTCCTGGCCCGGCAGAGCGAACACGGCGTCGATCAGATCGTGCCGGGCGCCGCGCTCGCGCAGATAGATTTTGAGGCGGTCCGCGAAGAAACCCAGCAGCTCGGCCGGTACTGTATTGGGGCCGACCTGGCCGGTCATGGCACGGCTATCGCCACCCTCACTCCGCGCCCGTTCCAGTTGAAGCTTACGCAGATCGTCGTCCACAATCTTCTTGTGGGACGCAAGAATGTCGAGGAGCCGCAGGCGCAACCCGTTTTCAAGGATGATCGCGATGACGCCGAGCGCAGCGCGGCGCAGCGCGTAGGGATCCTTGCTGCCTGTCGGCTTTTCGTCGATCGCCCAGAAGCCGGTGAGTATGTCGATCTTGTCGGCGAGCGCGACCGCGATCGTTACAGGCGCGGCTGGAACGCGGTCGGTCTGCCCCTGCGGCTTGTAGTGATCGCCGATGGCCGCGGCGACTTCCGGCGGCTCGCCTTGCGCGGCGGCGTAATAGCGCCCCATCAGCCCCTGCAATTCGGGAAATTCGCCGACCATTTCTGAAGGGAGATCGGCTTTCGCGAGTAGCGCGGCGCGGGCGGCAAGCTCCGGATCGGCGCCGACCTGCGGCGCCAGCGTTCGGGCCAAAGCGACCAGTCGGTCGATGCGGGCGCGCTGCGTTCCGAGCTTTTCATGGAACGTCACCGCCTCGAGCTTTTGCAGCCGGTCCACAAGCTGGACCTTGAGATCGGTCTCCCAAAAAAATTTGGCGTCGGACAGACGCGCGCGCACCACGCGGGCATTACCGGCGGCGATGGCGCGGCCGCCGTCCGGCGCGTCGATATTGGCGACCAGCGCGAATTTATTGGCGAGCTTTCCCGTCGCGGCGTCCGTCAGGACGAAGCATTTCTGATTGGCGCGGATGGTCGCGCGGATGACTTCCGGCGGAATGTCCAGAAAGCCTGCGTCGAATTCGCCGATCAGCACGACCGGCCATTCGACGAGGCCGGCGACTTCCTCAAGCAGCGCCGCATCCTCGATAAGGTCGAGCCCCTGCGCGAAGGCAAGATCGCGCAGATCGTGCAGGATGATGTCGCGCCGCCGCGCGGGGTCGAGCACCACCTTGGCCTTTTCGAGGGCGGGCGCGTAATCGTCGAAGCGCCTGACCCTGATCGGCCCCGGCGCCATGAAGCGATGGCCAAAGGTGACGTCGGAGGCTTCAATGCCGCCGACCGCAAAGGCCACGATCTCGGGGTCTTCTGTTTCAGGCCCAAACGTTGCGACGATCGCATGCAGCGGGCGCACCCAGCGCAGCGCCTCGGGGCTGACGGACGCCGCGCCCCAGCGCATCGATTTCGGCCAGGGGAAGCGCTTGATGACGGCGGGGAGGATTTCGGCGAGGACGTCAAGGCTCGCCTGCCCCTTACGCTCGACGACAGCGAGATAGAATTCCGTCTTCTTCTTCGGATCGACCTCGATCTTGGCTTCCGCCAGCGAGGCGAGCCCGGCGCTTTTCAAAAAGCCCTGCACTGCCGCCTCGGGCGAGCCAACGCGCGGGCCTTTCTTTTCCTCGCGCAGATCGGGCTGGCGCGCCGGCAGGCCGGCGACGTGAAGCGCAAGCCGGCGCGGCGTCGCAAAGCTTGCCGCGCCTTCATAGGAGAGGCCTTTTTCCGCCAGCGCCTCGGTGACGAGACGCTTCAGATCGTCGGCCGCCTGCGCCTGCATGCGGGCGGGAATTTCTTCAGAAAACAATTCGAGAAGCAGATCGGGCATGGGCTCAAAGGGTCTTGCCCGGCGCAGGGGCTCTCATGGCGTTTCAGACAGCCTCTAAGGGCTGATGCGTCCCACGCCAAGGAAAAACTGATTGTGACCGCGCCGAAGCCGCGCCCACGCCGGCGCGGCGGAACATCGCGACGCTCCCGACGTTAGCTGGGCCAAAGGGAGACACAGCCATGAACAGATTATCTCTCACCGCCGCATCAGGCGCCCTTGTTCTTGCCCTAACGTCGGCGGCCTCAGCGGGTCCGATGAGCGTCGCGCCAGCGGCGCTCATGACATCCGCGCCGTCTCAAGTCGAGACCATCGCCTATCGCGGCCATTACCATGGGCGCGGCGCTTACCACCATCGGGGGCGCGGCGCTTACCACAATAATCGCCACTATCGCTACAATGGCCACCGCCCTTATCGCCACTACGGCTACAATCCGGGCGCCGCAGCGGCGGCCGGGCTTGCCTTTGGCGCGCTATCACTGGGCGCAGCCGCGGCCGCGACGAATGATTGCGGCTATTATGGCTGCGGCTATGGTTATGGGGGCCCCTATTACGGCGGCGGCTATGCTTACGGCGCGCCCGCTTACGGCTACCGCCAAGGCAATTGGGGAGGCGGCCAGCGCTGGAACGGCGGAAATTATGCAGGCTACGCCAACGGCGGCGGCCTTCGCACCGGACGCAGCGTCGGCTTCGGGCACGCCGGCGGCGGCGGCTTTCATGGCGGCGGCATGCATGGCGGGATGCACCGCTAGCCGTTCGACTCAGTCTTCCGCGCCGCCGGCTCTTGTCTTCAGCCAGGCGGCGCCGCAGGCCTTGGCGAGTTCGCGCACCCGCAAAATATAGCTTTGCCGCTCGGTGACCGAGATCACGCCGCGCGCGTCGAGCAGATTGAACAGATGCGACGCCTTGAGACATTGATCATAGGCCGGCAGAACGATGAGGGCGCGTTCGCCGGCCTCTCCAGCCGTGAGCAGCGCCTTGCATTCGGCTTCGGCGTCGCGGAAATGGCGCGCCAATAGCGCGACGTCGGCGGCCTCGAAATTGAAGCGCGAATATTCCTGCTCGGCCTGCCGGAAGACGTCGCCATAGGTGACTTTCTCATCGCCTTCGCGTCCGTTGAAATTGAGGTCGAATACGCTTTCGACGCCCTGCACATACATGGCGAGGCGCTCAAGCCCGTAGGTCAGTTCGCCCGCCACCGGCGCGCATTCGACGCCCGCGACCTGCTGGAAATAGGTAAATTGCGAGACCTCCATGCCGTCGCACCAGCACTCCCAGCCCAGGCCCCAGGCCCCCAGGGTCGGGCTCTCCCAATCATCCTCGACGAAACGGATGTCGTGCAGTTTCAGGTCGACGCCAATCGCGGCCAGCGAGCGCAAATAGAGCGTCTGCAGATCGCGCGGCGAGGGCTTCAGGATGACCTGAAACTGGTAATAATGCTGCAGCCGGTTGGGATTTTCGCCGTAGCGTCCGTCCTTCGGCCGGCGTGAGGGCTGCACATAGGCCGCCTTCCACGGTTTCGGCCCCAGCGCGCGCAGCGTCGTCGCGGGATGAAAGGTGCCGGCTCCGACCTCCATGTCATAGGGCTGCAGAATGACGCAGCCCTGCTCCGCCCAAAAGCGCTGCAAAGTCATGATGAGCCCCTGGAAGGAGCGCGCCGGGTCGAGCAGGTTTGTCGGGGACGCCGGTTTGTCGAGAACTTCGGTCATGATGGCGGCTGCGTGGTTTGGTCGGGATCTCGCGCGGCCAAACAAGCGGCCGGCGCGCTGGAGCGTGATGCTCTAAAGCATGACGGCGAAAAGTGAAAACCCGGGCTTCCTTTTCATATTCGGAGTGGGTCCATGCGCGTCGCCTGCGAGCATCCGCGCTCATGTCATTGTCAGGGTCACGCTAGGGTTTACAAAAGCAGCAAAGTTTTCCGTTGCGCGAAATCATTATCGGATGCACGATTTTTTTTGTCGCCCTCTTCGATTGCTCCAATTGTTACTGAATTATATTAGAGTTATTGGGAGATACGGATGAATTTCAAGCAACGCTGGGTTGCCGCTGCGCTGACAGCGTCCATGGCGATGGCAGATCTCGCCGCAGCCGCGCCGACGTCAGGTTTTGTTGCAACCGCGCCGGCAATTCGCGCGCTAGCTGCTCCCGCTGAGCCGCAGGCCACCGAGAAAGCCTATTATTATCATCGCCGGCGTTATTATCGTCCTTACTATCACAGGCGCTATTATCGCAGATATTACTATCATCCGAGATATTATCACCCCTACTATCATCGTCGATACTGGCATCGCTATTGGTGAGGCAGCCAGATCTCACCAATCGAGACAAGCCTCGCCGCGATGAATGGCGTCCGACTGCGGGGTGAGCCCCGACTCATCATGAATGATCAGGCCGGGGACGATCGAAAACGGCGCGCGGCTGCCTTTGCGCGCCCGCAACAGGATGCGGATCGCGGCGGCGCCCGCGCGCGGATGGATCGGCATCAGGACCGCCCCGCCAGCGCGGCCTTCGAGGGCCGCCAGAAGCGCCGCAAGGCTGTCCGGCCGGTGGATCAAAATGCAGGATCCACCCGGTCGCGTCAGCGCGAGACAGGCGATCAGCCAGGCCGCAACGCCTGCCGGGCCGCCCTCCCGCATCACATGGGCGCGCCGTCGCCCCTCATCCGGCGAAGCGCGCGAACGCGCCGGATCGAGGAATGGCGGATTTGAGATCACGAGATCGGCGGATTCATCGGCCAGCTCTGCGGCGCGGCGGCTTGGCGGCGACAACGCATCGGCCTCGAACACGCGGCCGCGTTCGGCGAGCGCGTTGAGCCCGAGATTCTTTCGCGCGAGCTCGGCCGCCTCCGCGTCGATCTCGACAAGGCCGATATGCGCGCCAGGACGCGTCGCGGCAAGCGCGATCGAGGCCGCGCCAACGCCGGCGCCGATATCGAGAACGAACCCGGAGAAATCTGCCGGCGCAGCGGCGGCGAGCAGCGCCGCGTCGGTGCCGGCCCGGTGTCCGCGCGCGCTCTGGTACAACGTGACCTTGCCGCCCAAAAAAGCGTCGGCCCGAACGGGCTGCGCCCCGGCCGTCTCAGCCACGCTTCAATTCCTCGGCGAGCCCCGCCTCGGCGAGCGCCGCGCGCGCAGCCTCGATGTCCTCATCGATGACGAGGATGCGCCGCGGCAGAAATCCAAGCGAGCCTTCAAGCGCGCTCATATGTTCGTCGGCGACGAAAACGCCGATGCCGAGATCCAGCAGCAAAGCCTCGACGCGCGATATCAGCACAATATCATTGGTGCGCAACAGTTCGAGCACTTAAATTCCCTTGCGTGCCGCGCCGGCTTGGCCGGGCTTTTGAAACACCTTGCACGCGGCTTCGCGCCGGGCAAGGCCGCGCCGGCGGCGCGAACGAGTTGAAAAACCTGATGTCCGGCCCTAAGAAGCGAGGGCGGGCGCGGAGTATCCGAATTGGGCGTTGTCATTTCCCTTGAAGAGAACACGCCGGAACCCGGCATCGAGCCTCTCGTCGCTCTGGTCAGCGCCGACATGGAGCGCGTCAACCAGACGATTCTCAGCCGCACGGCCTCCGACGTCTCGATGATTCCCGAGGTCGCGAACCATCTCATCTCGTCCGGAGGCAAACGGCTTCGGCCGATGCTGACGCTCGCGACCGCGGGGCTTTGCAACTATCGCGGCGCGGGCCATGTCAAGCTTGCCGCTTCCGTCGAATTCATGCACACCGCAACGCTTCTGCATGACGACGTCGTCGATGAAAGCGACATGCGGCGCGGCAAGCTCGCGGCGCGGATGCTCTGGGGCAATGAGGCGAGCGTGCTCGTCGGTGATTTTCTCCTCGGTCAGGCTTTTAAAATGATGGTCGAGGTCGGCTCGCTGCCTTGCCTCGACGTGCTCGCCGCCGCCGCCGCGGTGATCGCCGAGGGCGAGGTGATGCAGCTTTCCGCCGCCAAGGACACCGAGACGAGCGAGGATGATTATCTCGCCGTGATCCGGGCCAAGACGGCGGCGCTGTTCGGCGCGGCGGCCGAGGTCGGCCCTCTGCTCGCCGGACGCCCGAAGGCGGAGATCGCCGCCTGCCGCGGCTATGGCCTCAACCTCGGCGTAGCCTTCCAGCTCATTGACGATGCGCTCGACTACGGCGGCGCTTCCGCCAAGCTCGGCAAGAATGTCGGCGATGATTTCCGCGAGGGCAAGATCACGCTTCCCGTCGTGCTGTCGTTCCGGCGCGGCACCGCGGAGCAGCGCGATTTCTGGCGGCGCACGCTCGAGCGTGGCGAGATTGCCGATTCCGATCTCGAAATCGCCATCGCCACCATGCACAAGCATCGCGCCCTCGAGGATACGGTCGAACGCGCGCGCCATTATGGCGCGATGGCCCGCGACGCGCTGGAGCTGTTTCCGGCCTCGCCATGGAAATTCGCCCTCGGCAATGTCGTCGATTTCTGCGTCAGCCGGGCGTTTTGATGAACGCCGCATCAGCGGCCCTTTAATCCAATTTAAAGCTTAACTGCCAATAGTTCCTTTGGCTGCTCGCGCCAACGTCTTCGTCGGCGGCGGCAGCGAGGGAGCGTAGTCAAGGCATGGGCAGGTCGCTATTGGGCAGGTCGCGATTTGGCTGGGCGGCAGGCGTAATCGCTCCCTGGTGGCTCGGGGCGGCGCTCGCTGTTTCGATCCCGGCCGACGCCGGCCAGGAAGCGGTGACCGGCGCCTCGCTCGCTCCGCTGTCGTTGCGGGCGCCCGCCGCGCCCGGCGATCTGATTCCGCAGGAGATCGCCAGCCTCGGCGGAGCGTTTGGAGCGACGGCCGGCGTCTCCGCCGATGAATCCTCAGCTTCCTGGGCCAATGCGCCGCGCTTCCTGCGCGAGGCCAGTCTTTTCGCGGAAAACGCCGGTCGCCACGAGCGGCTTGCGGACGAAATTGAGCCTCGCGCCGATCGCAAGCATAACGCCACGCCCGCGCCGACGATCGCGCGCGCCGGCAAGGGCGATCCCGCCGTGGGCCTCCGCCCGACATTTGACGCGCGTCTTCGGCGCGAGGGCGGCCTCGCCAATCTGCGCGCGCATGATCTCTTGTTCGAGCATGAAGACGCCTGGCCAGTGGGCGGCTTCGAGGCGTCGGAGTCCGGCTTCGCGGGACCTGACAGCGTCGCCGCCTTCGAGCCATGGCCGGACGGGGAAACGCCGACGACAACGCCGCCTCTTGCCGATTCCTCGCCGCGTCCGGAGCGTAGCGCCCTGACGATGCGCCCCGCCTCGGTCAATGAACGGCTGATGCAGGGGGCGACGCCGGCCGTGCGCCGCGCCGACGCGCTAAGCTCGACGACCCCTGCCGCGGCCGATTCGACGCCGATTGAAGTCGCCGCGGTCGAGCCGGAGCAGCCGGCGCAGAGCGCGCAGGATCAAACAAGCGCCGCGCCTCGCTCCAGCGCGCCCAATTCCGGGGCGCCTGCCTATGCCGCGCTCGCCGACCATAATTGGAGCGCACAGGAACAGCGCTGCCTCGCCGAGGCGATCTATTTTGAAGCGCGCAGCGAATCGGATGAGGGACAGGCGGCGGTCGCGCAAGTGGTGCTGAATCGGGTCTCGAGCGGCCTCTACCCGCCGACCATTTGCGGCGTCGTCTATCAGAACCGCCAGCGCCGCAACGCCTGCCAATTCTCTTTCGCCTGCGAAGGCCGGGCGCTACGCGTCTCCGAGCCGGAGGCCTGGCGCTCGGCGGTCCGCATCGCAAATGAGGTGACGACGGGCGCGACCTATGTCGCCGATGTCGGCGCCGCGACGCATTACCACGCGAATTACGCCCGCCCGCGCTGGGCGCGCCGTCTTGAAAAAATGGACGTAATCGGGCATCATATATTTTACAAACTGCGGCCGGGCCAGACATGAGGCCTTATATTGGCGAATTTACGCCGCCGCGGGAATCGGCCCTTGATCACGCGCATGGAAAGCGCGAAGATTTGATCGCATGAGGGCTGTAAAGAGCCAGCGAACCGGCCGATGAGTTGGTCGCAAGAATGCGCCTCGCTTGCAGCGTCGCCTGAGCTTGCCTCGCAGGCGCAAAACGGCCATGTTCGGCGCGCGAAAATCGCCGCCAATCCCTTCTAGACGAGCCACAGGCACGGAACAGCAACGCATGTCGCTTCAAGCCAACGCCGCGCGCCAGTCCCATATCGCGCGCCAGAACAAGATCGAGACAAGAGGCGCGAATTCTTCGGCCCTCGGTCTCGCCAAGCGCGCGAAAGGCTTGACGGATCGCCTTGTTCTGCCGGGACGGGGTCTGAGCTTGCCCCGGCTCGTGCTCGCCGCAGCGCTGATTGTGCTGACGCCGGCGACCTTCGCCTCGGCGCAAGCCCGATCGCGCGATAATTTCGCCATTGCGACGCCATTCGAGGTCGGCGAGAGCCCTGCCGGCAATTACCTTGCGGCGCTGGTCGCTGGAGCCGAACGCGACACGGTGGCGGCGGCGACCTTCTTTCGCGAGGCGCTGCGCTTTGATCCGAACAATCCCAAGCTGATCGAGCGCGCCTTCGTCGCCGCTGTATCGAACGGCAACATGCCGGAGGCGATCAGCCTCGCAGAGCGGCTCGTCGTGCGCGAGCCGGACAATACCCTCGCCCATCTCGTCCTTGGCGTGCAGGCCATCAAGAAAGGGCAATTCGCCGCCGCCCGCGCCCATTTCATGCGCGGCGGCCCGGGCCAGCAGCGCGACATTACGGCGACCCTCTTGACCGCCTGGGCCTATCTTGGCGAAGGCAATCAGAAAAAGGCGCTGGAGTTCGCCGACCGTCTGCGTGACGAGAATTTCGGCGTTTTCCGGGATTATCACGCAGGTCTCATCGCCAGCGTCGCGGGCAATACGCCAGAGGCCACGCGCCGGCTGAAGGCCGCCTATCAGGCCGACAAGAACACGTTGCGGCTCGCCGACGCCTACGCCCGCTTCCTGTCGCGGCGGGGCGATGTCGCGCAGGCGATGGCCGTCTATGTCGATTTCGACCAGGTCCTTCCGAGCCATCCGAGCATCGTCGCCGCGCTGGCCGATCTCAAGGCCGGCAAGCCGCTCGACCTCGTCGTCAAAACGCCAGAACAGGGCGCCGCGGAAGTGCTTTACGGGCTTGGCGCCGCCGGCGGACGCCAGGGCGACGAACTCGCAGCGATGATCTATCTGCGGCTGTCGCTCTATCTCGCGCCGCAAAACAGTCTCGCCATCATCACGCTCGCGGACCTCTATGAGCGCATCAAGCAGAATGAGCAGGCGATCGACGTCTATGCGCTCGTCCCCGAGAAGGACCCGCAGCGCATCACGGCCGACATCCAGACCGGCCTCATCCTTGAAACGCTCGGCCGTTCCGAGGATTCCTCAGCCTTTCTGAAGCGCATCGTCAGCGAGCATCCAAGCAATGGCGAGGCGCTGGCCGCGCTTGGCAATCTGCAGCGCACGCATAAGCAATATGCCGACGCCATTGCGACCTACACAAAGGCGATCGAAGAGGTCAACAAGACGGGCAAGGCCGGCTGGGCGCTCTATTATTTCCGCGGCATCTCCTATGAGCGCGACAAGCAATGGCCGCTCGCCGAAGCCGATTTCAAACAGGCGCTGGCGCTCGCTCCCGATCAGCCGCTGATCCTCAACTATCTCGGCTACAGCTGGGTCGACCAGGGCCTCAATCTCGACGAGGCCTTCGCCATGCTGCACAAGGCGGTCGATCTGCATCCGACCGACGGCTATATCGTCGACAGTCTCGGCTGGGCGAATTACAAGCTCGGCCGCTACGACGACGCGGTCAAGGAGCTTGAACGCGCCATCGACCTGAAGCCGGCCGATCCCGTCGTCAACGATCACCTCGGCGACGCCTACTGGAAAGTCGGGCGCAAGCTCGAAGCGCATTTCCAGTGGAACCACGCGCGCGACCTCGGGCCGGAGCCGGATGACAAGGTCAGGATTTTGCAAAAGATCCAGCAGGGCCTCAGTGACGATCCCCAGCCCGCCGCCGCCGAAGCCAATCCGAAGGATCAGGCGGCGTCGAAAGAAAATGGCGGCTGAACGGCCGCCCTTCGACGATCGCCGGCCGGCCTTCCCTAGCATCACCCCGCCTCGGTCGGCGCACAAGCGCGGCGTTCCGGCCCTTCGTCCCACCTCATTTCGACCCTGCGAAAACCCTTGCCTCTCGCTCTGTTTGAACGCGCCCCGGCCAAGATCAATCTCACTTTGCATATCCTCGGCCGCCGCGCCGACGGATGGCATGAGCTTGAGAGCCTTGTCGTCTTTTCGCGCACGGGCGACCAGCTCGCGCTGATCGAAGGCGAGAATTTGTCGCTGGCGATCGAGGGGCCGACGGCGCCCGCGGCGGGCGAGGTCGCCGACAATCTCGTGCTGCGCGCGGCGCGCCATTTCGCTGAGGCGATCCCGGATGCGCGGCTCGGCGCATTTCATCTCATAAAGCGCCTGCCGGTCGCGGCCGGGATCGGCGGCGGCTCATCCGACGCCGCCGCGGCGCTGCGTCTGCTCGCCCGCGCCAATGGCGTTGCGCTCGACGATGCAAGGCTCAAAGCCGCGGCGCGGAAAACCGGCGCCGATGTGCCGGTCTGCCTTGCCGCCCGGGGGCGCATGATGCGCGGCTTTGGCGACGAACTCGGCCCGGTCCTGAAACTGCCGCCGCTCGTCGCGCTCATCGTCAATCCGAATGAGCCGCTGGAGACGCGGCGCGTGTTCGAGCGAATGGATATCGCGCCGGGCGCGCGCACCGATTTCGGCGGCCATCCCAAGCTTGCGTCCGGCATGGGGCCGGAAGAATTGCTCGCAGCTCTCGCCAAGGGCCGCAACGACATGGAGCCGGCGGCCTGCCGGCTTGCGCCGATCATTGGCGACGTGCTCTCGATCCTCGGCTCCGCGCCCGGCGCAAAACTCGCGCGCATGTCGGGCTCGGGGGCAACCTGCTTCGCGCTGTTCAAGGATTGCCGATCCGCCGCCCGGGCGCGCAAGGCGATTTTGCGCGCGCACCCGCATTGGTGGGTCAAAAGCTGCGTCTTGAATTGATGCGCCCGGCGCCCGCATCTTCGCTGTTTCGTCGAGCGGTAAACGGGCGGCCGGGGCCGCAACGTGGCGTCGAAGCCATTGAATTGCGCCAGCCAACCGATTAAAGCTTTTCGGCGCGCGGGCGTAGTTCAATGGTAGAACGGAAGCTTCCCAAGCTTCATACGAGGGTTCGATTCCCTTCGCCCGCTCCACGCTTTTTGATCCGGCAGGTCGGGCAAAACTCCGCGATCGGCGCGAGTCCGCCTTGATCGGAACAGGCTTTAGCGGCGCGCCGGCGCTGTGTCAGGCGGGGCCATCAGCGAAGCCTGTTCGGCTGAGAGGCGACGCCCTTGCAGCCGAAAAATTGCCGAGCGCTGCGCGGGATCGACCGCATATCCTTCCGCCTTTGCAATGAAACGGACGGCCCCAATTCGCTCCAGCATGATTGCGTCTTCTGCAAACGCGCCGGTGATCGTACAGGCCAGAGACAACAGCGCCGCTAGCGAAAAACGCGAAAGCTGTCCCGCTTTTTCCATTCTGGATCGGATCATAACGAAGCCTCCTTCCGCGGCGGCCGCCACGCTTGCCGCCTTGCAGCGAGACGGCGCCCGCCGCTCGTTTGAGCGCGCTCCGGCGCGCCAGTCCAATCATCCTGCGCGCCTGAACTTATGCGTAGCTTGCAGCGCAACAATTTCTTCTGCAACGCACCAAATTGTCTCAGGGGAAACTTCTCTGCCTGTTCGGCGCTTTTCGGATCAACTGTCCCGACTGCTTCGCCGGCGCAGGCCGTAATCCTTGAATTTCTCGACCGTTCTGGCGATTTCCGCGTCGTCGAGGATGACCGGCGCGCCGATCTGCAGGGCTGCGGCATATTGGCGGGCGAGCGTTTCCGTCTCCACAGCGAGCCACAACGCTTCGGCAAGAGTCGGCCCTGTCGCGATCATGCCGTGATTGGCGAGAAGCGCGCAGGCGCGCCCCTCAAGCGCCTCGAGCGCTGCTTCGGACAGTTCCGGCGTGCCATAGCTCTCATAGCGAGCGCAGCGGATGGTTGGCCCGCCCGCCGCCGCAATCATGTAATGGACAGCCGGAATCTCCATCCGGCACATGGCGAAGGCCGTGCAAAAAACCGGATGGGCGTGGACGACCGCGCCGACTTCCGGCCGGCTGGCCAGAATATCCCGGTGAAACCGCCATTCGGACGAAGGCGCGAGCGGATGACGATACGATCCGTCCATCGCCATGAAGACGATATCGTCGGCGCCCATTTCGTCATAAGGCAGGCCGGAGGGCGTAATCAGCAGTCCGCCGTTCCAGCGGACCGAAATATTGCCGGCGGTTCCCTGATTGACGCCGAGCCGTGCGAGAGAGAGGCAGCCTTCGATGATCGCCAGCCGGACCGCAAATTCGCCGCGCTTTTCCAAGTAAAGCCCTCTCCGCATGATGCGGGCGTGTCATGGCCCGGCCCGGGCGGGCAGGCAAGCGCCGGAGAAAGCGTCTGCGCCGGATCAGGCCGCGCGCAGTTCCGCGGCTTCCCTGGCGAGCTGCTCGACGGCAGCATAGTCGCCCGCCTTGATCAGCGCGGGCGCGACCATCCAGGAGCCGCCGACGCAGGCGACGTTCTTCAGTGCGAGATAGGCCTTGGCCTTGACGATATCGATGCCGCCAGTCGGACAGAAGATGAGGTCGGGCAAGGGACCGCCGAGCGAGGACAGATATTTGGCGCCGCCGGCGGGCTCGGCCGGAAAGAATTTCATGCAGCGGAAACCCTTGTCGTGGAGCGTCATCGCCTCTGTGGCCGTCGCGACGCCGGGAAGAATCGGCACGGGCGATTTCTTGACGGCCTTGAGTAGCGCAGGCGGCATGCCGGGGCTGACGAGGAAGCGCGCTCCGGCGCCGACGGCCGCGAGGAGTTGATCCTCGTCCCGGATAGTGCCGGCGCCGATCATCGCCTCTGGAAACACGCGCGCAAGCATCTCGATCGATTTCAGCGCGGCAGGCGTCCGCAGGGTGATCTCAAGAACCATGAGGCCGCCCGAAATCAGCGCCTTGGCTTGCGCCATCGCGTCGGCGGCGTCCTCGACCTGAATGACCGGAATGACCGGCGCCATTTTCATCAGGGCGAGGGTTTGCTCCGTCAATTTATAGGCCATGGTCTGCGTCTTTCAAAAACAAGATGATGGGCGGGCGAGACGCGCCGCGAGGCGCGCGGGCGGAGGGCGGCGCGGCGCGAAAAGCGCTTCAGCTGATGCTGCTGGCGCCGAGTTCGGGGCCGCTCGCGACCATACGGAAAGTGTGGAACAGTTCGCGGCCATAGCCATGTTCATAGGCCTCGAGATCACAGGTCGCGAGTTCGCGGCGTTCGAATTCCTCCGGCGAAATCTCGACCATAAGCGTTCCCGCCGCGGCGTCGAGAGTGATCATGTCGCCCGCGCGGATCTTGCCGATCGGGCCGCCCGCCTGCGCCTCCGGCGAGACATGGATCGCCGCCGGCACCTTGCCGGACGCGCCCGACATGCGCCCGTCGGTCACCAGCGCCACCTGATGCCCGTGCGCCATCACCGAAGCGAGGATCGGCGTCAGCTTGTGCAATTCCGGCATGCCGATCGCCTTGACGCCCTGGAAGCGCACCACGGCGATGAAATCGCGGTTGAGTTCGCCCGCCTTGAACGCCGCCTCGACTTCCTCCTGCGCATGGAAGATCAGCGCCGGCGCGCGCACCAGATGGCGTTCGGGCGCAACCGCGCTGATCTTGATGACGGCGCTGCCGAGATTGCCGGAGAGCACCTTGAGCCCGCCATCGGCGGAGAAGGGCTCGCCGAACGGACGCAGCACGGAAGGATCGAGGCTGGCCGACGGCGCGTCGCGGAATTTTAATTCGCCATTGTCGAGATAGGGCTCCTTGGCGTAATCGGCGACCGGCGCGCCGGTCACGGTTTTGGCGTCCGGATTGAGCAGGCCCGCCTTCAAAAGCTCGCCGATCAGATAGCCGGTGCCGCCGGCCGCGGAGAAATGGTTCACGTCGGCCGAACCGTTCGGATAGATCCGCGTCAGCAGCGGAACGACCTGCGACAACTCGCCGAAATCGGCCAGCGTCAGGATGATTCCGCCGGCCCGCGCCATGGCGACGAGATGGATCACATGATTGGTCGAGCCGCCCGTCGCATGCAGCGCGACGACGCCATTGACGAAAGCGCGCTCGTCGAGGATCTGCGAGGCTGGCGTATATTCATTGCCAAGCGCCGTGATGGCGAGCGCGCGCTTGGCGGCGGCGGCGGTGAGCGCATCGCGCAGCGGCGTGTTTGGATTGACGAAAGAGGCGCCCGGCAGATGCAGGCCCATCGCCTCCATCAGCATCTGGTTCGAATTCGCCGTGCCATAGAAGGTGCAGGTGCCGGCTGAATGATAGGAGGCGGCTTCGGCCTCGAGAAGTTCGGCGCGGTCGACCTTTCCCTCGGCATAGAGCTGCCGCACCTTGGATTTCTGGTCATTCGAGATGCCGGAGGGCATCGGCCCCGCCGGAATGAAGACGGCGGGCAGATGGCCGTAGGCCTGCGCCGCGATAACAAGGCCGGGCACGATCTTGTCGCAAATGCCAAGGAACACCGCGGCGTCGAACATGTCATGCGACAGCGCGATTGAGGCCGACAGCGCGATGACGTCGCGCGAGAACAGCGACATCTCCATGCCGGCGCGGCCCTGCGTCACGCCATCGCACATGGCCGGCACGCCGCCGGCGACCTGCGCGACGCCGCCCGCCTCGCGCGCGGCCTGCTTGATGATGGCGGGAAAACCCTCATAGGGCTGATGCGCCGACAGCATGTCGTTGTAGGCGGTGACGATGCCGAGATTGGGCACGATATCGGCGCGCAGTTCGGCCTTGTCGTGGACGCCGCAAGCGGCGAAGCCATGGGCGAGATTGGCGCAGCCGAGCGCGCCGCGGCGCGGCCCCTTGCGGGCCATCGCCTCCATGCGCGAAAGATAGGCTTCGCGGGTCGGGCGGCTGCGCTCAATGATGCGGGCCGTCACGCGTGCGACTGTTTCCTGAACCATGAGGCCTCTCGATCTCCCTGGCGCGTGATCGCGCTGCGGCCGTGGCGCCGCTCGTCCCGAAGACTTAATGCATGATCCCGATGCGGAAAGTCTGCAATCTTTCGGGAGCCAAGCGCGGCGCGCTCAACTCGTCTCTTCGTACCAGCTGCGTCCGTCGCGCTCGACCAGCGCGGTGGCCGACGCCGGTCCCCACGTGCCCGCCAGATAGAAACGCGGCTCCAGGGGCGACTGGTTCCACGCCTCGCGGATCGGATCGACCCAGCGCCACGCGGCCTCGACCTCGTCGCGGCGCATGAACAGAGTGGCGTTGCCGCGTATGACGTCCATCAGCAAACGCTCATAGGCTTCCGGCGCATAAATCTGGAAGGCCTTGGCAAAATCCATGTCGAGCGGCACATGACGCATGCGCATGCCGCCGGCGCCCGGCTCCTTCAGCATGAGCCAGAGCTTGATGCCTTCATCCGGCTGAAGCCGCACGACGAGCCGCGTCGGCAGGATCTTGACGTCCGGCGCGAAAATCGAATGCGGCACATTGCGGAACGAGACGATCAGTTCGGAGACGCGTTTGGGCAATCGCTTGCCCGTGCGCAGATAAAACGGCGTGCCGGCCCAGCGCCAGTTGTTCACATTCACCTTCAAGGCGACGAAGGTCTCGACCTGCGTGCCCGGATTGCCGACGTCCTCCGGATAGCCGGCGACCGCGCCGGACGCGGAGGCTCCCGCGCGATACTGTCCGCGCACGGTGCACGCCTCATAATTGCCGGCATCGATCGGCGCCAGCGCCTTCAGCACCTTGAGCTTTTCGTCACGCACCGAATCCGCCTCGAACGCGGCCGGCGCCTCCATGGCGACGAGGCAGAGAAGCTGCAGCAAATGATTCTGCACCATATCGCGCAGCGCGCCGGAGGTCTCATAATAGGCGCCGCGTCCCTCGACGCCGATCGATTCGGCGACGGTGATCTCGACATGGTCGATATGGGCGGAATTCCACAAGGGCTCGAAGAGGGCGTTGGCGAAACGCAGCGCCATCAGATTTTGCACCGTCTCCTTGCCGAGATAATGATCGATCCGGTAGATCTGGCTCTCGGCGAAGACAGCGCCCAGCGCGTCATTGATTTTCGCGGCCGAGACGGCGTCCTTGCCGATCGGCTTTTCGACGATGATGCGCGCGCCGGGCGTGATCAGCCCATAGGCGGCGAGCTGCGCCGCGACGGCGCCGAAGCGGTCGGGCCCTGTCGCGAGATAGAAGGCGCGGACGAATGTGGCGTTTTCCGGGAATTTGGCGCCGAGCACGTCCCAGCCGGCGTCAGAGCCGATGTCGAGGCTGACGTAATCGACCATGGCTAAAAAAGCATCGACAGCGGAATCTTTCGTGGCCTCGGCCGAAAACTGCCGCAACGCCTTGTTGACGGTCTGCCTGAACGATTCGGCGTCGTAATCATGGCGCGACGCGCCAATGATGCGGGTGCCCTCCGAAAATTGCCCGTCAAGAAAGCGCCGGAACAGCGCCGGAAAGAGCTTCCGGTAGGCCAGATCGCCGGTGCCGCCGAAAACGACAATATCGAACGGATCGACTTTAACTATGCGAGAAACCATCGCCCGCCCGTTCCTTTCAACGCCTCAACCCTTTGTACCAGAACTTAGCAAGAAACGATCCGGTCCCACGTCCTTGAGCTACGCGGGCCATCATGCTCAAGCCTGGCGCGCCATTGCCCAAAGATCGTGCGATTTACTGGCGGCCCGCGCCGGACGGCAACAGCTTTTCCTTTGCAAGGAAGATGCGAAACGCTAACGCTCAGACAGCCGGCGCGCCGGATTTCATTGGTCTTGCGGCTTTGCGGAGTTTTTGATGTCTCGCCTGCATGAACCTTCCGAGGCGGCGTTGCCGATCTTTTTTGTCTCCGCCTCGACCTGGCCGCAGATTCGCGGCGCTCTGCCTCCCACTGCCGCGGCTTTTGCGCAAGCCTCGAATTTCGAGCCGAAGCCGGGATCGGCGCAGCTCTTGCCGGATGCGAGCGGCGCGGCCGCAGCCGTCATCTTCGCCATCGAGGAGGAATCCGCCGCCGGCAAGGATCTGCTTTTGCCGGGCAAACTCGCCGGCGCGCTGCCGCCGGGGCTCTACCGCTTCGCCAATGAGCCGCATGATGCAAGCCTTGCTGCACTGTCCTGGCTGCTGACCGCCTATAAATTCGGGCGCTACCGGCCGGCGTCAGCCAAGGACGCGCCGCAGCTTTGCGCGCCGGCCGGCGTCGACGCGGCGCGAATCGAGCGAATCGCCGCCGCCGTGACGCTCGGGCGCGACCTCATCAACACGCCGGCGAATGATCTTGGGCCCGCCGCGCTGGAGGCGGCCGCGCTCGCCGTCGCCGCGCAGCATCAGGCGGGCGCCGCGGTGACGCGGGGCGAAGCGCTGCTCGCGGCCGGCCTGCCGCTGATCCACGCCGTCGGACGCGCGTCGGCGGACGCGCCGCGCCTCGTCGATTTTTGCTGGGGCGATCCGGCGGCGCCAAAGCTCACCCTTGTCGGCAAGGGCGTGTGCTTCGATTCGGGCGGCCTCGACATCAAGCCGTCGGCCGGCATGCTGATGATGAAGAAAGACATGGGCGGCGCGGCAACCGCTCTTGCGCTCGCCTCCATGATCATGGACGCCGGCCTCAATGTGCGCCTGCGCGTGATCCTGCCGATCGTCGAAAACGCGATTTCCGGCGACGCCTTCCGGCCAGGCGACGTTTATGCCAGCCGCAAGGGCCTCACCGTCGAGATCGGCAATACCGACGCCGAGGGGAGGCTGATTCTCGCCGACGCGCTGGCGCTTGGCGATGAGGACGCGCCCGATCTCCTGATCGACTTCGCCACCCTGACCGGCGCGGCGCGGGTGGCGCTCGGCCCCGATCTGCCGCCCTTCTACACGGCGGATGAGGGACTCGCCGCCGAGATCGCCCGCTTCGCCGGCGCGGCGCAGGACCCGGTCTGGCGCATGCCGCTCTGGGACGCCTATGACAAGATGCTCGACAGCAAGATCGCCGACCTCAACAATGTCGGCGGCGGCCCGTTCGCCGGCTCGATCACCGCCGCGCTGTTTCTACGCCGCTTCGTCAGCCGCGCGAAAAGCTGGGCGCATTTCGACCTTTACGGCTGGACCCCCACGGCAAAGGCCGGCCGGCCGGAAGGCGGCGAGATCCAGGCGGCGCGGCTGGTCTATGATCTGATCGAGGCGCGTTACGGCGGCCCGGCGCCGGAAAGCCCGCGCGCCGTGCATCATATCGTGGCGCATATCGACGAGACCGAGGAGGAAGCTGTCTCTATACACATCTGACGCTGCCGACGACGGA
>NZ_PDZR01000020.1 GCF_002891535.1 Methylocella silvestris | reverse complement strand
TGATTCGCCCCCCCCGCCCAATGCCGCCGCGCCTGTTGGCGAGACCGTCGCCATCCCGGCGCTGGCTCCACTGCCCCCGCTTAACGCCGCGATCAAGGCGGCGCTCGAAGCCCGCGCCGAGGCGGATGGCGTGGATCGCGTCTCGGCTTCGCGCCGGCGCGAGCACGACGCCGTCGCCGCCTTCTATGCGGCGCGCGACTTCGCGCCCCTCTGGTCGCATGAGGGAAGTCCGATCGCCGAGGTCGGGCCGGTGCTGCAACGGCTTCAGCTTGCCGCCGAGGACGGGCTGTCGGTCAAGCTGCCGCCGCGTTTTACGGCCTCCGGCGCCGATGACGAGATCGCCGGCACCGACATCGCGCTCAGCGCCGCGATCGTTTCCTATGCGCGTCAGGCGTCAGGCGCGCGGGTCGATCCTCACCAGATTTCGGCGCTGATTGGTTTGCGTCCGGAGCTCGCCGACGCGTCCGTCGCGCTGGCGACCGTCTCGAGCGCCGGGCAGAACGCTGGCGCGGCGCTGCTCGCGTTCAATCCGCCGCACCCGGCCTATCAGGCGCTCCGGGCAAAGCTCAACGAGACGCGCCGGGCGGCGGCGCCTGTGGCCCGCGCGGCGGCAATTCCGACCGGGCCGATCCTGAAAGTCGGCATGCGCGATCGCCGCGTGCCGCTGATCCGCTCGCGGCTCAGCCTCGACGGGCGCGAGGGCGAGCCCGAAAATCTCATCTATGACACGCAGGTCGCGAGCGCGGTCGCCGATTTTCAGAAAGCGAACGGCCTGCCAGGCTCCGGCCAGCTCAACGCCCGCACCATCGCCCTGCTCTCCGGCGGTGAGCAATCCCGCGTCGAGGCCGAGATCCTCGCCAATATGGAGCGTTGGCGCTGGATGCCGCGCGACATGGGCGAGAGCCGTATCGAGGTCAATATTCCCGATTTCGAGGTTTCCGTCATCGAGAACGGCGCCGTCGTCTCGCGCAACAGGGTCGTCGTCGGCAAGGAGGAGACGCCGACGCCGGTGTTCTCCAACACGATGCAGTTTCTGATCGTCAACCCCTATTGGACGGTGCCGCAGTCGATCATCAAGAAAGAGATGATGCCGAAGATCGCGGCCAATCCGAACTATCTGCATCGGATGGGCTATGAGGCGGCCTGGAAAGACGGCAAGCTCAGCGTCCGCCAGCCCCCCGGCGAGCGCAACGCGCTGGGGCGCATCAAATTCATGTTCCCCAATGATTACGCGGTCTATCTGCACGACACGCCGTCCCGCGCGCTGTTCGAGCAGGAAAAGCGGGCCTTCAGCCATGGCTGTGTCAGGGTCGACGATCCGTTCCGCTTTGCGCAGACCGTTCTTGGCAGGGGCTGGAGCGAGGAGCGCGTGGAAAAGCTCATCGGCGGCAAGGAGCGCTATGTGCATCTCGCCAAGCCGCTCCCGATCCACCTCGAATATTTCACCGCCAAGGTCAACGAATACGGCCAGCTGCAATTGAGCGAGGATATTTATGGCTTCTCGCGCAAGGTGAGGGCGGCGCTGGGGCTTGAGGGCAACGGCTGACTCTCGGTGCGAGAATGAGAGGCTTGCGGTATGATCGCCGCCTTGACCTCAGCTGCGGCCGGCGCCTATATATCGCGCGCATAAAATAGCGGCGGCCGCGGGCGTGGATTTATGCAATTGACGCCAGTTTATGCAGTGATCCGGTATCCCGGCGCACAGCGCTTGACGTCCGCCAGACGAAACGGAAGCGGATTCCCGCTCCAGTGGAAAGATCGACGGACATGGTGCGTGAGTTTGAATATCGCGGCGAGACGTTTCGGGTGAACGCGCATGGCGCGCCGGGGCATGAGGAAGTCTTCATTATCCATCTCGTCGATGGCGAGGAGGAAGGCGAAATGTCCATTGACCGGATGACGGAGGAAAATGACCGCTCCGCGCCGCTCGAAGCCATCATTGTCATGCTGTGCGACCGCCTCGTCATCGAGCGCGAGATCGACGTCGCCGACCCGCAGGGCGCCTTCTCGTGGCGTGAAGGCAAGGTGCTGTTCAAGGTTCACAGCGGAGTCCAGGATCACGCCTGAACGGCGCGTCGGGCGCAGGAAGCGGTAAGGAAGCCGGGCGGCTTTCTTACCGAATGGTAATCCTGTCCGCGCCGGCGCCATCTTGACGCTGTCTGCGGCTTCCTGCACGAAGCCCTTGAAGGCGCCGTCGGCCCCGACGGCGCCCGCACAGAGTTTCGAGACCCATGAACGATCTTCTGGCGCTGGCCGCAGACCCCTCTGCCTGGTTCGCGCTCGCGACCCTCATCGTCATGGAAGTCGTCCTTGGCATAGACAATCTCGTCTTCATCGCCATCGTTTCGCAAAAACTGCCGGAGCACCAGCGCTCGAAGGCGCGTCGCATCGGTATCGGCCTGTCGCTGATCCTGCGCATCGCCCTGCTGTTCACCATTTCGACGATCATCCGCCTGACGACGCCGGTGATAAGCGTTCTCGGGCAGGGTTTCTCCTGGCGCGACATCATCCTGATCGCCGGCGGCCTTTTCCTGGTCTACAAGGCCACGAGCGAAATCCATCAGGCCGTCGATCCGATGGAAGGCGGCGAGGAGAAGATCAAGCCGCCGACGAGCTTTTCCTCGGCGATCTTCCAGATCCTGCTCCTCGACCTCGTCTTTTCACTCGACAGCATCATCACCGCGGTCGGCATGACGGAGCATCTGCCGATCATGATCATCGCCGTGTTGACCGCTGTCGGCGCCATGCTCTTGGCCGCGGATCCGTTGGCGAGTTTCATCCATCGCAACCCCACCATCGTCATGCTGGCGCTGGGCTTCTTGCTGCTGATCGGCGCGACGCTGATCGCCGAAGGTTTCGGGTTTCATTTCCCGAAGGGCTACATCTATACCGCGATGGCCTTCTCCGGTCTGGTCGAAGGGCTGAACATGTTTGCGCGCAAGAGGCGTTCGCCAGAGGCCTGACGCCATGGCGCCTTTGGATAAAGCAGGGGCCGACGCGGAAAAATCCGTCGTCGACGTGCTGTTTCCGGTTGCCGTCGACACCGCCTATTCCTATGTCGCCCCCGCCGCGATGGGCCTCGTCCCCGGCGCTTTCGTCGAAGCGCCGCTCGGTCCACGGCGGGCGATCGGCGTCGTTTTCGCGCAGCGCCCGGCCCCGCCCGGCGCCTCCAATCTGCGCGCCGTCGCCGCCCGGCTCGATATCCCCCCGCTTGGCGACCGCCTGCGCGACTTTATCGACTGGGTCGCGCGCTGGGGCATGAGCCCGCGCGGCATGGTGCTGCGGATGGCGATCCGCGCCCCTTTTCATGCGGCGCCGGAGCCGAAGCGGCTGGGTCTGCGCCCGACCGGCGCCGTTCCCGCCCGCCTTACGCCGGCGCGGGAGCGGGCGCTGGCCGCGGCGCAAGAGGGCGGCCTGCTGACGAAGGCGGCGCTCGCCAAGGCGGCGGGGGTTTCGGCCTCGGTCATAGAAGGCCTCATCCGCGAGGGAGTCTTTACGCTTGAGGCTCTGGCGCCTGAGCCCGTCGCGCCGGTTGGCGATCCCGATTTCCGCCAGCCGCTGCTATCGCAAGATCAGGCGGCCGCGGCCGCCGAGCTGGCGAAAGCCGTCTCGGCGGAGAGCTTTTCCGTGACGCTGCTCGAAGGCGTCACAGGCTCAGGCAAGACCGAAACCTATTTCGAGGCGATCGCCGCCGCGCTCCGCGCCGGGCGTCAGACACTGGTGCTGCTGCCGGAGATCGCCCTGACCAGCCAGTTCGTCGACCGTTTTGGCGCGCGTTTTGGCGCCGCGCCGGTCGAGTGGCACTCAGGGGTAGGCGCCGCACGGCGCGCAAGGATCTGGAGCGCTGTCGCTTCCGGCGAGGCGAAAATCATCATCGGCGCGCGCTCGGCGCTGTTTCTGCCATTCGAGACGCTCGGTCTCGTCATCGTCGATGAGGAGCATGACGGCGCCTATAAGCAGGAAGACGGTGTCGTCTATCACGCCCGCGACATGGCGGTGGTGCGCGGCCGGATCGAGCAATGCGCGGTGATCCTCGCCAGCGCGACGCCCTCCATTGAGACGCGGGTCAACGCCGATCAGGGCCGCTACCGGCGCCTGGTGCTGAAAGGGCGCTTCGGCGGGCGCGCCATGCCGAAGATCGAGGCGGTCGACATGCGGCTCAAGCCGCCGCCGCGCGGCAAATGGATTTCGCCCCCGCTGATCGCCGCGCTCGCCGAAAATCTCGGCAAGGGCCAGCAATCGCTGCTGTTTTTAAACCGGCGCGGCTATGCGCCGCTGACGCTCTGCCGCAGCTGCGGCCATCGCTTCCAATGCCCGAATTGCGCGGCCTGGCTCGTCGATCATCGCTTCCGCAAGGCGCTGATCTGTCACCACTGCGGTCACAGCGAGCGCCGGCCGGAGCTTTGCCCCAATTGCGAGGCGGTTGAATCCCTGATGGCGTGCGGGCCGGGCGTCGAGCGGCTGGAGGAGGAGGCCGCCGAGCTGTTTGCCGACGCGCGGCTCATGATCCTGTCGTCGGATCTGGCGGGCGGCGCGGAGCGGTTGCGGCTGGAATTCGACGCCGTCGCGCGCGGCGCCTGCGATATCGTGATCGGCACGCAGCTGGTCGCCAAGGGCCATAATTTTCCGGGACTGACGCTGGTCGGCGTGATCGACGCCGATATCGGCCTGACGTCGGGCGATCCGCGTGCGGCGGAGCGCACGTTTCAACTGCTGCAGCAGGTCACCGGCCGCGCCGGCCGGTTCGAGACCCCGGGGCGCGCGCTGGTGCAGAGTTTCCAGCCGGAGCATCCGGTGATGCGGGCGATCCTGTCGGGCGACAGTGAAAAGTTTTATGCCGAGGAAATCGAACAGCGCCGCCGCGCCGGTCTGCCGCCGTTTGGCCGGCTTGCGGCGCTGATCGTCTCGGGCAATGACGCAGCGTCGGCCGAGGCTTTCGCCCGGGCGCTGGCGCGGGCGGCGTATGATCTGCCGAAGTCCGCCGGATGGAGCCTTGCGCCGGCAGGGGGGCTGCCGGATGAGGGCGAGCTCTCCTTGCTCGGTCCGGCGGAGGCGCCTATCGCGATCCTGCGCGGCCGCCACCGCTTCCGCCTGCTCATTCGCGCGCCGCGCGCGGCCGATTTGCAGGGATTTTTGCATGCATTGCTCGCGGCGGGACCATCTCAGCGCGGCGGGGTGAAAGTGGCGATCGATATCGACCCGCAAAGTTTCTTGTAAGAAATTAAATTGTGTACATATAATTACATAAGAGAAATTTGATTGTCAAAAATCTATTTTACGGCGGCCTGCGGGTGGCTGATCTCTTGCGTCCAGTTTCCCGCAGTGCGCGCATAGCCCAAATGGGCGATGACGAGTTGCATTACTAAAATTTAATTTAGAAATGAAATTTGAAGCGCCGGGAAACGGGCCGCATGAGAAAATTCAGGAAGCGATTTTGCAATTTTCGAGGCTCTTTTTTGAGCCTTGTCGCCATGGGCGCGGCTTTGAGCCTCTCCTCCGGCGCGGCGCTCGCGGCCAACAGGGGCTCGTGCTCGGGGCCTGACCCTGGATATCCGAAGCCGAATTCGATCAAGCCCGGGGAGTCGACCACATTTCAAGTCTGGTTCTACTGCACCAACGGGCAAATTGGCGTTTTCCTCCCAGACACCGTGACGCTGCAGGTCTCGAAGCTTCCGTCGGGCGTGACATACAGTCCCAAAACCGCTTCGTTCAAGGGCGGCGATGGTGTGACCGTCACCATGAACACGACGAAGGACGTCGCGGCCGGCTCGACCGTGAAATTCACTGTCGGCGCCAAGGGGAAGGCCTGCGCGTCCTACACGCCGGTCTGCCCGGTCTCGTTCCAGATCAAGCCGGAAATCAAATGCCCGAAGTCGGCCAAGGGGGTGTGTCCCAATGTCTGGTGGTTCAACGGGGTCGATCCGCAGCCGAAGAACTATGTGACCACGATCGAGACCTCGCCGGGGGGGACCGACTACAATTGGCAGATCACCAGCGGCGCGCAATATGCGCAATTTTCCAATAATTCGGCGACGATGGACACCAAGAACAAGAATTCGGTCGTCGTCGAGCCGAGCGCGGACCCGGGCACAGGCGCGCCGACGGTAAGCGTGAAGGTCACGGTCAAGAGCAAGGACGGGACAGCGACCTCGGATGAATTCAAGCTCACCGTGCTGAAACCCTACAAGCTCGCGCCAAACGGCGTCGTCGATTCAAAGGACGGCCAAGGATATCATTCGCGGCCGACCTATCTGCTGCAGGATCAGACCGGCAAGACATTGCCGCTTCCCGTGCCGGTCAGGGAGAATTTCAACGCCGGCTCGTCCAATCTATGGCCCGGCGGCAGCAACTGGACTGCGGGCAATAATAAGGAACAGACCCTGCTCGCCAATCCAACCGACATACATGATGATCTGATCAAATCGGGAGCTGGCTGCAATATTCTTTTCCCAAAGTTGGGGCAGGTTCCCTGCGCGAAGCCCCCCGGGACGGTCAAGGAATGCGGTAACCAGCTCTGCACGCAACCGGTAATTTCGTGGACGGGCGGTGTCTGGATCGGCGGCGTCGCCGCGAACCGCCTTAGCGGCGTTCAGGTCATGTCGAATTCCTGGGTGCTCTTCCAGGATCACGGACGAAACTGCTCCATTAAGTCTCCGCTCTCCGCTGTGACCTTCCAACCTTTCACCTGTCCTTGAAATCGCGGGAGAGACGGGCATGAAGACGAAAGCTATTGCGTCAGCCGTTCTGGCGATCGGGCTGGCGACGGGACCTGTTCATTCGGAGCTCCTGCCCGATGCAGACGTCCCGGCCATGACAGAGGCTTCCGACCTGATCGTCATCGGCCGCGCCACCCAGACCCAGGAGGGAACGGCGCCTTTCCTGCTCACGGTCGACGCTACTTTGAAAGGCGCGAGCCCCTCGCGCCAGATCGCGGTGGCGCCGGATTACGCCGGGCGCGGCTCGCTCGAGGAGCGGCAATATGGAGTCTTCTTCCTTGGCCGCAAAGGCAAGGGCGGCGCCTGGTCGGTAACAGACCCCTATCATCCGGCGCTTGCCGCCGCGCCGCAACCGGCTCAGACTAAAACCACGGCGCGCGCCCCCGCGCCCGACCCCCTCTCGAATGTCGCGGCCGCCCTGTGCGACGTTCTGACGGCGCCTGCGGCGACGCTGACCGATCGGGTCAAGGGGGTCCAGGGCCTGATTTCGGCCGCGCCGGAGGACCAGGCGCAATATGTCGAATACGCGGCCGCGCAAGCGCTAACGACCATCCCCTATTCCGAGGCCGGCGCCCTTCTCAAGACGATCGCCGCATCAGATCAGCTCCCCGCCCGTCTTTGGGCGATATATGTGCTCCTCTCGTTGGATGAAGCGTTGGACGACGAGGAAAAGATTGACTATGTGCGATCGGTCGCACCGATCCTCGCCGATCCCGGAACACTCGGGTTCAGCGCATCAAAACTGGCGAACGCCATTGAAGCGCATGTGGATTCACCAGAGCTCATCCCGGCGTTGACCGTCATGCTCGGCTCGAAAGAGGTCGCTGTGCGCCGCGCCGCCGCCTCTGTCCTCAGCCGCATCGCCGCGCCGGACGCCGCCGCGCCGCTTGCGAAGACCGCGCTCAACGACAGCGACGAATCCGTGCGGTTCTACGCCGTGCGCGGCCTCGCTCTGTTGCAGGATCCGACGACGGCGCCGACGCTCGCGACCTTTGACCAGAAGCAAAGCGAACTGCTGCAGCAATGGCGTTCCTGGGCGCGGGCCCGTTTCGGCGGTCCCTAGCAGCAACTCATCTCGATCCGATCCACCAAAGCCGCGCAGCTTGCCGGGCGAGCAGTAATCCGCTCCCTAAATAATCGTACACTATAAAATTGTGTATATCTATTTGCCGGCCCCAGTCTTTCCCGGCGGACTGAATGGCAAGGCTGGCGGCGTCGGAAGGGGTTTTAACTCCGCCGCGCGAACTTCCCTGGCGTCGAGATCAAAGCTCATCAGATCGACGCCGCGCAGAACCTGATCGTCATAGGTCTTTACGTAATAGCGCCTGGTCTTGAGGTCGGCGATCGAGGTCCATTGGGTGAACTCCCAGGGATGGGACGTCTCCTCGGCGCCGTCGCCGCGGATAAACCCGAGCGGGATGTCGAAATTATTGAGGATATGCTCGGCAAGACGCACGCTTTCGTCGCCGCTCGGCAGTTTTTTTGCCGAAACGACATAGCCGAGCGCCCGGATGAAACGCGATGGCGGAGTTGGATCGCCGGGAATGCCGAGCAGCCCCGAGCCCTGGCCGAAGGAGGTGATCGTCAGCCCATCGATCGTGAGCGGCGGCGCGTTCCTGGCGGATAATTTTACGTAGTTCTTCAAATTGGTCATATGCCAATCGAATGGCGGGGCATTGGTCATGACCCCGATCGGATTGTCATAGACCTTGAGCTTGCCCCCGAGCGGCTCGATCACGATCGAGGCGCCGCTCGCATCGTGAAGCGTATAGTGAAATGGCGGCGTGATGCCGAGTTCGGGCTCCTGGACGTCGATGATGGCGATGTCGGCGAGCGCCGCCTTCACTTCGGCGACGGTCGCGAAACTGGTGAGCGCCCAGGTCAAAAACTCCCATGGCGCCACCGCAGTGGCGGGTTCGGTCTTGTCCGGGTCGGCGTAAACGGCGTAGCCCGGAAAATAAAGAATCCCCCCGGCGAGGCCTTTCTCATTCACGCCGTCGGTCAGCACGCTGACGCCAAAGGCGTTGAGCCCGACAGCGGCGTAAAGCGTCTGCCAATTATGTCCGGCCTTGCCGCCCGGACCCGTTCCGGCGATGTCCATATGGCGTGGGATCACGATCGCCTGCGACTGCAGCTGAAACCCAAACTCCATTGTGCGGCCGTAGACCGCGCCGCCGTCCGAGGTTTTCAGTAAAAAGCTGGTGCAGGCCTGCGCGGATGAGGCAAACGCAAGCGCCGCCGCGGCGCAGGCTGCAATCATCTGGCGAAGGCGCGCACGCGCCGATAATCCATGTCTTGAGCGCATTGGGTTTCCATCCCGTTGGCCCATCGTGACGCAGGGCGTTGTTGATCCGGATGATGCTGGAGGCGTAGTCTTGCCCCGAATAAATGCCGGCTTCCGCCAATCTGAAGCTAAACTAATAAAGCGTCGTCAGGGAATTCGCTGATGGCGTCCGACCTACGCGCCGCTCGCCAGCAGCTGGCGCAGGTTCTCGACGTCATGCACGGGAAGCGAGCAGGCGCCTCCCGCACAAAGGAAGGCGGCGGCCTCGCCCGCGACGTCCTGCTGCGCGCGCGCCGGATGGGTCGCCGGAATCTCCTCCGGCCGGTCGATGTCCATCACGGTCCGGTCGAGGAAGGGAGCGGCCAGCGCCGTCTCGTAAAGCGCGGCGCGGGCAGGCCCCGCCGTGACGATCTCCTTGACGCGCAGCCTCAGATCCAGGGCATTGAGGGTCCCGGCGTGGCCGACGATATTTCCCCGTATCGACGGAATCATCGCCTTGATGAGTTTGTCGGCGCGATTGACCGCGCTCTGGTCGCCGGCGACGCCTGCGAGCCGGATCAGGGCGCCAAGATAGACCGGATGGGCGTTGGGGATGGCGTCGTCCGCCGTCGGCGCGAGCTTGACGATGACGTCGGCGGCATCCTTCGCCGCCATCGCGATGAGCCCTGAGTCTGGATCGACATGACAGGCCTCGAGCGTCTGCGCAAAGGCGCGCGCGTCGGAAAGGTAATCGCGCGTCGCTGCGAACCCCTTTAAATTACGAACTTCATATAACGTCAGCGCCGCGCGCATCATGGCGGCGTAGTCGAGCGCAAGACCTGGCTTGACGAGAACGCCTGCGCGAAAACTATGGGCGAGGCGGGTTAATCCCTCCCCGTCGCGATAGAGCATGGTTCCGACGATGAAATCATAGGCGCGCGCGGCGAGCGCGACCCAATGGTGCTCGCCGGTGAGCGTTGCGGCGTTGACGAGTGCGGCGATCATCAAACCGTTCCAGTCGGCCATGATCTTGTCGTCGAGTCCGGGGTGGACGCGCGCCTCGCGCCGGTCGAAAAGTTTCTGCCGCAAGGGGGCAAGACGCGCCTCTTCCTCGGCGGTTGGCCGCGCCGATTCGAGCCGGTTCAAAATCGTGACGCCGTTTGGATAATGGGCGTCGACCCAATTGCCGATCCGTGCGGCGTTGTAGAATTTGCCGAAGAATCGCGCCTCGTCGGCGCCAAGCGCCGCGACGAGCTCGTCGAACGTCCAGACGTAGAATTTGCCTTCAACCCCTTCGGAATCGGCGTCGAGGCTGGCGCTGAAGGCGCCGCCCGGATTGGTCATTTCGCGTTCGAGCCAGGAGACCGTTTCGCGCGCGCGCTGCAGGAACAAATCATCCTTGAAGGCGTCGAAGCAGAGCGCCAGGCATTCAAGGATCTGCGCATTATCGTAGAGCATCTTCTCGAAATGCGGCACGAGCCAGCGATCGTCGGTCGAATAGCGGGCATAGCCGCCGCCGAGATGGTCGTAGATGCCGCCTTCCGACATTTTTTCGAGCGCCAGCCGCATCGCTTCGCCGTAGGCGGCATTGCCGGTGCGGGCGCCGGCGCGCCACAGCATTTCGAGGATCGGCGTATTGGGGAATTTCGGCGCGCCCTTGAGGCCGCCGTCGACGGTGTCGACCGCGGTCACGAGCTGCGCGGCGATATCGTCCATTTGCGCGAGCGAGAAATCGCCGCCACCGGCGGTCGGCGTTTTTGCAAGATTGCGCCGAACCGCGCCGACATTGGCGGCGATCCGGTGCGGCTCCTCATGGAACGCGTGGGCAACCGTGCGCAGCACGGTGACGAAGGCCGGGCGGCCATATTGCTCGGTCTTGGGAAAATAGGTGCCGCCCCAGAACGGCTCGCCCTTTGGCGTCAGGAACATGGTGAGCGGCCAGCCGCCGCGCTCGCCGAAAGCGTGCAGCGCCTGCATATAGATATGATCGATATCCGGCCGTTCCTCGCGATCGACCTTGATATTCACGAAGAGCTCGTTCATGACGGCGGCAGTCGCTTCGTCCTCGAAGCTTTCATGGGCCATGACGTGGCACCAGTGGCAGGCCGCGTAGCCGACGGAGAGCAGGATCGGTTTTCCCTGCGCGGAGGCCTCGGCGAGCGCCGCCTCCGACCACATGCGCCAATGCACGGGATTATTGGCGTGCTGCAGCAGGTAGGGGCTCGCCGCTTGGCCGAGTTCATTGGCGGGCATGGCTTGGGCTGACATGGCTTGAGATCCTTGCCGTCGGCGATGTGCAAGACAGGCTATTTACAAACTTTATATAGCCTTGGGGAGTCCGGCGTTGAATGGGTCAGAGGGTTCCGCGCCGATTGGGCGCAGCGGAGATACGATCTTCGCCGTCGCCTCGGGGGCGAGCCGAGCGGCGATTGCGATTCTGCGCCTTACGGGACCGATCAGCGGCGCGATTGTCAAGACCGTCGCGGGGCGCCTGCCCGCTCCTCGGGTCGCGACGCTGGCAACCTTCCGAGATCCGGCGACAGGCGAGCCGATCGATCAAGGGCTCGTCATTTTTTTCCAAGCGCCGCGTAGCTATACCGGCGAAGACGGCGCCGAATTTCACGTCCACGGCGGACGGGCGGTGGTCGCCGGGCTGATCGCTGCAATCGGCTCGATTGACGGAGCCCGCGCGGCAGAGGCCGGCGAGTTTTCGCGGCGCGCTTTAATGAATGGCAAGCTCGATCTTGGGCAGGTCGAGGGGATCGGCGATCTTGTCGCCGCCGAAACCGCGGCGCAGCGGCGCCAGGCGTTGCGGCAGACGGAGGGGTTGCTGGGGCGGCGCGCCGGGCGCTGGCGAGCCGCCTTGATTGAGGCCTCCGCACGGATCGCCGCCGACATTGATTTTTCCGATGAAGGCGATGTCGCCGCCGCGCCCGCGCTCGATGTGGCGCCCATCATTGCGCCTGTGCTCGCCGAATTGCGGAGCGAGCTCGATGCGGCCCGCGCGGGCGAGCGGATCAGGGAGGGGCTGACCATCGTCATCGCCGGGCCGCCGAATGCAGGGAAATCGACGCTGCTCAACGCTCTGGCTCGTCGCGATGTGGCGATTGTGTCGAAACACGCGGGAACTACACGCGATGTGCTCGAGGTGGAGCTCGATCTTGGCGGCTATGCGGCGCTGTTGATCGACACCGCGGGCCTGCGCGAGACAGCGGATCCTGTTGAGCAAATCGGGGTCTCGCGCGCCCTGGCGCGGGCGCAGAAAGCTGATCTTGTGCTTTGGCTGAGCGAAATTGGCGACGGTCAGGCGCCTGACGAGCGGCTTGGCGGTCCTGAGCTTTGGCGGATCGCGACCAAAGCGGACCTGGCGCCAGACGCTGTGCCCAGTGTGGGGCTGTGCGTTAGCGCGGCGAGCGGTCTCAATCTCGATATTTTGCTCGATCGGCTGACGCATTTTGCCGGGCAAGCCGGCGGGGCGGGTCACGAGGGGATCATTACGCAGGAACGCCATCGGAAATCGATCGCCGAGGCGGAAGGCGCTTTGGCGCGCATCCAGTCCAATCCTGATCTGGCGGTGGAGATCATCGCCGAGGATTTGCGGGCGGCTCTTTTCGCGCTGGAGAGACTCGTCGGGCGGGTTGATGTAGAAGACGTCCTTGGCGATATTTTTTCCAAATTTTGCATCGGAAAATAGGGCCTGTTTCACGTGAAACAGGGCAAAGGGCTAAGCGGCATGCAAGAGGCGTTCGACGTGATCGTGGTCGGCGGCGGCCATGCGGGGTGCGAAGCGGCCGCCGCCGCCGCACGCATGGGCGCAAAAACGGCCTTGCTTACCCATTCGCGCGCCACCATTGGCGTCATGTCCTGCAATCCGGCCATCGGCGGTCTCGGCAAGGGCCATCTTGTGCGGGAGATTGACGCCCTGGATGGTCTGATGGGCCGCGTCGCTGACGCTGCAGGTATTCAATTCAGGATGCTGAACCGGGCAAAGGGTCCCGCCGTCCGGGGCCCGCGCGCCCAGGCTGACCGGGCGCTTTATCGAAAGGCTATGCAGGCCGCTCTCGCCGACACCACCAATCTGTCCGTCCTCGAAGGCGAAGCCGCGGATCTCCTGATCCGCGATGGCGAAATCGCGGGAATTGTCGCTAGCGATGGTCGCGAGTTTTGCTGCCGCTCGGTTGTCATCACCACCGGCACTTTTTTGCGCGGCGTGATTCATCGCGGCAAGGTCAAGGTAGCCGCCGGCCGGATCGGCGAAAGCCCGTCGATTCAGCTTGGCGAGACGCTGGAAGCGCGGGGCTTTGCCATGGGGCGGCTTAAAACAGGCACCCCGCCGCGACTTGACGGCAGGACGATCGATTGGGCCGGCCTCGATCGTCAGGCGCCCGACCCTGATCCGCAGCCCTTTTCCACTTTGACGGCGCGCATCGTCAATCCGCAGATCGATTGCTTCATCACCCATACGACAATTGCGACGCATAAGGTCATAAGGGAGAATATTGGCCAATCGCCGGTCTATTCCGGCGCGATCGGCGGACGCGGGCCACGCTATTGTCCCTCGATCGAAGACAAGGTCGTCCGCTTCGAGGACCGGGAGTCGCATCAAATTTTCCTGGAGCCGGAGGGGCTCAACGACGACACCATTTATCCGAATGGAATTTCGACCTCCTTGCCGGAGGAGGTGCAAGCCGCTTTTCTGCGCACCATCCCTGGATTGGAGCGCGTTAACGTGCTGCAGCCCGGCTATGCGATCGAATATGATTTTATCGATCCGCGCGAATTGAAGCCCACGCTGGAAACCAAAAAACTCGGAGGCCTTTTCCTCGCCGGCCAGATCAACGGCACGACGGGCTACGAAGAAGCGGCAGCCCAGGGACTGGCCGCTGGATTGAACGCTGCCGCGCGGGCGGGCGGCGGCGCGCCCATCGTTTTTGAGAGGTCAGAGGCCTATCTCGGCGTCATGATTGACGATCTCATCTGTCGCGGCGTCAGCGAGCCCTATCGGATGTTCACCTCACGGGCTGAATACAGGCTATCGCTTCGCGCCGACAATGCCGATCAGCGTTTGACGGGCTCCGGGCTCAGATGGGGTTGTGTCGGCGCCGAGCGTTCATCCGCTTTTCAGGCGAAAATGACGGCGCTCCAGCATGCGCGCGGTTTGCTTGAGCGCTTTAATCTGACGCCGAATGAGGCGGCGCAGCATGGCGTCAAGATCAATCACGACGGGGTTCGTCGCGGCGCTTTTGAGCTTCTGGCTCTCACAGACGCATCCATGGCAAAACTGCAGGCGATTTGGCCCGAACTCGGGGCGATCGAGCCAACGATTGCCGAGCAGATCGAAATTGACGCCAAATATGCGGTCTATCTCGCGCGGCAGAAACGCGATATCGAGGCGGCGCGCCGGGATGAAGCCATGCTTATCCCGGATTCGGTCGATTACGACCTCCTCACCGGCCTTTCGACCGAGATTCGCGGACGGCTCAGCCAGGTTCGGCCCCGCAGCCTGGCGCAGGCAAGCCGTATCGAGGGCATGACCCCGGTTGCGATGACGCTATTGGCCGCGACCGTCAGGCGCGCGGGCGCAGGCTCGATTTGAGCAGAGCAAAGGATACGGGGCGCGCCAATATCTCTCGTTTGCGAGGATTGCATCCGCGCTTGGCTGAGCTCCCTGATGTTATGTTGCGCCGGCTGGCGCTTTACGAGGATCTGCTGCGCAAGTGGCAGAGTTCAATCAATCTCATTGCGAGATCGACCCTTGATGACATCTGGATCCGACATTTTGTCGATTCGCTGCAAGTGTCGTCGGCGGCGCCGCAGGCGAGGCGTTGGGTGGACTTGGGTTCGGGTGGAGGTTTCCCCGGTCTTGTCACGGCGATTCGCTATGCCGACGACCCCAATGCGGAGACGCACCTGATCGAGTCCGACCAGCGCAAATGCGCTTTCCTGCGCACTGTTTCACGTGAAACAGGCGCCGGAGCCATCGTCCATTGCGGACGGATCGAGAACATAGCGCCGAAGCTCGACGCGCCCTTTGACGCCGTAAGCGCCCGCGCTTTGGCGCCGCTTCCCGAATTGCTGCGTTACGCCGAAAAATTCCTGGAAAAGGGGGCGGTCGGCGTGTTTTCCAAGGGAGAACAGATCGAGGCGGAATTGACGGGCATAAGCGCCGCAGCTAATTATCAAATAGCCAGCGTGGCGAGCGAGACCTCTGATTCGGCGCGGCTGATCCTGGTGCGACGCCGCGTCGAGTGATCGCGGCCTGAAAGCCCATCTGCCGCTCATTCTCAAAAATCGGTCGCGTCGCGGCTGTTTGCTCTTTCGCGGGAGTTTCCGTGGCTCCTTCACCGCACAAAATGCGCGTTCTCGTTCTCGCCAATCAAAAGGGCGGCGTGGGCAAGACCACCACGGCGATTAATCTTGGCACCGCGCTTGCGGCGATCGGCGAAAAAGTTCTCCTCATCGATCTCGATCCGCAGGGCAATGCCTCGACCGGTCTTGGCGTCGAGCGCCGCAGCCGTCGCGTCTCAACCTATGACGTCATGATGGGTGCTGAATCGCTGAAAAAAGTGTTGCAGCCCACCGCAGTGCCGGGTCTCTCCATCGCGCCCTCAACGCTTGACCTCCTTGGCGTCGAGCTTGAGATCGCCGGCCGCAAGGATCGCGCCCTTCGTCTCAAAAACGCCATTGCGCGCTTCGTCGAGGATCAACAGAGCGAGCCTTCGTCCGAGCGCTTCACCTATGCGCTGGTCGATTGCCCACCCTCGCTGAATCTGCTCACAATGAATGCGATGACGGCCGCCGATAGCGTCGTCGTGCCGCTTCAATGCGAATTCTTCGCGCTCGAGGGGCTGTCGCAACTGCTCGCCACAGTTGACCAGGTGCGCTCCACGCTCAACCCCGCCTTGACCATCCATGGCATCGTTTTGACGATGTTTGATTCACGCAACAGTCTCGCCGCACAGGTGGTGGCGGATGTGCGCAGCTTCATGGGCGACAAGGTTTATGACACCGTCATTCCGCGCAATGTCCGTATCTCGGAGGCGCCGTCGCATGGCAAGCCCGTGCTGCTTTACGATCTGAAATGCGCCGGGAGCCAAGCCTATCTGAAGCTCGCTTCGGAAGTGATCCAGCGTGAACGGCTCTTCCGCGCGGCTTAAGGTTCGGCGCTAACGTCGTCTTGCTATAAGTGTCTGTTATAATTCGTATTTTGGAGCTGGCGGCTCCTTCTTCAAAAATTGGTAAAAGGGGAGAGCGTCGATGATAAAACAAGCGAAAGCGGCCGAAGAGGCGAGGCCCCGCCTTGGACGCGGGCTTGCCGCTCTCATCGGCGAGGCGACGGAGCCTGCGGGCGAGGCCCGCGCGCGCGGCCAGAAGAAGGCGCCGATCGAATTTTTGCGGCCGAATCCACGCAATCCGCGGCGGATTTTCGATGAGGCCGAGCTTGAGGATCTAGCGGCCTCGATCCGGGAAAAGGGCGTCATTCAGCCGATCCTGGTGCGGCCGGCGAAAAATCTCGTCGACGCCTATGAAATCATCGCCGGCGAAAGGCGCTGGCGCGCGGCGCAGCGCGCGGGTCTGCATGAAGTGCCGATCGTGGTTGTCGAGGCGACCGACGCCGAGGCGCTCGAACTTGCGATTATCGAAAACGTCCAGCGCAGCGATCTCAACGCGCTTGAGGAAGCGGCCGGCTATGAGCGGCTCGGCGCCGAATTCAGTTATTCGCATGCAGACATCGCGCGACTCATCGGCAAAAGCCGCAGCCATGTCGCCAATACGATGCGGCTCATGAAGCTGCCGGAGCGCACCCGCGCGCTCCTTGCTGAAGGGCGCCTCTCCGCCGGCCACGCCCGCGCGCTGTTGATGATCGACGAGCCGGATCAGGTCGCCGAGCGCATCGTCGCCGAGGGCTTGAGCGTCCGCGACGTCGAGCGCCTGCTGCAGGAAAAGGGCGATACAGCAAGGCGCGGCGGCCCGCGCAAGGCCGAGAAGGATCCCAACACGCGCGCGCTTGAATTGGCGCTTACGACGGCGCTCGGCCTCAAGGTGACGATCGCGGGCGCCGGCGAACGCGGCGAGCTACGCATCGCCTATCTGACGCTGGAGCAGCTTGACGCCGTCGTGCGACGCCTTGACCCACAATGAGCGTCGCGCAACGGAGCGATTTCTTGTCGATCACATTGTTTCCCTGTGATCGGAAAGCTCTCTACATGACAACTATCATATTATAATTCCTTGCCGCATCGATCCTGCCGGCTGCTGCAGGAGAACGCCTGTCTGTCGGTCACGGCCACAGGATCGCGACCTTCCCCTGCCGATGAGCACGGGTGTGTCAAATTGTATGGAATGGCGTGTAGCGCTTGGTAGTCGGCTTTCATCCTTCCAAAGCCCTGCTCGACGGAAAACTCTCTCGCGCCGCTTGTGAGCTGCAACGGATCCGCTCCACCGCTCGGCGCCCCCTCCGGATAACCACCGCCAAACCCCGCAATCCAGCCCGGCCTGGTTAGCGGCTGGGGCATCGTCAAACGGATTGCGAAGGCGACTCCAGCCGATTCCGCATGAGCCCCGACAATTTGAATCATTAGTCTAGAAAGTTGTTGCGGCGCGTCGGCTACAAAGATGCAGCGCCAAATCAGCGCTTATTTTAACAAGCGGCGTCCGCCATGTCTTCGATTCACATGCTTTGCCTTGATGGCGATTGCAACATCGCCAATGCCCGAGCGCTCCATCGCGATCTCCGTGACGCATTCGATAGAGGCGCCGCCGTCACTGTTGATTGCCGCGGCGTCGAACGGGCTGATGTCAGCCTACTTCAGCTTCTTCTGTCCAGCCAGACAACGTTTTTCAACCGCGGTCTTGATTTCCGCATCGTCGATCCTGCCGGCGTCGTTGGCTTGCTCGCGACGCGGGGCGGATTTCGCTTCGACGCCGTCGCCGGCCACATCTTCTGAGGAAGCGCGCCCATGTCCACCATTCTGACGGTCGATGATTCGGCCAGCATACGCACAATGATCAAGGTGACGCTCGGTCCTGCCGGCCACACGATCGTCGAAGCCGCCGACGGCGAAGAGGGTCTCGCCAGGGCAAAGTCGCAAAAGATCGATCTCGTCATCACCGATCTCAACATGCCGCGGATGAACGGACTCGCCATGATCAAGGCGCTGCGCGCCGCGGCTGCCTGCGTCGGCGTCCCGATCGTGTTTCTGACAACCGAGTCAGATCCCGCCATGAAACAGGAAGCGAAAGCGGCCGGGGCCACAGGGTGGCTGACGAAGCCGTTCAACGCCGACCAACTTCTCTCCATCGTCAACAAGCTGGTCCGCAAATGACCGACTGTCTGGATCCGGTCGAGGCTTTCCGCCAGGAGGCGGCGGAGCTTCTCGACGCTCTCGAAACGACGCTTCTCGATCTTGGTCAAAGACCGCAGGACCGTGATCTCATCGACGCCGCCTTCCGGGCCCTGCACACCATCAAGGGGTCGGGCTCCATGTTCGGCTTCGATCAGGTCGCGGCCTTCACCCATGATTTTGAGACGGCCTTCGATCTCGTGCGCAAAGGCAAAGCCGAGCCGAGCGACGATCTTGTCACCGTCGCGCTGGCCGCCAAGGATTACATCCGGGCGCTGATCGAAAGTCCGGAGTCGACCGACGCCGTCATCGGCGCCTCCGTGATCGACGATCTGAAGCGCGTCATCGACACCGGTTGCGGCGTTGGCGCGGGGGCGCAGACTGCCAGCCGCGGCGACGGCGAGGCAAAGGTCCAAGCGGCGGGTCTCGCTGACCCGGCCGCCGCCGGCTGGCGCATGGGCGTCGCCTTCGAGCCTGACATTCTGCGCAACGGAACCGATCCGCTCAATCTGCTCGATGATTTGCGCCGGCTCGGAGCATGCGTCGTAACGCCCAGCGTCGACCGTCTGCCGGAGATTGACGCGCTCGACCCGGAGCAGCTCTATATTCAATGGCGCGTTGAGCTCGTCAGCGATTGCGGCGGCGAGGCGATCGAGGATGTTTTCGTCTTCGTTCGCGACAGCATGGATCTGACCCTCGCGCCGCTCATGCAACAGCCAGGCGAGACAGCGCAAGGGTTAGCGCTTGACTTGCCGATGGACGAGCAAACCGGCGTGGCGGCTTCGACGCCGGTCGAAGCGGCGCAGAGCCTGCCCGGCTCCGAGGCCGATCCGAGACGCGAGCCGGCCCGGCGCGTTGATGATCGCGCCTCGACCACCGTGCGGGTTCCGGCCGCGCGCCTCGATCAGCTTATGGACCGCGTCGGTGAACTGGTGATCGCGCAGGCGCGTCTCAGCCAGCTCGCGGCGACAGGGTCCGACCTTGCGATCAAGGCTGTTTCTGAAGATATCGAGCGGTTGGCGGCGGCGCTCCGCGATACGACCATGGGCGCGCGGATGGTGCCGATGGGTTCGCTGTTCGGTCGCTTCCGCCGGCTGGTGCATGATCTGTCGCGCGATCTCGGCAAGCCGGTCGAATTCATTACCTCAGGCGAGGACACGGAACTCGACAAGACGCTGATCGAACGCCTCGCCGATCCGCTCGTCCATCTGATCCGCAACGCCATCGACCATGGGGTGGAGGACGCGGAGCGCCGCTCCGCCGCCGGTAAACCGGCGCAAGGAACCATCGAATTATCCGCCTCGCATGTCGGCGCGCAGATGCTGATCCGCGTCTGCGACGACGGAGGCGGTCTTGATGTGGCGCGCATCCGCGCCAAGGCGGAGGAGCAGGGCCTCATCGCGCCCGGCGCTCCGGCGAGCGAACAGGAGATCTACCAGTTCCTGTTTCACCCGGGCTTTTCGACGGCGAAGGCCCTTTCCGCCCTGTCGGGACGCGGCGTCGGCATGGATGTGGTCAAACGCATGATCGAATCGATGCGCGGCTCGATCGACATTGCGACGAATTTCGGCAAGGGCACACAGATCACGCTGCGTCTGCCGTTGACGCTCGCCATCATCGAAGGCCTGCTCGTGCGGGTAGGGATCGAGCGCTATGTCATTCCTCTGGCCGCGGTCGAGGAATGCGTAGAGCTCTCCGGTTCCGGGGCGTCCGGCGGCGGCGAGCGCAGCTTCCTCAGCATTCGCGGCGATCTCATTCCGTTCCTTCGTCTGCGCGAAATGTTCAGATCAGAGAGCGCGCCAGATCTACATCAAAAGGTCATCATCATATCAACCGGCGAAATGCGCGTCGGCCTCGTCGTCGATCAGATCATCGGCAGTCATCAGACAGTGATCAAATCGCTGTCGAAGCTCCATTCCAACGTCTCCATTTTCTCGGGCGCGACGATACTCGGCGACGGCCGCGCCGCGCTGATCCTTGACGTCGCGCAGATCATCTCCGCCGGCCAGGCCGGGATCGAGTCTCTACGTAGCGAGGCCGCCTGATGCAAGACAACGCCCTCAACAACCAGTCCGCACGGCATGAGGCCGCGCAGGTTCTGATGCTTGGAATCGGCGACGAGATCTTCGCGATCGAGGCAAGTCTGGTGCGCGACTCGGCAACGAAAGCGCAGGGTGATTTCGGACGCGGCTATCGGGGCGAGTTGACGCGATCGGCGCAGGAGCTCACCGGCGTCTGCGCGGCGCTTCAGGGGCGATGCGCGCGCAGCGCCAGCTTTACCGGGCAGGCCGCAACGCGCGCGCGCGAATTATCGCTCGCCGTCGGCCGCGCGATCGTCTCGCTGCAAGGGGGCGACAGCGCCCGTCAGCGGCTCGAGCATGTCGGCGCGGGCCTGGAGCTCGCCCCGCACGTGTTGGCGGCGTCGAGCGAACACGATGACGATGCGCAAACGGCCAATCTGCTGATCCGTCTCGAGACTGCCCAGCTTGGCGGCGCCGCGAAAGATCTGGGCCGCGATCTTGCGACCATCTCCGCCGCGCTCAACCGTGTTGGACGGGACACTCAGGCGTTGGTCGAACTCGGCCGAGGGCTGATCGGCGATGACGCGGACGGCGCCTCGTCTTTCCTCGAGTCGCTGCAGAGAACTCTCTGCGAAGCGGCGGAGCTGACGCGCAAGTGCGAGGCGGCGCGCGCGCCGGTCGATCGCGTCGCCCGGGCTGTTGGCGTGATGATGAGCGAGTTCGACGAAACCATCGAGGCGTTGAACGCGATCATCCGCGACATTTCCCGCATTGGCGTCAATTCCGGTCTCAAAGCAGCGAGGCTCGGCGCAGAGGGGCGCGGGCTGATCGTCATCGCGCAGGAACTGAAGGATGTCGCCCGGCATATATCGGATGAGGGCAAGCAGCTCGCGCCGGTCGTCGCTCTGCTGCAACAGGCGACGAAGGGTCTCGATCGCACGCAGAGCCAAGGCGGGGGCCAGATCGCCGCCATCGACGCGACGCTGCGCACGGTTCTTGATCAGCTGCGCCAGAGCAATCTTCGCCTCAGCGGCGGCCTCGCCGAACTGACGAAGGACGCCGCAGAGTTCGGCGCCGTTTTGGGCAATGCGCAAAGCAATATTTTGGCGATGGAGTTGGTCAATGAAACGCTCCGCGATCTTGTCCAATCGATCGGCGCGGGGGTAGCGCCGGGCGAATTTGCAACGGAAGATCAGGAAGAGCGGGTTTGCGGCAGGGTTGGCGATCTCGTGAGCGCATTCTATACGATGGCCGTTGAGCGCGACATCCATCGCGCCGTCCTCGCAAGCGTCAACGCGCCTCCGGCAGACAGGCAAACGCCCGACGGGCCGATGGAAGATCTGCTCTGGTCTGCGTGAGCCGTCGCCCGCAACGCCTTCGGGGCATCGGATAACGAAGGCCGCATCCCCGCCAGACGATGTTCAGGCTTCAGCCTTTACGCCCGTTGCGATGCAACCGGCCAAAGGGAATCACGGATGCGTTGAAACAATGGGTTGAAGCAAAAGTCCGTTCCGGTTGGATCGGCTTTTGCTCCAAGGCGGCCACCCCGCAGGGCCGCGCCGTTCCAGCGGCGCGGCGTATATAAAGACTACAAATCTTCCGACAGCTTACCGATGTGTTTCTGGCTGTAGAGCTGCACGCCGACCTGCCGAATCAACTCCTGCTGCGTCTCGAGGAAGTCGATATGATGTTCCTCGTCGATCAGAAGTGCGTCGTAAAGCTCCTTCGTCACGCGGTCATGCACGGTGATGCAATATTCGGCCGCTTCGGTGTAGAGTTCGCGGGCGCCGAGCTCGGCGGCGAGATCGCAGGACAAGATCTCCTCGACCGACTGGCCGATGCGCAGCGGATCCAGAACCTGCATGTTCGGGAATCCCTCAAGGAACAGAATGCGCGCGGTGATCTTGTCAGCGTGGCGCATCTCTTCGATGGATTCCTCGCGCCATTGCTTGGCGAGATCCTTGAAGCCCCAATTGTCCAGGATGCGGAAATGCAGCCAATATTGATTGATCGCCGTCAGTTCGCTGCGCAGGCTGCGATTTAAATAGTCGATGACTCTCTCGTCACCCTTCATATTAAGACTCCCTAAATTTCAGCTGCGTCGAGCGCGAGGCTGGCGGCGATGGCCACCTTATTCCTAGAAGTATTCTAAAATAAGAGGGGCGCCAAGCCTCGCGCAAGCATTTGTCGATATATAAAGCCATAGTCGATATCGCCTCGGCGCGCCATATGAGGCGCCTGCGACACTCTGGGGCTCGGATCGTATTAAAATGCGATTGATCTCAGACAGTGGAAGGCAATTTTCATCTGACAAGTTTCGTCGAACGAATGCGCAAGGGAGCAATTTGATGCCGGCGCCGACGAGGAAACTTACGCTCGATCCCGACCCGATCGGAAAGGCCCCGCCGCCTGACGCGAGCGCGGTTCCCGCCAAGACCGGGACGGCTCGTGCGCGGCTGCAAAAGTGCGCTCTCATTCAACCATCGCCGCGCGCGCAGGAATTCGAGGTGCTTAGCCATATGTGCCGCGCCGCTCTTCGCCCGTCAGCCACGCTTCCCCCCGATCAGGATCCCATGCTTCAAGAGTCATTCCGGCTGTTGTTCCACGGCAGCCCCATGCCGACAGCCTTATGCGATCCGGAGTCGCTACGATTTCTCGTCGTCAACGACGCGGCCGCCGCGCTGTGGGGATTTTCGGCTTCGGCGTTGCTGGCCATGACGGCTTTCGACATTACGCCGGAGGCGGATTGGGAAGATGTGCGGGCCTTTGCACAGCGCGATCGCGAAAGCGCGTCGAACCAGCGCATCGGCCGTCACCTCAGATCCGACCGCAGCATGATCGACGTCATCGTACACTCCCGCGCGATCACCTTTCGCGATCGTCAGGCAAATCTTGTCACCATCATAGACGTGACCGAAAAGCAGCGCGCCGAGACCCGGCTGGCCCATCTTGAGCATCATGACGCGCTGACCGATCTTCCCAATCGCGCGCTCTTCCGCATAAGGCTCGACGAGGCCCTGGCGCGCCTCAATTGCGAGCAGGATGAACTCGCCATCCTTTATCTCGATCTCGACCAGTTCAAGGCGATCAACGACACGCTTGGCCACAGGGTCGGCGACGCGCTTTTGCGCGCTGTCGCGGACCGGCTGCGCGCCTGCCTGCGCCCAGGCGATATGCTGGCGCGGTTTGGCGGCGACGAATTTGCTTTCCTGTGCGGCGGCCTCAGCGGACCCGATGAGGCCAGCAAACTCGCCTCTTTGGCCGCGGATGTGGTGAGCCGGCCCTATGTGATCCAGGGCCATTCTGTCGAAATCGGAACCAGCATAGGCGTTGCGATGGCGCCGGGCGACGGGCGCGATTCGGATCTGCTTCTCAAAAACGCGGATATGGCGTTATACCGCGCCAAGGAGGAGGGGCGGCGCGCCTGCCGCTTCTTCGAGCCCGAGATGGACGCGCGGGCGCAGGCGCGGCGGCGGCTTGAAGTCGACCTGCGCCATGCCCTCGCGGCCAGCGAGTTTGATCTCTATTATCAACCTCTTGTCGCCTTGCAGACGGGCGCCATCACCGGTTTCGAGGCGCTGCTGCGCTGGCGTCATCCGATCCGCGGCATGGTTCCGCCGGCCGCCTTCATTGGCCTTGCCGAAGAGACGGGACTGATCGTGCCGCTCGGCGAATGGGCGCTGCGCCAGGCTTGCGCCGAGGCTGCAAAATGGCCGAACCACCTCAAGGTCGCGGTCAATCTGTCGTCGGTGCAATTCAAGAGCGGCAATCTGATCCATTCGGTGCTGACCGCGCTCGCCCATTCCGGGCTGCCCGCCTCAAGGCTTGAGCTCGAGATTACCGAATCCATCCTGCTGGTGGAGAGCGAAGCCAATCTCGCGACCCTGCACCGGCTGCGCGGTCTCGGAGTCAGCGTCTCGACGGATGATTTTGGCACCGGCTATTCGAGCCTCAGCTATTTGCGGGCCTTCCCTTTCGACAAAATCAAAATCGACCGTTCCTTTGTGAGCGAACTCGGCAATGGCGGCGGCTCCATGGCGATCGTGCGCGCGGTCGCCGGCCTTGGCTCCAGCCTTGGGGTCGCGACGACGGCGGAGGGCGTTGAGACGAGCGAGCAACTCGCCTGGCTTCGCGCCGAAGGCTGCACGGAAATGCGGGGCTTTTACTTCAGCCCCCCGGTGCCTGCCCGCAAGATCGCGGCCATGCTGAAGGCGAATGAGACCGCCGATCCCCGTTTCGCGCCCGTGCGCAAGCATTAGCTGTGCGTCTTTTGGATCTCGCGGAGGATGGCCGAGGCGCGAAGATTTGGAGCCTGGATATGCGCCATTGGTCGCGAGGGGCGACAAAATGCTTGAAATCGTGTATTCTATCGCCAAATTCGTCATGAGACGGCGGATTTGGCCGATTTTTTAAGCGCAATCCGCTCATCGGCGCCGATTTCGGATGATAAGGCTAAGTTATGGAACTGATCAACTTCTCGCAATTCGCCAGCCGCCGCGCTGCGCGCACGCAGGCTGGAGACAATACAGCAGTCGTCGAGGCCCCTATCTTTGATCTTTGGGCTGACCTTCATACCGAGAAGGCGGAGCCCCAAAAGGCCGAGGTGCGGACGATCGACATCGCCGAGGCCGACTTTTGGAATGATCTCCAGTTCCGCCTCGCCTATCCGACGCACCGTCTGCGCAGGCATTAACGCCCGCTAGGGCTTGGCGCCTCAGTCTCGAGAGAAAACGCATCACGAAATTCGTGATGCGGAGCTCGGCTTTGTCCGAATTGAGGTTTTCCGGAGCTTGTGGGCTCGGACGCCGGCTAACTGAAAGCTAGACAGAGCCCGGCTCTCCACCGGGGACGGGCTCCGGCAAACTCAGCACTGGAGCCGCAAACGGCGCACGTCACTTGGCCGCCGCCAATGCCGCGATGTCGGTCGTGGGCGGCGCCTGTTCGCCCATTGTGCGCTCGAGCTGGTCGAAGGCCGCCAGCGCGAGATCGGCGGGGATCATTTCGGTCAATTTGCAAAACGACGTGGCGCCGCTTGAAAAACCGCCATTTTCTGAAAGTTTGTTGACGGGCGCGCCGCCACCGCAGACCGAAAAATATTCGCAGGATCGGCGGCAGATCTCAACGCCCGCCGCGATGTCGCGCGTCATCGCCGTCATCGCTTCGCCGGCCAGCATGGCCTCAAGCGAGTCCGTCAAAATATTGCCGACGATGAAGTCATTATAGGCCGCGTTCTTGAGGCCGAGCAGCTCCGGCGAAAAGCTCGACGTCGACCCGTCACAGCCGACATTCAGCATGCTGAAGGGCTCGACCTGCGCATTGCCCATGCCGCAGCTCTCGGGCCGGAATATCCGCTCCAGCATGTCGTCGATCTCGCGGATGAATCGCACCCGCCCGCTTTGGCGCGCGAGCGTCCAGAAGCGGCTGAGGAATTCACGGAAGCGGCGCGGCGTGTCGGCGGCGGCGAAGAGGCCGGAGACGTGATCGCCTTCCGATTCCTCCACATTGAAGCAAATGTCCTCGACGCCTTCGGCAAGATAGAAATCAAGCATCGCTTCAGGCGACTGCAAGCTCTCCGCCGACAGCACGGAGATGACATGGAACTGCACATTCTCCCGCCGCAGCAGCCGCAGGCCGGCGATGGTTTGCGCGAAGGTGCCGCGTCCGGAGCGCGTCACGCGATTGGCGTCGTGCAATGCCTGCGGGCCGTCGATGCTGACGCCGACTCCGACGTCCCATTGCTTGAACAGCGCGCACCAATCCGGCGTGAGCAGCATGCCATTGGTCTGGATCGCATGGCGAACGACGATCTCGGGCGGGCGCAGCGCCTCGATCGCCTGGAAGGCGGTCTCATAATAGGAAACCGGCAGCACGAGCGGCTCGCCGGCGTGCCAAATGACGGTCAGTTGGTCCGCAGCCCAGCCCGAGGCGAAGATCTTGGAAAAGAGCGTGGTGATCACGCTCAGCTCCATCTGCGCCTTCTGATTGCGGTCCGGCAAATAGCAATAGCGGCAGTTGATGTTGCAGAACGGGGTCGGCTGCACCACCACCGTTTCGATCATCGGCGCAGGCCGGCCAGTTGGCAGCGGATTCAGCATGGCGCTCTCCAGGCCCCGGCGTGGGGTTACCAGTTGCGCCAATTCCTCCAGCCGCCGTTACGCCAGCCATTGCGCCAGGGCGCCCAGCCGCCGTTGCGCCAGCCCCAGCCGCCGTTGCGCCAGGGATGCCAGCCGCCGTTGCGCCATCCGCGTCGCCAGCCGTTGCCCCACCACGCCTTGAGAACGTTCGGGTAGCCTTCGACCATATTTTGCTGCTGGTCCGGCTGATCGCCGATGATTTGCGAAACGCCATTGCGAATCGCTTTGAGCCGCGCCGCGATGCCTTCGTCGGAGCCGACAGCGCCGGCGGCGGCGGACTGGCCTGAAACGGGAAGCGCCTCGGCGCGAACCGCGGCCAGCGCCACAGAGACGCCGAGAGCGCCGGCAGGCAGGAGTACCGTTAGAGCGTCTAGAGTCCGGTTGCGCACAAGCAAGCCCCCCTCATATTTTAATGTAAGATAATCAACCTGCGGCTTCTGATGTCAAATCATAAAAGGCTTTGGCCGGAAGATTTTACGGGGGCGGATTTTTCCGCGAGCGACGCCGGCAAAGCAGCTTCCGCGTGTTCCCCGCGAACCGCTTCCCCCGCGTACCATTCCAATAAGAAGCCCGCATGTCGACACCCGTATGGGCCATCGTCGTCCAGCGTCAGTGAGCGAGATATTTCGCTCTGCCGACGACTCGCAGCCGAACGCAAACGCGCCCCGCTCAACTTGAACGGCGAGCGGCGGGTGTAAGCGGAGCGCCTATTCCGGGACGGATCGCCTGAGGCCCCCGCCCCGCTAAATCTCCAACAGCGTTTGGAATCCGCCATAAATCATGCGCTTGGCGTCAAAGGGCGGATTGACCATGGTTTCTTTCAGCCGCGGGTCGGCCATCACCTTGGCGTTGATTGCGTCACGCTGATCGCGGGACTCATACAAGATCCAGGAAAACACGACCGTTTCATCCTCCTTGGCCTGCACAGCGCGCGGAAAGGAGGTGAGTTCGCCATAGGGCACGTCGTCAGCGACGCATTCGATGAAGGCGAGGGCGCCATATTCCTTCCAGAGCGCGCCGGCGGTCTGAGCCGCCTTCTTATAGTCTTCGATTTTCTCTTTCGGCACGGCGAGAACGAAACCATCGACATAGGGCATTGGACGCTCCTTTGCTGGCAAAGTCCGAAGGACGATCGGGCGTCGCCGGATCCGACAGGGGCCGAAGTTGTGCATCGTGGTGCTCCTTGGCTCCCGCGCGCCCTCAACGGCCCCTCCTCACTTCACCTCGAACCCCGCGTCCTCCGCGGCGCGTTTGGCGATCGCAGACCAGTCGAGTTCGCTGTCGCCATTGGCTCTGGCGGCGAGAAAGCGATCGCGGATAATGGCGGCGAAGGGCAGCGGCACTTCGAGCTTTTCCGCCGCCTGCTGCAACAGTCGGTTGTCCTTCTGGCCGAGCGGCATTTTAAAGCCGGGCGGCGAAAACTTGCCTTCTAGAATCAACCCGCCATAGGTCTTGTAGACCGGCGCGGAAAAGAGCGATTCGGTCAACAGCTCGAAAACCTTCTGCGTTTCAATTCCGCCCTTGGCGGTTAGCGCAAAGGCTTCGGCGAGGCTTTCTATGACACAGGTAATCAGAAAATTGCCCGTGAGTTTGACGAGATTGGCCTGTGACGGCTCCTCCCCCATCACGAAGATTTTCTGGCCGATCGATTCGAGCGCCGGCCGGATTTTCGCGATCGTCTGCCGCTTGCCCGCCGCGGCGACGGTAAGCTTTTGCGCTTCCGCGGCCTCGGGCCGGCCGAACACCGGCGCGGCCGCATAAAGCTGCCCGCGCGCCGCATGCGCCTCGGTAAATTTTTCCGACAGCGCCACGGAGATGGTGCTCATCGAGACATGGACGGCGCCTTCCGCCAGACCCTCGATCAGCCCGTCCTTGCCAAGCGTCACGGCTTCGGCGGCACCGTCGTCGGCGAGCATGGTGATGGCGATCTCGGCGTTCTTGCAGGCCTCGGCGGGCGTGCGCTCGATGGCGACGCCGAGCGCATTGATCGGCTTCGTCGGCTCAAGGCTGCGGTTCCAGGCGACGACTTTATGTCCGTTTTTCACAAGATTGCGGACCATGGCGCTGCCCATGTTGCCGAGCCCGAGAAACGCAATATGCATGGAATGCTCCTTAGACACTGTCGCAGGGTTCGTGATCTTCTCGGCGCACCAGCTTTAAAGGATGGACGGCGCTCCTGCCGGCGGAAGGCCGAAGCGGTTGGGTGCAAGGGCGCCGCGCTCCGAATAGAAGAAGATGAGAAGCACCAGCCCGATGCCGCTGAGCATCAAGAGCTGCCACCAGCCGGTGCGATCGGTATCGTGCAGCCGCCGCACCGAAACGGCGGTCAATGGCAGCAGCTGCCCGATCTCGGCGATGCTGAGGAAGAGGCCGGATCCCCCGCCGCTCATCCCAAACAGGCGATCGACGAGCAGCGCCGCGATGCAGATCAGGACATAGATGAGGACAAACCCCCAAAACTCCGCACGCGAGGCGCGCCCTGTGAAAACCGCATATTTGCGCAGGGCGCCCAGATAATAATTCCAGAATTCGGTCATGGTTGTCTGTCTCCCGCGCCTGAAACTAGGTCTTCGGAAATTCACGCGCGCGCCGCGCCTCATAGGCTTTCAGATGCGCATAGGCGATGCGGAGCAGCGAAAACGGGTCGGGTTCGGCTTTGCTCCGCCCCACAAGATCGCCGACGATGTGGTCGGCCTCGATCGGCGCCCCGCGCTCGATGTCGCGAAGCATGGAGGCGACGAATTCCGATCCCGGCGCGGTCAGCATGGTGCGGCCGCGGATGATCGACGGCTCCCGTGGCGCATAGCCATTGTCGGCGGCGATCCCCGCGCATTCATCGAGGATGGCGATGGCAAGGTCTGAAGCGCCCGCGGCGGCAATGTCGCCGGCGGCGGCGCGCATGAGGCAGGTTATGCTCGCAGCGGCGGCGATGAACGTCCACTTCTCCCACATTTCCAGCGCGATTTTGTCGCTGCGGCGCTCGTCGAAGCCGGCGTTCGAGAGCGCCGCGGCAACGGGGGCGATGCGCTCCGCCTGCCCGACGCTTCGCGCGCCGTAAGCCAGATTGTGGAAATTGCCGAAATGATGGATCCGGCCCTCATCATCGAGCGTCGTGGAGATGGAGCAGAGGCCGCCAAGCACTTGCTCGGCGCCAAACCTCCCGTCGAGCGCATCAAGGTGGCGCATGCCGTTCAACAGCGGCAGAATCAAGCTGTTCGGCCCGACAGCGGGCGCGAAGGATTCGATCGCTGCGTCGAGATCATAGGCCTTGCAGGACAGGATAATGAGGTCGAAATTTTCGCTCAGCCGTTCGGCGGAAATGGTTGGCGGGGCGGGCCAATCGATATCGCCGAACGCGCTTTTGACGATGAGGCCGGTCGTCGCCAGCTGCCCCGTGCGTCTCGGCCGGGTCAGGAAGGTCACGTCACGGCCTGCCTTCAAGAGACGCGCGCCGAAATAGCCGCCAATGGCTCCCGCTCCAACCACGAGTATGCGCATTTCCCGTCCTTTCCAATACTGCCGCCTGCGCCATTCATCATGGCTCTCGATCGGCGAGCGGCGAACTCTAGAACGCCAGCGCGACGCGAACAATCACGCCCGGTTGTTCGTCCGGCCGGAGGGCTAAAATCCCCTGATTTTCGGGCAAGCGTGACTGCATTGCCGCCAAGGTGACTATTTTATCGGCGGCGGAGAAAGCGGCGACAGCGATAGGCGCACCTTCGAGGCCCCCACATCCTTGTTTTAAAGGGAATAACGGCCGGCGCATGGGCGAATCCAGGGTTGGCGCCTCGCTTGCTTAAAACCAGACGTAGGCGGCTAGGGTTCCGATCGCTTTTTGCGGTGCTGGTCCGAGAGCTGCGATCCAGCTGGGAGAAATCGGCTGGAGGCACGGCGGGACAAAAGCCCGGGAGACCAAACGACGTCAGGGATTGGCGTCAGAATGGTCTCGCCAATCCCCTCACAATGGAGGATTGGATGTTGCCGACGAAAAAGCTCATTTCCCTTTGTCTCAGCGCCGCGCTTCTCTTCGGAGCCGCCGACGCCGCATTCGCCGCGCCGAAGAAAGAGTTCAAGCTCGCCTGGTCGATCTATGTCGGCTGGATGCCGTGGCAATGGGCCGACGAGACGGGAATCGTCAAGAAATGGGCCGATAAATACGGCATCAAGATCGACGTCGTTCAGTTCAACGATTATGTCGAATCGATCAATCAATACACTGCCGGCGCCTTCGACGCCCTGACCGTCACCAACATGGACACCGTGGCTGTGCCCGCGGTCGGCGGCGTAGATTCGACCGCGGTGATTATCGGCGACTTCTCGAACGGCAATGACGCGGTCATCTTGAAAGACAAGACGAGCCTCAAGGACGTCAAGGGCCAGAAGATCAATCTCGTCCAGTTCTCGGTGTCGCATTATCTGCTCGCGCGGGCGCTCGACTCGATCGGCCTCAAGGAGCGCGATGTGACGGTCGTCAACACCTCCGACGCCGATATCGCCGCCGCTTTCGCGACGCCGGACGTTACAGCCGTCACAACCTGGAATCCGATCGTCTCGGAAATCCTCAAGCGCAAGGACGCGCACAACGTCTTCAACTCGAGCCAGATTCCGGGCGAGATCATGGACCTTGCCATCGCCAACACCAAGACGCTGGAAGACAACCCGGATTTCGGCAAGGCGCTGGCCGGGATCTGGTATGAAACCATGGCGATCATGAGCGCCAACACGCCCGCCGGCGAGGCCGCGCGCGAAGCGATGGGCAAGGCCTCCGGCACGGATCTCGCCGGGTTTGAATCGCAACTCAAGACGACGCGCATGTTCTTCACGCCGGGCGACGCCATGGCCTTCGCCAAGGGCGCGGCGTTGCCGAAGACGACAAAGCTCGTCAATGAGTTTCTGTTCGAGCACGGATTGCTGGGCGATAACGCCAAAAGCGCTGAAGTCATCGGCGTAAAATTCCCTGACGGCTCCGTGTTTGGCGACCCGAACAAGATCGGCTTGCGATTCGTCACCACCTATATGGACTCGGCCGCCGCGGCCGCGAAGAACTAGCCGGCGATGCGACTGCTCTCGCTTCGCCCCGGCCGGGGAGCAAATCTCCTGCTCCCCGCGATCCCCTTCATCTTGTTGATCCTCGCCTACACGATCGGCTCGGCGCTCCGGCACGCCGGCAATCCGGACGACAAGCTGCTGCCTGGCCTCGACGCTCTTGTCGGGGCCGTGCGGCGGGTCGCTTTCTCCCCCGACAAGCGGACGGGGGAATATCTATTATGGAGCGATACGCTGGCGAGCCTCACGCGCCTTTGCGCCGGCCTTGCGATCGCCACCGTGACAAGCTGCGTGATCGGCCTCACGGTGGGGTTGTTGCCCTATCTGCGTGTGTTGCTGACGCCGTTCATTGCGGTGTTGTCGATGATCCCGCCTTTGGCGATCTTGCCTATTTTGTTCATCATGTTCGGGCTGGGCGAGGCTTCAAAAATCGTGTTGATCGTGATTGGCATTGCGCCCTTCATGACGCGCGATCTGGCGTTACGGGTGAGCGAGCTTCCGGCCGAGCAACTGATCAAGGCTCAGACTCTCGGCGCGACCACCTGGCAGATTCTCGCGCGCGTCGTCGCGCCGCAGATGATGCCACGGCTCATTGACTCCGTGCGTTTGTCGCTCGGAGCGGCGTGGCTTTATCTCATCGCGGCGGAGGCGATCGCCTCCGAGAGCGGTCTTGGCTTTCGCATCTTTCTGATGCGGCGCTATCTCGCAATGGATGTGATCTTGCCTTACGTCGCCTGGATCACCTTCCTCGCCTTCCTGTTCGACTTGATCCTGAGGCGGCTGCAGAGCGGCCTCTATCCCTGGTTCGCGGGGGCGCGCGCAAAATGACGACCATCAGCCTGCAGAATGTCTGGAAGGAATATGAAGGCAAGGTCGTCCTTGAAAAGATTTCGCTCGAGATTGCGCCGCAATCCTTCGTCGCTCTTGTCGGCCCTTCTGGATGCGGCAAGACGACGTTTTTGCGGATGCTGCTCAGCGAGGAGACGCCCACGCGCGGCCGCATTCTCATCGACGGCGCGCCGCTCGCGCCAGAGCCGACGGTCGATCGCGGCGTTGTGTTCCAGCGCTATTCGGTGTTTCCGCATCTGACGGTCACGGAGAATGTGCTGCTCGGCAAGGAGTTCGCCCAGTCGAAGTTCCTCGGAATGCTTTACGGGAAGGCAAGGCGCAAGGCGATCGAGGAGGCTGACGCCCTGCTCGCGGAAGTCGGGCTGACGGGAGCGGCGTCCAAATATCCGGCGCAGCTTTCCGGCGGCATGCAGCAGCGTCTTGCGCTGGCGCAGGCGCTGATCACGCGTCCCAAAATCCTGTTGCTCGACGAACCCTTCGGCGCGCTCGATCCCGGCATCAAGGCGGATATCCATGTCTTGATGCTGCGGCTGTGGAAGGAAACAAAAATGACGGTCGTCATGGTCACGCATGATCTCAGCGAGGCGTTTCGCCTTGGCACGAGGGTGCTTGTATTCGAGCGCAAGGAAAATAGCGCGCTGGAGCCCGATCGCTTCGGCGCGACGATTACGCGCGACATCGACGTCTGGCCGCCCAAACACGCGGCCTGGGCGACGCCGGCGGGAAAGAAGACGCCCGCTCGCTGAGCCAACGCATGTCGCCGGGACGGCCCGGCGATCTGATCCTCAACGGCCGGGACGACCTGGCGCTCACCAGTATGGATGAACCCATGAGCCTGTTGGACGCTTCAACGCCCGAACAACATAGGGCGCGTTACCTTGAACTGAAAAGCAACGCCGCGGAGCGGCTGCACGCTCCACGCGAACGCGTGCCTTCCGCGCTGCGGCCGCTTGACGACGCCGAGATCGTCTGGCGCGAACAGATTCCCGACGGCTGGTACTCGACGCGTAAGATCGGGCGCGGCGAGACGCTGCGCATCGTCAACAAAACAGGCCGCGCCGCAGCCTCGATCCTGATATGGAACGCCGATGATGTGAGCGAGCGCTACAACGCCGGCGACACTGTAAAAATCCAGTGGAACGCGCTGCTTGGCAAGGGCTATGTGCTTTTTTCCGACATGGGGCGCGTGCTCGCCTCGATTGTCGAAGATAGCGGCGCGGGCCATGATTTCCTCGTTGGCGGCGGCACGAAGGCGACGACCGATCGACGCTATGGCGCCGGCTATCGCAATACGCGCGACAATTTCTGTCTCGCCGCTGCAAAGCTCGGCCTGACCCGTCGCGACATCATGCCCTGCCTCACCTTTTTCGCGCCGGTGCGCACCGACGGCGAAGGCAAGCTCGGTTGGTCAGGCCAGGACGCGCAGGCGGGAGACTTCGTTGAGCTTCGGGCCGAGATGAATCTGCTGGTCGCTCTCTCCAATTGTCCGCATCCCTACGATCCGCGTCCCGATTATGCGCCGGGCGAAATCGAGGCGACCGTCTGGCGCGGGGCGCAAGCCGACGCAAATGATTCCTGCCGCACGGCGAGCGAAGAAGGCGCTCGCGGATTTGAAAACAACGACGCGCTGTTTGGCGTCTGACGTCCGATCAAAGGATGACTATCATGGGAAATGACGCCTTTTCGGTCGATCGCGCGACGGCGATCTTCGATGAAATCGTGCCCGCGCGGGCGCCCTGGTCCGGCTTTCTGAAGAAAGGCCAGATCCTGCGCATCATTGATCTCGAAGGCCAGCAGGCCGTCGACGCGCTGTTCTACCGCGCCGACCATTTCGAGGAGCGCTACAGCGCGCAGGATACGCTGCGCGAGCAGGGCTCGGCCTATATCGGCCTCGGCTCCAAGCTTATCTCGAATGAGGGCAATCTCATGCTGACAGTGGTTGGCGACAGCTGCGGCCTGCATGACACCTCGGCGGGCGCGTGCAGCTGCGAGAGCAACACGGTGCGCTTCGGTCATCACACGAAATATATGCACGCCTGCCGCGAGAATTTTGCGCTGGAAATCGGCAAATATGGCATGGGCAAGCGCGATCTGGTGAGCAACATCAACTTCTTCATGAATGTGCCGATCGAGCCAAGCGGCGAGCTCGCCATTGTCGATGGCGTCTCGGCTCCGGGCGGTTATGTCGACCTCAAGGCCGAGATGGATGTGCTGTGCCTGTTCTCGAACTGCCCGCAGGTCAACAATCCGTGCAATGGCTTCAACCCGACGCCGATCCGCGTCGTCATCTATGATTGCGCGGAAGGGTGAGGAAATGTTCAGGAAAGTTCTGATCGCCAACAGAGGCGAGATTGTCGGCCGCGTCGTGCGCACCTTGCGCGGGATGGGCGTCGGCTCCGTCGCTGTTTACTCCGACGCCGATCGTTTCTCGCCGACCGTGCTTGCGGCGGACGAACAGGCAAGGCTCGGTCCTTCGCCTCCCGCGCAAAGCTATCTCAATGTCGAGGCGGTCATCGCCGCCTGCAAGGCGACGGGCGCCGAGGCGGTGCATCCGGGCTATGGGTTCTTGAGCGAGAATCCGGACTTCGCCGAAAGGCTGGCGGCGGAAGGCATCAAATTTATCGGCCCTCAACCGCAGCATATGCGCTCTTTCGGCCTCAAGCATAGCGCGCGCGAGGTGGCGCAGCGGGCCAACACGCCGCTGCTGCCAGGGAGCGGGCTGCTCAGCTCAGCTGAAGAGGCGCTGAAGGAAGCCGAGCGTATCGGCTATCCGGTGATGTTGAAAAGCACCGCCGGCGGCGGCGGCATCGGCATGCAGCTCTGTTTTGGTCCGGATGAGTTGGCGACGCGATTTGATTCGGTGCGGCGGCTGGGGGCGAATAATTTCGGCGACAATCGTGTTTATCTGGAAAAATTCATCGCGCGCGCGCGCCATGTCGAGGTGCAGATCTTTGGCGATGGAAGAGGCGGCGTCGTCGCTCTCGGCGAGCGCGATTGCTCGCTGCAACGGCGCAACCAGAAAGTTATCGAGGAGACCCCTGCCCCCGGCCTGACGGACGTGAACCGCGCCGCGCTCCGCGAGGCCGCGATCGCGCTCGGTCAGGCGGTCAATTATGAATCCGCCGGCACCGTCGAATTCATATATGACGCGGATCAGCAAAAATTCTATTTTCTCGAAGTCAACACAAGACTGCAGGTCGAGCATTGCGTAACCGAAATGATATTCGGCGTCGATCTGGTCGAATGGATGGTGCGTCAGGCGGCTGGTGACTTCACCCTGCCAGCGCAGAGCGGCCTGCAGGCCAAGGGCGCGGCGATCGAGGCGCGCGTCTACGCCGAGGACGCGTCGAAGGACTTTCGGCCGTCGACGGGCCTCCTCACGCGGGTAAAATTTCCGGAGGATGTCCGCATCGACGGCTGGATCGAGACCGGGGTCGAAGTCTCGCCCTATTATGATCCTCTGCTGGCGAAAGTCATCGCCGCCGGCGCGACGCGTGAGGAGGCGATCGACAACCTGTCCCGTGCGCTGCTTGCGAGCGATATCTCCGGCATCGAGAGCAATCTCTCCTATCTTGCGGCGATCCTCGACCTGCCGGCTTTCCGCAGCGGCGAGATGATTACGAAGACGCTCGGTGAATTTACCTTTACGCCGCGTACGGTCGATGTGCTGGCGGGCGGCACGCTGTCGAGCGTTCAGGATTGGCCCGGGCGGCTTGGCTACTGGAATGTCGGCGTGCCGCCATCCGGGCCGATGGATGACTGGCATTTTCGGCTGGCCAACAGGATCGTTGGCAATCTCGAAGGCGCCGCCGGGCTCGAACTCACCCTGCGCGGCCCGACGCTGAAATTCAACATCGATACGGTGATCGCGCTCACCGGCGCGCGCATGGCGGCGATGCTGGACGGCGCCCCGGTCGCCTATGACGCGCCGGTCAGCGTCGCGGCCGGTCAGGTGTTGACTCTCGGCGCGGTGGCGGGCGCCGGCAACCGGACCTATCTTGCGATCCGCAACGGCTTTGAGGCGCCCGATTATCTCGGTTCGAAGGCGACCTTCGCGCTCGGCAAATTCGGCGGCCATGCGGCGGGGACGCTTCGTACCGGCGATGTGTTGCGGGTTGCGGCCGCCGGGGCCGTCGCCGCGCCGCGCGAGGAAAAGGCGAGTGCGGATCTATCGCATCGGTGGGAGATCGATGTGCTCTACGGTCCGCATGGCGCGCCGGATTTCTTTACCGATGAAGACATAGCGGAGCTGTTCGCAACAGACTATGAAGTGCATTACAACAGCGCACGCACGGGCGTCAGGCTGATCGGGCCAAAGCCCCGCTTTGCGCGTCCGGACGGCGGCGAGGCGGGCCTCCATCCCTCGAACATCCATGATAATGCCTATGCGATCGGCGCGGTGGATTTCACCGGCGACATGCCGATCATTTTGGGACCGGACGGCCCAAGTCTCGGCGGCTTCGTCTGTCCCGTGGTGATCGTCAAAAACGATCTCTGGAAGACGGGCCAGTTGCGGCCGGGCGACAAGGTCCGCTTCCGGCCCGCGCCCAATGCGGCCGGCGCGCGGGAGCTTGGCGATCCGGTCCTACGCCAATATGGCGAGGGGGACGGCGCCGTCTGCTGCCGCCGCGCTGGCGACAGCTATCTGCTGATTGAATTCGGACCCCTCGCGCTTGATCTTGGCTTGCGCCTTCGCGCGCATCTCCTGCATGAAGCTTTGCTCGCGGCCGCGATAGACGGCGTCATCGATCTGACGCCCGGCATAAGATCGCTGCAAATCCATTATGACGACAATATCATATCGCAAGAGCATCTGCTGGAGCGGACGGTCGAGCTTGAACGCGCGCTTCCGCCCGTGGACGAAGTCGAGATCGAAAGCCGCATCGTGCATCTGCCGGTGTCGTGGAACGACGTTGAAGCGCAGCTCGCCATGCGCAAATATCAAGAGCTGGTGCGGCCGGACGCGCCCTGGTGCCCGTCGAATATCGAATTTATCCGCCGGATCAATGGTCTTGGCGGCGTCGACGAGGTGCGCGACATCATCTTCAACGCGAGCTATCTCGTGATGGGGCTTGGCGACGTCTATCTCGGGGCGCCGGTCGCGACGCCGATCGATCCGCGCCACCGTCTCGTCACGACGAAATATAATCCAGCCCGCACCTGGACTCCCGAGAACGCGGTCGGCATCGGCGGCGCCTATATGTGCGTCTATGGCATGGAGGGACCGGGCGGCTATCAGCTGTTTGGCCGCACCATACAGATGTGGAACAGCTGGCGCTCGACCGATGTCTTCGAGCCTGGCAAGCCGTGGCTGTTGCGTTTCTTCGATCAGATCCGCTTCTATCCCGTCAGCGGCGAGGAGCTGGCCGACGCGCGAGAGGCTTTTCCGCACGGCCGCTATCCCCTGAAGATCGAGCCGGCAAGGTTCAGCCTGAAGCAGCATAAGGCGTTTCTTGCCGAACATGCCGAGGAGATTGAAACGGCGCAGACGCGCCAGCGCGCGGCCTTCGAGGCGGAGCGCCGCCGCTGGGAGGAACAGGGTCTCAGCCTCTTCGTCGAGGATCAATCGTCCGACCCGTTGGAGGACGTCGCGCTGCCCGACAACGCGATCGCCGTCGAAGCGCCGATGCCGGGAAATGTCTGGAAGATCGAGATGGCGGTCGGCGATAGAGTCGCTATCGGCGACACATTGGTCGTGCTGGAATCGATGAAAATGGAGATCGCGATTCCGGCCCCGGCGGCCGGCCGCATTGCCGAGATCGCCTGTCAGGCGGGACGCCCGGTGCAGAATGGCCAAAGACTTGTGGTGATCGCGATGGAGGACGCAAGATGACGCCTGACATGCTGCAAATCGTGACGCTTCGCGAGGCCTATCGTCAAAAGACATTGTCGCCGAAGGATGTGGCGCTGGACGTGTTGCGGCGGATCGACGCCTATGATGATCCGGCCGTGTGGATTTGTCGCGTCAAAGACGCCGACGTATTTGCGCGCGCGCATGAGCTGGAAGAGGACGCGGACGCGCTGGAGCGGCTGCCGCTCTATGGCGTGCCCTTCGCGGTCAAGGACAATATAGACGTCGCCGGCCTGCCGACGACGGCGGCGTGCCCGTCCTTCGCCTATACGCCGGAGGTCCAAGCAACGGTTGTCGCCAGGCTCCTTGCCGCCGGGGCGATGTTGATCGGCAAGACCAATCTTGACCAGTTCGCAACAGGCCTTAACGGAACGCGCTCGCCCTATGGGGCGCCGCGATGCGTGTTCGACAACCGCTATATTTCCGGCGGTTCGAGTTCCGGCTCGGCGGTGGCGGTCGCGGCGGGGCTGGTCGCTTTCTCGCTGGGAACGGATACGGCCGGCTCCGGCCGCGTTCCCGCGGCCTTCAACAATCTCGTCGGCGTCAAGCCGACGAAGGGGTTGATCAGCACGGCGGGGGTCGCGCCCGCCTGCCGTTCGCTTGACTGCGTCAGCATTTTCGCAGCGAGCGCCGCCGACGCGCAAGCGGTTGCGGAGATTGCGCAAGGGTTTGATGCGAGCGATGAATATTCACGTCAGGGCCCTGCGGTCCGCCTCCCGCTTGAAAAATTTCGGTTCGGCGTGCTCGCCGCTGAACAGCGTGAGTTTTTCGGCGATGAGGAGGCCAGCGCCCTTTATGAGGCCGCAATCGACCGTCTGGCGGCGCTGGGCGGCCAGGCCGTCGCTTTCGATTATGCGCCGTTCCGCGACGCTGCGGCGCTTCTTTATGAAGACGCTTTCGTCGCCGAACGGCTCGCCGGGATCGAGGCGTTTTTTGCCGCCCATGCCCAGGATATGGACCCGAATGTGCGCGCGATTATCGGCAAGGGCCAAAACTTTTCGGCGGCTGACACCTTCAGGGCTGCCTACAAGCTACGCGCCTTCGCGAGAAAGGCTGAAGGCGAGTGGGGGAAATTCGATTTTATGCTGTTGCCGACGGCCCCCACGATCTTCACCGTGGCGCAGATGGCGGAAGATCCGATCGGAAACAACAGCCGCCTCGGTCTCTACACCAATTTCGTCAATCTGCTCGATTATGCCGCGGTCGCCGTCCCCGCCGGGTTTCGCCCCGCGAGCAAGCTTCCGTTCGGCGTCACGCTGATCGGCCCGGCTTTTTCGGACGCCGACCTTCTTGTGCTGGCCGACCGGCTGCATCGCGCTCTGGGGCAAGGCGTCGGGCGCGCGGTTGGCGAGGGCGCCGAACGTCCGGTCGCCGCCCTCTCGCCCGTCCCGGCTGAAGCCATACAGGTGGTTGTCGCGGGCGCGCATATGTCGGGCCTGCCGCTCAATCATGAGCTAACCAAACTCAACGGGAGGCTCATTGAGACGACCCGGACGGCGCCGTCCTATCGGCTGATGGCGCTTCCGGGAACGGTTCCGCCAAAGCCGGGCCTCGTCCGCACGCCGGGGTTTGCAGGGCCGGGCATCGAGGTGGAGGTGTGGTCGCTCAGCCCCGAAAATTTCGGCCGCTTCATTGCCGGCGTGCCGGCGCCGATGGGGATCGGCAAGGTGACGCTTGCGAGCGGCGCCGTCGTTCCCGGCTTCCTATGCGAGGCTTTCGCGCTTGAGGGCGCAGCCGACGTCACCGGCTTTGGCGGCTGGCGCGCCTATCTGGCGAGCAAGTAACGTCGGCTGTCGCCGCTCAGCGCTGGCCGATCGGCGTATAGCCGAACAGCCCCTTCATTTCGCGCGGCTGCGAGCGCCAATATTGCGGCGGCGCCTCGACGGTCGCGCCGAGTGTTGCCGCCGCATGCCAGGGCCAGCGCGGATCGTAAAGCATCGCGCGGGCGAGCGCGACGAAATCGGCCTTGCCGTCGGCAATAATCTCTTCGGCCTGTTGCGCCTCCGTAATCAGGCCGACCGCCATCACCGGAAAGCCGACGGCGCCTTTGAGTCCTTCAGCGAAGGGGACCTGATAATTTGGCGCGACAGGGATTTTTTGCAAAGGCGAGACGCCGCCCGATGAGGCGGTAATCCAGTCGGCGCCGCGTTTTTCGAGCTCTTTGGCGAAGGCGATGGTCTGGGCGAGGTCGAGGCCGCCTTCGACCCAATCCGTCGCCGACACTTTGACGCCGACTGGCTTGTCGGCCGGGAAGGCCGCGCGCACCGCGTCGAAGACTTCAAGCGGATAGCGCATGCGGTTTTCCAGCGAGCCGCCATATTGGTCGCCGCGCTGGTTGGCGAGCGGCGACAGAAATTCATGCAGCAGATAGCCATGCGCGGCGTGAAGCTCGATGGCGTCGATCCCCAGCCGGTGCGCGCGTCTCGCCGCCTCCGCGAAAGCCTCGCGGACGCGGATCAGCCCCTCGGCGTCAAGCGCCAGCGGCGTTTCCTCGCCGGGCTGATGCGCCAGCGGGGACGGCGCACAGGTCTGCCAGCCGCCGCCAGACAGGCGAATCTGCTGGCCGCCCTCCCAGGGGACGCGGCTCGACCCCTTGCGGCCCGCATGGGCGAGTTGCATCGCCATGGCGATCTTCGAATGGGCGCGCACGGCGGCCATCAGCAGTCGGAAGGAGTCTTCGGTCGCGTCGTCCCACAGGCCGAGGCAGCCGGGCGTGATGCGCCCCGCGGGCTCGACGGCGGTCGCCTCGAAGCAGAACATGCCCGCGCCGGAAAGCGCCAGGCTGCCGACGTGAATGAGGTGCCACTCATTCGGCTTGCCGTCGTCATGGGCCGAATATTGGCACATCGGCGAGATGACGATCCGGTTGGCGAGGGCGAGGCCGCGCAGGCGGAGGGGCGAAAACAGGGCGCTCATGTGATCTTCCGTCGTTCTGGCGTCCCGCATCGACGCGGCGCCTTAAAGGAATGCGGCCTCGACTGCGCCGCGCGATTGCGATTCAATCCGGCAATGCGTTTCGCCGCAATGTGATCTTGTTCGGCGATTCGCCGCAAATCGCGGGCGACAAAGTCGGATCGTTTTTGATGATGGAGAGGTCGGACGCGCGCTCACTGGAAATTCTTCCCTCCGGGGCCGCGCGCTTCGGCTTTGGGTTGATGGTCGCTTTCGCCGCCGGATGGGTCGACGCCATCGGTTTCGTTTCCCTTGGCAGCTTCTACCTTTCCTTCATGAGCGGCAACACGACGCAATTGGGCGTCGCAATCGCCGGCGGCGACGACGCGACGATTTGGCGCGGCGCCGCCGTCATCGCGGCCTTTTTTGCCGGCGCCGTGTTGGGGACCCTTATCGCTGACGCGGCGCGCCTCTTCCGTACGCCTTCGCTTCTCGCCGTCGAGACTATATTGTTTTGCGCGGCGATTGCGCTGACAGGGTTGGCGCCCGGCTTTGCCGCGCTGCTGCCCGTCGCCGTCGCCATGGGCATGCAGAACGGCCTCAGGCAAATGGTTGGACGCGCGGACATCGGCAAGAGCTTCGTCACCGGCGCGCTGTTTTCGGCGGGCCAGTCGCTGGCGCGGGCGATGACAGGCAAGGCGCCTCGCGGCGAATGGCTGGTGTTTCTGGCGACATGGTTCTGTTTCGCCGCCGGCGCGGCCGGCGGCGCTTTTTCGCTTGCGGGATCGAGTCTCGTCGCAAATCTCGGGGTCATGGCCGGCGCTTTCGCCTGTCTCGCCTTCTTCACTTTTTTGATCGCGCTCGATGCGCGAAGCAGCGATCACGATTTTGACCCGACGGCTTTATAGGCGCGGCTTGGCACGTGGATTGCCTGCCAGTTCTGGACAGAGCGGGCAGGGCCGTTGCTGTCGCACGGGCGAGACATACTGCCGCAGATCCGGTCGTGCCCGTCAGGTTGTGGGTTGAAAACGCCTAGTCTTATCGGAAAATGGATGGCTTATTGAGATTATGTGACGCTTTTTCTAAGCGCGCAAAACTTGACTTGAAACAACTAGCTCTATAACAGAAGCAGGCTAAGCATAACTTTAACTTACGGACAGCGTAACGCATGCTTCGCAGGATCCTTTTAGGCTTTGGCGCCAACGCGTTTAGTCAAGGCGTCAGCATCGCGATCCAGCTTTTTTCGCTGCCGCTGTTTCTTCTCTACTGGGATTCTTCGACCTACGGCACATGGCTTCTGCTGTCTGCCATTCCGGCCTATGTCAACATGGCCGATGTAGGCATGGTCACCACCGCTGGCAATAAAATGGCGATGGCCGTTGGGCGCAGCGATCTTGCGGAGGCGAATAACGTCTTCCAAAGCGCCCAGCTGTTTATGGCGATCGTCTGCCTGTCGCTCGCCATTATATTGACGCCGTTCGCGCTGTTCGGGCCGCTGCCCGACTATATGACCACCGATATGAGGGTCGCGCTCGCGGCGATGCTGTGCGGCGTTCTTATCGCTCTTTACGGCGGCCTTTCCGAAGCTGTGTTCAGGGCGACCGGCCGCTACGCCGTCGGCACCATGCTCGGGCAGCTAATTCGCCTCGCGGAATGGGGCGGCGCCATGGTCGGCCTCATCCTGTTCCGCAGCTTTTCCGGCGTCGCGCTATGCAGCCTGTTCGCCCGCGCCCTTGGCGCCGGAATCGGAATCTATATGGCGCAGCGGGGCGGTCAGGGTCTTTTGCTTGGCTTTCGCCACGCCAGCACGGACGAGCTGAAAAGCATGGCTCGGCCGGCAATCTCCTTCATGGCCTTTCCGCTCGCGAACGCGCTGAGTTTCCAGGGCGTGACCCTGCTCGTCGGAGCGCTCGCGGGCGCCTCCGCGGTGGCTGTGTTCAACACCTATCGCACAATCGCGCGGGTGGCGGTGCAGGTCACCAGCATGTTCAGCCATGCGCTCGGTCCCGAATTCTCGCGGTTGTTTGGCAATGGCGATATGGCGACGCTGCAGGCGGTGTTCCGCCACTCGGCGACGCTCAGCGCCGTCCAGTCGATCGCTGTCAGCGTCGTGCTGTATTTTGTCTCGCCGTGGCTGTTGCAGGTCTGGACGCACGGCCGGATCGAATTCAACCCAGGCCTTATGGGCTGGCTCCTCCTTTACGCCGCGGTCGGCGGGATGTGGCACGCGCCGCGCGTCCTGCTGCAGGCGACCAACCAGCATGTCGGCATTGCTGGCTGGTCCCTCGTCGCTGGCGTTCTGTCGGTGGCGCTCGCATGGGCGTTCGGTCATTTCTGGCAGGTTGACGGCGTCGGCGCCGCAATGTTCGTCTCCGAAGCTTTTATCGCTGCGATCTGCATCTATATTGTCGCCGATTTGTTTGCGCAGACGAAGACGGAGGTTAAAGTAAAGCCAACGCCGGGCGAGTAACGGGGCCACTCACCTCCAGCACGGTTGAGATTTGTCGGCGACGGGCGGTCGCTGACTGGAACGCAGCTTGCAATTTATCTGTCGCGAATAACGATGGGAGAAGTGAAGTGAGCGTTTTCAAAAAACTGAAAGAGCTTTTTATCCTTCCATTTTCAAGGAAGGCGCCGACCGAGCTTCTGGGCGAAGCCGATCAATGGGCGGTTCTCCGGAACTCGATCAATGCGCAGTCCTTCATCATTTCTGCAGGCGTCGGCCGCTCGATCACCTTTGAAGAGGCGATCATTGAAAAATTTGACGCGACGGTGATTCTGCTCGATCCGTCCCCGACCGGGGTCGAGACGATGAGGAAAAAGACGGATAAGCGAAATATTGATTTCCTGGAGATGGGGCTCGCCAGCCAGGGCGGCGAAATCTCCTTCGGACGTCCGGACCGAACCGACGAGGGATCTTTCAGGAAAGGCGGGAAAGAGGAAGGGATCGTCTTTGAATGCATATCTTTGGACGAACTTCTTGCCAAATACGACAAGAATAAAATAGACCTTTTAAAGATAGACGTCGAGGGATTCGAGTATGAGATCATCGAGTCCATTTTCGAGAAAAAGCTTGATGTTGAGCAGATCTGCGTGGAAATTCATCATAACAAGGTGATCGCCATTGATAAGACAGTGGCGGACGCGGCGCTTCTAATCATCAAGCTTTTTAGACATGGATACCGTGTCATATATAATAGAAACATGGATTTTACGTTTTCCAAGCAGCAACGACTTGTTGGAGCAAATTGATCCTGGAGGCCGCGCCCCCGCCGGACTGCTTCACTTCGATAAGGGAGCGCGCCGGAATGGATTCGCCTGTGTCGCCAGCACCTAAAAAAAGCGCCGGCAAGGTCCCGGACCGGCGTCACAATCGTTTGGGCCGAAGTCCAAATGATGATGGCGGTTCGGAATTTGACCAGATACCCATCGCCTTTCGGGCCGGCGATCAAGCGCAGACGCGCAAGATCGTACACCGAATTTTGGCCGCGTTGCAGGAAGTCATGCCTTGAAAGTCGCCCTCTCAACGATCGGCAAGTTTCACACCTTCGATCTCGCCCGCGAGCTTTATGCGCGTGGCGCGCTCGCCAGCGTCGTCACCGGCTATCCGCGCTTCAAGCTGAAGAACGAAGGCCTGCCGCCGGAACTGATCCACAGCTTTTCGCTGGTGCATGGCGCCTATATGGCTTTTCCCTGGAAGGATCGGCTGCCGGACAAGGCGATGCTGCAATGGGAATGGCTCGACGCCCAAACCTTCGCCAGCTACGCGGCCTGGAAGCTGCCGCCGTGCGACGTTTACGTCGGCTTGTCAGGGTCGACGCTCAAGGCTGGCAAGCTCGCTCATAAAAGGGGCGCGCGCTATGTCTGCGACCGCGGCTCGACCCATATCCGGGCGCAGGATCAGATTCTCACCGAGGAATTTGCGCATTGGGGGTTCCCGTCTCACCCTGTCGACGCGCGCGTCATCGCGGCCGAGGAGGCGGAATATGAAGAGGCCGATCTCATCACCGTTCCCTCAAGCTTCGTCTACCGCACCTTTCTGAGCCAGGGCGTTCCGGCGCAAAAGCTGCGCAAGCTCTCCTATGGCGTCAATCTCAAACGGTTCGAGCCGGCCGGCGCGCCGGACGAGGGACGGTTCGACGTCCTGTTCGTTGGCGGCATGAGCCTGCGCAAGGGGCTGCCCTATCTGGCGGCCGCCTTCCAGCAGGTGCGGCATCCGGCGAAAAGCCTGACCTTCGTCGGATCGACCTCCGCCCCGGTCATCGATCTCTTGAGGCAGCGGAAGCTTTGGCCGCAGGAGGCGCAGGCGGTCGGGCATGTGCCTCAGTCGGAACTGAAGACGCTCATGAGCCGGAGCCATGTCATGGTTCTGCCCAGCGTCGAGGAGGGGCTCGCCATGGTTCTCGCCCAGACCATGGCTTGCGGCTGCCCGATCCTCGCGACCCCGAATACAGGGGCGGAGGACATCGTCACCGACGGCGTCGAAGGCTTTATCGTCCCCGCCCGCGACGTCGATGCGCTTGCCGAAAAAATGCAGTTCCTCGCGGATAATCCCGATGCCCGCAGCGCCATGGGCGCGCGCGCGCTGGCGCGGATGCAGGGCTTCGGCGGCTGGCGCCAATATGGCGACGAGGCGATGGCGATCTATTCCGAGCTGGCCGCGGCCAAATAGTCTCAAGCGCCTCGCGAGCTCGCGGGCCTTTGCGGCGCACAAAAGGCGGAACCGTTCGTGTGGCGTCGAGTTTAAGCTTGGCTTGCATCACGGAGCCGCCCCTTGGACGATATCGAAGCGCCGCACGAAAATGTCGCGACGGACGCCGGCGCCCTTCTCCGATCCGCGCCCGGCGCCGGCGCTGAACTGCGCCTTGAGGACGGTCTGCTCGGACGCCTGTCGCGGCCGGACATCCGCCTCGCCGGCCAGGTGAATGATTCCATGCACGAGAAATTCCAGGGCCAGCTTGCCGCGCTGTCGGGAGCAGGGCCGTTCGTCATCGCCATGACGACGCTTGGCGGCGATCCGGAGGTCGCGCGCGCGATGGCCGCGGATTTGCGCCTTCTGCGCGCCGCCGAGGACGCACGCTTCATTTTTCTGGGCAAATCCGCAGTCTATTCTGCCGGGGTCACCTTCATGGCCGGATTTCCCCGCGCCGAGCGCTGGCTCGAGCGCGACACGCGCCTCATGATCCATGAGCGCAAGCTCGAAAAAAACGTGCATTTTTCCGGGCCGCTCGAAGGGTGCCTCAATATGGCGCTGGCGCTCGTGCATGAGATCGAAAATGGCGTCCGGATCGAGCGCGAGGGGTTTGAAGCGCTCATCAGCGAGTCGCCGCTGACGCTCGACGAGGTCATCCGCAAGGCGCCGCAAAACTGGTATCTCGACGCGACCGAAGCGCTGGAGCTGAAGCTGGTGGCGGGGATCGTCTAAGGGCAACAGCGCGGGCGATTATTGGCCGGAGCCGCCCCGGCGCGACGGAAGCGCTAATCTTCTTTTTTTGGAAGGGCTTTCAACAGCGCGCCCGTGTGTGGATCGGCGTGAAACTCGACGATAATTCCGTCCTTGATGGCCTCGCCCTCCCAATATCCGTCGTCCGCCCAGACCAGAATGGAGCTATAACCCTTCGCCTGGAGTTGCTTTTTCAGAACGTCTTTATTCATCCAGTCGGCGCCGGGCTGGTCGGCCCGCGCGGACCCGGCGCCCATCAGGACCAGGGCTGAAACCAACAAAGCGCATTTCCTCATCTTTTGTCTCCCTTTTTCGATGTGGGCCGAATAGCGCGTCAACTTGTTTCAAATCTCCCAAAGATGCAGCTGAATCAGGGCCGCAACGGCGCGTTGGGGTCGGGGACGTTTTCGCGCAGCCTCTGCCCGAACGCGACTTCCGAAAGCCCCATCTTGATGCGGTCGGAGACCGCGGCGCGGCGGATCAATTCGTCGAGCGGAATGCGCGTATCGACGAGGCCGTGCTGATAGGCGAAGGATGGCAGGAAGCCATTGAGCAGCACGCGCCAGTCGAGCGGAAAGTAGGGAAAAATCGAGCGGATCAGAACGAAGATGGTCGTCGTGCAATTCGCCGTCAGCGTATTGTAGAATTGGGGATGCAATTCGAGCCGGTTCGCCTCCCGTACATATTGGAGCAAAAGCGCGCGCGCCTGCTCCGGCGTGACGGCAAGCCGGTAAAGTCGGGTGTCCTCGTCCTGCGCCTTGCGCAAAAACAGATAGTCGCGCTCGTCGCCGGCGAGGAAGACGAGTTCATACCTCTTGAAGAAACCTGCGATCGCCGAAAAGGCTTCGCCGCGCTCTGGGCGAATCTCGATCGAGAACAGAAGATGGCGGCCGTCCTTGAAGCCGAAGCTGACCATCGAATGGGCGATCAGCGGACCCATGAAATAGACGAGATAGAAATCGGCCGAGGTGAGGTCGGAGAGCTTGTAGCTGCGCTCCTCCCAGTTTTCGGAGAAATCACTGGCGGAGCGCCAGCTGAAATTGCGCACATTCTGCATCGTCAGGACGTCCCCGCGCAGGACGCCGGTGGCGCCATGGGCGACGGGCGGGGCGAAGTCGCGATCGTTCGTCGGGTGGATCGTTCCCCACCACAGGATCAGCGCGAGATAGGCCGCGCCATAGGCGATGAAGGCGCGCCGCGCGCGCCGCCAGAATGTCCCGGCGATGGTCAGCGCAGCCAGGAGATTGAACAGCGCGATCACGCCAGCCTTCGCGGCGACCTCGAGAGGCAGCTGAAACCAGAGCGCAAAACTGCCCCACAGCGCTGACAACAGGAGGACGAAGATAAAGCCGCCGATGGCGAAACTTCGTGAGAGCCGCCAGATCATGCGTTCTTTCTGCGAAAGATTTGCGGGGCGGAGCAGGCTGCGCCGCAGGGGGAAGAGAAATAGCAGCCGCCGGCTGCGGGGGATAGCCGGCTGGCGGCGGGGCGCCGCCAGCCTCAAACAAAGCTGCGGCGCTTGTGCCGGGGGCCAATCTGGCCAATAACTTCGCTCGGTTGCTCGAGATCAAACATCCGTGCGGCGGCCGGCGCGCCGCCGACGTAATCAGACAGGATGGCGCTTGCCCGAACCTTCAGACCTTCATCACGTCGTCGTCGTCGGCGCCGGATTTGGCGGATTGCACTGCGTCAACAGCCTTGCCGGGGCGCCCGTCAGAATAACCGTCGTCGACCGGCGCAATCATCATCTGTTCCAGCCCCTCCTCTATCAGGTGGCGACGACCTCGCTCGCGACCTCGGAGATCGCGTGGCCGATCCGCCATGTTTTCGCCAGGCGCAAGGATGTCGAAGTCCTCCTCGCGGCGGTGAACGGCGTCGACGCCGCTGCGCGCAAAGTGCTGTTCGAGGATGGCGGTTCGGTCGCCTATGACACGCTGGTGCTGGCGACGGGCGCACGCCACGCCTATTTCGGCCATGACGAATGGGAGCCCTACGCGCCGGGGCTCAAGACGCTGGAGGACGCCACAACGATCCGGCGGCGCATGCTGCTCGCCTTCGAGCGGGCGGAGCGCGAGACCGATCCCGACCGGCTGGCGGCGCTGCTGACCTTCGTCATCATCGGCGCCGGCCCGACCGGCGTCGAACTCGCCGGCACCATCGCCGAGCTCGCCCATGAAAATATCGTCGAAGATTTCCGGCACATCGACACGCGCAAGGCGCGGATCGTGCTGATCGAGGCCGGCCCGCGCATCCTGCCGGGCTTTACCGAAGACCTCTCGGCCTACGCGACCAAGGCGCTGGAGAAGCTCGGCGTCGAGGTCAAGCTTGGCGCACCGGTTTCAGAATGTTCGGCGGAAGGCGTCGTCTTCGGCGGGGTAACGCTCCCGGCGCGGACGATCCTCTGGGCGGCGGGCGTGCAGGCCTCGCGCGCGGCGCAATGGCTTGGCGCTGCGGCCGACCGGGTCGGCCGGCTCCTCGTCGAGCCCGATCTCAGCGTGCCGGGACATCCGCAGATTTTCGCGATCGGCGACACCGTCTCGATCACGGGGCCTGACGGACACCCGGTGCCGGGCATTGCGCCTGCCGCGAAGCAGGAAGGCACCTATGTCGCCTCCGTCATCAAGGCCCGCCTCGCAGAAAAGCCCGCGCCGGCGCCATTCCATTACAAACATGTCGGCAGCCTTGCGACCATCGGCAAGCGCGCGGCGATCGCTGATTTCGGCTGGCTGAAAGTGCGCGGCTCGCTCGCCTGGTGGCTGTGGGGTTTCATCCACATCTACTTCCTGATCGGTTTCCGCAACCGTCTTGGCGTCGCGCTCAGCTGGCTTTGGGCCTATTTGCTCGGCCATCGCAGCGCGCGGCTGATTACGCAAGGAAAGCAATGGGCCGGCGAGGAAAAGACCTGAGGCCTTCGCGGCGCCGCGCCATTTAATGGCCGGTTAACTCAATCCCGACGCGCAATATTCATATTTTGCCTCCATCAAACGAGTTGCCGCGTTGAACAGCGCGGCAACTCAAGTCAGGAGATAGGCCGCCGCGGGGACGGACGGGCGAGCGCCGGAGATTTGATGCGTTTATCGAGACGAAAGATGGCAAGCCGTGCGCTGTTCGGCCCCCCGCTCGCAGCAGTGCTTGCGCTGGCGGCCGGGGCGTCGGCGCCGCAATCTGCCGCCGCCTTCGATTTCTTCGGGCTTTTCGGCTCGGACGAGCCGCCCGCGCCAACGCCCACGACGGCGCCCTACAAAGTGGAATTCGTCATCCGCGGCGACGACAGCGTCAAGCAATCGCTGCAGGACGCCTCCAATCTTTATAAATTGCGGCAGGATCCGCCGCCCGACGCCGCGGCGCTGGCGCAGCGGCTTGCCGCCGATTTCGCGCCCATGCTCGACGCGCTCTGGGCGGTTGGCTACTACAATGCACGGATTTTCGCCCGTGTCGGCGATTTCGAACGCGAACTCAAAGGCGCCGATCCCGAAGCTTTCGCCAGGGCTGCAAGCGCCTTCGCCGGCCGCGCCGTCGCGCCCGTGACGATCACCGTCGAGACGGGCGATCTGTTCCATCTGCGCGACGTGTCCATTCTCGATTCAGCGACGCGCGCCCCCTTTCCGCCCGAAACCCTTCCGGCTTATGTTCTGAAATTGAAGCCTGGCGACCCCGCCAGAGCCGCAGATCTGCGCGCCGCCAACGCAAGGCTGATCGATTTTTTTCGCGGCAAATCCTACCCGCTCGTCAAGGCGCCGCTGCCGCAGCCGGTGGTCAATCACGCGACATTAACGATGGACGTCGCCTTTACCGTCGATCCGGGGTCGCAGGCGGGGTTCGGCGCGGTCTCGATCAGCGGCCCACAGGGCTTTGATCCGTCGATCGTGCGCTCATTCACCTATCTGCGCGAGGGCCAGCCCTATACGCCGAAGGCGCTCGCCGAGACGCGCAGATCGATCAGTTCGATCGCCGCCGTCGGTTCGGTCCGCATCCGCGAGGGCGACAAGCTCGACGCCAACGGCAATCTGCCGATCTTCATCGAGGTCGGCGACCGCCCCAACAATCTCGTCGGCTTTACCGCCGGCTATTCCACCGTCGACGGGCCGACGGGCGCCCTTTATTATGAGAACCGCAATCTGTTCGGCGGCGCCGAAAGCCTCCGGCTCGAGGGCGATGTTTTCTATGCGCCGCCGATCTATGGCGTCGCCTCGAACAGCTTCAACAGCTTCACCGGGACGCAGAATTTTGACAGTTCCGGCATCGGCGGCAGAGTGTCGGCGAGCTTCGTCAAGCCGGCCCTGGCCGGTTCGCGGGTCGATCTTCTGCTCGGCGCCGCTGCGGAAAGCAATCGCTCCGGCGGCGGCAGTTTCGGCGGCTACGCCTGGCAGGACGCCGGCGGGACGGCGGCGCTGCGCTATCGCATTGACGAGACGCTGTCTGTTCAGGCGGGGCTCAAATTCGAGAAAGGCGAGGCGACCGACGCGCTCGGGACCGTGAATTATACGTTTCTCGGCGTTCCGCTGACCTTGAAATATGACGGGACCGACAATCTGCTGAACCCGAGCAGCGGCTTTCGCGTCGCGGCGACGGCGACGCCCTACCCCAATCTGTTCGGCAACGCCGGCTTCACCAAGGCAAGCGTCACGGCATCGGCCTATTACGCGATCGACGAGGACGCGAATTATATTCTGGCCGCCCGGGCCGGCTTCGGGTCGATCTTTGGCAATGACGGCGGCCTCGCCGCCATCCCGGCCAATTATCGCTTTTACGCGGGCGGCCTTGCGACGGTGCGCGGCTACCGCTTCCAGACGATCGGGCCGCAGACGTCGCAGGGCTACACGGTTGGCGGCCTCAGCGCCTTCAACGCCAGCCTCGAAGCGCGCATCAAGGTGTGGGACAATATCGGCGTCGCGCCCTTCTTCGACGCCGGCGGAGCCTATTGCGACTCCATCCCCCACGGCGGCTGCGGCGACACGCGTTTTTCCGCCGGCCTCGGCCTCATCTATTACACGCCGATCGGCCCGATCCGGGTCGACGTCGCCAAGCCGCTCGATCCGCGTCCGGGGGATTATCCGGTCGTTTTCTATGTCAGCATAGGGCAGCCATTTTGATGGCGCGCCGCGCTCTTCTCCCGCTCGGCCTCGTCGCGGCCATGGTGGCGCTCTGCGTTGTCGCCGCGCTTTATCTGCTGACGCCGGCGAGCCGCGCCGCCGAACAGGACAAGGGCGTCCTCGCCGATCTCATTTCGCGCGCTTTGTCGACGCCCTCGAGCCGCGTCTCGATCGGCTCCGTCGAGGGCGCGCTCTCCTCGGACGCGACGGTGCACGATCTCAGCATCGCCGACCGCGACGGCGTCTGGCTGACGATCAACCGCATCCGCATCGTCTGGCGCCGCCTGGCGCTGCTGCAGCGGCGGCTCGAGGTCGATCAGCTCGACATCGACCAGATGACCATGAGCCGTCGGCCGATCCCGGCGGAGGCGCCGGTTTCCGGCGAAGAACAGCCACTGCTGCCGGAACTGCCGGTGCGGGTCGACATCAAGCAATTCGCCCTCGCCCGCGCCGATCTCGGCGAGCCGGTACTCGGCGTGAAATCAGCCTTTTCGACTGGCGGCCACGCTCAGCTTGGCGCCCCGGCCGAAGGACTTCAGCTGTTTCTCGACGCGCAGCGGCTCGACAAACCGGCGACCTTTAACCTCAGGCTCAACCTGGTTCCGGGCACGCAGCGGCTCGACCTCAAGGTCAATCTTGATGAGCCCGCCGGCGGCATCCTTTCGGAGCTTGGCAATATTCCCGGGCGGCCCCCCGTGCGTCTCAATATTGACGGATCGGGCGTGCTCGACGCGTTCAACGCCAAGCTCGTCTTCGACGCCGGTCCGGGCATTGGCGCGACCGGTGACGCCTCGCTTAATCGCGAGGGCGCGGGACGCCGGCTCGGCCTTGATCTCTCCGCGCAAGTTTCCGGCATGCTGCCGGACATCGCCGCCCCGGTGTTCGCCGGCACGACGCGGCTCTCCGGCAATATCGCCTTCAACGACGACGCCAGCGTCGCCATTCCCGGCGTCGAGCTGCGCGCCGCGGCGGCGCGGCTCGTCGTCAAGGGCGCCGTCTCGAAGGAGCAGATCGCCGATATCAGGATCACGGCGGAAAATGTGCCAAACGATGGGACTGCGACGCGGCTCCGCGACGTCGAGATCGGACGCCTGGCGCTCGACGCTCATGTGACGGGCGCGCTCGATTCGCCGACGATCGATTCAACGCTCACGGCGGAGAAGGCGAAGCTGCCGGCGGCGGCGCTTGACCGGCTCGAGGCGAGCTTCAAGGCGACGCCGACCGGCTCGATCGCCAATGCCGCGACGATGCTGCAGCTAGCCGCCGACGCCAGCGTCAAGGGCCTCGCCTTGACCAATCCCGCGCTGGCGCAGGCGGTCGGCTCAACGGCGACGTTTACGATGCGCGGCAAAAGCAGCGTCAAAGGCGTCATCGACTTCGACGCGCTCGACATCAAATCGCAGACGCTTCAAGCCGGCTTCAAGGGCCGGGCCGCAGGCAGCGAGCTGAAGGGCCGTCTTCAGGCCACAATCCCCGATCTCTCCCGTTTCGGCGCGATCTCCGGCCTTTCGCTCAAGGGCGACGCCGCGCTCAAGGCCGATGTCGAAGGCACGCCGCGCGCCAACAGTTTTCGGGCGATGATCGACGCAAGGGCCGATCATTTCGCGACTGGCCTCGATCAGGTCGACGGGCTGTTTGGCGGCGCTTTGACGCTCGCGGGCGGGGCGCGGCTCGATCCCGACGGCGGTTTTTGCTTCAAGGATCTGAAGCTTGTCGCGCCGAATGCGACGGCGCGAATCGACGGCGCGGCGACGCCGGCGCTCGCCGATCTTTCCGCCGCTATCGCCATTCCCGATCTCTCCAAAGCCGACAAGCGGGCGACGGGACGTGGCGACATCGCCGCCCATGTCACGGGGACGCTGCAAAAGCCGGACGCAACAGCCTCGATCGCGATCCACGACGCGAGCCTGCTCGGCCGGCCAGTTCCGCGCCTCGATCTTGAAGCCGTCGCGACCAATCTCAGGGAGGCGCCGGACGCGCGGATAACGCTTGATGGCGAAATCGACCGCAAGCCTGCGACCGGCTCGCTGCATGTCGCGCGTCCCGCCGCGGGTGGTCTCGTGCTCGACGCCGTCGACGTCGGCATCGGCGCGGCGACGATCAAGGGGGGGGCGACGCTTGACGCGGAAAATTTCGCGGCGGGCCAACTCGCCGTCCATGCGCCCAACCTCGACGATGTCTCGGCGCTGGCGCTGCAAAAGCTCTCCGGCGCGCTCGATCTCGACGCCAGCTTCAGCCATGACGGCGGCCGGCAGGACGCCGCGCTGAAGGCGAGCGGCAAACAGGTTGCAGCGTTTGACGTTGCGCTCGACAAGCTTGCCGCGGACCTTGCTGTGACGGACCTCTATCGCCGGCCGGCCATTTCGGGCGCGCTGTCGGTCGATCAGGCGCACATCGCCGGCGAGACCATCTCGCGCATCCGCTTCGACGCCAAGCCCTTGGGCGAGGCAAGCGACATCACGCTGGTCGCTAATGCGCGCGGCTTCGCTTTTTCCGGACGGGCGAAGCTGATCGCCGCCGATCCCGTGCGGATCGAGCTCTCCAAGCTCGACATCACACGCGACCGCGACCGAATCGGCCTTGCTGGCCCCGCGACGATCATCGTCCGCGACGCGGGCGCCGACCTCAGGAACCTCGAGCTCAATCTGAACGGCGGGCGGCTTGCCCTCGACGGTCGCGCGGCCAAAACGCTCGACCTTAAAATTCTGGCGCGCAAAATCCCGCTCTCGGTCGCCGATATTTTCAGCCCCGGGCTTGGCCTGTCCGGTTCCCTCGAAGGCGAGGCGACCGTCAGCGGGCCGGCTGCTGCGCCGGCGGGCGGTTATAAAATCAAGATTTCGCAACTGGCGGCCGCGCAGACCAAAAACGCCGGGCTGCCGCTGATCGATATTAACGCCAATGGCCGCTTCGAGCGCGGCCGCGTGACGACGGACGCCAATGTCGTCGCCGGACAGGCCGGGCGGCTGAGGATCACCGGCTCCGCGCCGCTCGCTGCCGACGGCGCGCTCGATCTTACCGTCAAGGGAAATCTCGACGCCGCCCTCGCCAATCGCAATCTGGCGGCGGCGGGGCGCAGCGTCGCCGGCCGGTTGACCATCGACGGCGGCGTGCGCGGCTCGGTGGCGCGCCCGCAGGCGTTCGGCGCGATCACCTTCGCCAATGGCTCGTTCCAGGACGCCGTGCAGGGCATGCGCCTTGACAGCGTTCGCGCGCGGCTTGTCGCCAATGGCGACCGGATCACCATCGAAAGCGCCTCGGCGACAACGCCGAATGGCGGAACGATCACTGCGACGGGCTCTGTCCGGCTCGATCCGGCGGCCGGCTTTCCCGGCGACATACGCGTCGCCGGGCGCAACGCGCAGCTCATGCAGAGCCCGGTCGCGACGGCGGTTGCCAGTCTCGACCTCACGCTCTCCGGCCCGCTGGCGCGAAACCCGCGCATCGGCGGCAAAATCGATATCGCCTCGCTCGATATCCTCATTCCCGACCGGCTGCCTCGCGCGCTGCAGCCGCTGCCCGGCACGCGGCATATCGACCCGACGCCGACGGCGGCGGCGCGGCTCGAGATCGCGCGGCAAAGGCGCGGCCACGGCGGCCCGACGTTTGACGCCATGCTCGACCTTTTGATCGACGCGCCGGGGCGGATCAGGGTGCGCGGGCGCGGTCTCGAAGCCTCGCTCGGCGGCAGCCTGCGCCTCACCGGCACGCTCGCCGCGCCAAAGCCCGTTGGCGCCTTCAATCTGGTGAATGGGCATTTGAAAGTGTTGACCGCGGATCTCGATTTTACGCGGGCGAACCTCACCTTCGCCGGCGACCTCTCGCCTTCCCTCGACTTCTTGGCGACGACGCAAACGGGCGGCGCCTCGATCAGCGTCGCGATCACCGGCGATCCGGCTGATCCCATCTTCGCCTTCACTTCGAGTCCGGACATGCCGCAGGATGAGGTCATCTCGCGCTTGTTGTTCGGCTCGCCTTCGGGCCAGCTCTCGCCGACGCAGGCGCTGGCTCTGGCGCAGGCGGTCGCGATCTATACGGGCGGCAATGACGCGCTGGAGGGGTTGCGCCGTTCGCTCGGGCTCGGGGCGGACAATTCGAGCAATCCCTTATCGAATTTCCTTGGCGATCGCGTCAGCCTCGGCGTGCAGACCGGCGCGACGCCGCAACAGACCGGCGTCGGCATGACCATCAACATCTGGAAGGCTTTCAAGGCGCGCGGCGTGATCGACGCGACGGGCGCGGTCTCGGTCGGCGTCGGCGCCGAGAAGGAATGGTAGCGGGCGCGGCGAGGCGCGCGCGGCAAATCTCGAAAGTCAGGACGAGCGAATGAATTCTGCAGCAACCACACTCACGCTCTATGAGCTGGCGGGAGCCGATCCCGCTCTGCGATTCAGCTCGCATTGCTGGAAGATCCGGATGGCGCTGGCGCATAAGGGGCTCGACGTGCTGCGCCTGCCGTGGCGTTTTACGGAGACGGAGGCGCTCGCCTTTTCGGGCCAAAGCCGTGTGCCGGTGCTCGTCAACGGCGCTGAAACCATTGCCGATTCATGGCGCATCGCGCTCTATCTCGACGAGCGCTTTCCGGATGCGCCGTCGCTGTTTGGCGTCGCGGACGCCATCGCGCCCGTCCGCTTCATCAACAGCTGGGCCGACGGCGCGCTTTCGCCGGCGATCGGCCGCATTATCCTGCGTGATATCCATGACCGTCTCGGCGACGCCGACAGAGTCTATTTTCGCGCTTCCCGCGAGATAAGATATGGGCAAAGTCTGGAGGACGTCGTCGCCGACCGGCCGACGCAGCTTGCGAATTTGAAACGCGTTCTCGCGCCGCTCCGCGAGACGCTGAAGCATCAGCCCTTTTTATCCGGCGAGGCGCCGGCCTATGCCGATTATTGCGTGTTCGGAATGTTCATGTGGGCGCGCTGCGTCAGCCCCGTCGAACTGATTGAGAAGGAGGATGTCGTGTTCGCCTGGCGCGACCGCCTGCTTGACGCTTTCGGCGGCCTCGCTCGATCCGCTCCACGCTATCAGCCTTAAGAGGATCGTCCGCATGACCGAGGACGTCCAGCTCGAACATTACGCGTTCCGGACGTCAGACAAGATCCGCTACGGCGACACCGATCGCCAGGGCCACGTCAATAATGCGGTGTTCGCCACCTTTCTCGAACTCGGTCGGGTCGAGGCGCTCCTGTCCGCCGCCTCGCCTGTTCTGGAGCCCGGGACCGCGCTGGTCATCGCGCGGCTCGTGATCGATTTCAAGGCCGAGATCACATGGCCGGGCGAAGTTGCGATCGCAACGCGCGTCGCCTCGGTCGGACGCAGTTCGATCAAGCTCGAACAAGGACTGTTCCAGCATGGGCGATGCGCCGCGACAGCCGAGAGCGTGATCGTGCTGACGGATGAGGCGACGCGGCGCTCGCGCCCGCTATCGGCCGCCGCCGCCGTCTGGCTGCTCGACCCCGCGCCGCGGTAGAGCCGCGGCCGCACATCCTCTTACATCCCGATCGCGTGCGGCCGGCTTCCGCACGCGGGCGCCGGCTCGCCAACCGCGCAAGTGTTGGCGTCGTCACAAGCCGTTCATGCAAGATCATTAGACAGGGCCGCGTTTGTTGGCGTCGGCGCGGGTGGGCGCGTCGGCGCTATCCATTGGATGCAGTGTCGCATCGGCTTGCCTGGCGGGACCCGGTAGGTCGCTGTTGCATTGCCTCGTTCATAGGCTCGGGGGGGATTTCACATGATTTTTAAACGACAACACCAGCTGCTTGCGACGGCGCTGCTGGCCGCTTTGGCGTTGCCGATGGGCAAGGCCCTGGCGTTCGATGATTCGGTTGAATCCAGCAGCTCCGGCTTCGGCAAGGCGCTGAACGTGCAGGTCGGGCCGCGCCCTTATTATCTCGTCGACCAGCTTCAGAATGGTCCGCTGAAGACCAAACTCGAGGCCTGCTCGGAGAAGCATTTGACGCGGACGAAGTTTTCGATTTCGCATCGCGGCGCGCCGATGCAATTCCCCGAGCACACGGTGGAAGGCTATGAGGCGGCGGCGCGCATGGGCGCAGGCATTATCGAATGCGACGTGACCTTTACGAAGGACCGCGAACTCGTGTGCCGTCACGATCAATGCGATCTTCACACCACAACCAACATTCTGACGATTCCCGCGCTTGCGGCAAAATGCACGCAGCCGTTCACGCCGGCGAATGGGGGGACCCAAGCCTCCGCCACTTGCTGCACCAGCGACATCACGCTCGCCGAGTTCAGGCTGCTCAAGGGCAAGATGGACGGCTTCAACCCGAACGCGACGACGCCGGAAGAATACCAGAACGGCACGCCGAGCTGGCGCACCGAGGCCTACTCCGCGACGGGAACGCTCGTGACGCTCAAGGAGCATATCGCGCTGATGAACAAGTTCGGCGTGAACATGACGCCCGAGCTGAAAGAGGCGCGCGTGCCGATGCCCTACCAGGGTGATTTTACGCAGGAAAAATACGCGCAGAAAATGATTGATACCTATAAAGCTGCTGGCGTCTCGCCGAAGCGCGTGTGGGCCCAATCGTTCAACATCAACGACATCTATTACTGGATCAAAAACGAACCGGCGTTTGGCAAACAGGCGGTGGCGCTGGCCGAGACCGACGTCCCGGCTGATCTGCCGCCCGCTATCGCCGCACTGCCCGGCATGCGCGCCAAGGGGGTGCAGATCGTCGCCCCGCCGATCTGGGCGCTGGTTGCGCTCGACGGAAATGGCAAGATCGTCCCGTCCGCCTACGCCAACGCCATCAAACAGAATGGCTTCAAGATCATCCCCTGGTCGCTGGAGCGTTCGGGACCCCTGACCGACGGCGGCGGCTATTACTACCAGAGCGTCTCAAGCGTCATCAAGGGTCCGGGCGACTACTATAATGTGCTCGACGTGCTGTCGTCGAAGGTCGGCATCCTCGGCATCTTCTCCGACTGGCCCGGCACTGCCACCTACTACGGCAACTGCTTCAACAAGCCATAACACAGCATTCGTCTTCGGCGCGCCGGATCGTCGGGGCGCGCCGGTGAGGACGCCAATCGACAAACGATGTTGGCGGCGAGAGTTCGCCAACATCGCGCGCCTGCAGCGTAGAGCATCGGGATTGCATCAATCCGAAAATGCAGTCCTCACGACATCTACCCCACTGTTTGCGGCGCGCCGCCCTGGCGCGGGCGAGGAATGCGGACGCCGCGCTCCTTCATGTCGCGCAATTTGATGTACATCATCGCCGTCATCAGCGCGTCGTTGAAAGCATCGTGCTGGTCCAGCATCGGCAGATCGAGGTCCTTCAGGATCGCCGCAAAGGAAAGATCGATCGTTGCGCCCGGCGGCGCGTCGCCATATTTGCGCTCATAGTAGAGATTTGAGACTTCGATCAGCGGATTGGGCAGCTCGATGCCGAGCAGACCGATGAGATATTTGTCGATCATCCTGACGTCGAATTCGAGATAATAGCCGATCAGCGGCCGTCCGCCGATGAAATGCAGAAACTGCGGCATGATCTTCTCGATGCGCTTGCCGGCTTCGACGTCGGCCTCGCGCAGCCGGTGCACCTTGATTGCTTCGGCGTTCATGCGCGCTTCGGGCCGGATCACCGCCTCGAAGCGCTCGCTGGTCAGGATACGGTTGCCACGAATCTTGACGGCGGCGATGGTGATGATGTCGTCGCGATGCGGGTCGAGCCCGGTGGTTTCGCAGTCGAAGGCGACCGCCTCGTCCTCCGGTCCGGGCTTGAACATGAAGCGGTAGGATTGATCGCCGATGCTGATCTGATGGAACAGCCGCTTCAGGGCGCGCGGGATCATCTTCAGAACATGCCGAGATTGAAGTGGCGGCGCACGATCTCGCGAAACTGCTTCACCACCTGAAAAGCGTCGCGCAGCAGGTCGCGCTGCAAACTCGAAAGCTCGGCGGGGCGCACCAGCGCGGATTGCGCGGAGGTCCTCGCGAGCTCTGCGGCGAGCTGCGCATCGAGCCGCAAAGTCATCAGAAAATAGAGTGATTGCGTCAGCTCGCGTCCAAAATCGCGGCTGAGCGCGCCAAGCTCGACGAGCCGCTGGATCCGCTGCGCCGTGCTCGTCTCGACGAGCCCGCGCTCGAGCGCGAGGCTGCGCACGCCGTGAACGATCGGAAAAATGCCGCCCTTCTTCAGATCGACGGCGTCGCCGCGGCCATCGAGCGTCAGGAGATTGTTGAAAAAGCCGATCGGCATCGGAAAGGCTTCGGTGGCTTTGGCGAAATGCGACAGATAGGCGCTTGACTGCCGCGCCTCGCCAATCAGCGCAGCCTTTGCCGTGGCCAGCAGGGAGGCGTCTCCGGCGACGGCGTCGGCGTCGTAAAAAATCGCGACATTCATATGCGCGTTCTCGTCGGGGATGGCGATCCAGCGACGGAAGGAGCCGAGATAGGCGTCGAGCGGCTGCGACCACATCGGATTGCGGACCATGACGTTTCCCGGGCAGGGCGCGAAGCCGAAGCTTTCCAGCGCGGCAGTGAAGTCGCGGCGGAATGCGTCAAGTTCGGCTGCATCGACCGGTTGCGCAAGGATCAGCGCATTGTCCTGATCCGTGCGCACCGTCTGCTCGCCGCGTCCCTCGCTGCCCATTACGATGAGGCAGGCCCCGGCCCGGATCGCGGGCGGCGCGAGAAATTCGAAAAGTTTCGAAAATAGCCGCCGGTTAAGGTCCGAGACGATCTCGGCGACGACGGCGATCTTGACGCCCTGCCGGCGCAGCAGGCGGACCTGATCGCCGATTTCGCGCGCGGCGATGACAAGATCCGGCATGCCTTTGGCGCGGTCGACGCGGCCGGCGACCAGCTGCGCATTGCCGGCGACGAAGCTGAGCAGCTCGATGTCCTCGAGGATGCCGATATAAACGCCGCCATCGCGCACCGCGACGCGGCGCTTGTTGGTCTTCGTCATCAGGATCAGAGCTGCATAAACGAAATCCTGGCGGTCGAGCGAGACGAGGTCGAAATGCGTCACCGGTCCGACGGGAGCCGCGATGGGCATGCGCTTCAGCACGACGGCTTTCGACAGATTCATGCCGGTGATGATGCCGATGCGATCGCCGTCGCGGACGAACAAGGCGTTGGAGTTGATCTCGCGCATGCGATGGCCGGCGGTCTCGATCGAATCGGACGCGTCGATGAAATGGGCCGGCTGCAAATTCATGTCGCCGACGCGCGCGCGCATCAGGGCGCCGACGGTCGTCTCTTCTTCTTCGCGCGCGATGGCGTCAAGCTTGTGCGAAATTTCGAGATAGAAAAAAGCGGCGAAGCGGGGATTGGCTTTGACGAGATCGAGCGCGATGGCCTTTGGCAGGACATAGAGCAGCGACTCTTCCCGCGAAAAAAAGCCATGTCCGCTGTGCCCCTGGATCAGGCCGCGGCTGTCGAAGAAATCATTTGTCTCGAGCAGGGCGACGAGTTCGTCGCCGGAACGCTCCTCGACGACCCCCTTGATTACGACGTAGAGGGCTTCGGGGGGCGAGCCTTCCTTGATGATGCACTCGCCCGGCCGGAAGTAGCCGATGTCGAGGGCGCGGCGCAGGGTTTCGAGCTCCTGCGGGTTAAGCCGGTCGAAGGGGGGATTGGCGCTGTCGAAGGCGTTGGGCATCGCCGGATGCTCCGGGCGCGGGGTGAAGCGATCCGCGCCCGGATATCTCGGATCTAGTGCGCGGAGGCGCCGGTTGCGCCGATGCCGGTCTGGCAGCGGACGAATTGCGCGTCGAAGCCGGCGCGGTCGAGCTGCGCCCGCTTTGAATTGTCAAGCAGCGAGATCAGCCAGATGGCGACGAAGGCGAGGCTCATCGAGAACAACGCGGGGTTTTCATAGGGGAACGGCGCCGTTCCCTTCGGATTGCCAAACGTCACTTCCCACACGGCGGGCGAAAGCACGACCATGATGACCGCGGCGAACAGGCCGAGGAAGCCGCCGATGAGCGCGCCGCGGGTGGTGAGGCCGCGCCAGAACATCGACAACAGCAGCACCGGGAAGTTGCACGAGGCGGCGATGCAGAAGGCGAGGCCGACCATGAAGGCAACGTTCTGCTTCTCGAAGATGATGCCGAGCACGATGGCGAGCAGGCCGAGGCAGATCGTGGCGATCTTCGACACGCGCATTTCGTCCTTTTCGTTCGCCCTGCCCCCCTTGACCACGGTCGCGTAGAGATCGTGGCTGATCGCCGAGGCGCCGGCGAGCGCCAGTCCGGACACGACGGCAAGGATGGTGGCGAAGGCGACGGCTGAGATGAAGCCGAGGAAGAGGTCGCCGCCGACGGCATCGGCAAGATGGATGGCGGCCATGTTGGAGCCGCCCTTGATCGCCGCGATCGGACCTTTCGCCGCAACGATCGCCTCATCGAGGAACATTGGGTTGGTCGAAACCAGCGTGATCGCGCCAAAGCCGATGATGAAGGTCAGGATGTAGAAATAGCCGATGAAGCCGGTTGCGTAGAACACCGATTTGCGCGCGGCCTTGGCGTCTGACACGGTAAAGAAGCGCATCAGAATATGCGGCAGCCCGGCGGTGCCGAAGATCAGCGCGACGCCAAGCGATATCGCCGAGATCGGGTTCGTGACGAGGCTTCCGGGTTGCATGATGGCGAGGTGCTTTGGATGCACTTCGACCGCCTTGGCGAACATCGCCTCGAGGCTGAAGCCGAAATGCCAGAGCACCGCCAGCGCCATGAAGCTCGCCCCGAACAGCAGCAGCACGGCCTTGATGATCTGCACCCAGGTGGTGGCGAGCATGCCGCCGAAGGTGACATAAATGATCATCAGCGCGCCGACGATCACGACCGCGATCCAATAGTCGAGGCCGAAAAGGATCTGGATCAGCTTGCCGGCTCCGACCATCTGGGCGATCAGGTAGAAGGCGACGGTGACGAGCGAGCCGCAGGCGGCGAGAATGCGGATTGGAGTCTGGCCGAGCCGGAACGAGGCGACGTCGGCGAACGTATATTTGCCGAGGTTGCGCAGCGGTTCGGCGATCAGGAAGGTGACGATCGGCCAGCCGACGAGAAAGCCGACGGAATAGATGAGCCCGTCATATCCGGACAGATAGACGAGGCCGGAAATGCCGAGGAAGGAGGCGGCGGACATATAGTCGCCCGCAATGGCGATGCCGTTCTGGAAGCCGGTGATGCCGCCGCCGGCGGAATAGAATTGCGCCGCGGATTTCGTCCGCTTGGCGGCCCAATAGGTGATGCCGAGCGTTAGCAGCACGAATGCGAGGAACATAAATATCGCATGCCAGTTGGTGGCCTGCTGCGTTCCTCCCGAAAGATCGCCGGCCGCGAAAGCGGCGGCGGGAAGCACGGCGAGCGCCGCGGCGGGGACGATCGTGTTGAGGCGGATCATCAGCGGGACTCCTCAACAATGTCGCGGATCAGTCCGTCATAGGTGGCGTTTGCGCGCAGCACATAGATTCCGACGAGGACAAATGCGGAAACGATCACGGCGAGACCGATCGGAATGCCGATGGTCATGACGCCCGTACCGATCGGCGTGCCGAGAAATTTCGGCGCATAGGCGATCAGCAAAATAAATCCGAAATAGATGGCGAGCATGATCGCCGCGAGCGTCCAGCCGAAGGAAGACCGGGTTTTGACAAGCTCTATGTATTTTGGATTGCGCTGGATGGATTCGTATCCCTGCACCGCCATGAGACGTGGCCCCCTTTTACGGCGCCGTTTGAGGCGCCTTATTGTTTCGACTTGGCGCCACACATTGCTCCATCGGCATTTCTTGCGCAATCCTTTGCGGCGCCAAATCAGCGCCGCCGGATTCGCGCCGGAGCGCTCGCGCTCGCGCCGGCCGCGGCGCGCTTATGTTGCCTATGTTGTTGAGTAAGGCATTGAAAGATAGATGGATTATCATCTTTTACAGTGTGGCGGAATCTCTTCGGCGTTGCGGCACCGGCAAGGCCGCGGCCGCAACGGGCCGGCGTCCCGCGATTTTACGACTTATGGCTTAAGCGGGGCAGCGTAGCCCGTCGTCCCGATTTGCGGCGAAATTCGCGCCTAAAACGGCCGTGCGCAACGATAAATCATCGGCCTCCTTGCCCGTCGTGTTGTGCTATGCACAAAGTCGTCTTTCCCGATGAACCGCCCCGAGGCGGTTTTTGCCATGACGGAGCCTCCCGTGACCAGTTCCGGAAAAGCGCGGCCTGAAGAAACGCTTGAAACCGGCTCGAGCGCGCCGCATGTCGCGGAACGCACGCTCGAGGAGGCGATCGGGGCGCAGATCCGCATGCATCGCAAGCGGCTCGACATCACCGGCGGCGAACTCGCGGCCGCGGCGGGCCTTTCGACAGGCATGCTGTCCAAGATCGAAAATGGCCAGATTTCGCCCTCGCTCTCGACCCTTCAGTCGCTGGCGCGCGCGCTCAATCAGCCGCTGTCGTCGTTCTTTACGCCCTTTGAGGAGCATCACGACTGCTCTTTCGTCAAGGCCGGGCGCGGCGTCAACATCGAACGGCGCGGCACCAAGGCTGGTCATCATTACCAATTGCTCGGGCATTCGCTCGGCAAGGACGTCATGGTCGAGCCCTATCTGATTACGCTGTCCGAGGAGGCCCGGCCTTACGCCTCATTCCAGCACGCCGGCATCGAACTCATCTATATGCTGACCGGAAAAGTACTCTATCGCCACGCCGATCGAAGCTATGCGCTGGAGCCGGGCGACACGCTGTTTTTCGACGCCGGGGCGCCGCATGGCCCCGAGGAGCTGACGCAGCTGCCGATGACCTATCTTTCGATCATCATCTATCCGCTGGATTAGATCGAGGACAAGATCTGATCCATGAGATGATGATGGGCTGCAAGCGCAAGGCCGGATAGGTCGTTTTGCGCGTGGCGATCATTTCTGAATGCTGCGCGCCGCCAGTTCTAAGGTTAGGCGTCGAGCGAACAGGGCGTCCGTCGGTCGATGGAATGACCGACTTGACCTTCCTTTGCCTAAACGATCTGCGCAGGCGAGGCTTGTCGGCCAGCAAACGCGGTTGCCGTTCCGCATAATCGTCAAGGCTATTGTTGCACGCCGCGGCGCCGACAGCTGAAACGGCGCCGCCGGGCGACAGCGAGAGCATAACAATTAGCTGCCGTTCACGAGCGTGGCAGACGTAAGCGTCGTTTCACATTGTTAAATGTGCGCAGAAGATATATGATCAATCATCAAGAATAAGTAAGAAGTTCTTTCGCAGCCGCGATCGCCCGAGAGCGCCTCGAACTTGGGTGTCGGCAGTAACTGCCTCAAGTCAACGCAATGCAACGCGGGCGAACGTCTGGGACGGGGCCTGCGCGGCCGGGTTTTGGCGGTCGCTTCACCGACGAAGCGACCAAGAGCCGGAGAATATGCGTCGACGAGGGACGTCATGCTGCGAATAGCGGAGACGCCACATGGAGCAGTCGCGCGCGGCCGATCCGGTCGCGCTGGAAATGGAGGCGCTCCGCGAACAGGTCCGGATCCTCTACCAGACGCCTGCGATCCTGGCGATCAATGCGGTCGCGGCTTTGCTTTGCGCTTTCATATTGCGGCCGATCTTTCCGGTGTGGATTCTCGCCGTATGGGTTGGGCTGTTCTGCCTTGTCATCTTGGCGCAAATCTTCAGTCGCTGGCGCTACAAACATGAACTGCAATCCGTCGAATCGACCGAGGGCTGGGGCCGGCGGTTCGCCTTCGGGGCCGCTGCGACAGGTTGTCTTTGGGCGCTAGCCGGGTCGGTTATCCTGTTGACGCCCGATCCGGCGTACCATGCTTTCATAGCTCTCATGCTGGCCGGCGTGATGGCGGGCGCGCTCGTCGGCAATTCAGCCTATTTGCCCGCGCTCGTCGCCTTTGTCGCGCCGGCCGTTCTGCCCGTGATCCTTGCCTTCCTCATCCGATCTGATCCGACATCAATTTCGGCGGCTCTTCTCCTGGCCGCATTCGCTACGCTGGTTGGGATTGCCGGCCTTAACGCCAATCGGTGGATCGTCTCCCGTGTTCGGCGCGAAATCACGCGGGCGTCGCGGGCGGCCGAGGTCGAAAAAGAAATCGCCGAGCGAAAGCTGACGGAAAGCGAATTGCGTCGGGCCAATCAAGATCTGAAGATTGTCGCAGCCGGCGCCATCGAAATTCTGCATTCATTGGATTTCGATCGGTCGGTCTCAAGAGTGCTGGAGCTTATCGGCCTGGCCATGGGCGTGAGCCGCGTGCAATTGTATGAGCGCGATAGCGCGGCTGATGGAACTCTTTTACGGCCGGCGCGCCAGGGATGGAGCGCCCCGGGAATCCCGCCAATGCGCGATGCGCAGATTCCCTTGCGCGTCAGGGCGAACAAAGCTTCGTCTCTTTTGCTTCCGTCTCTGTCCGAGGGAGAGACTGAGGGGATTATCACGCGGGAGGCCGATGAGTCCGCCAGGCGTCTTCTCAACTCCCGCGGCGTTCTGTCATTTCTCGCTGCGCCGGTGATCGTGGACGGGAAACGTTGGGGGGTAGTCGGAGTTGACGATTGCATGGCGGAACGCGCGTGGTCGGCGGTCGATAGAGATACCCTTCGCACCGTTGCGGAACTTATCGGCGCCGCGACCAACTGCGCGCAGACTTTCAAGGCGATGACGGACGCCGCCGGGATGGTCAAAACGGAGATGACGCGCTTGGCGTATACGGATCTCCTCACCGGTTTGCCCAATCGCGCGGCCTTCATGAAGGAGCTTTCGGAGGCGTTCACGGCGGCAAAACGCGGCGCCAAACCGCTCGCTTTTCTTTACCTCGATATTGACCGCTTCAACGACATCAATGCGACGCTTGGTCATTCAAAAGGCGATGTGCTGCTGAAGGCCGTGGCGGAACGTCTGAACGGCGGTTTGCGTGAGGGGGATTTGTTTGCTCGCATCGGGGGCGACAAATTCGCGGTTGTTCTCAGCGGTCTCGCGGATACCACCCAGGTTGCGACGCTTGCGACTTGGATTTGCGGTTTGATGGCCGCGCCGTTCGACATCGGCGCGGCCGAGATTCATATCACGATAAGCATTGGCGTCTCGGTCTATCGAACCGTGATGACGGAGCCCGAGGATATGATGCGAGAGGCAAACGTCGCTGTTTACGAAGCAAAGGATGTGGGGCTCAACCGTTACTGCTTCTATTCCGAAGCGCTCGATCTTGCCGTGCGCGACCGCGTGAGCGTGACCGAAGACCTTCACTTGGCGCTCGATCGAGGCGAGTTCGAAGTTTACTATCAGCCGCAGGTCGAACTGCCGTCGGGCGCGGTCACAGGGGTCGAGGCGTTGCTGCGCTGGAATCACCCACTGCGCGGCCTGATCTCGCCTGGCGTCTTCATCCCTATAGCCGAGAAGCGGGGATTGATCTCTCCGATTGGCCGGTGGGTCGTGACCGAGATCGCGCGCCAGCTCCGGATCTGGCGCGCCGAGAGAATCAATCCGCCCATCATGGCCGCCAACCTCTCCGCGGCGCAGCTTGCCGTCGAATCCGATTTCGAGCGCCATCTGGCGCAAATCCTCGCTGTTGGCGGCTTCCATCCGACGACGATCGAGCTCGAGCTCACCGAAACCGTGCTCATGCAAACAGTCCACGCGCGAGTCAGCGTGATCGAACGCTTGCGCGCGCTCGGCGTGCGCATCGCGATCGACGACTTCGGCACGGGCTATTCCTCGCTCGAATATTTGCGCGACTACCGCGTCGATCGAATCAAGATCGCGCAGGAATTCGTGAGTCGCCTGCCCTCAGACGAACGCAGCGCAACCATCGTGCGCGCAACGATTGGGCTCGCGCGCGAGTTAGGCATCGAAGTCATTGCCGAAGGCGTTGAAACCGCAGGCCAGGTCGAATTTCTCAGCGCCGCCGGGTGCGGCAGCGCTCAAGGCTATTACTTCGGCCGCCCGGCGCCGGCTGCGCAGGTCACCGAGATGCTGCGTCGGCGCGCGCTCGGGACTGCGAAAGACGGCGGCGAGCCGGCGCCCTTGACGGACAAGATCGACGACCCCGCCCCCACGGCAATGATCGACGGAGAAAACCCATGAGATGGCTTGGCGCGGCGTATCGACTTGGCCATCGCGTTCGGACAGCCTCGACAACGGCGAGACAATTTGGCGCGCGTTGGGCCGCGCGCGTCTCGCCGGCTCTGATCATTGGCGTCATCGGCTTCATCTTATCGGTCGGCGCTGGTTTCAGGGTGGCGCATTCCTGGGAGGATGCGAAGGTTCAGACTGAACTGGAGCTTTCCGGCGAAAACCGCCGGCTGGTGATACAGAGCGGGCTGACGGACATCGAGCATACAGTCTTGGCGGTCGCGCGCCAGTTCGAGCTTTCCGACGAGACGGTCAATCATCTTGAATTTGATCGCGTCACCCATCCAAAGAATGGGGTCGTCGATCTCTCATTGGAGATCGACTGGGCGCCGCGCGTGCGCCAGAGCGAGCGCGCCCAACACGAGGTTGCGGCGGCGCGCGAGGTCTATCCGGACTATCGCATCAACACTTTTGGTCCCGACGCCAAGCCTGTTCCAGCGGAGGGGCAGGACGAGTATTTCCCGATCCTCTTTACACGCAACGGGAGCCCTACATCGTCGCAACTTGGCTTCGATATTCAATCCGACCCGGCGCAACGAGAAGCCATGGACCGCATTCGCAATGGCGCGGCGCTTGCCGCGACAGCTCCGATGAAGCAAACCGATTTCAGCCGCCCCTCAATTGTCTTTTTGCTGGCGCCCGAATTTGCGTTGGGGCTTCCGCACGATACGCCGCAAGATCGCCGCCGCAACCTCACAGGTTTCGTTCGGGTGACGCTTGTTCCCGGCGCGCTGATCGACGAGACCCTTCGCGGCCAAAAATCGCCTCAGGGCATAGATATTTCCTTCTTTCAAGCGGGAGCCGGTCCGACGGCGCTTCCGTTCTACATCCGATCCTCCTTGCAGCGTTCCGAGCCGGCTGTGGCGAGGCCGCGCGGCGAACTCGAAGCCGGAATACATTGGAATAACGAACTTACACTCGCCGATACCCGATGGACGATGGTCGTCACGCCGATCCCAACCGCATCCTTTCTGGCTGGTCATGAACGCGCCGTATTGGTTGCCGCGATGGGGCTGATCCTTACCGTGGCGATCATGACTCATGTGTGGATTTCCCGCCGAAATACCTTGCAGCTCCGGCAATTGTTGACGAACCTGCGCGACAGCGAAGCAAGGTTTCGTCGCGTGACGGACAACGCTCATGATGCGATTGTCAAGGCCGATGTTGACGGCAATGTGAATTTTTGGAACCCGGCTGCGGAGCGCATCTTCGGCTACAACGAAAAGGAGATCCTCGGGCGCGGCGTACACCAGCTGCTGACCCCTGCACGGTATCGGGCAAAAGCGAACGCGGAATTGGCGCGCTTCAGCCATACGGGAAAAGGCGCCGCGCTGGGGAAAACTGTCGAACTGCACGGTCTCCGCAAGGATGGCTCGGAATTTCCCATCGAGCTCTCGGTTACCGCGGTCCCTCGCGGCGACGCCTGGAGCTCGATCGCGATCGTGCGCGACATCACGGAGCGTGTGCGCCTTGCCGATACGCTGCAACTGCGCAGCGAACTCCTCCGCGCGGTATCGATCATAGCCGCCGAATTGCTGAACGCCGTGACGATCAAGGACGCGATCCCCAAGGTGCTCGAGACGATCGGAAAAGCAGCCCGCGTCGACCGGGTCCTTATCGTCGAGACCAAGCAGCAGGAAGGGAAATCGCCTGTTCCCGTCCTCCGCTATAGCTGGAATTCGCCGAACGCGCCTGATTTGCTCGATCACAACTCCTTCGCTCAAATGGCGCCGGCCGAGCTCGAGATGGACCCCTGGCTGGCGCCGCTCGGCGAAGGGCGCGCCGTCACCGGTCTGGCGCGCGCCATGAAGGATGGAGCGGCCAAGGCGCTGTTTACGCGCTTTGGGATCGTCACGATGCTGGACGTGCCCATGATCATCGACGGAATATCCTGGGGAAGAATCGGCTTCGACGATTGCAAGACCGAGCGCGAATGGACCTCGATCGACGTCGACATCCTGCAGACGGTTGCCGATCTAATTGGCGGCTCGATAATGCGCGAGCGCTACATTGCGCAACTCAAGAATGCCAACGCAATCATCGAAAGAAGTCCGACGGTGCTTTTTCGCCTGCGCGGCGAGCCTTCCCTGCCGATGACCTACGTCTCGCATAACGTGAGCCAATTCGGCTATGACCCGGCGGAAATGATCGCCTCTCCGGAGCTCTACAAGACCCTCCAGCACCCAGACGATGTGACGAAGGTGCAGGAAGCTCAGGCGGCCGCAGCGACGGAGGGCGCCGGCCCCTCTGTCATCGAATTCCGGCTCCGGAGGCGCGACGGCGTTTATCGCTGGGTCGAAACCTACGTTACGCCGGTCCGCGACACCACAGGGCGCCTGCTCGAAATCGAAGGCGCCATGACCGATATCACGGAGCGCAAGGAGGCGGCGGAGAAGATCGTTTTGCTCGCCAGGACTGACTCCCTCACCGGGCTGGCCAATCGGGCGACATTTATGGATCGTCTCCAGCAAGCCTTCGCCGCCGCGAGGCGCGGCGCCAGCCCGTTCGCCGTTCTTTATCTTGATCTCGATCACTTTAAGGATATCAACGACACGCTTGGCCATGGCATGGGCGATTTACTGCTGCAGGCAGTCGGGCGCCGTCTGAAAAGCGGTTGCCGTGAAGCCGATCTTCCCGCGCGTTTGGGTGGCGATGAATTCGCAATTCTGCAAACGGAGTTGACGGATTTCTCGGGCGCAACAGCCCTGGCGGTGACGATCCGTGATCTACTCACGGCGCCTTACCGACTCGGCGAAAGCGAATTGCGGATCACCGTCAGCATCGGCATTGCCTCCTACGCTTCCGAGGTATTGGGGCCGAAGGAGATGCTGGAGCAAGCCGATCTCGCGCTCTATCGCGCCAAGGAGGAAGGCCGCGATCAATTTCGCTTCCATTCCGAGGAACTCGACAAAGAGGCGCGCGAGCGAATCGCCCTCAGGGGAGATCTGGCGCGTGCGCTCGAGCGTGACGAGATGGAACTATACTACCAGCCCCAGCTGGAGCTCGCCACATGTCGAATCGTCGGAATGGAAGCGCTGATCCGGTGGAATCGTCCCGGTTACGGCATCCTCAAACCAGCTGACTTCATGGCGATCGCAGAGAAGACAGGCGCCTCTATCGCGCTCGGACATTGGGTGCTCGACCATGCTTGCGAGCAAATGAGCGCCTGGCGAAAGGCCGCAATCGCTCCGCCAACCCTCGCAGTCAATCTCTCGCTGGGTCAGCTCAAGACCAGAGACAAGTTGGTTGACGACGTTATGCAAACCCTGGCGAAATGGCGCCTTGAACCGAAGGCGTTGGAGCTCGATGTGACCGAAGCGATGCTGGCCCATGTCACTTTAATGCAAAATAACGTCCTTGAGCGTCTTCAGCAGTTCGGCGTGCGGATCGCGATCGATGAGTTTGGCAGTCAATATTCATCGCTTTTCTATCTCAATACTTATCATGTGAACCGGCTGAAGATACCGCGATCGGTGATTGAGTCTGCGACATCTGATTCAGGCAGTTTGGCGATGGTGCGGGCGATTATTGCCATAGCGCGCGAACTGAACATGGAGGTGGTCGCCCAGGGCGTGGAGACCGAAGCGCAACGCGCGCTGCTGACGGCCGGTCCCTTGCCGATGAAAGTGCAAGGGTTCTATTACAGCGAGCCAGTTCAGGCGGAACGGGCAGCCGAATTGTTGCGGCAAAAGCGAATCGAACCGCGTTTTGGAGCACGGCTCGACGCTAAACCCGCGGCCTGACCGGCGCGGTTTGGGCAGCAGAGCGCCCGCCGCCCGGCGCGTCGGTGCATATGCGCGTGAAGGCGACAATGATCCCCTCCTCCTCAACTGAGAGCACCGTCGACCTCGGCTCCTTCGAACCGATCGGCAGATCGCCCGGCGAGGTCCGTTCCTTCCGTTTGGGGAGGGTCTTCTGGTCGATCCCGTCGCAGTTTGGCCAGCGCCCTCAGGCTCTCCTGGCAATTTTGTATTACTCGACGCGCGGCCGTCGTCGTCGTGGCGCCACCCATGGAGAACTGGAGCCATAGCGCATCCTTCCATTCGGTAGAAAAAATCGCGCCATCAAAGGCCGAGATCAAACAACTAGCGAAGCGCGGCCCGGGAAAGTCTTTCCCCAATCAAGCTCCCTAAAAGGCACACCGTTGCGAAGCTGAAAATGTAAGGGATGTCCAGACACTTTTCCGGATAATCCTCGTAGTAGGCGTATCGTATCCACTCCACACAATGAAGTAATGGGTTAAAACCAAGCCAATAAGAATATTGGTCCGGGAGGGCGGGCGGAAAAAAGATAATTCCGGAGATCATCCATAGGATAGGTGCGCAGAGATTAAAAATCATAAACCAGATAGGGAGGACTTGTGCCAGCAGGGCGTTCATAATGCCGATCGAACACGCGAGATAGATTGTTGCACCAATCGCAAAAATGAATCCAGATGGATCTCTGGGCGAAAATCCGCGTGAAAATATTAACAAAGCAAGCATTACGACAACAAAAACAACGATTGCGGTTACAATTTCAAGTGTTACTCTTGCGTATAAAATGTCGAACGTCTTAACTCTGCTAAAATATAAAAGTGATTTATTTGAGATAATTGCAATCATTATTTGTCGCGAGGGATAAACAAACATTACAAACGGAAGTATAGATATGCCGTAATAGACGGTGTCATCCATTCCGACGGGCGCGAGCCGACCGAGCACTTTGTAAATAACCGTAATTACAAGAAGATGCCCAAGAGGCATCAGGAGCAGCACGAGCAGGCCGACGCCGTTTGGCCCCACGAGGACATTTATATCGCGCAACAGGATCGCGCGAATTACCGCAAGGTTAATCGCAAGCGCGCTGGCCGGCGGCGGTTCCCCTGTCTCGGACATATTCCTCCGCCTCGTTACCGAATCAGAAAGTTATAGCCATTTTGGGTGTATGCCTAGGAGCGTGCCGAATCGTCTCCCGGGAGCGGCGCATGAGTAATTCACCGCGCTTATGGCCAAGACGCGCCGCCATCTTCGGCGCCGAACCACCAGCGCCGAAGGCGTCATCCAAATCGCCATTTTCTCCGTACTCGCGCCGCCTCTTACCCGGCAACGACAATGTTGCCCGGGTTATTGATATAATCGCCCCAGGCGCTACGGCACGCGTCTGCCTTATCGGACCAGGTCATGTCATCGAAGCTTCGGGTCACATTGTCGCTGACCAGGAGATTGCTTTGTTCGCCCTGCCGAAACGTGTCGCTCGCCGTCCACCAGGCCGATGAATAGCCGCGCCCGTTTCTGCCAACGATCAAAGCATCGAGGCCGAGCGAGAACACATAGCGCGTGAAACTGGAATCTCCGCTTTCAAGCAACCACGCGTCCAATTTGGCGCTGAGCTTCGCCTTGCTGACGACGGCCAGGAAGTGATTGCGATGCATCAGGAAGGCGTTAGAACGAATGTGAACATTCGGGAATGCCGGGAAACGCCTTCCCATCATCGAAAGGCTTTCGAACGAGCCGCTCGCGCTGACAACCCCGACGTTGTCCCGATCGAGATTGACGCAAAGCTTCAATAGCCATGACGCACTGCATATTTCGCTATTGGTGTTGAGAAAACACAAGCGCTCATGCGGAATTGTTTTCAAGGTATCTCTGTAGGCGCCAATATCGAAACTATTATCGTCTACTTCGATAAACACAGGCGCGAGCCCCTTAAACACGTCCTTTGTCGAGTGGAGCATTGACGTGCTGGCAAAACCCTTCATGACAATAAATAAATCGTGCTCGACGCCGGCGGGAAAATTCGAGTATGACCGGACAAAAGCTGCGAATTTCGCCTCGGCATTGCTGTCGGCACCACGAGCGAGGTAAAGAACTGCAGGTTTTGCACTGCTCATGACGATCTATCACCTTGGAATGGAATTGTGAACCGGCTAGTAGGCGCTCATTGTAGATTGCTTAAAACGACCGCGTTCTATGCACAATTTTGTAATTGGGGGGCGCGCTGGATAGCATTTGCCCATTGTAAAATGGATCTCTTGCGAGCATGTGGCGCCAGCGCTTGTGAAAATAATCCGCCTCCGACAGATCGAGCTTCGGCGCCCGCGATTGTGACTCAAAATGCGTTAGTTCGGCGGCGGCGGCGTAGACCGCTGTGTAACCAGCTTCACGGACCTTAAAGCAATAATCGACGTCATTGTAGCTGACCGCGAGATGTTCATTGTACCCGCCGACCTCGCGATAGAGCGCAGTCCTTGTCATCATGCAGGCGCCGGTGACCGCGACATAGTTGCGATTGGCGCATGTGCTGCCAAAGTACCCTTCATCATCGTGTGGATAAAATTTTCGGACATGGTCGGGGTTTCCGTCATGGAGGATCACTCCGGCGTGCTGAATCAATTCAGCGGGGAAGAGGAGCTTCGCGCCGACAACGCCGACCCAAGGCTTGTCAAACTCGTTCAGCAAAGTCTCGATCCAGTCCGTCGTCAACGGTTCGATATCGTCGTTCATAAGCAAGAGAAAATCACCGGAAGCGTAACGGGCGCCGAGATTGAGTTTTTTCGACACGTTAAAGACGGGTTCTCTATAGGTAACCCTCTGCTTGACGCCAAATGCTGCAAGGCGCCGCCTTTGTTGGAAAGTAAGGTCGCCATTATCTACAATGACAAACTCAAGATTTTTGTATGCGCTATTTGCCGAGATTTGCTCGATACAATTCACAATCAAGTCAATTTTTTGCCCTTCAATGTCGATCGTTTTCCCTGCTGTAGGAATGACCACGCTGACAAGCGGCGCCGTCGCGCGCCTCAGGTTGATCCTGTAGTAATCCGTTCCGCCAATTCGCGCGGCTGCGCCATTCCTGCCGGTTCGCTGGAGGCGTGCAGCCAAGGCCTGCTCTACCTCGCTCTGCTCCGTGTAAAACTCTGTCGGCGACCGCAGGTGGACCAGAATATCACGGAGATGATGAATCTTTTTCTCGCCTTCCACGGCCCTTAGCACAAAGTCATAATAGGATTGCGACTCGGGCCAGTGTTTATGGACTAAAGAACGGGAGTAGCAGGCGCCGGCGCCAATATAATTAAACACCTCAAGATAATCCGGGCTCCAATCGGGTTTAAAGAACGGGCGCTCATTCATCCCCTGTGTGTTGACACAGTCGGCATCACAATAAAGAATATCAACATCCGGATAGGCGATAATGTATGAAGCATAGACGTAAAGCATCCGCCGGTCGCAGGAGGCAGCCACATCGACAAATATTAAATAATCGGCTTCTATATCCGCCAATCTGCGGGAATCCGCCTCGACCAACTCCCAGCAAGGGTAGGGCTGATTCTTAAGGGAAGGCGTGGAAAAAACGTCGATTTCGTTCAGACTGACAATAGCGAAACGGGGCCGCCACGTCATGACCGCTATGTGGCTTTCGATCTCGGTGGTTTCTACAACATTTCGTTGTGTCTTTGCCAGATTGTACTTGGCAAAAGTCAAATTTGGGTCAAGCGGTTCGCGCCCTTCGCGGTTGCCGCATTCCAAAAAATGGTGCAAGGGATTTACGCCCGTCGCGGCGACGTCCGGATAGGCTTCGAGATACCAGGACGAGTCAAAAAGAGGCGATGGATTGCGGCCTTCTTTTGCTCCATGTTCAATGTAGTGCCGAACAGGGTCAAGATTGGCCTGCTGGACGTCCGGGTAGCTGGTCAAATACCAGGTCGCATCGAAATAGCGATTGACGTTACGAACTTCGAAGCGGCCGTGGTCGAGGTAATGCGCAAGCGGGTTAATCCCGGCCTGGTAGACGTCCGGATAGCTCGCAAGATAAAAGTCGGCTTCAAAGAGCGGATGGGGGGATCGGCCTTCACGCCCTCCGGAGGTTAAATAATGCAAAAATGGGTCAACGCCGGCCTGCGCAACGTCAGGGTATCGGCTCAGATACCATAACGGATCAAAGAGTGGATTTGGCCTTAGTTTTTCAGTCCGCCAGTTGGCCATGAAATAATGAAATGCCGACGGCGCCAAATCCGGGGACAAATTGAATTCCCGGATGAACCAGGCTGTATCGAACAGCGGATTTGGATTCCTGTGCTCTTTCGCCCCGTACAGCATAAAGTGACTTAGGGCGGATACGCCAGCCTGTTTTATGTCGGGATATTTTGCCAAATACCAAGGCAAAGGGAAAAAGATCGAGGGCGATAACCCTGCTCTCTCTCCTGTCGTTATATAATGCACAAGAGGATTTGTCCCACCTGACGCCGCCTGCTGCTTGTAGAACAGGGCATCGAACAGGAGATTGGGGTTGCGATTTTCGTCTGAGCCGAACCGAATGTAATGATCAAGAGGGTCGACGCCTTCCGCCCGCACGTCGGGATATGTTTCCAGATACCAGCCTTCATCAAAAATGCCGGATTTTTCAATGATCGAGCGCGCGTGTTCGCCGGACGACCGACTCTTGCCGAAGAGCATAGGATGGTTCCTGTTCTTGAGCCAGTTGGGGTCCCGCATCTTCGCCCATCTGCTGGAATTCGAGGACAGGCAAACGGTCGCACGATAGTCGATAGAAGCCTAAAAACGAAACACTTCCTCGGCGTAGCCGTGACGCATCCAATAGATCACCCGGCGGGAGTCCGCCGAAGGGAAAAAACGGGAAGCCAAATCTGCCACTGTCACCGCATTCGCCTCATGATTAATCGACAGAAAAACATCGGCTCGCTTTGCGATCCACTCTGCGTAGCGGGCGCTGGCGCTTGCCCCCATCTCGGTTATCGAATCGACGTTGAGGATGAGCCCAAATCTCTCCGTCTCCGGCAGCGGATGGGTGCTTGGAAACAGGCATATCCTTTCAGCCGCGAGCGCCGGACTATCGCCGATCATCCAGACGGCGTCGGGTCCGAGCGTCGCGCCAAGAAAACAGGCTTGCGCCACAACTCCGAGGGGAAGATCGACCGTCGAATACGCCGCTATGCCACCTTTTCTAGCGTAGAATGCCGTACGCCCCATGCCGGGCCCAATCTCCAAAACGGACTTCCGCGCGGATCCATTCAGTTCTTGATTGATACGATGCGTTTGGTAAATCGCCTGGATTGCACGATAGCTTGCAAGACCTCTCGAAGTTTTCAAGCCCAGTTCACCGATAAATGGATTTGGAAAACGAATATCAAGCCCAATGAACTTGGCGATAATTGATAGAAGATCGTCAATGTCAGGGGCTACTTCATGGCCGTCTGGATAATAATTTGAAGCTTGCGCAGAATCGAGCGGTAGCCATCGTCTCACCCCCACCGCCTCGGATAGACGAAATATCGAAATTCGTACATCTTCGGCTGCTCGCGATTTAATTTCTTCAAGATCCGGTCTATTGACCAGGGGTTCTACAATTGAGCGAGCAAAATTATCTACACCATAATATAAGTCTGTAGTAGACGGATCAATAAAAGCCGCTCTTAATAAAGAATTGTCCTGAGCCAGAAGCGCTTCATGCACCGAAGTTTGCAGGGCGCCAATTTGAACCCACATAGAGTCGCTCGATACGGCGTCCGTACGCAGGGAAAGCCTATAGCTGCTGCGCACACGGTCCAAGAACTGGTCGCCAAGGTATGTTTCACCAGAATTTTGCGCTCCGGCTCGATCATCCTGGGGTAACATGATAGACCCTTCCGTCAAGTTCTTCGCGAAATCGGCAACCTTTGCGAGAGCGCCTGCCTTCGATAAAAACGTCAGGCGTATCAGCACTCCAGAGCATATTCCTGGCGATCGGATCGATTCAATCTGATCAAAATATGCTCCAGTCGGAAGCGATGGCGCCAGTCAATGAGAAACGCAACGCCCTTCCTCCGAGGCCGTCGCGTGTGTCACAACCTCAATCGAAAATCTTTACAGTGGGAATGGGCGTCACGAACTTCCCGCCCCACGTCCTTACAGCGCTCATCTGTTCCATGATTTCGTCCTTCAAATTCCAGGGAAGGATGAGCACGTAATCCGGCCTGCGCGCCAAAATGGCGTCAGGCGTCAGAATCGGGATGCGCGTGCCCGGCAGGAATTTACCCGCCTTTTGCGGACTGCGATCAACGGTAAATTCGATAAGGTCGTTTTTCACTCCGCAATAGTTGAGGAGCGTATTTCCTTTGGCCGGGGCGCCGTAGCCGGCGACTGCCTTGCCCTCGCGCTTTGCTTTCACCAGAAAGTCGAGGAGATCGCATTTCGTTTCGATCACGGCCTTCGAGAAAAGCCTGTAGGTTTCGAGGTCTTGCAGGCCTGCGGAGATCTCCTGCTCCAGCATCGCCGCCACGCGGTGCGTGTTTTTACGCGCCGCATTGTTTTCATGGCAGATATAAAGGCGCAGGGAGCCGCCATGCGTCGATAATTCTTCGACATCGTAGACGCGCATGGCATGCGCGGCGAAGATCTTGCAGGCGACCGTAAACGACAAATAGCTGAAGTGCTCGTGATAGATGGTGTCGAATTGCCGGTATTCAATTTGCCTCAGCAGGTGTGGAAACTCCACATTTGCGACGCCTTCGGGCTTCAATAGAATTGGGTAGCCGGATACAAAATCATTAATATCGGGGACGTGGGCCAGGACATTATTTGCCGCCATGACATCGGCGCGGACCCCTCTATCGACAAGCCGCTGCGCCGTTTCCCGGCCGAAAAAAGCGATTTCGCTTGGCACGCCGCGTTCTTCAAGAGCCACTTTAGCCGTATTCGCGGTGGGCTCCACGCCAAGCACCTGAATGCCTGACTTGCGAAAATATTGCAGCAGATAGCCGTCATTGGAGGCGATCTCCACCACCATCGACTGTGGTCCCAGCCTCTCCGCCTCGATGGCGGCTTCGGCGTAGCGCTGTGCGTGGCGCAGCCAGGACTCGGAGTACGAAGAAAAATAGGCGTAATCATTGGAAAACAGGTTTTCCGCCTTTTCAAAGTCGATCAACTGGACAAGTAAACAGGCGCTGCAGACATAGGCGTGCAGCGGGTAGAAAGGCTCCATCGCCATTAACTTGTCGGCGGCGACATAATCGTTGGAGATGGGCGACATTCCGAGATCGGCAAAGGTAACTTCAAGAGGAGAGCCGCAAAAACGGCAGCTGTGGTTCATTTAAATTCGATCCCTTCACGCCGGTAGAAGCTTTTCGAAGCACTCGATCTGGCGGATCGTCACATCTAAAGCGGGCTCGCCTGCCGCAACCGCTTTGTGCCAGTCGACCGTCCAACCCAGAGCTTCCGTCAAGGGCAGGCGCGGGCGCCAGCCGAGGCGCAAGCGGGCCTTCGTCGCGTCGACGCGCAGCAGCATGGCCTCCTTGGCGCGCATGTCTTTGTCGGGCGCCCAGGAAGCGCCTGACCCCCAGGCATCAATCAAGCGCTCCACCACGCGACCGACAGTCCATGCGTCTTCGTCAGGCGGAGCGAAATTCCAGCCCTCCGCAACCTCTGAGCCGCGCTCATAGAGCGCCTGCGCCAAAGCCAGATAGCCGCTAATGGGCTCCAGCACAAACTGCCACGGACGCGTTGCAAGGGGGTTTCGAAGCAGGACCAGGCTGCCGGTCTGGAAAGCTCGCACGCAATCGGCAACAAGACGATCCTCCGACCAATCCCCGCCGCCGATCACATTGCCGGCTCGGCCGGAGGCGAGCCTTGGTCCTTGCGGAAGATTGAAGAACGAGCGTCGATAAGATGCCGTGACCAGCTCCGCGCAGCCCTTGCTCGCGCTATAGGGATCGGAGCCGCCCATCGGCTCGTCTTCTCTGTAAGCCCAAATCTGCTCGCGATTTTCGTAGCACTTGTCGCTGGTGACGTTAACGAATGCCCGGACGCTTGGCGTCCTGCGAGCGGCCTCCAGGACATGGATGAGGCCCATGATATTTGTAGAGAATGTCGTGACCGGATCTGCGTAGGATGGATGGACCAGCGCCTGAGCCGCCATGTGGATGACGATCTCGGGCTGTCTTGCGTCGAACAGCGCGTTCACCACGGCGCTGTTGCGTATGTCGCCGAGAGACCCGTCGAGGAACGGCCGGCCGAGCAAATTCCACAGTGCGGGCTGTGTGTCGGGCTCCAGCGCAAGCCCGAAAACGTCTGCCCCAAGCTTGCGCAGCCAAAGGGACGCCCAGGACCCTTTGAAACCTGTATGCCCCGTGAGGAGGACCCGCTTGCCGGCCCAGAAGCTAGAGGAGGGGATCACCACGTCTTCCACTTGGCTTTGCCGCTGTCCCAGAGGTCTTCAAGGATACGCTTGTCGCGCAGCGTATCCATCGGTTGCCAAAATCCTTCATGCCGGTACGCTGACAATTGCCCGTCGCGTGCGAGGCTTTCAAGGGGATCCTTTTCCCAAACAGTGCTGTCATCCGCAATGCGGCTGAACACCTTGTTTGACAGCACGAAGAATCCGCCATTGATCCAGTTGCCGTCGCCCAGGGGTTTTTCAAGGAAGCCCCTGACCTGATCGTTCGAAATATCCAGCGCGCCAAAACGCCCGGGCGGCTTCACGGCCGTAACCGTGGCCTCGCGGCCGTGCGTTTCATGGAAGCCTATCAACGCGCCGATATCTATATCGCCAACTCCGTCGCCGTAGGTCATGCAAAAGGTTTCGTCGCCGACATGATCTTTCACGCGCTTTAAACGCCCGCCAGTCATTGTTTCCAGACCGGTGTCAACGAGGGTTATCCGCCATTGCTCGGCCCTGGAATGATGCATTTCTATCTTATTGTTACCTATATCTATTGTGACATCTGTCATATGCATGAAATAATTATTGAAGTATTCCTTTACGTAATAGCCTTTATAGCCTAAGCAAATAATAAATTCGTTGATTCCGTAGGCTGAATATATTTTCATAATATGCCAAAGAATCGGACGCCCGCCTATTTCCACCATTGGCTTGGGCCGGGAATCCGTTTCCTCGGATAAGCGGGTTCCAAAGCCTCCAGCAAGTATAACCAGCTTCATTGTGGCGCCTCTTCAATAATGCTTCAGAACCTCGATGTTTTGGCAAACACGACCTTCGCATCACACCCGAAGGGTGTTAGACGACCGAAGCTCGAAATGTCAATCGCGCCCGCGGGCCTACTTTCAAAACCCTAGTGGATAAAACCTGACGCTTGAATCCCAAGCGGCAGGATAAGTTTATCCACCAGATCAACATGTTGTATGCCGATTTATCCTGATAGTCGCGGATGCGAATGTCAGAATCGGACCACTAGAAGAAGCTGGCTCGGTTGTTTGGACAGCTTTTCCGGTTTAATAAGCGGCGCGTTGCAGCGTCGAGGCAAAGGCCATTTTCGGTATGGGTTGGTCAAGACCTTCAAAAAAACATGCAGGTCGAACTCCTCGCGCGAACCGTCGCTTCCAGAGCCGGGAACGAGACAGGCGGGAATGAGACAAGCGCTATCGGTCGTTCTAACGACGGCTTCTCCAATCCCGTCGCGGACGCCATTTTATGCTCAACTGCACCAGCCTACGTAAAAGCGAATCGTTCATCCCCAAAGAGGGCAATTGCAGATAAAACGATGCCTGGAGAGAGACCAGATTCTGTAATGTGAGCGCCTCGATTGCACGAAATCGGCGCTCGTGCTTTTTGCATCGCGGAGCGTTTTATCCTGGAGCTTTTATGACTGTTCTTATCACCGGCGCGACGGGGTTTGTAGGTCAAGCATTGCTGAAGGAACTCGCCCAGCGTGACGAAGAGGTGATTGTCGTAAGCGGAAAACCACGTATTGCAAGGTCGTCTCCATCGATGATCTGGCGGACGCTCCCAAATTACGAAGCGATCGATTGGCTGCCTCTGCTGGATGGCGTGTCCACGATTTACCATTTGGCTTGGTCGAGCCTGCCACAATCGTCCAATTCCGATCCAGTCGGAGATGCTCTCGACAATATTGTGGGAAGCTTGCGGTTGATCGAAGCGGCTAACAAGAAGGGCGGCGTTCGATTCGTTTTTACTTCCTCGGGCGGCACGGTTTATGGCCCGCTATCGACCCTGCCGGCGCCCGAAATACATCGGACCCGCCCAACTTGCGCTTACGGAGTTTCGAAACTCACAGTCGAGAAATATTTGGACTTCTACCATGATCTTTACGGCTTCAACGCCGTCTCGCTGCGAATCAGCAATCCGTATGGTCCGGGCCAGTCGACCGGGCGCAACTTTGGCGCCATCGCGACCTTCGCTTCCCTTGTTCTGGACGACAAACCAATCAACATCTACGGTGATGGCTCGGTCGTACGCGATTATCTCTATATTTCCGATCTTGTGCGGGCAATTGTGGCTGCCGGTTCAGTTCAAAGTCAATCGCGTGTAATCAATGTCGGGAGCGGGGCGGGTCATTCGTTGAACGACGTAATCGATGTCATTCGTTCCCTGACTGGACGCTCGATCAAGGTCAATTACCTTCCACCTCGCCGTTTTGATGTGCCAATATCGGTCCTCGATGTCTCCCGCGCGGAAGTCGAACTGGGTTGGACGCCAATTGTTTCGTTTGCCGATGGCATTGAGGCGACGCTGCAAGCGCTTTCAGGTTGGTCCGACAAAAGAGCTTAAACGTGAGGGTTCCTGCTTCGCTGCAAGGCGGCGGCCCTTTGGCGGGAGCACATAGGGGCGCACTCCTTGCATGACTAAAAGAGGCGAGGCCCGCGCCAAGCGCGCCAATGCTCGCCCAGCTTGACGGCCGATCAAACAACGCAAATAGGGGACCTCCGCGCACTGCGCAGATCCTGCCAGCGCTTTCAGACGGGCACCTGGATAGCAAGCGTCAGAAAGTTGACAGTCAAGATCAATTCTGCCACTTCGCTTCACAATCGAATACGGTCGTTCGACATGGTGATCGGTCTTTTTCGGGCGCGACGCCAGCAGGGTCGCCGGCGCCAGGTTTGAGTGATCGATGATTTTTTCCAAGACGAATATTAACGGAGTTCTGCTTGTTGTCCCGCAGCGACGCGAGGACGACCGCGGTTACTTTGCGCGAACCTTTTGCAGGGATGAATTTGCCGATCGAGGCTTGACCGATTTCGCGCAATGCAGCGTGTCATTCAACCTGCGCAAGGGCACGGTCCGCGGCATGCACTTCCAGCGTGCGCCCCATGCTGAGACCAAGCTCGTCCGTTGCGTCCGGGGCGCTGTCTTCGACGTGGTCGTGGATCTCAGACCCCTTTCGCCGACCTTCAGGCAATGGCTCGGATTTGAGCTCGACGCCGCCAATGGGTATGCGCTTTATGTCCCTCAGGATGTCGCGCACGGGTTTCAAACCCTGCAGGATGAAACGGAGGTCTTCTACATGATCTCGCCCGCCTATACCCCGGGCCGCGGCGCCGGATTGAGGTTCGACGATCCCGCGATTTCAATAGGCTGGCCGTTGCCCGTGTCGGTCATTGCCGATGCAGATCGGTCCTGGCCGCTCCTCGCCGATTGGCGTCCATGACGCTGCGGGCTCTCCTTATCGGCGGTTCAGGCCAGCTCGGGACCGAGCTTCGCGCTCAGGCCGCTGATATGTGGGACATTGTTTCGCCGAGCCACGCCGAGCTCGATGTCGCCATGCCGGACATCCTGCGCGCCTCGGTCGCGGCCATTCAACCTGACCTTATAGTCAATGCGAGCGCATTTCATGTCGTCGATCTATGTGAAAACAGGTTTGGCGATGCGTTAGCAATCAATGCTCTTGCGGTGTCGAACCTGGCGAAGGCCGCTGCTGAGGTCAAAGCACGATTTGTCACGATTAGCACGGATTATGCCTTCGATGGGGCCAGGCGGACGCCTTATCGCGAAGCCGATGCGCCATCGCCTGTTCAATGTTATGGCGTATCCAAAGTCGCCGGTGAAATGTCGGCGCTTGCGGCGCATCCGGATGGCGCCCTGGTGGTCCGCAGTTGCGGTCTCTATGGTCATGCGTCGAGCCGGCAAAAGGGCGGCAATTTCGTGTTGAATCGCCTCGCCGACGCGCGAACGCGAAAGCACATCGAAGTCGGCTCTGATCTTGTCTGTACCCCGACGGCGGCGGCAGATTTGGCAGGGGCGCTTATAACGATGATCGCAATGCATGCGCCCGCCGGCTATTATCACGTGACGAACGAGGGGGCTTGCGACTGGGCGGCTTTCACCGGGGCCATATTCGATCTGGCCAAGGTTTCGACCAAGGTAATACCCGTCGATCGAGGCGGCGCCTATGCTCCAGCGCGTCGGCCGCCCTATTCCGTTCTGAGCTGTGAGAAAGTGGCGTCTTTGGGTATTAAGCTGCCTTCCTGGCAGTCCGCGCTCGCGCGATACGTGGAAACGCTTTAGCCAGACCGGCAGTTTTTATTTGGCGGCATTATCGAATAGCGAGGGGCCTGTGCAACCACGACTTGCTGATTTGTTTTTCGAAAAGAACTCAAAGACCGTCGATAAATGGGAGCAATATCTTGGCGTATATGAGCGCGAGTTAAAGAGGTTTTTGCGCCAGGAAAAACCGCTCGATCTTCTTGAGATCGGAGTACAAAACGGTGGTTCGCTGGAGCTCTGGAGCCAGTATCTGCCCTCCGGATCTAAGATTACAGGCATCGATATTGATACCGCAGTCGGCGCCCTGCGATTTGAGACGGAAAATATCGAAGTCCATATCCTCGACGCCACCGACGCTGCGAAGCTGGAAGACGCCTTCCAGGGACGAGGGTTCGATATCATTATCGATGATGGATCACATCGTTCAAAAGACGTCGTAGCTACTTTCAAAGCATTGTTCCACCATCTTAATCCGGGAGGCGTTTTTTTTATTGAAGATCTCCACTGCAGCTATTACGCGTCTCATGAAGGCGGTCTGCGTCGGCCGGGGTCCTCGATCGAGTGGCTGAAAACAGCAATAGATGCGCTCAATCTTGATCACATCGCTTCCCATGAAATTCTTGATGAAGAACGGGGACTGTTTGTTGATCTTAACAGATCGCTCGGCAGCATTACATTTTACGATTCGATCGCTGTTGTAGAAAGGCTTGTCCAGGAAAAATCGCGGCCTTACCGTCGCCTTTATAGTGGTAAGGAAGCAGTTGTCGAGCCCGAGCAAAATTGGCTTACTACCTCCTCAAAAAGTGCGCTACAATCAATATTATTGGGTCACGCAGCCGCCCAGGAAATCAGCGCTTCACTCCTCGAAATAATTGAAGAGCAGCGCGGCCGTATCAGTGCTCTACAAAACGAGTGTGGCATTGCAAAAGCCAAAATCGACGACTTGGCAAATACCAAAATCGACGACTTGGAAGGTAATCTGTCGGGGATCACCAAGTCTAGGTCCTGTTGACAAATAAGATTCCCAGTCCCGGCTTTCGGTGATTCAACGTTGCTTTCTCAGGGAGGCGGCTTTGATTCGGGACATGATGAGCGACGAGGAGTGGGCGTTCTTCGAGCCGTTTGT
>NZ_PDZR01000001.1 GCF_002891535.1 Methylocella silvestris | reverse complement strand
CCATAGCCCCCCGCGAAAGCGGGGGCGGCCGCGATCAGCGCGCCCGTCAGAATCGCGGCCGCGGCTAACTTGCCTGATAGTCTCATTACGCACTCCTTCGGCCGGGCGCCCCGCCCTGCCCAATTGTAAGGCGAAAGTATGTCTTAACGCCTGGCGCGCGGGCAGAGTTCCCGAATTTTCGCGAAAACAGCCGAGCCGCAGCTGAACTAAACGTGAACGGCGCGCATCGGGCGAGGCCGCGAAGTTGCGGGTTTTGCGCACGAACGTCTGGCGGCGATCACAATGCTTTTAGATTGATGCGGGCCTACAACATCGTGATCTAGGAATCGGCAACGCTTCGGTCTAGACCGTTTGCTCGCCCTCCAGAGCCGCAAGATGAACCTGTTCCGCCCAATCCTTCGCACCCTCTTCGCCGCCGCATTCGTCACTTCAGCGGGTTTCTCGCACGCCGCCGATCCGCTTACGATCGGCGCGATCGAAATCTTGAGCGGGCCGAACGCCAAATATGGCGTCGCCATCAAGCAGGGCTTCGACCTCGGCGTGGAGGAGATCAACGCCGCCGGCGGCGTACGCGGCGCCCCCCTCGCCATCGCTTATGAGGATTCCGCCGGAAGCAAGGAACAGGCGATCAACGCCGCGCGCCAGCTGATCGGCCGCGCCAAGGTTCCGCTGCTGCTTGGTCCGACGCTGTCGACCGAAATGTTCGCCGTCGGCCCGATCGCCAACCAGCGCCAGACGCCGATCATCGGCACGTCGACGACCGCGATTGGCGTCACCGACATCGGTCCTTTCGTGTTTCGCACTTCCTTGCCCGAGGCCGATGTGATCCCCGGGACGCTGCGCGCCGCCCGCGACAAGCTCGGCGTCAAGAAAGTCGCAGTGCTCTATGGCCGCGACGACGCCTTCACAAAATCGGCCTATGACGTGATGAAGACGGCGCTCGCCGATCTTGGCTTCGAGGTCCTGACGACGGAGACATTCGGCGCCAAGGATACCGACTTTTCCGCCCAGCTGACCAAGATCGCGAGCCTCCATCCCGACGCGATCGTCATCTCGGCGCTGGCCGACGCCGGCGCCGGAATTCTGCTCGCAAAGCAGGCGCTCGGCCTGCCGCAAAACGTGCGGGCGATCGGCGGCAATGGCATGAACTCGCCGAAGGTGCTTGAGATCGCCGGACCCGCCGCCGATGGGCTGCTTGTCGGCAGCCCATGGTTCGTCGGCAAGAGCGATCCGCTCAATGTGAAGTTCATCGAGGCCTATCGCGCCAAATATGGCTCGGACCCCGACCAGTTCGCAGCGCAGGCCTATGACACGATCAAGATTGCGGCGCGGGCGCTGAACGAGGCCAGGGATCTCAGCGGCGACGCCATCCGCGACGCATTGCTCAAGACCAAATTCGAGGGCGTCATGGGCGCTTTCGCCTTTACGCCGGACCGCAGCCCAGCCGTCGTCTCGGGCGTGCTCGTCCTTGAAGTCGCCGGCGGAAAATTCGCCATCTTGAAATAGCGTTTTCCCGGCGCGCGAGACGAGCCCATGCTTCTTCAGCAGATCATCAATGGCATCGTCGCCGGCTCGGCCTATGCGCTGTTCGCGCTCGGCTTCACGCTGACCTTCGGCGTCTTGAAAATCGTCAACCTGACCTATGGCTTCTATTTTTCGGCCGGCGCCTATCTCGCACTGTTTGCGACGCTGCATGGCGCGCCGATCACGCTGGCGCTTCCCTTCGCGGCGATCGCGGCGGGCTTCATCGCTGTGTTTCTCGACTCTGCGCTGCTGTCGCGGCTGCGCCGACAACAGGCGCCTGAACTCGCCTCGCTGATGGTCACGCTCGGGGCGACGCTTTTTCTCTATACCGGCATGACCGCCTTGATTGGCTCGGAGATCCAACGCTTTCCGCTTGGCCTCATCGAGTCCGCTCCGTTCCGTTTCAATGGGGCGAGCATTTCGCTGACGCAGATCGCTATTGTCATGACAGCCGGCCTGCTCGCCGCCGGCCTGATCGGCGTCTTGCGGGCGACGCGGACCGGCCTTGCGATGCGCGCCATGGCCGAAAATCCACAGGCCGGCGAGCTGATGGGCATCGACACGGGCGCGATCATGCGGCGCGTGTCCTTCCTTTGCGGCGCGATCGCCGGCGCCTCGGGCGTTCTGATCGGCCTCGAGCACAACGCCATCACGCCCTATATGGGCGAGACCATGGCCCTCAAAGGCTTCGCCGTCATCATTCTCGGCGGCCTTGGCGACGTCGGCGGGGCGTTGATCGCGGGGCTGTTGATCGGCCTGCTCGAGGCGCTCACCGCCGGCTATATTTCGTCGATCTACAAGGACGCGGTCGGCTTCCTTTTGCTCGTATTGACCCTCTGGGCGCGCCCGTTCGGCCTGTTCGGCCGGGCGAGCGTCAGGCGCGCCTGATGCCCGCCGCGCTCGATGATTTTCTGTGGACCTACCAGAGTCTGATCGCCTCGCTTGGCGTCAACGGGCTGCTGGCGCTCAGCATGTATGTGGTGTTGGCGATCGGCCAGCTTTCACTTGGGCAAGCCGCCTTCATGGGCGTTGGCGCCTATGCCTCTGCCCTGCTCAGCCTCCACACCGGCCTGCCCTTCCCGCTCGAGCTGGCGGCGGCGATGCTGATCCCGGCAGCCTTCGCGCTGGCGATCGGAGCGCCGACCTTGCGCTTGTCCGGCGTCTATCTCGCGCTGGCGACGATCGGTCTTGGCGAGCTTTTGCGCATCTTTCTCATTCAATCCGATTTTACGGGAGGCGCGCTCGGCCTTTCGGGGATTCCCGCCAAGGCGGGTTTCACGTTGATCTATGGCTGCCTCGCCGCCGCGACCCTGGCGCTGATGCTGATTACGCGCTCGCGCATCGGCCGCGCGATGGAGGCGATCCGCGAAGACGAGACAGCGGCCGCCGTTAGCGGCGTCGATCTTCCCCGCTACAAGATGACGGCGCTCGTCGTCTCGGCCATGCTGGCCGGACTCGCCGGCGCGCTGAACGCGCACGCCTCCTCCTTCATCGGTCCGAACGACTATGGTTTTGACGCCGCAGTGACGATTTTAAGCTACGCCCTGCTTGGCGGCGTCGGCTCGCCGTTCGGGTCGCTCGCCGGCGCCCTTGTGTTGACGCTGCTGCCAGAAATTCTGCGCCCGCTGCAGGATTTCCGCCTTGTCGTCAATGGCGCCATTATTGTCGTCGCAGTTCTCTACATGCCGCATGGGCTGATTCCATGGCGTCCCCTGCGCATAGGCGCGCGCCCGTGAGCGCCGCGCCGCTGCTCAGCATCAAGGGGTTGACGCTGCGCTATGGCGGCCTCGCCGCGATCGAGGATTTTGACCTCAGCGTCACCGAAGGGGCCCTCGACGCGCTGATCGGACCGAATGGCGCCGGCAAGACAAGCCTGTTCAACCTGATAAGCGGCCTGACGCGTCAGGACGAAGGCGAAATATGCCTTGGCGGCGCGCGCATCGACCGGCTCTCGCCGTCGCAGCGGGCGCGACGCGGCCTCGCCCGCACCTTCCAGAACCTCCGCCTGTTTGCCGAAATGACGGCGATCGAGAATGTTCTCGTCGGCATGCATCTTCATGTCGGCGGGTCGCTCATCGAAATCTTGACGCGGCTCGGTCGCTTTCGCAAAGCCGAGCGCGCGGCGGTTGAAGCGGCGCGCGAACTCCTCGCCTTCGTCGGCCTCTCCCCGTCCGAATATGCGCCGGCCGGCTCACTGTCCTATGGCGATCAGCGCCGGCTCGAAATCGCCCGCGCGCTGGCGGCAAAACCGAAGCTGCTGCTGCTCGACGAGCCCGCCGCGGGCATGAATCCGGCGGAGACGGCGGCGCTGCGGCTCCTGCTCGAAAAGCTGCGCGCGCAAAACATCTCCATGCTGCTGGTCGAACATGACATGAGCCTCGTCATGCGACTTTGCGACACGATCACGGTCTTGAATTTCGGCCGCAAGATCGCTGAAGGTCCCCCGGACGCGGTGCGCGCCGACCCCGCCGTGATGGAGGCCTATCTCGGCGTCAGGGGCGCGGCGCATGTTCGCGGGGATTCGGCATGACGGACATCATGCTGGAGGCGCGCGGGCTGACGGTAGGGTATGGCGACAAGCTTGTCGTCCGCAACGTCGACCTCGCGGTCCGGCGCGGCGAAATTGCCTGCCTCATCGGCGCCAACGGCGCCGGCAAGACGACCATTCTGCGCGCCCTCTCTGGCCTTTTGAAGCTGCGCGCGGGATCCGTGCGCCTCAACGGGGAGGAGATCGCCAACCGCCCCGCGCACGCCATCGCCGCGCGGGGAATGGCGCATGCGCCGGAGGGGCGACAGATTATCGCGGCGATGAGCGTTGCCGACAATCTCCGCGCCGGCGCCTATCTGGCGCCCTCGGCGGCGGAGATCAGCCGAAGACGCGACGCCGCGCTGGCGCGCTTTCCGCGCCTCAAGGAGAGATTGACGCAACAGGCGGGACTTCTTTCAGGCGGTGAACAGCAAATGCTGGCGATCGCCCGAGCTCTGATGGCCGATCCGACGCTGCTGCTGCTCGACGAGCCGTCGATGGGCCTTGCGCCGCTGATGGTCGAGGAGATTTTTTCGATCCTCGCGACGATGAAGAGCGAAGGGCGCACGATCCTCCTCGTCGAACAGAACGCCAACGCCGCCCTCGCGCTCGCCGACCAAGCCTATGTGATCGAGGCGGGGCGGATCAAGCTCGAAGGCCCGGCGCGCGATCTCATCGATCACGACGGCGTCTCAGCCGCCTATCTCGGCGGCTGATCGGTGCGTTTCGCCGCAGCCGGCGAGATCGTCCTGCAGCTGCGCGATAAAGGCGTCCAGCGCATCGCGCCGCAATGTGTAGCTCGCGAACTTGCCCTCTCGGGTGACACCGACGAGGCCGGCCAGTTCAAGCTCTTTCATATGGTGCGACAAAGTCGCCGGATTGACGCGCATGCAATCGCGCACGGAAACGCATGCGAGCGCGTCCTTTTGCGCGCCAAGACGTTTCAAAATCTCGTAACGCGTCTTGTCGCTCAACGCCTTGGCGATCAGGAGAACCTGATCGCCGCTTAGCTGCCTGCCGCCATGTCGCGACACGTTTTTGATCCTTTGAATAATCGCCCCAAGGCCAGCCCGCCGCTCACGCAGGAAACGCGCTAGCTCTTTGCGCGCCTCACCTTCTTATCGCAACTTTGCACAAGCCTTGCAGGAAAATGCGCAGCGGGAGGAGGAAAGCGCCAGGCTCTATTTCAATCCGCCAGAGGCCACGAGAGACTCGCCGGTGAGCCAGCCTGATTCGTCGGAGGCAAGGAACACGGCGACGCGCGCGATGTCCTCCGGCTGCCCGACGCGCCCCAGCGGCGTCTGCGCCACGAACTGCGCCTCAAAATCGCTGCCAATGATGCCGGCGGCGTTGGTGCCCTCGGTGTCGATCACGCCCGGATTGATCGAATTGACCCTGATTTTGCGCGACCCGAGCTCTTTCGAAAGAACGCGCGTCGCGGAATCAACCGCGCCCTTTGTGGCGGTATAGACAACAGACTGCGGCGGGTTCAAGGACGTGACTACGGAGCTGATGTTGATAATGCTTCCGCCTTCCGGTCCGAACTGCTTGACCGCCTCCCGCGTGGCGAGCAGCAGCCCAAGCACATTGATGTTGAAATGCCTGTGGAACTCAGATTCTGTCACTTCGTCGATGGCGCCGAACTGATAGACGCCCGCATTGTTAACGAGAATATCGGTGGGGCCGAACACGTTCTTGGTTTCCGCAAAAATCTTCAGCACGTCAGCTTCCTTGGCGACGTCGCCCTGCACCGCAATGGCCTTGCCGCCCTTCGCCTTGATATCGGCGACGACGGCCTGTGCGCCTTCCTTGCTCGACGCATAATTGACGACCACGGCGGCCCCTTCGGCCGCAAGGCTTTTCGCGATCGCCGCGCCGATGCCCTTGGATGCGCCGGTTACAATAGCTGTCTTGCCAGACAATTTGCTCATGATGATCCCTTTTTCCCGCTGATGCTTCGACAGTTTTACATGTATCGAACGACTGGTCCGGCTTATTTGGGACAGCGGTAATAGCTTTCAAGGGGCTGCGTGACAAAGATCGATTATTTTTTCCGGGCGGACGATAGGGCCTGCCGACGTCGACTTACGACGATGCGGCGGCCATGCGCTCGTCAATCGCCGTCGCCTTGATCAGCGCAAAAACCCGCGAACCCGGTCGAAGCTCAAGTTTGTCCACGGCGTGACGGGTCGCGACGGCGGCAAGATGCTCCGCTCCGTCCAAAGCGATATCCACCATGGCGAGCGGCCCGACGGCGTGGATGCTCCTGACTGCGCCCATCAACACGTTGCGGATGCTTGTTTCCGGCGGCGGGGCTGTCGCGAGAATAACGTCGGTCGCCTTGACCAGGATTCGGATCGGTCGCCCCGGCGCTCCAGCCGGCCCGACCATCCAGATCGTCCCCGCCGGATGGACGAGTTCGGTCAACCCATAAGCGGCGTCCGCGCCGCCCACAGTCACGGTCAGAGCCGAGGACCGCTCAAAACGATCGTCGACCGCGCTCACATCCGCGCCAAAAACTTCATTCGGACTGCCAATGACTTTGACCTTGCCGCTCTGGAGCACCACTACGCGGTCGGCCAGTCGCACAACTTCTTCGATGGCGTGCGAGACATAAACAATCGGCACCTTGAAATCGTCACGGATGCGCTCGATTAGCGGCATGATCTCGAGCTTGCGCGACATATCGAGAGCCGCCAAAGGTTCGTCGAACAAGAGCAGCCTCGGACAGGACAGAAGGGCGCGTCCGATGCCGACGCGCTGGCGTTCGCCGCCGGAGAGGCGCGCCGGCCGCCGCCCCAAAAGCTTGTCGATGCCGAGCGTCTCGATCACGGCGTCGAATTCGATCTCCTTGCGGCCGGGCGGCGCAAACCAGCGCCCATAGAGGAGATTGTGCCGCACGCTCAAATGCGGAAACAGATAGGAATCCTGGAAGACAAGGCCGATGCGCCGCTTGTAAGGCGGCAGGAAAACGCCCTTCTCGACATCGACGAGCGCCTGCCCGTCAAGGATGATGGCGCCTCTTGTCGGACGCGACAGGCCGGCGATCAGACCAAGCGTCAGCGATTTGCCGCATCCTGACGGCCCGAACAGAGCGGTGATGCCCCGCCCGTTGCCGAAGGCGACGTCAAGTTTGAACGTTCCGAGATCGAGACCGACGTCGACTTCAATCATTCAAAACTGGCCACGCGCTTTTCGGCCCAGCGCTGGATGATTTCCGAGGCGATCAGGGCGACGAGGGCGATGACGATCGAAACGATGGTCAGCCGCAGCGCGCCGGCGTCGCCTCCCGGCGCCTGCGTAAAGCTGTAGATCGCCGCCGAGATGGTCTGCGTTTCGCCGGGAATGTTGGAGACGAAGGTAATAGTCGCGCCAAATTCGCCAAGCGCGCGCGCAAAACCGAGAATCGAGCCGACGATAATGCCCGGCGCCGCCAGCGGCAAAGTGATCAGGGCGAAGGTCCACAGTCTGCCGGCCCCGAGCGAACTCGAGGCGAATTCGAGCCGCCGGTCGATTCCCTCGAAGGAGAGCCGCATGGCCCGCACCATCAGAGGAAATCCCATGACGGCGCAGGCGAGCGCGGCGCCCGTCCAGCGAAAGGACAGAACAATGCCTATGCTCGCGAGGAAGGGGCCGAAAACGCCTCTGCGCCCGAACAGGATCAGCAGAATGAAGCCGGTGACGACGGGCGGCATCACCAGCGGCAGATGAACGAGTCCGTTAAAAAGCGTCTTTCCGGGAAAATTCCAGCGCGCCAGCGCATAGGCGGTCAGAACGCCGAACGGCAGGCTGGCCATCGTCGCAACGATGGCGATGCGCAGGGAAAGCCAGATCGCGGTCCACTCTTCGGGTGAAAGATGCATCACGTGACGGGGCTTTATTTCGAGAGGATCGAGAAGCCCTGTTCGAGCAGAATTTTCACCGCCGCCTGCGAGGACAGATATGCGACGAAAGACGCCGCCTCGGGATTCTTGGAGCCCTCAAGAACAGCGACGGGATAGACGATCGGGCTGTGTGACGAGGATGGAAACACGCCGACAACCCGGACCTTTGGTTCGGCCTTGGCGTCTGTAGCGTAAACAATGCCGAAACGCGCCTCGCCCCGGGCGACAAGATTGAGCGCGGCGCGAATATTGTCCGATTGCGCCAGTTTGGGCTCGACCTTGTCCCAAACACCGAGCGCGACAAGCGATTCCTTGCCATAGACGCCGCCCGGACATGAAGTGATGGTGCAGACCGCGATCTTGCCGCCGCCGGTTTGGCCGGCGAGGTCGAACCCCGGCTCGATCTTGAGGGTCGTCTTCTGGTCCGCCGGTTCGACCAGCACAAGTTCATTCCCAAGGAACGCGCGGCGCGTGCCCGCCCGCAGCAATTTCGCCTTGTCGAGATAATCCATCCAATTGAGATCGGCGGATATGAAGATGTCTGCGGGCGCGCCCTGCTCGATCTGCTTGGCGAGCACGGCCGACGAGCCATAGACGAGCACCGGCGCCTTGCCGGTCTGAGCCGTCCAGGACGCCGCGATGGCGTCGAGCGCCGTCTTCATGCTGGCGGCGGCAAAGACCGTCGGTCCGGCCGCCGGCGCCTGAGCGGCCACGGTCAGCGGAGCCAGTCCGGCCGCCAGCGTCAAAACGAGCGCGATTGCGTTAAGCGTGCGGCGCGCGATCCTTATCATGTCCGAAATTCCTTTGGCGATTACGCAACGCGTCAGCGCTGGATGGCGGCGCCAATATATCCCAGTCTATACAGGATGAGCAAGCGAGCTTTGCCATTACGCGGCGTTCCGTCGCATAAAATGCCCCGCGTTGCACATTGCCCCGCGTCCGCTGATCGATCGCTGGCGGCGCCCCCAGAAGGGCCGCAAGCGCCATGATCGCGACAGGCGTTCGCCCCTTGGCGGACATTTGTTTAGCGTTGGGCGACAAGGATTGAAGATCGAAAAAATGACGCTGCGCTCTATTTTGCGTTTTGTCGCCGGCCTGACGCAGGGGACCCCGCTCCGCAACACGACTTCGCTGAAAAAAGCAATTGCAACGCGGCTGCCGCGCGCCTTCGACAAGTTGCGCAAACCGCGCGCCGGCGTTTACCACAAGACCAACCCGCAAAAGCAATCGTTTAATCGCTTCCGAAAACGCGGTAGTCTGCCCGCTTCCGGAAGCAGCGCGGCCGAGGGTTCGACATGAATAGCCGCACACGTAACCGGTGCGAGGATGAGGCGCCAGGACTGCTTTTCGAAGCGGCCAAGATCGCGCAAATCGACGACAACGCGAAAGGTGATTTCGCCTATTGCGTTTGCCCCCCAAAAAATGACGCGGACAGACGAGGCGCGCCGCGGCGCCGCACGCGCCTGCGGTCCGGCAAGCTGCTTGATAAGAACAATCGCTTTTTGATTGAATGCCAGATCCGCGATCGTTCGGACGGCGGCGCCCGCCTGCGGCTCTTCTCTGACATTCCGCCAGTTGCCGCAATCCGACTCTATGAGGATTGTCCGGAGCGGTTGCTGGACGCCGAAATCGTCTGGCGCAAAGAGGACGAACTCGGGGTGCGGTTTGTCGCCCGGCGCCGCGCGCGAGCCATCGGCAAAACCGCGCTGTCCTGTCTCCGCAATCGTTATTACGCGATCCTTGATTAAGCGTCTTTCGAAGCCTCCTCGATTTCAAATGTCCATGCTTCAATTCTCCACGGCCGAAGCCTGATCGACGTTGACTTTAGCTAATTTCTGCTTGCTCTGGACGCCCATCTCGCGCGGGCCGCCTTGCGCCTGTCTCCGGGCGACGGCCCGAGCCGAGGGATTCGGCATGCCAAGGCAGCTAATAGGATTCCGTAATCGCTCCTCTCTCCGTAACGACGACCCACCGGCCGTTGCGGTTCTCGATCGAGAGAATTCGTCCCACGTCGGGCAGCGACGCTCCCGGCGCGGCAGCAAAGCTGCCTTTTGGACTCTGCACCACAATAGAGCCCCCGGTTGAGAACTTCACCACATAACCCTTGAGAACTCCCGTGGGAGCGGCAGCGCTTGCCTCCCCGCGGTTCATGGCTCCCGCTGCCGGGCCTGTCTGCTTGGAATGATCGATCGAACCGGTGGCGCTGTAATCCACCGGATGTTTTTGCGAAGAACCCTGCGCCGCATCGGAGCCCTTATGCGATCCTCCGATCGGCTGCGCAAAGATCATCAGATGTTCGACGCCGCCAAAGAGCGGGCGGCTGTTGTCCGTCGAAATCATGACTGCGGCAAAGCTCACCGACCCGACCGCAGCAACAATGCCCGTTGCGATCAACCCATGATCAGCCGTCAGCGCCAGCGCGTGAATCGAGGACGCCTTCGTCGACGCCGACGCAGAGGTTTTTGCGGCGGCAGTTAAGGCGAACCCGAAAAACAAACGCCTGCGTCGCGCCGTCCCGTCGACCGCGGCGGCCGTGGCCTGCGGCGCTCCGCCCGTTCCACGTCGCGCCTTTTTGAACAATTTTCCTGCGACCGCCATGATCAAACCCTCCTCCCGCGTGGCGCTCCGGCGCGTTTTCCCACCGAACAAATTCATTGGGTCGGCAAGAACGTCCTTGAGCTTCAAAAGCTGGCGCATATTCTTGTCGAGCACATCCACCTCAACCGGATCGGAATATGCTTCAGGCCGGTCCCCACACTATCGTCGCCCCCCTTTCGTCGCGCATGCGGCGTAGCGCGAACCAGGCCGACCCACAACCGGTCTCAAGCGATGAATTCCTGCGCTTCCTGGAGGGAGGGAAACATACGGCGTCCAAGCAAGGTCTCGACCTCAACACTGCCATCGGCGAATTGAACGTAAGCCCGATCTTTCACCCATCCGCGCTCAAGTATCTTCCTGGCGTTCTCCGGCTTCGCCTTCGCGCTCACGGCCTTTGCCGGCTGAGGCTGAGGTTTCAGCGGGGGCTGAGGCGAAAGCGATGGCGAAGGCCGGCTAGCTGGGTTTTGCGGGGCCGGAGCTTGCGCCTGACCGCGACCACTCTTCGGCTGAGAACGCGCCATGACCGCCTCAAAGAACTTGTTCAAGGCTCCAAATCCGGTCTGCAAAGCGCCGATGATCGCGATCCCCAGCCCACACAAAATGACGCTTTGCGCCACCAGCGCAAAGTTAAGGCCGCCCGACCCGCCGATCTGACCGGAAAGCCGCGCTGTCACATAGCCCAGCTGCGGCGACGAAAACAACAATGCCCATCCCGCGGCTACAATCATGAAGCCGATCCAGGTTAACCGCTCGAAGACCATCTCAATCGCCTTTCCTTTAAGAAGCAGCGCCATCATTCAACCCTATGCTTTAGGCGGATCATTTCAGCTGGATCGGAACTTCGCCCTGCTTTGCAACATGGCTCCACATTTCATTATCAATTCGCGCGCCAGAGCGCTTCTTGACCAAATGGACTCATTCGGTCGAGAAGAAATCGGCCCAGAGTCAAAAACTTGAGTATGTTCATGCCGATCAGATTTCTTCAATCTGATCGGATTATGCCCGAGCATCCGGCAACAGCGCCGCTGCGGGCCGCCCCGAAGAGACAAACGACGCTCCAAAGGCGCATAGGTTCCATTCTTCGGCGCCATTCTGTGACATTCCCGACCGGCTCTGTAGGCGCCACGACCCTACTACTTCGATATGTCGTTCTTTGAGATAAAGTTGAACTGATCGACGAGAATGTCCTTGATAATGTCGGCCCCGAGCCGTCGATTCACTTGCGTGGTGAGAAAGCGCGTCAACGCCTGCAGATCAAATTTCTCGAGATGCGCGAAATCGATCTTCTCAACATAGAGTTTCCGAAACGCCTCGTCCGTGATGAAGGCGTCCGGCGGCGCCGCCAACCGCTTCAGCGCTTCGGGATCGACGAGATAGATAAACTGAGCCACGACATAGCCGGCGACATTGCCGTCTGCGATCACTGGCACGCTGATCGGCTCTGTCTTCTTGCGCTCGAGATGCTCCGGGCTTTGCCGCGAATCCGTTGATTGCTCCGGGGGCGATTTCCATGTCGCGCCAAGATAGGTCGCGGTCAATGTCACCGCCAAAATCCATGCGCAACTCGCGGCTGTCCGGATCATTTAATTTCGGCTTTCGCCATACGCAACGCGGTGTAGGTTCCATCGGATTCATGATCCTCTATCGCGCGCGCTATGATCGTTGCAATCTCGCTAACGGCCCGCAACTGCATGCGCAGTCCGACCAGATTGCGTTCGAGCTTCGTGCGGAGACCGGCCAGCGCGGCTCTCGATTCTTCCTCGAAAGTCGCTCGATCAAGCGCCCGGCAGGCGTCGATCGCTCGCTTCAGCTCCAAAAGCCCGTGGCTTTTCATATGATTATATTCATGTAAATCGACGAGACTGTTCCGCTCCAGCGCGCCGGTTTCAAGAAGGATCGTTCGCTCAAGCCTTTCGATTGCGCGCAAAAGCGCTTCCATTGTCCCCTTTTGCTGCACGTCATCGATGACGTCCCCAAGTCCCCTAATTTGCAAAGAACAGTCTTCTGCGGACGCCGCGACTTCAAGCGCAAAGGCGTCAACCGGGATCTGCGCCGCAAAACCTTGCGCCGCGGGGACGCTGGCGCCGCGGCCAATGTGACGTTCGGTGGCGTCCGTGGTCAAGACTGTCCCCGATTCGAATCGACGATTGACGGATGGGCATGCGCTTCATTCTTTAGGGTTGCAGGCGGGGATGATCTCGATTTCGCCAACCCGAGATCGATCGATTTGCCGATCTGTTTCGCCAATTGCTCGGCCAACATCGATCGCCACATGTCGCCGGCGGTTCCCGCGCCGAATAGCCCCTCCCCTTTAGGCAATATGGTTTCGACGACTCCTTGCAGGAAGAACTCCTCAAGCCCCTTGTATGCTTTCGCGCCTGGATCTGATTGTGGCGCAGACGCGCTGAATGATCCCGGCTCACTCCGCACGGAAAAGCCGCTTCCGCCGGTCGCGTCAGCGATGAATTGAGAGAAATCCCCGCCCGACGCCAGGGAAGAGCGAAAACTCGACAATCGTCCCGCGGCCGCCGCGACCTGAACAGGATTGGCCGCTCGAGCAACGTCGAGAACTATGTCCGAGACAGGATTGATGGACATGCTTTTCTCCCTTTCCGCTCAGGCCTGCTTAAGATGAACCTTCAATCTTGCCCGGACCTTGCTTGCTGATTTGCGGCGACGCCTCGATCATTCTTTCAAGCAAGGCCTTTTCGTCATGGCGTCGCTGAACGTTGACAAGATGATCCACGAGCGTCTCCGCCCGTCGCAACCGTCCCCTCGCCTCAAGGCGGCGTTCGGTCTCGCCGGCGATCTCGGAGCGCAAACGGACGCGATGCCTCTCGATCTGATCGAAACGCCGCATCATCGCCTCCGCAAACAGGCCCGCAACTGAATCCTCGGCCGCCATAAACGCCGCCAGCTCCGCTCGTCTTCGTTCGAGCTCGGCCGCGCGTCGATTGACGTCCGCGACACGCTGTTCGGCCAGTCGATCGAATCCGATAACTGCCTTGAGCAGGCGCCTTGCCTTGCGAAGCCTCTCGTCCATAGCTGGTCCTTTGCTGCCTGTGAAAGATGCAAGGCGGGACATATGACGTTGGCCCGACATACGTGGAGAAGCTCGGCCGAAGCTGATCAGCCCGAAGCAAGCCACAGGGAACATCCCGCGATGAAGAGCTCCAACAGGCTGCGGCAGGTGATGTAAAGGAGGAACAATCCACCGGCCGCAACGGCTGGAACTGTTATGAAGTAGATTGGGATTTGCGGCGCAAAACGGGATGCAATCCCTATCGCGAGATTGACGATCAAGGCGTACACGATAAACGGACTGCTGACGCGCAGCGCCAGAATGAAAGAACGTGCAAGCGTATTGCCGATTTCGGCAAGCCCCAGGCGTGCGTCGAAAAGCCGGAGACCGGCCAGACGGAGTAGGACGCAAGCAGCCCGCGCAAGACCTCCCAATGGAGATTGGTCAGGAAGAACAACATCAGCGCCCCGAGCGAAATGAGCGAGACAATCGCCGGGGCCGGCTCATTATCGTCAGCTGGTGGGGCCAAAGGGCTTGAAAGGCCTATCGCCATGGCTATGGCGTTCGCCAAAGCGTCCAGCGCCCCGAAGAAAATACGCCCGAGAAATCCGATAAGTCCGCCGATCAGGCTCTCGCTTATGATCGTTCGGATCAGCAAAAAAGGCGACGGGGCGGAAATTGCCGGGCCAACCTCGTCCGACAAGAGAGGCGTCAGCCCAAGCGTTATAGCAAAGCCGACGAAGAGCCTGACCCGGGCGGGAATGCGCGCGCTGGATATCCCCGGCATGATCATGAGGCAGGCGCCGATGCGGCAGAAAAGAACGAAGGCGGTCAGAACCGCATTCGATCCAATTGCGGTCAAGAGATGGACCCCAACGACGTGATGGTCACGCCGCGCGCAATCTCAAGATGGGAAAGGACGGGTAGAGTCGCAAACAGACGCTCAACAATCATTCGCACATAGGGCCGCGTCTCGGGCGTCGCGACAAGGACGAATTGATGCCCCTGATCCATGCGTTCACGAATCGCCGCCGAAGCCTCCTTGCCGAAATCTTCGACCATTTGCGGATCAAGATCGAACTCGGTCACATCCCCTTTGGCGTCACGCTTCAGACTTTGGTGGAAAGCAAAGTCCCAGCGATTGCCGAGCCGCAACACCTTCAGCACTCCGCCCTCGGAGAGGTCGCCGCAGATCTGTTGCGCCATGCGCATGCGGACATGTTCGGCCACCTGTTCCGCCCGGCGGGCGTGTGGCGCGATTTCAGCAATCGCCTCCAGAATGAGATGCAGGTTGCGGATCGAGACGCGTTCGGCAAGAAGAAGCTTCAGCACCGCCTGTAGTCCAGAATAGGAGATCTGCGAGGGGCAAATATCGTCGATCAATCGCTTATATTCCGGCCCCAGACGATCCAACAAAGTCCGCATATCCTTATACGACAAGAGCTGTGGAAGATTGTTGCGAATGACCTCACTAAGATGTGTCAGGAGGACGGAGACATTGTCGATCGGACTAAACCCCTCACGCTTCAGCTCGTTGGCGAATGCAGATGACACCCACATCGCCTTCATGCCGAAGGCCGGCTCCCGGCAATCTTCCCCCGGTAGTTTCGGACGCCGGCCATCGTTGATAATGACAAGAAGATCGCCGATCTTCAGCTCATTCGCCGCGGCGATCGTCCCGTGAATCTTGATCTGATAGGCCTTGGTCGGCATCGCCAAACTGTCCGACAGTTTGATTTCCGGAACGACGAAGCCGTATTGCTTGGCAAATTTGCGCCGCATCTTGGCGACGCGCGCCGCGAGTTCGTTGTGTGAGGCGACGAGACGCGTGGCGAGTTGCTTGCCAAGGCACAGTTCGATTTCAACTGATCTGATCGACTCCTTGACCGAGTCCTTGGCCTCGCTCTGCGCCTCTTGCTCCTCTGCCGCCCGTCTCGCGCGCTGGACTTCTTCGTCTCTTGCGATCCGCTTCGGCGCTTCATAACTGACGAAAGCAAGCACGCCGCCGAGAAGCGCGAAAGGGAAAAACGGCAAACCTGGCGCCAGCGCCATCCCGAACATAAGAAGCGCGGCGACCAGGAGCGCCCGCGGATATCTGATAAGCTGGCTTAAGACCGCCGCCTCGGTGGCGCCGCGTGTGCCGCCCTTCGACACCAGAAGGGCGGCGGACAGGGAAATGATCAGCGCCGGTATTTGCGACACCAGACCGTCGCCGACGGATAATTTCGTGTAGACATCGGCCGCTTGTTGCAGCGGCATATTGTGGCGCGTGGCGCCAATGACGATCCCGCCGAAAATATTGACCGCAAGGATGATCAGCCCGGCGATGGCGTCTCCGCGAACGAATTTCGAGGCGCCGTCCATCGATCCGAAGAACGAACTTTCCTCCTCAAGTTCGCGTCTGCGCCGCTGCGCTTGCTTGTCGTCGATCAGGCCGGCGGACAGATCTGCGTCGATCGCCATCTGCTTGCCCGGAATCGCGTCAAGGGTGAAGCGCGCCCCGACCTCCGCGATGCGGGTTGCGCCCTTCGTTATGACGACAAAGTTTACCGTCATGAGAATAGCAAATACAATGAGACCAATGACGAAATCGCCGCTCATCACAAGCTTTGAGAAGCCGCCGATGATAAAGCCGGCCGCGGTCAGGCCCTCGGCGCCATTCGACAAGATCAGGCGTGTGGTCGCAATGTTGAGTGCGAGACGCAAGAGCGTCGCGACAAGCAGCACAGTTGGAAACGCCGAAAAGTCGAGCGGTCTCTCAATCCACAGCGAGACCATCAGGATGAGGACCGAAAGCGCTATTGAAAAGGCAAGCCCTATGTCAATCAAGACCGAAGGGATCGGTAGAAAAAAGATTGATAGAATAGCGACGATGCCGGCGGCGAATGCGACGTCCCGAGCGCTCTTTCGCCCAGGCGGAGACGTCCCTCGTAAAGCAATATCCGACATGAAGCGCTCTTGGCCGTTGAAGACGTCCGCTTTTTATTTACCCAAGCTTGCGCGAACATAGCCAAATTGACGTTGCGCGATGGATTGCATTTACCCGCGGCGGGTCAGGGTCAAGGCGCACCGCAGCAGGAACCGGACGTCCGGCAGATATCGAAGCGCTTCATCGTCGGTGATGGGATTCCGTCCGCCTCGATCGCTGGCGACGCGTGAGAGGGAGGCCTCCCGCGCCGCTCGTTGCTGAAGTTCGCTATTGTCCCCAAACGACGCCTCGAGCGGGTGATGGGTCAAGATTGGTCGCGAAGCTATGTCGTGCATGGCGCCAGCTCGCGCGTGGTTCCAGGTCCTGGCCGGCTCCGCCTTGCATGGCCGCTGCGCTCAACCGGTGTGACGCTGACAGCGCACCCGCCGCGACGCGGGGACTGCTGGCTGGCACAAGCCAAAGCCGGCGGCGCCTCGACGTTCCAACATCAGTCAGAAACCTTTTTCGATTCGAGCGTAGACATGTTCCGTGAACGCATAGATCTGGGCGCCGATGAATGGCCCCCCAACGGACATGACCAAAAATATGACCACAATCTTCGGCACAAAGGTCACCGTTGTTTCCTGGATCTGCGTCAGAGCTTGCAGCAGGGCAATGATCAATCCGACGAACATTGCTGCGGCGACTGGAGGCCCCGATCCAACGATGATCGTCCAGATCGCCACCCGGATGAGCTCAAGCGCGTCTGCCTCGTTCATGTGGCGCTGATCGTGACGCCCGATCCAAGTGTGATCGTGCTTCCATCCTTCAGCGTGGCAGTAACGTCGCCGCCCGCGCTCGTCGTCACCGACGTGATTACGCCGTTGATCGTTCCGTCCGCGGAAGTCGCCGTCTTCCCGATCAGCGTTCCAGCCTGCGTTGCGAGAAGCGCGTCCAGCGTCGAATTCGTCTTGACCTGCTGTTCGACCGAGGAGAAGGAAGCTAACTGGCTCATATACTGGGTTGGATCGGTCGGGCTCGTTGGATCCTGATTCTTTATTTCAGCAATCAACAGCTGCAAAAATTGATTATAATCCACCGTCGCCGAGGTTGCGGCGGAAGTCGACGCACTTGCGCTCGTCCCTGTGGCGCTTGCCACCGAATTGATGTTGGCGACCGACGCCCACCTCTTGCCTTCGACAACCTTGAAAAAATGATTAACGAGCGGGCCTTGCTTCAGGCTGAATTCAATCGCGCGAATTCGACTGAATTGACGCGATCGGCAGCTTTGCGGCCGCCAATCATGAGTACGGCTCGGAATCGGGCCCGCCTTTGGAGCAAGATCAATCTCACTGAACGGACTTTTGCTCGAACCTATTGTTTCAACGCATCCGGCGCGTCGAAAAGACCTTCAGCTTTTCAGGCGGATGCTTTAGCTCTTGACCTGACGCGACCTGCGCGGAACAGTCTTTCTGCGGCGGCGTCTGCGCGCTCCCCCAAAAAAATGGAAGGTCTCGATGGTCGCCCCAAAGTTTCTTTTCGTCGGCGCCTGTCTTGCCGCGATGTCCACGGCGGCGCCGGCGCAGACGGCGAGCTTCGACTGCGCCAAGGCGGCCTTGCCCGCGGAAAAGACGATCTGCAGCGTTCCCGCGCTGGAGGCCAGGGACATCAAAATGGCCGCCTATTATCAGATCCTGACGGACGTCGAACCCGCTTGGAGCGGCATGGCTTATCGCGAATTTCGCGACAATCAGCGGGAGCTTCAGGCCAATTGGGCGTCAAAGATACGCAACGTCTGCGCGCAGGATGTCGCCTGCCTCGGCGAGGCCTACGACCGGCGCATCGACGAACTGGCGTCGACCATTGGAAAAAGCCTCGGCCTGACTTACGGCCGGATGTGCGACTGAGTCCCTAAAAGCCTGCCGCCAGTGTGCCGCGCTGTCTTGTGTCCGCCGCCCCCATCAGCAGCCCGCCGCCGCAAAGAATGCTCTGCGCCGATCCCCAGGCCCCCCGCTGCGCAACTTTGTGGCCGAGAGCCTCAAGCAGCCGCAATGTGTCGGGCGACAAGCCGCTCTCGACGTCAAGTTGATCGGGCGTTCCCTGATGGTGAACGCGCGCCGCCGCGGTCGCCTCGGCGATGTTCATGTTGAAATCGATGATGTCGCTGATGATTTCCGCAACGATGGTGATGATGCGCGAGCCGCCCGGCGAGCCCGTCACGAGTTCGAGTTGATCGTCCCGAAAGACCATGGTCGGCGCCATGGAGGAGAGCGGCCGCTTGCGCGGCGCCGGCGCATTGGCTTCGCCGCCGGTGAGGCCGAAGGCGTTCGGCGCCCCGGGCTTGGCGGCGAAATCATCGAGCTCATTGTTCAAAAGAACGCCGGTTCCCTCGGCGACGAGGCCGAGTCCATAGGAGAAATTGAGCGTGTAGGTGTTTGACACAGCGTTGCCTTCGGCGTCGACGATGGAGAAATGCGTCGTCTGATCGCTCTCATAGGGCGTTGGATCGACAGGAGCGATTTCATTGGCGGGCCTTGCGCGCTGCGTCGAGATCTCGGACCGAAGACGCGCCGCATAGGCTTTCGAGAGGAGCGCCTGGAGCGGAATCGAAACCTGATCCGGATCGCCAAGATAGCGCGCGCGATCGGCATAGACGAGCTTCATCCCTTCCGCGAAAAGATGAATGGTCGCGGCTGAATCCGGTCCGAGGTCAGCCAGCGGAAAGCTTTCGAGAATATTGAGAAGTTCGATGACATGAAGCCCGCCAGAGGATGGCGGCGGCATGGAGATGATTTGACGCCCGCGATATTCCCCGCGCACAGGTTCGCGCTCTACGGCGCGATAGGATTTGAGATCGTCGCGGGTCATGCGGCCACCCGCCGCCGCCACGCTCGCCACGATCTTGTCCGCAACCTCGCCCTCGTAGAAGGCGCGGTCGCCGTCGCGCCCGATCGCCTCGAGCACATTCGCCAGATCCGGTTGCAGCAAAAGCTCGCCGACGCGGAGCGGCGCGCCATCCCCGTGCATAAAGATGCGGGCGCTCGACGGCCAGCGCGCGAGGCGGCGCGCCTGCGGCAGGGAATCGGCTAGATCATCGCCGACAATGAGGCCCTCGCGGGCAAGGCGCGCCGCAGGAGCCGCAAGCTCGGCAAGCGTGAGCTTGCCCGAGCCATAGCGCTGGTAGGCAAGGACCAGCCCGGCGACAGTGCCCGGCACGCCGACGGCGAGGCCGGAATTGCGCGATTTGTCGGGATCGGCGGCGCCGCTTGCATCAAGGAACATGTCGCGCGTTGCGGCGGCCGGCGCCGTCTCGCGATAATCGATCGCGGTGGTTTTCTTCGACTTTGCGATATGGACCAGCATGAAGCCGCCGCCGCCGAGATTTCCCGCGCGCGGCAGCGTGACGGCGAGCGCCAAGGCGACGGCGACGGCGGCGTCGACCGCATTGCCGCCCTGACGCAATATTTCGACGCCGATCCGCGTCGCGGTCGCCTCCTGTGTGACGACCATCCCATGTTCCGCCAACACAGGCAGAAAACGCGCGCCCTGGCCGATGATGGGCGCCGTCTGTGGCGTCGTATCTGCGAGCGACGCCGGGGCCGCGAATATCGCAACAGTCAAAGCGGCGGCGAGGATCCGGCGAGGCAACAGGCCAAGACATAGTCTTGTGATTGGCGATTTTTTTATATGATGACGAGCCATAACATCTTCATCCGCGCTGAATTGCGATGATCTTATGTGAAACGGCCAAAATCGGAATTGCAGCCGATTTCGGCGCTCTGCAACAGGGCCGCTCATCAAGCCGCGGTCCCCAAGGGCGCGCCTTACCGATTGCGTTCCGCGTCCCTGCCCATCAGTTCGCGCCTTCATGCCCCGCCAGCACGTCGAGAAACGCCGCCCCATAGCGTTGCAGCTTGGCCGGGCCGACGCCGTGCACAAGCGCCAGATCGCCAAGGCTCAAGGGGCGGGCCCTCGCCATCGCGATCAGCACGCTGTCGTGAAAAATGACGAAGGGCGGCTGCTTTTGCGCTCTTGCGATTTCGAGTCGGCGCGCCTTCAGGGCCGAGAAGAGGCGCGCCTGCATCGCCGTCAGATCCGCGGCCTTGTCGGGCAGGCGTTCGCGCCGGGTCTCGCGTTCGCCAACGGGCGCGTCCTCCTCCGTGGCGACGGCCTCGATCCGCTGGAGCGCTTGCGTCACGCCCATGCGCCGGCCGCTCGGCAGGCCGATCTCGGCGCGAAGCTCAAGCGCGGCGCCTCCCGTCAATACATCGCGGCCGGCCGGCGTGATGATCCAGCGGTCGCGGTCGTCGGCCGCCTGCTCGATCAGCTCGGCCGCCTGCAGCTGCCGAAAGACGCTCCGCCATTCGGCCGGCGTGAACTCCTTGCCAACGCCAAAGGTCGGCAACAATTCATGGCCGTGCCTGACGATGGCCGCTGTGGCGTTGCCGATCAGCAGATTGGCGAGATGGCCGTAAAAAAAGCGTCCCGAGGTCCGGTGAATGGCGGAGAGCGCCTTTTTCGCCGCGAGAGCGCCGTTATAGAAGGGCCAGCGTCCCTCGCAGATGTCGCAATTGCCGCAGGGGCCGGATTCTTCGCCGAAAGCCGCAAGCAGCGTGCGCCGGCGGCAGCGCGGCGTCTCGCAGAGCGCCAGCAGCGCATTGAGCTTGCGTCGCTCGAGGCGCTTGCGTTCTGGCGCGGCCTCGCCCTCGGCGATCTGCCGTTCGCGCAGCCGGACGTCGGCCTCGCCGAACAGAAGCAGCGCATCCGCCGGCCGGCCGTCGCGGCCGGCGCGGCCAATCTCCTGATAATAGGCCTCGACGCTCTGCGGCAAATCCGCATGGCAGACGAAGCGGACGTTCGGCTTGTCGATGCCCATGCCGAAGGCGATGGTCGCGACGATCACGACGCCCTCACGATGCAGAAACTCATCCTGATGCGCCGAGCGAATGTCTGGCGCGAGCCCGGCATGATAGGGCAGCGCCGGAACGCCAGCCGCGCGCAGGGTTTCGCTGAGCTTTTCGACGCCCTTGCGCGAGGCGCAATAGACGATTCCGGCCTCGCCGCGGTGGCGGTCGATCTCGGTTGCGATCTGGGAGAGGACATTCGCCTTGCGCCGCATGGCCAGATGAATATTCGGACGATCAAACGAGCGGATGAAGACGCGCGGCGCGGACGGAAACAGTTTGGCGATGATCTCGGCGCGGGTCGGCGGGTCCGCCGTCGCCGTCACGGCGATGAGCTGCAGCGCGCCGCCCTCGCCGCCCGCAATGGACCGCGCGACTGTGGAGAGATCGGCATATTCGGGGCGAAAGTCATGGCCCCATTGCGACACGCAATGGGCTTCGTCGATGGCGAGAACATTGGCGCCCGCCTCGCGAAGAAGGGCGCGCGTGTCCGCGCGCGCAAGCCGTTCCGGCGCGACATAGACGAGACGATAGCGGCGCTGCCGCAGTCCGGCTTCGATCTCGGCATTGTCGGCCGAGCTGTTGACGGAATTCAGCGCCGCGGCCGCGATTCCGCGCTCGCGCAGCTGCTGCACCTGATCGCGCATCAGCGCGATCAGCGGCGAAACGACAATGGTCAATCCCGGCCGCATGAGCGCGGGCAGCTGATAGCAGAGCGATTTGCCGGAGCCGGTCGGCATCACCGCAAGGATGTTTTCGCCGGCAAGCGCTGCGTCGAGAACCTCGCGCTGTCCGGGACGGAAATCGTCGAAGCCGAAAAATCGCTTGAGCGCATCCCGCGCTTCGCCCGATCGGCCCGGCGCCTCGATCTTCTCGGTCGAAGGCGCGGCTGGAGTGCGGGCGTCGGACGATTGCATTCTGCTCCAAATTCCTAAGCCGTCCGATGTCGATCGGAGAAGTCTGCGCGTTTTCGGCGTCACGCTTCAGCGATCAGCGCCTCGATCTCGATTTTGGCCTGCGCCGCAGCCGCCGGCGTCATGGCAAGGCGCGGCGTTTCGATGAATTTGTCGGCAACCATCTGGCCCGGTTGCGAGGAGAGAATGATGATGCGATCGGCAAGCGCCACAGCCTCCTCGATGTCATGGGTCACAATCAGCGTCGTCGTCCTTTGCGCCTCCACAAGGGCGACAAGTTCGGCGCGAAGGCGCAGCGCCAGGGCAGAGTCGAGGGAAACAAAAGGCTCGTCAAGCAGGAGAAGCGTCGGGCTGATCGCAAAAGCCCGCGCGATCGCGACGCGGCGGGCGAGCCCAAGCGACAATTCACCGGGATAATGATCAAGATGGGCGGCGAGCCCGAGCGCGGCGACGATCGAATCAAGCACGGGGCCGGCGACACCGCCGGCCAGCAGCAGATTCTGCCGCACGCTCCGCCACGGAAGCAGCCGCGGCTCTTGAAAAACCATGCCGATTTTACGCGGCGACGGCAGCATGACCTCGCCCTCGAAATCTCGGTCGAGGCCGGCGATGATCCGCAGCAAGGTGGTCTTGCCGCAGCCAGACGGCCCAAGCACGGCCGCGACCTCGCCGGATTTGAGGCCAAAGGCCACCTCGCCCAGAATGGTCCGCCTCTGCCCCGCGGCGGTGCGCAGCGCCTTGCGCGTGACCTTGACGTCAAGCATGCTGCGGTCGCCAGCGCGAGACGCGCCGCTCGATCGGCTGCACCACGAAAGTCTCGATCGCCAGCATGATGGCGACGAAGGGCAGCGCATAGGCGAGCAGGCGCGTCACGTCGAAGAGCTGGAAGGCGGTGCCGATCTCAAAGCCGATCCCGTTCGAGCGGCCGAGCAGTTCGACCACCAGCACGATCTTCCACACCAGCGACAGGCCGGATCGCATCGAGGCGGCAAGATAGGGCGCAAGCTGCGGCAGCAGGACGTCGAAGATGCGGATCTTCAGCGGCATGGCGAAGATCTCGGCGACCTCGTCGAGGCCGCGGTCGAGCGCCCGCGCGCCCTCGCGAACCGTCGCCGTCGTGTTCGGCAGCTTGTTCAGCGCCACTGCTCCGATCGCCGCGACCTCATTCAGGCCGATCCAAATATAGGCGAGCACGATGACGACGAGCGCCGGAAGGTTCAACAGCACGATCAGCCAGGGATCGCAAAAACGGTCGACGGCCTTGCTGCGTCCCATGGCGACGCCAAGGGCCATTCCGACCGCCATGGCGAGAATGAAGGCGGCGACGACGCGCGCAAGCGTCGCCGCAAGATTGAAGGCCAGTGCGCCGGACGCCGCCTCCGCGCCGACGACGGACAGCACGGCCTGCGGCGACGGCAGGAGGCGCGAAGCGGCGATCGTCGACGCCGCCTCCCAAAGCAGCAGCAGCAGCAGGAAGGACAGGAGGCGAACTGGCACGGCTCAGCGGTCCGCCGGCGTTCGCTGGCCCGCGCCCTTGTAGAAGACGCCCGGGTTCAGCGTCGTCGCGGCGCCGACGAGCTCCGGACCGCCGATCTCGCGCACGATCGCATAGAGGGTGGCGGCGTCCGCTTCATCGTCCGAGACCGGGCGCTTCGGAAAACCGTCGACATAGCGTTGCCGGTAAAGCGCCAGCTCCTTGGGGTCGGTAACTCCCAATTCTTTTCCGATCCTCTGCCAATCCGCGTCCGAGCTGGCCAGCCGCTCCCGCGCCTGATGCGTGACCTGGAAGAATCGCGCGAGCGCGTCGCCATGGGTCTTGGCGAGGCTTTCGTCGAAGACATAGCCCGTCATCGCCAGCGGCCCTTTCGCGCCGAGCCTCCGCTCGACCTCGTCCATGCCGATCAGCCGGCGAAAGCCGCGCGACTCGAGCGCGACAGCGTAATTCCAGAAAGTCAGATTGGCGTCGAGCTCGCCGGCGACGGCTTTTTCATAAAGCAGGGCCGGCGCGCCGAACACCACCCGCGCGCGCGCTTTGAGATCCAGTCCGTCGCGCTGCACAAGGGCGCGCAGGAGAAGCCAGCTTTTATCGATCGGCCCGCCGGCGACCCCAAGGGTCTTGCCGCGCAGATCGTCCAGTTTTTGCGCCGCGGAATCTCCCGGAACCATCAAGGCGCCGAGCGCCGTCGAGTAGGGATAGAAAACGAGATTGGTTTCGAGGCCACGCTCGCGCGCGACCCACAGCCAGTCGCTGATGATGAGGTCGACCGAACCGCCGAGCAGCGCGATCTTTCCCGCTTCCGTCGAGGCAAGCTCAGTGACGACGAGGTCAAGATTCGCCTTGGCGTCCAGCTTTTCGGCCTTGATGACCGCGAGCTCCCAGGCGAAGGTGCCGGTCTTCTGTACGCCAAGACGGAGCGTGTCGGCGGCCTCCGCCCGGCCGCAAAGGCCGATCATCAGGGTGAGACAAATGACCGCTGCGGCGGCAAGCCCGCCCTTGTGCGCGCTCCGCCTGTTGAATGAAACGTTTCTCCCGATTAGGCGTTTTCCTGCGCTCAAGTTCCACTCGCTTCCGATTGTTCGGGTTGTCTTTTTTCGCTGCCTTAGGATACATGTTTTTTCGGGCGAGCGACAATCTTAAGGATCGTAAGCTTCATTCAGTCCAGAGGCCAGGCGTCGGCCGGGGCGACAGCGCATCGCTCAAGGGGAAGGAAACCAGCTATGAATTTCAGATATGCTTCGATCATCGCGGCGCTTGCTTTCATGGGCCCCACGGCGGCCGCTTATGCCGCTGACGCGGCGGCCGGGGAAACTCTCTTCAAGCAGAAATGCGCCGTGTGCCACAAGATTGGCGAAGGGGCCAAGAATTTCGTCGGTCCTGAGCTCAATGGCATCGTCGGCCGCGTCGCTGGCGCGGGATCTCCGGGATATTCCTATTCCGATGGCCTAAAGGCTTACGCCGTCACCTGGGATTCGGAAAAGCTGCACGCCTGGCTGACCAACCCGAAGGCCGTGGTTCCCGGCACCAAGATGATCTTCGCCGGCCTCCCGAAAGAAGACGACCGCGACAATGTCGTCGCCTATCTGTCGCAATTCGACGCCGACGGAAAGAAGAAATAAGCTTTCCGTCATCATCTAACCCTCGCGCCGCATCAACATGCCGCGCGAGGGATCATAGGCGATGATGGCGGCGCCGAGGAATAGCGCGGCGCATCCCCCGACCACCGCCAATGACGTAAGATTGACCTGTCCCCAGAAGGCGAAGCGGATCAATTCGACGGCATGCGTAAACGGGTTGATTTCGCAAACGAAGGCGAGCCACGGGCTGCCCTCCCTGACGCGCCACAACGGATAGAGCGCGCTTGAGGCGAAGAACATCGGGAAGATGACGAAATTCATCACGCCCGCGAAATTCTCCAGCTGCCGGATCAGCGAGGACAGCAGCATCCCGAGCGCGCCGAACATCAAGCCCGACAAAATCAACGCGGGCAAAATGGTCAGATAGCCCCAAAGCGTTGGCGGCTCGATCTCCCAGAACCAGGCGATCAACAGGAAGGCGTAGACCTGCAAGATCGACACCGATGCGCCGGCGACAAGCTTTGACGTCAAGAGGAACCAACGCGGCAGCGGGCTGACCAGCAGCGTCCGCATATTGCCCATTTCCCGATCATAAACCATCGACAGCGACGATTGCATCCCGTTAAAAAGCTGGATCATCGCGATGAGTCCCGGCGTGATGTAGACGTCGTAGAGCACATAGGTGTCGTAGGGCGGAATGATCGAGACGCCGAGCACCGAGCGAAAGCCCGCGGCGAAAATGAACAGCCAGACCAGCGGGCGCACCAGCGCCGAGACGAAGCGCTCGCGCTGATGCAGGAACCGTAGCGCCTCGCGCCAGACGATCCCCTTGAGGCAGACGGCATATTGGACGAGGCTGAAGCCGCGTGGTTCGACGGGCGCGGCGGACTGAACGCTCATGTCACTGCGCCTCCGTAGCGGCTTCGCCGGTCAGACGGTTGAACGCCGCGGTCATGTCAGGCGAGCCGGCCCGCGCGCAGACCTCCTCGACCTTGCCCGCGTCGAGCAATTTGCCGCGATGCAACACAACGACATTGTCGCCGGGCAGGATCTCGTCGATGAGATGGGTCGCCCACAATACGCCAATTCCCTCGGTCGCGACGAGATTGCGCACATGCGCGAGGATGTCCGCGCGGGCCTTGATGTCGAGGCCGACAGTCGGTTCGTCGAGCAGCAGCATCCGCGGCCGGTGCAGCAGGGCGCGAGCGATCTCGACGCGGCGCATCTGCCCTCCGGACAGCGCGCGGGCCTTGTCGTTGAGCCGATCAAGCATGTCGACCTTGGCGAGGACATCGGCGGCGCGCGCTTTCGCCGTCGCGTCTCCAATGCCGTGCAGCGCCGCATGATAGGCAAGATTTTGCGCGATGGAGAGATCGAGGTCGAGCGTTCGCGCCTGGAACACTACGCCAAGCCGGCGCAGCGCCTCGCCCGGCGTTCGCGCGACATCGAAGCCGAAAATCGAAATCGCGCCGGAGCGCACGCCAAACAGCCGCGTGATCAGGGAAAACAGCGTGCTCTTGCCGGCGCCGTTCAACCCAAGCAGCACGGTGAAACTCGCCGGACGCACCTCAAAGGAGACATCGTCGAGCGCCTTGCGCTTGCCATAGAAATGGCTGACCCGGTCGATTTTCAGCGCAGCTTCGAGCGCGTGGTCTTTGGAAGAATCAATCAAGCTGAGGCCTCGTCACGGATGATCTTTCCAACAGGCCGCGCTTGCGACAAGCGCTATGGCGCGATGGCGACGCCCCAGGGGAACGGACCGACCGGAATCGATTTCACGACCTTGAGGCTCGCCGGGTCAATCACGGAAACGTCGTTCGAGACGCCGTTGGTCGCGTAAAGATGGCTGTAGTCGGGCGTGAAGGCGAGTTGCCAGACGCGTTGGCCGACCAACAGATATTTTGCGACCTTGCGCGAGGCGACGTCGATGACGGCGACGCGATTTGCCGGCCCGAGCGCGACAAAGGCCTTCGCGCCGTCCTGGCTGAAACGGATGCCGACAGGCTGGATCGCCTCCTTGGCGAGACCGGGAATATCGAAGGTGATTTTCTGCAACACCTTGGCGTCGGCGACGCTTATCACGCTCACCGTGCCGCCGACCTCCGCCGAAACCCACAGCTCCTTGCCGTCCGGCGTGAACTGGGCAGAGCGCGGCCGCGCATCGACGAGGACATTGGCGAAGATCTTGCGCGTCGCCGTGTCGATCATGTGGGCCATATTGGTCGTCTCTGAGGTGTTGACGAGAATCCTCCCGTCGGGGCTCAGCGCCATGCCCTCCGGCTCGACTCCAACCGGAATTTGCTCGATGACCTTGCGCGTCGCGACCTCGATCACGGTGACAAGATTATTGTTCTCGTTCGCGACATAAAGAAGCGCGCCGTCCGGGCTCAGGATCAGCAATTCGGGGTCGGCGCCCGACGGCAGATCGCCGACAATCTTCAAAGTCTTGAGATCAAGAATCTGGATCGTGTCGTCATCGCCGGCGCAGATGAACAGCTGGGTGTTGTCCTTGTTGAGGACGATTCCGCGCGGACGCCGACCGACCTTGACGGTGTCTGTGACGGCAAGCTTGTCATCGTCGATGACCGTGATGGAGTTGCCCTTTTCATTCGAGACATAGGCCGTCGCCGCCGTCGCGGGAGAGCGCGCGAAGCCGAGCGACAGCGCTAAGACGACAGCCGCCCTCGCGGAAAATTTCAGCGCAATTTGCATTTTGTTTCCGGTTGATCGAGGCCGAGGGTGTCGAGTTCCGACGTCTGGTGCAGAAAACCTTCCTGCGGCGAAACGGACACGATCATGCGCCCGTCGCCAAGCAGGATCGGCTGGCGCAGCTGTTGATTCCACGTCCGCAAGGTTTGCTTCTGCCCCTTGAAGGCGGCGATGGAAAACTCAGGGCCGACGATATAGTCGCGCAGCGTTTTCGGATCATTCGAGCCCGTGCGGGTCGCCGCCTCGCCGATGATGCGGGCGGCGACCCAGGCCTGATTGTCGCGTTCGTTCATCCGCCGCGAAGCCAGCTTGTAGAATCGGTTCTGCAATTGAATGGCGCCCCATTGTTCATGGGTCGCGTCCCAGCTCGTCGGCTTCAGGCCGGCCGAGCCGACGACGGGGCGCGGATCGTAATTGCGATAGGGCAGATAGCCCGCGAAAACGTCGGATTCATCGGCGGCGACAAGCACGTCATAGGCCGGGGCGCTCTGCGTTGCGGTCGGGATCAGGCGCTGCGTCTGCACGCTGCCGGAATCGGAGCGGCGCCCGCCCTCGGTATCTTCGTAGACGCGCTCTTCGACGATCTTGGCGCCGAATTTTTTCGCCGAACGACGCAGCGCGGCTGCGAAAAGCTCGTCCTGCGGATGCGAGCCCTTGATCAGGAACCAGCGCGGCCAACGCTTCCAGACAAGATATTGCGCCAGCCCATCGGCCAGCATCGAATGGGTCGGGCCGACATGGATCACATTGGCGCGGCAATCCTCCTCGCGCAGCGAATCCTCCGGCGCGCCGACATTGAACAACAGGACATTCTTGCCGCGCGCGGCGTCGGCGAGCGCAAGAAGCTGCGCGGCCGGGACGTCGGCAAGGATTAGGCCAATTCCCTGATCGACAAGCGCGTTCAGCGCGACGACTGGATCCTCGCCCTCCTTCAGCTTGACGTCGGCGATCTCGAATGTCTGGTTGAGGAATTTTCCGGTGGTGTTGTTGTCTTCAATCGCGAGCCTTGCGCCGGCGACGCCATCGTCTTCGGCCGGGATGTCGAGAATCGAAATCGTGTCGCGCGAATGGATGGCGCGAATAACGCCAATCTTGACATTGAGCGGCGCGGCGGCGCCCCCGGTCTGCGGCGCCGCCGTCGCGGCGAAGGCCCACAGCGAGGCGACGAGAAGCGCAAAGGCGCATCCGACCCAAAGCGATCGAACCGTCTTCCTCCCCTTTTGTATCGGCGCGTCATCTTCCTCCGCGGCGGCAAGCGTTGCGGGAAGAGGCGCCTTTGCGGCATTATTCATGGTTTCATGATGGGTTGCAAAAAGGCGCACATCAAGACTTCACATAGTCGGCGCGATCAACACTTTCTTGATGGGCGAGCCCTTGCAGGGCGTCGAGCATCCCCTGCTCGTTTGGAATTTCGGCAATGTGGACGGATGCGAAGCGCGCCGCCTTCAAGGGCGTCGCGGCATCAGCCGAAATCGCAATATGCGCGACGCGCGATATGTCGAGCCCCGCCTCTGCCACGAGGCGCAGGAAAATATCCGCACTACGTCGGGAATAATGCAGGATCGCGCCGATCTGCCCCGCCTCGATCAGAGCCGCGGCTTCCGCATCGAGCTCGTCCAGCGCCTGCGCCGCATAAACCTCGACGACGTCGACACTGTGGCCCGCATCGCTCAGCGCCGCCTCGAGGTCCGGCTTGCGGTCGCGGCCGGCGAGATAAACGAACCTCGACGGCGTCCTGCCGGCGAGCGCGCCGATCAGGCTCGAGGCGAGAATTTTGGCGTCCGGAGCGACGACGGTTCGTCCTTCAAATCCGCGTTCGCGCGCAGCCGCTTTGGTGCGCTCGCCGACGACATGCAGCGGCGTCAGACGCCGCGCCTCCGGCGATGGCCGGTCTCCCGACTGGGACAAAAGCTCGAACGCCTGTGTGCTGGTGGCGAGTGCGCCATCGACGACGCTTTGCGGCCATTCCGCACCGGTTGGCGCCATTTCGAACACTGGCGAGAGAATCGCGTGATGGCCGAGCGCGGTCAGCTTGGCCGCCGTGCGCATCGCCTCGTCCAAGGCTCGGGTGAGCAACACCAGCATGATCAATCCTCGAACAGATCGGGCGGGATGCGCGAGATGAGATCGCGCCCGGCGCCTTCGCCGAGCGCTATGGCCTCGCCTGGCTCGCCGCTGACACGCGCCTCGAAACAGGCCGAGCCGTCCGGCTTCAGCACAAGCGCGTGGAAGATGAGGCGCCCGCCCTCCAGCCGCGCGTAAGCGCCGATCGGCGTTTTGCAAGAACCATCGAGAACGGCAAGGAACGCGCGTTCGGCTGCGAGCGCGAGCCCCGTGTCCTGATCGAGGATCGGCGCGATCAGCGCGCGCGTGGAGTCATCACCCGTCCGCGCGGTGATCGCGATCGCCCCCTGCCCCGCCGCCGGCACAAATTCTTCCGGGTTCAGCAATGCGCTCGCCTTGCCCTCGAGGCCAAGCCGCTTCAGTCCGGCGAGAGCGAGCAGAGTCGCGTCAACCTCGCCGCCCGCGAGCTTGGCGAGCCGCGTTTCGACATTGCCCCGTAAAAGCACGACATTAAGGTCCGGCCGCAGCCGCCGCACGATCGCGCCGCGACGCAGCGAGGCCGTGCCGACGACGCTGCCAGCGGCAAGGCCAAGCGGATGCTGCGCGTGAGGTGAGATCCAGGCGTCGCGCACATCCTCGCGCGGCAGATAGCCGAGAATGGCGATCTCGTCGGGCAGCTGCGTCGGCAAATCCTTGGCCGAATGGACGGCGATCCCGATCTCGCCGCGCATGAGCGCAAGGTCGAGCTCCTTGGTGAAAAGACCCTTGCCGCCCGCCTCGCTCAGGGCGCGATCGAGGATGATATCGCCTGTCGTCTTGATGACGACGATGTCGAGCGCCTCTTCCGCGACACCATGCGCGGCGGCGAGACGGCGCCGCAGCTCGCGCGCCTGGGCCAGCGCCAAAGGGCTGCCCCGCGTCCCGATTCTGAGTTTGAGGTCCTGGACCGTGGGGCGGCTCGAACTGAGAATCGCTGATTTCCTTAATGGAACTTATGGTTCTATAGGGTGCATATTAGCTTGGGTAAACTCGCCCGCCAAGACCACCTTTTCGATAGGCCGCCTCGCCACAAAGCCGGCTCGCCGTCCGCGACGGAACGGCCCCGCCCCAGATAATTTTCGCAACTGACGAAAGCGTCGAAATCCGCCATGCGCGTACTTGGCATTGAAACCACCTGCGACGAAACCGCCGCCGCGGTCGTGCAGCTGAACCCCGGCGGCGCCGGCGAGATTTTATCCAATGAGGTGATGAGCCAGATCGCCGAACACGCCGCCTATGGCGGCGTGGTTCCCGAAATCGCCGCGCGCGCTCATATCGAAGTGCTGGACAGGCTCGTCGCCCGCGCCCTCTATGACGCCAAGGTAAAGCTAGCCGACCTTGACGGGATCGCCGCCGCCGCGGGGCCGGGATTGATCGGCGGCGTCATCGTCGGCCTCACGACGGCAAAAGCTCTGGCTCTGGCGAGCCGCAAACCCTTTATCGCCGTCAATCATCTGGAGGCGCATGCGCTGACCGCCCGGCTGACCGACGGCGTCGAGTTCCCCTATCTGCTTTTGCTTGTGTCGGGCGGCCACACCCAACTCGTCGCCGTCAAGGGCGTCGGTGACTATCTGAGGCTCGGCTCGACTGTCGACGACGCCGTCGGCGAGGCTTTCGACAAGGTCGCCAAGATGCTTGGCCTGCCCTACCCCGGCGGTCCCGAAGTGGAGCGCATGGCGGCCAAGGGCGATCCGACGCGATTTGATTTTCCGCGGCCGATGCAAGGACGCGCCAAGCCGGATTTCTCGCTTTCCGGGCTGAAGACCGCCGTTCGGCTGGCGGCGCAGCGCATCCATTCGCCGAGCCAGACAGACGTCGCCGATCTTTGCGCCTCGTTTCAGGCGGCGATCGTCGACATGATGATCGACCGCTCGCGCGCGGGCCTGCGCCTGTTTCGCGAGCGTATAGGCGACTGCAACGCGATGGTCGTCGCCGGCGGCGTCGGCGCCAATGGCGCGATCCGCCGCGCCCTCAGCCGGTTTTGCGGCGAAAGCGGGCTGCGGCTGATCCTGCCGCCGCCGCAGCTTTGCACCGACAATGGCGCGATGATCGCCTGGGCCGGGATCGAGCGGCTGTCGCTCGGCCTCGTCGACGATATGACTTTCGCCGCGCGGCCGCGCTGGCCGCTCGATTCCAACGCCGAAGCCGCCCATCACGGCAAGGCTTAAGCGCTAACCGGATTGCGCCAGCTCTTGCAGCGCGCGCTTGGCGAGGTCGCCGGCGCCGGCGAGATCTCCCAAAGCCTTGCTGGAGGCGGCGACGGCGACCGCAGCTTGCGAACGGCTGAAGCCGAGATTGACCAGCACCGAGATCGCGTCCGAGACCGCGCCGGGCGCGGGCGCCTCAATGCCCGCAGTCGCGTTCCCCGGCCCTGCAAGAGTCTGAAGCGAGGCGCCCAACGCCGGCGCCTTGTCCTTCAATTCCGCGACGATGCGCGCGGCAAGTTTCGCGCCGACGCCCGAAGCTCTGGCGAATGCCGCCCTGTCCTGAGCCGCGATCGCGGTCACGATCTCGCCCGGACGCAGAACGCCCTGGATCGCCAGCGCGACCTTGGCGCCGACGCCCTGCACGGATTGCAGCAGGCGAAACCAGTCGCGCTCCGTCTCCGACGCAAAACCGTAGAGTTTGATTGAATCCTCGCGCATCTGCGTGTCGATCGCCAGCGCCGCCGCCTCTCCCTGCCGCGGCAGGTTTTGCAGGGTGCGCGACGAGCAATACACGATGTAGCCGACGCCATTGACGTCGAGAATGACGTAATCCTCCCCCTGCGAATCGACGAGGCCCTTCAGCTTGCCGATCATCGCGCCGCCGCGGCGGCGGATTTCAGCAAAGCTCGGCTGGCGCGCAGCTGAGCGTGCGTGATCGCGACTGCGAGCGCATCGGCCGAGTCGGCGCTTTTGGCTTCGCTTTTGGGCAGCAGAAATTTGACCATCATGGCGATCTGCGCCTTTTCAGCATGGCCATTGCCGGTGACGGTCTTTTTGATGAGGTTTGCGGCATATTCGGCGACCGGCAGCCCCGCCAGCGCCGGAGCGACCAGCGCGACGCCGCGCGCCTGGCCAAGTTTCAACGCCGACTGCGGATCGCAATTGACGAAGGTTTCCTCGACGGCCGCCTCCATCGGCGCATGCAGCGCGATGGTTGCGAGCAGGCCCTCGTGCAGCGCGCAAAGACGCTCGGCAAGGCTCAAGCCGCTCGCTGAATGGATGACGCCGCAGGCGACGAATGACAACCGCGAACCAGACGCCTCGATCACGCCCCATCCCATGTTGCGCAGCCCCGGGTCGATGCCAATGATTCGAATCACGGAGGAATTCATCTGCGCAATCTAGATCATCAAGCTTAAAATCGCACCCGCTCGGCGCGCAGCCGCCCTCACTCCATCAGCATGCGTTTCAAAAGCTCGATCTCTTCCGAAAGCGCGCCGTCTTTCGCGGCGAGTCCGTCGATCTTGCGCACCGCATGGAGCACGGTCGTATGGTCGCGCCCGCCGAAGCGGCGGCCGATTTCCGGCAGCGATCGCAGCGTCAACGCCTTCGAAAGATACATGGCGATCTGCCGCGGCCGCACGACATTGGCCGTGCGCCGCGAGGACAGGATGTCGGCGCGGCTCACGTTGAAATGGGTTGCGACGAGCTTTTGAATATCCTCGATCTTGACGCGTTTCGGGTCATGCGCCCGAACCAGATCGCGAATCGCAAGCTCGGCCGTCTCGACTTCGAGGGGAGCGCCGTTCAGGGAGGCGTGCGCAAGCAGGCGATTGACGGCCCCGTCGAGATCGCGGCCGTTGGTCTGGATCGCATGCGCCACGAACGCCATCACGGCCGAGGGAACCTCGAAATTCGGATGGGCGTGTCTCGCCGCGGCGATTCGCCCTTCCAGAATTTTGACCCGAAGCTGTTCGTCGAGGCCGCCGATTTCGACGCACAGACCGCCGGCAAGGCGCGACCTCACCCGTTCGTCAAGGCTCTCGAGCTCTGACGGAGGGCGATCGGCGGCGATAACGATCTGGCGATGCGCGTCGATGAGGGCGTTAAGCGTGTGGCAGAACTCCTGCTGGATCGATTTGCCCTGAAGGAACTGGATGTCGTCGATGACGAGAATGTCGATACCGCGCAGCTTCTCCTTGAAAGCGATCGCAGTCTGAGCCTTCAAGGCCGAGACGAAGCCATACATGAAGCGCTCTGCCGTCAGATAAATGACGCGGCGCGACATCGTCTGCGCCATATGGGCGACGGCCTGCAGAAGATGGGTTTTGCCGAGGCCGACAGACGCATGCAGGTAAAGCGGATTATAGGGCAGCCGCTCCTCCGGAGTCGCGGCGGCGACTCGCTGCGCGGCGGCAAGCGCCAGTTGGTTCGAGCGTCCTGCCGCGAAATTCGAAAAGGTTAGCCGTCCGTCCAGCGGCGAGCCCGCGATGATGTCGGCCTCGCCCTCGGCGCGGCCCCTCGCCGATTGCGGCTCGTTCGGCCGCAGTGGGGCAAAGCCTCTCGCGTTTGCCGGCACGGCCTCCTGCGCCGCCATTTTGCGGACGCCGTGACTCGAAATCGGTCCGAATTCCTCATCTTCGATGTCGACTGCTGCCGGAACCCCGAGCGGCGGACGATTGGATGACCGTATCGTGACGACAAGCCGCTTCACCGTGGGGAATTCGCTGGCGAGCGCCGCGAGCAGCTTTTCGGAATAGTGCGACTGAATCCAGCTTTTCAGGAACTTCGTCGGCACCGAGAGAGCGGCGGTTCCGTCCGCAAGGCTATCGAGTTCAAGGCGCCCGAACCAGGATGAGAAGACGTCTTCTCCGACGTCGACGCGCAACCTCCGGCAGATGCGCATCCAAGCTTCGCCGGCGCCGCGATCCTGTGGTTTGTCGTTGACGGAGGTGCGCAAATTCAGCATCGGCCTTCTTCTGAACGCAGGACATTGGCGGCGGGCTGTGAAAGCACAGCGCCGTGACAAGTCGACAATGGGAGATTTAGAGAGCCGAGCCTATTTACGGCGGCGGCGGGCCGGCGCGCGGAGCGCATCTGGCGGGGGGGCCTGGCGACCGAATCGCAGACCATTGTCGCGCTGGAGCTGATGGATCTGATCTAAGTCGAATCTGTTCAAGATCACGGAATCCCCCCTTGTCCCGCTGCATCGCCCGCGAACGCGATCGTCCGCGGTCCTCCCCAATTAATAACACCTTAAGAGTTGCCCCCTCTCATCGCCATGATTTCAAGCAAATCGCTTCAAGGTTTGGCAAAAGCGACTGCATCCAAGCGTCACTATAAAGCATTCAGCCAAATTTATGCAAGACTATCCGGCGCCTCAACACGCATATACGCTTCACTAAACCGGAGATTGCAGAAGAGGCAGCCTGGAAAGCCTTTTTGCTTCGCCATCCCGACAACCTGAAGACTTTAACATAGGCCAAGCTCGCCGCAAGGCGCCGTCCCCGAAATTTTCGTCCCGATCCGGCCGCTTTGCCGCCGCGTCCGACGGCTTCGTCGAAACGGTTCGACTAAACGCCTGATTCTGCGCGTCCGGCGCGAGAGCGGCAAAGATGCAGCCGCCTTCGAAAAAAAGTCAAAAAACTGTCTTGAAAGTCGGGGAAAAATCGGCGGCGAAGCGTCGTTTCGGCGGAAAGGTCGGGCTTTGGTTACAAGCTGTTGGAAAGCATGGAAAATAGATGTGCAGCACATTTCTTCCCCCGATTCGGCATCTCGCAAGCGCGTTGAAGCCCCGCAAAAAGAAAAGCCCGGCGATCGCCGGGCTTTCATAAATAGAATTATTAAGCTTTACAGCGGGCTACTTAGTTTCCCAGCGAGCTTACTCGAGCGCTCAGCCGAGAGACTTTTCTGGAAGCGGTATTTTTGTGCACAATTCCTTTTTGCGCCGCACGCATCACCAGAGGCTCAGCCGCGCGCAAAGCCTGCGTCGCGGCCTCCCGATCACCGGAAGCGATCGCCTCTTCGACTTTGCGGACATAAGTCCGCATCTGGCTGCGCCTCGACTTGTTGACCGCAGTGCGACGCTCAATCTTACGGACGGCCTTCTTGGCCGACGGGGTATTCGCCATATCGAAATCTGTCCTGGACAAGGCCGTGCGCCGCGCCGCGTGAAGCGGACCGCATCTGACCGGGAGCCGTGCTTATAGTCATCAAGGCCGCCGCCGTCAACGATCTGTCGGGGGTCCTACCCAACTAAGATGCGGCGGGACGGCGGCCAACCGCCTCGCGAGACCCGGAATGCCGTAGCGCGACGATGAAAACAAGCCGGAACGACGGGATAAATAATTGGCGGAACAAGTGTTTCATCGCCATTGTCAGAGCAGCCGCGCCGCGCGATCGAGAATTGCGTTCAATCCCTTTGCTGCGACGTCGATCGTCTCGGCTGACGGATCATCGCCACTGATTTCCTCGAAAGCGGCGGCGAGCAGATAAAGAATAAGAAGACGCCGCCGCGTGCCCTGATCGACGATCGACACGGCTCCGCCGCGCGTGGCGCTGAAATAGGCCTCGACGAAAATTTCAGAGAATTCCACAACCTGCTCGCTGAGCCGCGTCGCCGCCATGACCGGATCTGGCACAAGGGTCGCGATCGCCCGCTCCGCTGCGGCCGCGACTTGCGCGAAGGAGCGCAGCATGGTCGCGACATCGCGCAGCGGGGAATTTTTCTCGCGCGGATTCTTCGCCATCCTGTCAGCGCCGCGAAAGCCGACAATGATGACGTCATCCTTCACGACGAGCGCGCGACGCAAATTATAATCGCCGTGGATGCGGATCTTGATCGCGCCCTGCGGCTCTGCGTCGAGCATCGCGAACAGGCTTTCGCATTCCTCCCGCCGGTCGAGCAGCCGGTCGATCTCGGCGTTCGCCTCCTCCACCCCGGCGAGACGCTCGAAGCCGCGCGCGGCCGCCTCGCGCAGCAGAAGGACGCTCTGGCGCACGTCGGCTGCGGCGAGCGGCTCGGCCGCAATCGCCGGATCGTCGGTCGGCGTCGCCAGCGCCTGATGTATTTGCGCGGTGCGCAGCCCAAGCCGCTGCATATGCGGCGTATAGGTGGAAAAGCTGAGCGGCGGCGGCGGCTCGCCCTGATCGGTCGCGGCCGGCGCCATGGCGAGGGTCTCAAGAATGCGCTTCAGCGCTTCGAGCGTCCAGGTCCAGGCGTCGCCCTGACAGCGCACAAAAGTCTCGAATGTCGCAAGCGTCATGCGGGCGCCGGCGGCGTCGCTGTACTCGACCGCGCCGAGCAGGGCCGGCATGTTGGGAAAGCGGGCGACCTCGGTCAGAAAGCGCCTGACCTCCATGTCCGGCCGAGCTCCGGCCTCGAGCCGCCGGAAGATCTTGAGCGTGATCTGCTTATCGAGCACGAGCGTCGAATGACTTTGCGAAGCGGCGACAAGCTCGCACTCGAGCGCCGCGATCGCGAGCTCTGGACTGTCCGGCTCGGCGGGCGAGAAAATGATCTTGCCCCCTTTGGCGGCGCCGGTCGTCGCGCCACGGCGAAACGCGTCAAGCATCGCAGCGCCGAAAGGCGCGCAGGCGTCGGCGTCATAGAGCAGGCCCATTTCGGCGCCGCGCCGCAATTTGGCGACCGCAGCGCAGGGCGAGGGCGTGAATTCGCCGTCGCGCTCGGCCACAAAGGGCGCGAAGTAGACGCCGGTCGAGGCGTCCAACGCCTCGACGTCAAGCAGGGTCAGTACGAAACGCCGCGCGTCGCCGGCCTCGGTGAGGAGCGCGAAATCCTTGACGGCGACGCGCGGCGGCGCCGATGTTTGCGCCTCGAACCAACGGCGCGTCAAAAGATATTGCGGCGCGACGTTGCGCTCGAAGGCGATCAGCTCGCGGCCTGAAAAAATGGTCTCGAGCTTGCCCACCGCAACCAGAGTGAACAGTTCCGGCATCGAGTCGCGCAGCGGGCGCTCCTGCGGCAGTGGTTCGATCCTGAACCAGAAGAAGCCGTAGGACGGCAGGGTGAGGACATAGGGCGCGGCGCCGATCGCCGGGAACTGACTGCCGGCCGTCATTTCGACAGGCGCCGAGCCGCGAAATTCACCAAGATCGAGCTCCACCGCCTGCGGCGCGCGCGAAACATTGACGACGCAGAGAATTGTTTCGGACGGGAGTTCGCGCAGATAGGCGAGCACCTTGCGATTGGCGGGATAGAGAAAGCGCAGCGCGCCGCGCCCGAATGCAAGGGTGGAGCGGCGCACCGCGATCATTCGCCGCGTCCATGTCAAGAGGCTCGACGGGCTCGCGAGCTGCGCCTCGACATTGACCGCGCTGAAGCCATAGATCGGATCCTGAATCGCCGGCAGGAACAGGCGCGCCGGATCGGCGCGGCTGAAGCCGCCGCTGCGGTCAACCGACCATTGCATCGGCGTTCTGACGCCATCACGGTCGCCAAGGTAGATATTGTCGCCCATGCCGATCTCGTCGCCATAATAGAGGACCGGCGCCCCCGGCATCGAGAACAGCAGCGAGTTCAGCAATTCGATCTTGCGCCGGTCGTTCTCGAGCAAGGGCGCAAGGCGGCGCCTGATGCCGAGGTTGATGCGCGCCCGCCGGTCCGCGGCATAGAACGACCACAGATAATCGCGCTCCTTGTCGGTTACCATGGCGAGCGTCATCTCATCGTGATTGCGCAGAAAGATTGCCCATTGCGATCCGTCGGGCAGCTCCGGCGTCTGACGCATGATGTCTGTGATCGGGTGGCGATCCTCCTGCGCCAGCGCCATATAGATGCGCGGCATCAGCGGAAAGTGAAACGCCATGTGGCACTCGTCGCCGTCGCCGAAATAGCCGGCCGCCTCCTCCGGCCAGACATTGGCCTCGGCCAGCAGCATGCGGTCTGGATAATCGGCGTCGACCGCAGCCCTGATCTTCTTTATGATCGCATGCGTCTCGGGCAGGTTTTCGCAAAGCGTTCCTTCGCGCTCGACCAGATAGGGAATGGCGTCAAGGCGCAGTCCGTCGACGCCCATGTCGAGCCAGAAACGCATGACGTCGAGCACCGCTTCCAGCACACGCGGATTATCGTAATTGAGGTCCGGCTGATGCGCGTAGAAACGATGCCAGTAGAAGGCCTTGGCGACCTCGTCATAGGTCCAGTTCGATTTCTCGATATCGAGAAAGATGATCGGGACGCCCGTGTAGGCCTCGTCATCGTCGGCCCAGACATAGAAATTCCGCGCCGCCGACCCAAGCTTGGCGGTGCGTGCGCGCTGGAACCAGGGATGCTGATCGGAGGTGTGGTTGACGACGAGTTCGATGATGACCCGAAGACCGCGGTCATGCGCCTCGCGGACGAAGGCCTTGAAGTCCCGCAGCGAGCCATAAGCCGGATTGATGTCGCGATAATTGGAAATGTCGTAGCCGTCGTCGCGCAGGGGCGAGGGGTAGAACGGCATCAGCCAGATCGCCGTCGCGCCAAGATCTTTCACATAGTCGAGCTTTTGCGTCAGACCCTTGAAATCGCCGATGCCGTCATTGTTGCAATCGAAGAAGGATTTGACGTGAAGCTGGTAGATTATGGCGTCGCGATACCAATGCACATCGCTGCGATCGATCATGAGCACACTCGTTCGAGACTGGGGAGGCGGCGGCGGTCACTCGCGCCAGCGGCGCGAGACACGAGGAATCAATGATGAAGAATCTTAAAGGATCGCGTCGATGCGAATAAATCTGCTCGTTCGTGGCATTATGCACAACTCCCGGCCATCGTCGCCAGCGAGCGCTTCAGGAAGCGCTCTTGGGGCCTGATTTGAGCATGAAGCGCAATGATTTTTCAAATCAAGTCAAGATGATATAGCTTTGCGCCGGTGGCGGCCGGCGTTGCAGCCTGCTTTCGACTCCGCAAAATGGAGACAGGCCGCATTCTGTTGATTTCTCCGTTTTCTCCGCGAGCGTGACGCCGGCGAGTAGCAAGACGGCCTCGACGGCCACCTCGCTAACATGCCCAAACAGTTCGGGCGCATTGAAATTTGGGAGCATCGCGATCTAGTGGCGGAGCCCCGGCGCCGGAGATTGCGCGCAAAGCCACGGCTCCGCCACCGGTATCACACCCGAGCGAATGATCGAGCCCGCCGGGTGAAGCGAGCTTTCATTGGCCGCTTCCCCTTCGCCGCTGATCGCCTGCAGGCATTTGTGCGTCCAATGATCGATGCTGTTGCCGCGTAGCGCAGCCATCATGTCGCGCCAGCGGTCCTGGCGCTCGTCCAGCGGCATCGCCACGGCGCGGGCGATGGCCGCCGCCGTCGCCTCGATATCATAGGGGTTGACAATCAGTGCGGCTTTGAGCTCCTGCGCGGCGCCGGCATATTGCGACAACACAAGTACGCCCGGATCATTCGGATCCTGCGCCGCCACATATTCCTTGGCGACGAGGTTCATGCCGTCGCGCAGCGGCGTCACCAGCCCGACCCGCGCAAGCCGGTAGAGCCCTGCCAGCGCCGCCTGGCTCATTGGTTTGTTGATGTAACGCAATGGCGTCCAGTCGATGTCGCCGAGCTTGCCGTTGAGATGGCCGACCTCCTCGGCGACCTCTCTCTGGATGCGCGCGTATTCCGGCACCTCCGAACGCGATTTCGGCGTGATCTGCAGCATGGTGACCCGCGCCTTCACGGCGTCGGGATTGGTCTCAAGGAACGCGGCGAAAGCTTCGAGCCGGTGCTTGATTCCCTTCGAATAGTCGAGCCGGTCGACGCCAATCACCATGGCGCGCCCTTCAAGGCTGACGCGCATTCGCTTCACAAGAGAATTGCGTTCGGCGAGGCGCGCCTCGAGCGCGAAACTGTCTGGATCGATGCTGATCGGAAAGGCGTCGACGAGGAATTTTCGGCCATAGGCTTCGCAGACGCCGTCGGCCCCGGTGCGTCCGGCAGCCGACTGAATGAGGCAATCGCGGAAATTATCCGCATCCGGAACGGTCTGGAATCCAACGACATCATAGGCGCTGAAGGATTCAAGAATGCGGTCGTAGAAGGGCAGCGCCGAGGCTGTATCAGGTGAGGGCCATGGAATGTGATGAAAATAGCCGATGCGGTTCGCAGCCCCAAGCTCGCGCAAAAAGCCCGCCAGCGGAATCATGTGGTAGTCGTGAATCCAGATGATGTCGTCCGGCCGCAGCAGCTTGACAAGCCGGCGCGCGAAGAATTCGTTGACGCGAAAATAGCCGGCAGCGTCGCGCTCGGAGCTATTGGCGAGGTCGAGGCGATAATGGCAGATCGGCCATAGGGCGCGATTGGCGAAACCGTGATAGTATTCCTCTATATCACGGCGGGTGAGATCTGAGACCGCGAAAGTGATAGGGCCAAGGCTGCGCGTCTGCACCTGCCTGTCGGCGGCGTCCTGAGCGGTCTTTCCCGACCAGCCGAACCACACGCCGCCCCGGCTGCGCAAAGCCGCCTGCAAGGCGACGGCGAGGCCGCCCGCCGCGGGAACACCAGAGGCGTTCGGAACCGGCACGCGGTTAGACACGACGACCAACCTGCCAATTGACCCCTCAGAGCTGTTCGCCACAGGCTTGTAAAGAAGGTCAAGGTTAACCATAGGCGGATACATCTCCTAAACTGGACCCATCTTCGCCTTGTCAACGCGTCATCGGCAGAATCGTTGCACGTTCTGGCGGAGGGCGTTCTTTTGACTTGGCCAGTCTTGGATCGCACAATGGCGAAGTTTAGGCTCACAGTTGTTCAATCAGCGGCGCTGGCGCGACGATGTGCGGCAGAAACAGCGGGGATCAAACCGGGATCGCCGCGCCCTCTTCCGCCCGCATGTCGAAGGCAGCGGCGAACAAGGCGCGGGTATAGTCGCTCTTTGGATGCGCCAGCAATTCGGCGGCGGGACCGGCTTCGACCAGCTTGCCGCCACGCATGACGATGATTTCGCTCGCCAGCGCGCGTACGACGCGCAGATCATGGCTGATGAACAGAAAGGCGAGGCCGCGGCGGCGCTGGAGGTCGCGCAAGAGATCGACGATTTGCGCCTGCACCGACATATCGAGCGCGGAAGTCGGCTCGTCGAGAACGATGAATTTCGGCTCAAGCACCATGGCTCTGGCGATGGCGATTCGCTGACGCTGGCCGCCTGAAAATTCATGCGGATAGCGATCCATCGCCGCCGGATCGAGGCCTGTGTCGGCGAGCGCGCGGGCGACAATCTCCCGCTTCCGGCTGTAGCTGAGGCTCTTGTCCTGCACGCCGAGGCCTTCGGCGACGATATCGGCGACGGGCAGGCGCGGCGACAGCGACCCATAGGGATCCTGAAACACAATCTGCATGTCGCGCCGTATCGGCCGCAGCTCCTTGAAGCGCAGCCCGTCGATGCGTTGCCCGAGGAAGACGATGGCGCCCTCCGAGCGAATCAGCCGCAGCAAGGCGAGGCCAAGCGTCGTCTTGCCGGAGCCCGATTCGCCGACGACGCCGACGGTCTCGCCTTCACGCACGGTGACGCTGACGCCGTCGACCGCCTTGACATAGCCGATGGTGCGGCGAAAGAAGCCGCGCCTGATCGGAAACCAGACCTTGATGTTGTCGGCGCTGACGATGGGTTTTGCCGCGGCGTTGAACGGCGGCGGAGCTCCTTTGGGCTCTGCGGCGAGCAGCGCGCAGGTATAGGGATGGCGCGGCGCGGAAAAGATCGACGCGACCGGCCCGGTCTCGACGATGCGCCCCTTCTGCATCACGGCGACGTCGTCGGCGATTTTGCGCACGATATTGAGGTCATGGGTGATGAACAGCATCGCCATGCCATGGCGCGCCTGCAACCGCTTCAAAAGGTCGAGGATCTGCGCTTGCACCGTCACGTCGAGCGCGGTGGTCGGCTCGTCGGCGATGAAGAGATCAGGCCGGTTGGCGAGCGCCATGGCGATCATGACGCGCTGGCGCTGACCGCCCGACAGCTGGTGCGGATAGGCGCCAAGCCGCGCAGCGGGATCGGGAATGCCGACCTCGCCGAGAAGCTCCACCACCCGCGCACGGATTTTTTCGGCGCCGTGGGCGCCGTGCAGTTCCAGAATTTCACCAATCTGCTTTTCGATGCTGTGCAGCGGATTGAGCGATGTCATCGGCTCCTGGAACACCATGGTGATCCGCGCGCCCCTGATGGCGCGAAGCCGCTCCTCGGACGCCGTCAGCAGATCCTCGCCGTCGAACAGCGCCTTCCCCTGCGTCTCGGCTCCTGGCGCCAGCAGCCGCAGGATCGAGAGCGCTGTGACCGATTTGCCCGAGCCCGACTCGCCGACGAGCGCCAGCGTGCGGCCGCGCTCAAGCGCAAAAGAGACGCCGTCGACTGCTCGCATGGCAGTAGCGCCAGCGCGGAAAGAGACGGAGAGATCGCAAATGTCGAGAAGGGGGGCGTCAGGCACGGAGGGCGTCCAGGATGGTCACAACGCCGGAGGAATCGGGCAACAGAGCCCTCATGCCGTGCGGAATCTTATTTGCCTTCATATCCTTATCATTGGACATGAAGAAGTTGCAGCCCGCTCGTATCGCGGAGACCACGCGTATTGCATCGGGCAAGCTATGCCTTGCGACTTTCCGCAGATCCGGCGTTTCGAGCAGGATGGAACGAGTTACTGGAAGCAAATCTATAAAACCCGACCAGACGATCAAATCCAAATAGAAACGACGCTTGATAAGGAGATCCGGTCCGGTTCGCGCCGGAGCCAATACTTCTGCGAGAGTGAGCTCGCTGGTGACAGCGCGCTTCGGGTCGTGACGAAGCGCTTCCAACATCCTTCTGATCGGCGCTGCTTCCACTTCGGGGCTTTCGAACGCGCGAATAAAGACGTTCGGATCTAGATAAACGCGCTGTCGAGCCACGATATCAGCCATCCCATTCGTCTCTTTGACGCCGAAGATCGGCGTCAATCTCTTCGCCGGAGCGAAATGGAGGATGGCGTAGAGCGAAAAGCTCTGCCAGAGACATCACCTTCTCCGGCGGCGCGTCTTCCTCGACGACAGTAACGGTCACCTGCGATCCTGGCGTCAAATCCGCGCGCAAATCCTCCGGGAGATTTTCCGCCGGATAATGCTCCTTGACGATCCTGTTCATGCCGCCTCCATCTGCCCGACCCTATCATTTCCCAATTGCAGCGTCTTGCGGGGATCGAAAGCGTCGCGCACCGCCTCGCCGATGAAGACGAGCAGCGACAGCATCAGCGCGATCACGATGAACCCCGTCAATCCAAGCCAAGGCGCCTGAAGATTGGATTTGCCCTGCAAAAGGAGCTCCCCGAGCGAGGGCGAGCCGGGCGGCAGGCCGAAGCCGAGAAAATCCAGCGCTGTCAGCGTCGTGATCGACCCGTTGAGGACGAAGGGCAAAAAAGTCAGCGTCGCGACCATGGCGTTCGGCAGCACATGGCGCCAGATGATCGCCGGATTGCTGAGGCCGAGCGCGCGCGCGGCGTTGACATATTCGAAGTTGCGGGTGCGCAGACATTCCGCCCGGACAACATGGACCAGAGAGACCCAGGAAAACAAAAGCAAGATGCCAAGCAGCACGAAGAAGCTCGGCGTGATGATCGAGGAGATGATGATCAGGAGATAGAGATGCGGCAGCGAGGACCAGACCTCGATGAAGCGCTGGAACAAAAGATCGGTCCAGCCGCCATAATATCCCTGCAAGGCGCCGGCGGCGACGCCAACCACCGACGAGACGATCGCAAGCGTCAGACCGAACAATAACGACAGGCGGAAGCCATAGATCAGCCGCGCCAGCACGTCGCGTCCCTGATCGTCGGTGCCAAGCCAGTTCCACTCGATGGCGTTGCAGCCTCCGCCTGGATCTGACTTGTTGAAGCGTTCGGCGGCGGCGGCGCATTGCGCGCGGCTCAGCATCCAGGTCGGCGGCGATGGGGCCGGCGTCGGCAATTGCCGGTTGATGGTGCGGTAGGAAAAATGGACCGGCGGCCAGACCATGAAGCCATGCGCCTTGATCTCATCGGCGATCACCGCATCGCGATAGTCGGTGCGGGCGAGGAAGCCGCCAAATTTTTCTTCCGGATAGTCGATGGCCACCGGAAACAACAATTCGCCCTTGTAGACGACAAGGATCGGCCGGTCGTTTGCGATGAATTCGGCGAATAGCGACAGGACGAACAGGACCAGGAAAATCCAGAACGACCAATAGCCGCGCCGATGCGCCTTGAACAGGGCCAGCCGGCGCTGGTTGATGGGGCTGAGGCGCGCCCGCTGCAAGGGGGGCGCCCCCGTCATCAGGGCTTCGACCGCAGGCGCGTCCAAGTCAGACCTCCCGCGTCGAGAAATCGATCCGCGGATCGATCCACGTATAGGTGAGATCCGACAGGAGATTTACCACAAGGCCCAGCAGCGACATGATGTAGAGATTGGCGAAGACGACCGGATAGTCGCGGTTGACGATCGATTCGAAGGACAAGAGCCCGAGCCCGTCCAGCGAGAAAATGGTCTCGATCAGCAGCGAGCCGCCGAGAAACGCGGCGAGAAAGGCGCCCGGAAAGCCGGCGACGACGATCATCATGGCGTTGCGGAAGACATGCCCATAAAGCACGCGCCGCTCGGACAAACCCTTCATGCGGGCGGTCAGCACATATTGCTTGCGGATCTCGTCGAGGAAGGAATTTTTGGTGAGGAAGGTCGAGGTCGCGAAGGCGCCGAGCGTCAGCGACGTCACCGGCAGAGCAATATGCCAGAGATAATCCTTCACCTTGCCAAACAGCGAAAGCTGATCGAAGTTTTCCGAGGTGAGGCCCCGCAGCGGGAAGAGCTGCCAGAACGAGCCGCCACAAAACAAAACGATCAACAGGATGGCGAACAAAAAGCTCGGAATCGCATAGCCGACGATGACCACCGCCGAGGTCCAGACATCGAAGCGCGAGCCGTCGCAGACCGCCTTTCGCACGCCGAGCGGAATGGAGATCGCATAAGAAAGCAACGTCATCCACAGGCCGAGCGAAATCGAGACCGGCAGCTTTTCCTTGATCAGCTGCAGCACCGGCTCGTCGCGGAAATAGGAGCGGCCGAAGTCGAACAGAGCGTAATTCTTCAGCATCATGAAGAAGCGCTCATAGGCAGGCTTGTCGAAACCGAACTGCTTTTCGAGCTCGGCGATGAATTTCGGGTCGAGCCCCTGCGCGCCGCGATATTTGGATGAAAAATCGCCCGCATTGCCGGCGCCGATCTCGCCGCCGCCGCCGCCGAAATGGGCCGTCGCGCCGCTATCGAGACCCTGCAATTGCGCCAGAATGCGCTCGACCGGGCCGCCTGGCGCGAATTGCACGATGACGAACGAAATCGCCAGGATTCCGAAGATCGTCGGAATCATCAACAGAATGCGGCGGGCGATATAAGCGAACATCAGGCTGCGTCAGCGGCCGGCGAAATTGATGCGTTTGGCCTTCTCTTCATCATACCACCAGCTGTTGAGCACGCCGATCTCATAGCGCCCGCTGCGCTCGGGCCGGCTGAACAGATCCCAATAGGCGACGAGATGATTGGGCTTGTTCCACATCGGAACCCAGGGGTGCATGGCGCGCAGGATGCGGTCGATCGAGCGGCAGATAAAGGTCAGCTCCTCGCGCGTCTCGACCACAAGCGCTTTTTCGATCAGCGCGTCGACCACCTTGTTCTTGACGCCCGACACATTGCGCGAGCCCGCCATGTCAGCGGCTTCCGAACCGAAGGTCGCGCGCATGCCCTCTCCCGGCGTCAGGCCGAGCCCGAAGCGTGAGGTCACGATGTCATAATCGAAATCATCGGTGCGGCGCTTGTATTGCGCTGCGTCGACAACGCGATAGCGCGCCTCAATTCCGAGCAGCTTCAGATTCTTGATGAAGGGCGCCGTATGCGGCTCAAGGGCGCCATCGAAGTCGAGAAATTCGATCTCGAACGGCTTGCCGTCCGGCAGGATCAGGGCCGAGCCCTGCCGTTTGCATCCGGCCGAAACGAAGAGATCATTGGCGCGGCGGAGGAGAGCACGGTCCTGGCCCGAGCCATCCGAGACGGGCGGCGTGTAGACCTCGCCGAACACGTCGGGCGAGAGTTCGCTGCGATAGGGTTCGAGCACCGCCAGCTCCTCGGGCGAAGGCACGCCCTGCGCCGCCATTGGCGAATTCTGGAAAAAGGAGACGGTGCGCGAATAGACGCCATACATAATATTGCGATTTGTCCATTCGAAATCGAAGGCGAGGCCGATCGCCTCCCTGATGCGCGGATCCTTGAATTTGTCGCGGCGCATGTTGAGGAACCAGCCCTGCGTTCCCATCGGCGATTCGTCAGGCAGCGTCGCGCGCTGCACCCTGCCGTCCTTCACCGCGGCAAAATCATACCCCGTGGCCCAAACCGCCGAGGTGAATTCCTCGCGAAAGCTGAAGACGCCCGCCTTGAAAGCCTCGAACGCCACCTTCCGGTCGCCGAAATATTCGAAGCGAATCCGGTCGAAATTGGACTGGCCGACATTGACCGGCAGACCCTTGCCCCAATAATCGGAGACGCGGTCGAAACTGATGAAATGGCCCTGATCGAACCGGCCGACCTTATAGGCGCCGGAGCCGAGCGGCGGTTCGAGCGTCGTCTGGTCGAAATCATGCGTCTTGTAATAGGCCGCGGAGAAGATCGGCTGGCCCGCGACAATCAAAGGCGCCTCGCGGCTGCGCTGCGACTTTAGCCGCACCATTACGACATCGTCGGCCTCTGCCTCAGCGGCGTCGAGATCGCGCAGCGCCTGGCGGATCGAGGGATGTCCCTTAGCTTTCAAGATGTTGAGCGAAAAGGCGACGTCCGCCGCGGTCAACGGAGATCCGTCGTGGAAACGGGCTTCCTTGTGCACAAGAAAGCGATAGACGCTGCGGTCGGCGGAAACCCGCACCGCTCGGGCGACGAGACCGTAAAGCGAATCCGGCTCGTCCGCATTGCCCGTCATCAGCGAATCAAAGATCAGCCCCATGCCGGCGGCGCCGTCGCCTTTCAGGATATAGGCGTTCAGCGTGTTGAAGGTCGTGAAATTCTGGTTGCCGGAGGTGGAGCTGACCTGCAGCGAGATCTCGCCGCCCTTCGGCGCCGCCGGATTGACATAGGCGAAATGTCCGAAATCGGCAGGGAGCGCCAGATCGCCGAACACGGAGAGGCCGTGGACCTCGTTCTCTCCGGAGGCCAGGGCTTCGGCGGCCAGCGCTTCGGCGGCCAAGGCCGGCGACGTGAAAAGGCGGGGCGCGATCAGGCCGCAGGCGGAATATTGCACGAAGGAACGGCGGGAGAAGGCCAATGAATCGCGCAAGAGTCTTCCTCGTCGGATGGCGGGTTGATCGCGTGACGCCGGGTCTCGCAGGAGCTCCGGCGCGGCCGCGCGCTGGTCCCTCCGCGAAGCGACGCCACGCGACCAGTCATCACCCTATCTAGGTTTTGTCATGGCCCGCGCCAAGCGGCTTCACTTGCCGGGGGCTGGCAGCGGAACCGGACTATCCGACAAAGTTCGGAGGTAAGCGATGATATCGGCGCGTTTTTGCGGATCTGGCTCTCCGGCGAAGCCCATTTTGGTGCCGCTGATGAAGCCTTTGGGGCTGGCGATGAAATGATCGAGATCGTCGAAGGTCCAGGCGCCGCCCTTGGCCTTCATTGCGTCCGAATAGCCAAAGCCCGCGATGGAATCCTTGGGGCGGCCGACGACGCCGAACAGCGGCGGTCCGACCTTCACGGGCCCGCCCTTCTCAAAGCTATGGCACGCCTGGCAGGCCTTGGTCAGCGACTCGCCCCTTTTGACGTCCGCCTTGGCGAGGCGCTCGGGCAAGGGCGCGACCGCCTCAGCGGCCGGCGCGCCGCCACTGTCGGCGGTTTCGACCAGAGCCGGCAGGTTGAAGCCGGGCGTCTTCAGGGGCGGATGCGAGAAAATCATTTGCCCGATGACGCCAAGGCCCATGGCCAGCAGGAGTGATCCCAGAACGGCGCCAGCGATCTTGTTGGTTTCGAAGGAAAACAAATGCGTCCTCCCGATTAAGGGGCGTTGGCCGATGATGCGGTCTGTCTCGTCAAAACCCCGCTCGCCGCGACCGGGCGGACTCAGCTGAGCTTGGGCGCTGCATAGCCTATCCGGATTAAGGCCGCCATCACAATAATGATTCCAGCCTGCGCGCAAATCCTTCTTTTTTCACCGGGCGCGGCGCTTCGGAAATTTCCGCTCCAAGCCGCCGCGCGCCGGCTTCCTCGCAGGCAGTTTGCGTGCCATTAGATCGCGTTCCTGAGATTTTGAGATTTCCTCTGTCATGACCGTCCAGAAAATCGCCTATCAGGGCGAGCCCGGCGCCAATTCCGAAATCGCCTGCCGCGCCGTCTATCCGCAAGCGACGCCGATTCCCTGCGACACTTTCGAAGAAGCGCTGAGCGCCATCGCCGAGGGCGAGGCCGAGCTGGGCATGATTCCGATCGAAAATTCGATCGCGGGCCGCGTCGCCGATATTCACCATCTGCTGCCCCGCGCCAACCTTCATGTCATCGGCGAGCATTTCATGCCGATCGACTTTCAACTGCTCGGCCTCAAGGGCGCAAAGCTTGGCGACGTCAAATCGGTCTACAGCCACGTTCATGCGCTCGGCCAATGCCGCAAGATCATTCGCGAATTGCGCCTCGCTCCGCATGTCGCCGCCGATACGGCAGGCTCGGCGCGCCAGGTCGCCGAATGGGCCGATCCCTCGAAGGCCTCGATCGCCACCTCGCTCGCCGGCGAAATCTATGGCCTCGAGGTTCTGGCGCGGGACATAGGCGACGAGCCGAATAACACGACGCGCTTCGTGATCCTGTCGCGAACGCCTGCCTGGGCTGCGTCATCAACTGCTACGCCGACGGTCACGAGTTTTGTCTTCCGGGTCCGCAACGTGCCGGCCGCGCTCTATAAGGCGCTCGGCGGCTTCGCCACCAATGGCGTCAACATGACCAAGCTTGAAAGCTATATGGTGGAAGGGCACTTCACCGCGACGCAATTTCTGGCGGACGTCGACGGCCACCCCGACGAACCGGCGCTGGCCCGCGCGCTTGAGGAACTGGCGTTCTTCTGCAAGGAGCTGAAGATTCTGGGCGTCTATCCGGCGCATCCGTTCCGGATCGAGAGCCGCGCCAATGGCTGGAACGGCTAGATCACGCCGGCGGCGCGAGGACGAGATCTTGCCTGCCCAAACTCTCCGCGGCGTGTTCGTGCGCCGCCCACTGGAGCGCGCCCCGCCCGGCCGCAGCGCCTGTCGCAAAGCAGGCCTGCATCAGATAGCCGCCGGTCGGCGCTTCCCAATCGAGCATTTCCCCCGCGACGAAGGCCCCCGGCCGGCGGCGCAGCATGAAATCGCAATCCACCTCATCGAAGACGACCCCGCCCGCAGTCGAGATCGCCCGGGCGAGCGGCGCGACGCCGGTCAGCCGGATCGGAACAGCGTTGACGAAACCGGCGAGCCGCGCCGGGCTCATCTCGCCAAGCGGCGCAAATGCGGCCCGCGCGCTCTCCTGCATGAGGCCGATGGAGGCCGGAGACAACCGCAGCGATTTTCGCGCAAAGGTTGAAAAGGACTGTTTCGGATCGCGGCTGGCGATGCGCCGCTCGAGTTCGGCCTCGGCCATATCTGGCCGCAGCGCGATCGTCAGGGCGGCCTCGCCGGTGGCGGCGATGGCGTCCCGCAGCGGCGCTGCGAGGGCGTAGAGGGCGCCGCCTTCAAGTCCCGCGCGGGTGATCGTCGCCTCGCCGCGCACGCGCTGGGCGCCAAAAGATGCGGCGATCCCCTTCAAGGGCTCGCCGGCGAACAGATCCTTGAAATGATCGGACCAGTTCGCAAGGAAGCCGCAATTGGCTGGCCGCAACGGAGCGGTGGCGATGGCTGCGCGCTCCAGCGCGCCGACCCAGCCGCCGTCGGAGCCGAGCCGCGGCCAGCTCGCTCCGCCGAGCGCAAGAATGGTCGCGTCGGCCTCGACCGCCGTTTCGCCGCCGGGGCCCGCAAACAGAAGAGCCCCGTTGGCGTCCCAGCCGCGCCACTCCTGGCGCAAATGCATGGTGACCCCAAGCGAGGCGAGCCGTTTCAGCCATGCGCGTAGCAAAGGTGAGGCCTTGAAGGTCGCCGGGAAGACGCGCCCGCTCGTCCCGATAAAGGTCGCCTGCCCCATTTCCTCGCACCACGCGCGCAGCGCCTTGGGCGAAAAGAGTTCGAGCGCCTGACGCAGCCGGTCGCGCGCCGCGCCATAGCGCGAGAGAAGAATCTCGAAATCCTCGCTATGGGTGAGATTGAGGCCGCCGCGCCCGGCGAGAAGAAATTTGCGGCCGGGCGCGGCCATGCGATCATAAATGGAAACCCGAACGCCGTTCGAGGCGACAGTTTCGGCGGCCATCAGCCCGGCTGGGCCGGCCCCGATGACAATCACATGCGGCCGCGCGGCGAGAGGCAAAGGCTTCTTCCCGTTTGGATCGCAGCAAGGCGGCGGAAGCGTCCCCGCCGGCTGCGGCTCAGGTTTTTCAGCTTGTTGTTTCGACGCTAGTTGTGGCCAAAAGCCGGCCGCGTTCAAACTTTTTTTACCTTAAGACGGCTCCGGCCCGGATCAATGGTCCAGCTGCAGCTCTGCGCGCGACAAAAAAGCGGCGAGGGCTTCGTCCGAAATCGGGTTCTGCAGAAAGACGGCCTGGAGGTCATGCGCGCGCATCACGGCGTCGCCCTGCGACGAGGCGATGGCTATTGGCGCCGCGTTGCGGGTGCGGCGGATCAGGGCGGCGAGTTCGACGCCATCCGCGCCCGGCCGGCTGAAATCGATCAGAATGAGGTCGATTCGCTGCATCGCCAAAGCGCCGAGCGCCTCGTCGGTATTGCGCGCGCTGATGACTTCTGCGGCCGGACGCAACCTCCGGACAGCGTCGGCAAGCGTCGCGCGACCGGGCGGCCCATCGTCGGCGACAAGGAGCCTTTGGCGCGCCGGCCGCCCGTCTGATGATGGAACGCTCACAAGACCTCTTTCGCCTGGCTCAGTCTCGATCCAGCGCCGGCGGGCTGCGCTTCAACACGTCCCGAAGCGTCCGACGCACGCCGTGAAGCTGGTCGATCAGATGCAAAATCACGCCGATTCCTTCGTCATTGACGCCGATATCGGCCTTGAGATCACGGATCAGATTCGCCCGCGCGACGTCCGCGTCGGAAAACGCTTCCGCGCCGGACTGGCGCTGGGGGATCACCCATTCCTCGGCGATGAAGACATCCAGCGTCGCCGACTCGATGCGCGCGCGGATCATGAATTCTCGCCGATCGACCATTTCCGCCTCCAACGCCTTCACGGTTTCATGTCCGCGCGAGGATCATGCGCCTTGCCGACGGCCCAATTCGCGACAAAGGACGCCAGTTCCGGATCGCTTTTATCGGGCAGCACGATCTTGAGGGTCACATATTCATCGCCCCTGCCCCCGTCCGGCCGGGCGACGCCCTTGCCCTTGAGACGAAGCTTCGTTCCAGAATTTGCGTTTGTCGGCAGCCGCATGCTGACCGCGCCCGTCGTCGTCGGAACGGTTACCTCGCTCCCGAGCACGGCCTCGGCAAGGCTTACCGGCAAGATCAGATGGATGTCGTCGCCCTCGCGGGTGAAGAACTTATGCGGCGCGATTTCGAGTTCGACCAAAGCGTCGCCGGGTTCGCCGCCGTTCAATCCGGGCTCGCCCTTGCCGCGCAGCCGCAAAGTCTGTCCAAGCTCGGCGCCGGCCGGAATCGCGACGTCGAGCGCCGCGCCGTCGGGAAGCAACACGCGGGCGGAGCCGCCATTGACGGCGGTCAGAAAATCGACGCCGAGCCGGTAATGCAGGTTGCGCCCCTTGGCCGGTCCGCGCCGGCGGGAGCCGCGAAGAATGCTCGCCAGCGTCTCATCGTCAAGAAAATCGGCATAGGCGGATTCATTGGAATAGGGGCTGGCGTCGGGATCGGCGCCGGCATAGGAGCGGTAGAAATGCTGCGGCGGCCGCTCAGCGCCGGACGCGTCGATCTCGCCGGCGTCGTAGCGCCTGCGCTTTTCGGTGTCGCTCAGAAGATCATAGGCGGAGGCGGCCTCCTTGAATTTCTCCTCCGCCGCGGCGTCACCGGGATTGAGGTCGGGGTGATGCGCCTTTGCGAGCTTGCGATAGGCTTTCTGGATCTCCGGCGCGGGGGCGTCACGCTTAACGCCTAGGACCTCATAGGGATCTCTGCTCACGCCAATACCTCACCCATCGCCACGGGGCATAGCTCCTTACAATATCTTGAGCGGGAATGCAGCCGCCTCGGTCAAGTTGGCGAAAAACTGCGTTTCCAGCCTCTGTTGGCGGCGGCTCGGCGGGCTCCTTGCCGCCGCACCCGCTCACAGCAGCAGCCCAGAGCTTGAAGATCGCCTTGAAACGTGCTTGAGCAAGGCTGCTTGTCTAGCGGCGCTTCGGGCGCCGCTAGATAGAGTCTTTTTCGCAGAGGCCGCGAGCCTTTGCGATTTGAATAATGCGTTATAGCTAAAGAGATGGAGCGTTTTCGCCATTCTATTCTATGAATAGTGAAACCGCTCATGCGGCGCGACGCGCCGAGGGTCCGATCGCGGCTCCTCAGCGTCCTTCTGCGGCTAGCCTCGGGTCGGCTGCAGCTTCACCAATAATCCGCAAGGGATTTGGACTATCATGAAAAGCAAGCTTCTTATTGTCAGCGCCATCCTGTCGCTGCTGGCCGCGCCGGCCGGAGCCTTCGCCGATGAACTCACCAGCGGCGTCCAGAGCGGCGCATCCGAGGGCGCAAAGTCCGGCGGTCCGGTTGGCGCGGTTATCGGCGGCGTCGCCGGCGGCGTTATCGGCGGCGTCAGCGGGACCTGGCACGTCCTGACCGGCGCGCCGGGCCAAGCCTACAGCCTGCAGCAATATGTCCGCTCAAACGGCATTCCGTCGCATAGTTTTGCTGGACAGGTCCAGCCCGGCATGCGCGTTCCGAAGGGCATCGCCATGTACCGCGTGCCCGCGGAACTCGGCGACAGCCGCCTGCTGTTCACTGTCGTGAACAACGAGATCGTCCTCGTGCACCCGCGCAGCCGCCGTATTCTTCAGGTCGTTTCCCCGGCCTGAAACTAAAAAAGCCAGATCCGCTCGGCCAGACGGCTGCACCGGCAAAAAACTGCGCGCTGGCCGATATCGTCGGCGAGCGCGCAGCAAGTGCTTCTTTTGGCGTCACGGGAAACTAGCGTGCGACCCGTTGCGTCTGCTTGGGTCCGCTCGCGCTGGTCCTCCATCCGGCCGCCGGATCGCCCGCGACTTCCTCGACGATCCGAAGGATTTCCGAGCGCGCGTCGATCGCGCGGTATTCCTTGCCATGGCCGAGGCGCGCAACTTATAAACGGGCTCGTCCAGCACACGGCGAACAGCCTTGCGGAGCGCGGAATCGGCGCGTTGGATTGAAGATCAACGCCCACTCCCGACCATGAGATTCGGGCGTTCACATCGGCTTTGTCTTCGCCCAGCCCCGCCGCGACGATCGGGACGCCAAAGCTTAAAGCCTGATTGACGCTTCCGTAACCGCTGTTGGTCGAGCGCGCCGCGCCTGATCTGGACGGAGGCGTCGGCTACATGCTCCCTCCCCGTCGAACGGCTTTAATCAGCAATTGACCGACGTGGCATGCGTCGGCGAGGTCGAGTCCGACCCTGACTGAGATTGTATCAGGCCGCTGCAAGACCCACCGGCCAGCCAAGGACGGTTGAAAGCGCAAGCGCAGTTTCGTCAGGCGCGCCCCATCCCTATCGAAACGCGGGTCACGACACCTGCGCCCTTGCCGGGGCCGCCTGCGGATCAGCCAGGCAATGTCTTAATGCAGCGGCGACCTCGGCCGAAATGAAGGGCAGGCGCACAACCTCGCGCACACCGGCCAGAAGCAGCGCGTCGACCCCGATCTCATCGGCTGACGCCATCGCCAGGACGACCGGCAGATTGGGCTCCATGTCGCGAATCGCCGCCGCAAGTTTGAGGATAGGCGCGGCCTCGCTTGAGCAGTTCGCCACCACCGCGTCAAACCGTTGTCGTCCAGCGCTGTAGGCTGTCAACGCCTCGCGGGGGCTGGTAAATCCGACCTGTTCATAACCGAGGGCCGCCAGAATTTCTTCGCTTTTGAGCAATTCCTCGTGATTCTCGTCCATAACCAACAATGTTGGCCTTGCCCCACAGGAAGCCGCGGTCTGCTCGGCTCCGAGACGCCCTCCATGATGCAGGGCGCCCAGGCTTCGACGGAAGTTCCGACGCCGGGCTTCGTCCATACATTCATAACCCCATCATGTTCACGGACGATATCGCGCGCTGTCGCAAGTCCGAGGCCGCTTCCCGCAGCGCGAGTGGTAAAAAACGGCTCGAAAACATGTCTAAGTACTGCCTCGTCGATGCCAGGGCCGGCGTCGCTTATTGCGATGCGGATATAGCGGCCCGGCGCAAGGCTTCCGTGACTGAACGCTCGCAGCCTCGTGACGTCGTGGACCTCAGAGGCGATTTCGATCCGCCGCTTCCATCCATCGCCTGGACCGCGTTGTTGCAGAGATTGAGAACCACCTGCTGCAATTGCGCGCGATCTGCGAATACCACAGCGCTGCCCGGCGCCTCATTGACGATCAGCTCGATGCCTGAGGGGATCGAAGCGCGAAGCAGCGAGACCGCCTCGCCGAGCAGTTCTCCCAGACGGACCGGGACCCGGCGGGCGTCGCGAGGTCGTCCGAACATGAGGATCTGGTCGATGAGGTCGCGCGCCAACTCTGCGGCGCGCCGGATTTCATGGAGGTCCCGGCTGAGCCGGCCGTTCGACCCGGCTTTCGCTTTCGCCATTTCCGCATAACCGAGAATGGCGCCAATAATATTGTTGAAATTATGCGCTATGCCGCTGGTCAGCACGCCAACCGTCTCCAGGCGCCGCGCTCGCGCAAGATGCTGTTCCAGACGGGCCCTCTCCTGTTCGAGACGGCTGCGGCCGACGGCGTTGGCGACGGCGTCCAGCGCCATGCGCATCAAGCCGAAATCATCGTGTGGCGAAACAACGTAGGGCGTTGGCGTATCAAAGGCGAGGATCGCGTCGACGTCATCTCCGCTCAATCTGACGACGCTGGCCCAACCGCGCACGCCGGCCGCGGCGAGACGATCCCTGTCGTCTCCCGGCTCCATATTCTCCACGTTCGGAGTGTTGCGATCGTAACGAGCCGTTTCGACGCGTGGCCACATGTATCGGAAAGTGCAGTCAGGCACATCCGACGCCTCACCAGAGGCGCTACGCTTTCACTGCGCCAGGGGGAGAAGGCGCAGGCGCGTCCGGAGCCGCTGGCTGCGCTCGCCGGTAATGAGGATGTGTTGTTTTTGGGGCGCAAGTAGATAGGGGGGCCTTTCTAGGCCTGTCACTCTGTCCTATCCTGGTTCGTGAATTCACGGACAGGGCGATGCGGTCCGGCTAGCAAATCGAAGAAGGCATGAACTCACGGAGAAAGATTGTGAGCAAGCCTGTCACAAGCACACTCACCGTCCGGTTCGCCGCAATGTTTATCATCTTTTTGGAGTGTGGCATGTGGGCCCGCGCCGACGACGACCTACCCTCCCCGATCGAACCGTCGCTCGCTGAAGCGGGCGACTGGGCCGCAGACTTCAATGACGCCCAGATTGCCTGTTACAATGGGTCCATGAACGCATGTGACTCGCTCTGGCTAAGCAAACGGGTCCTGATGGACACGTTCCTATGGCAATATGGGCGGACCTGCGGTGGCCGCGTGGATCTCGCCGCGTTACGCAGCGCGGGAGCCTTTCGCCTAGGGGGGCCAGACCTCCACTGTACCGATATCTTCCTTGGGCGCGAATGAGCGAATCCAGCATATTCGCGCCGCTGACGCGCTATCTCGAGCTGATCGAGCGCCTTTCGGCGGAGTTGGCGGCGGGAGACCGCATCCACGGGGACGGCTGCGCGCCTGCGTTCCGCGACCTGGTCGACAGCGTCTTGTGCGCCCAAGCCCGCCGCGGGGGCCGCTGGAGATCGAACTCCGCGGCTATCGCCAAGCTGACGCAAGAGCCGGGGCTGGCCCCGTCAGGCAGATTGAGTGGGTTTGCGCTGGTAGCGGAGGAGGGACTCGAACCCCCGACACAAGGATTATGATTCCTCTATTGATCGTTGTTTTTAAAGCTATTTCTGGCTGCATGTTGCGGCTATGTCGCTGACTAGTTTCCCGTGACCCCGAAAAGTCACCCGAGCAAAGCCTTTTCCGCCGCCGCAAGCTCGGACCCGTCGTCGCCTCGCGGAAACAAATGCCCGTAGGTGTCGAGCGTCATCGCGATTGTCGAATGACCGAGTCGACCCTGCGCCGCCTTCGCTGAGAGCCCCAAGCCGCCATCCTCCCGCGAGTTGACGCACCAGCTCGCATAGAAGTGCCGAAAGGCGTGTAAGCCCGTGTATTTGGCGCGGATTACCGGCTTGCCATCCTCGTCCTTGAGAGGCATCCCCTTTGCGTCATGCGCTAGCGTTGTCACCCCTGCCGCGAGCTGCGCGGGAATTAGCCCGCGGTTGATGACGTTGGCGTGGTTCTCGGGCGTCCCCCTGCCCGTCGGAAATACCAGATCGACTTTGCTTTTCGGGCAGGCAAGTTTCCATTCGCGAAGCGTATTTGCCACGACCGGCGGCAGCGGAACAGTTCGCTGTCCCGATTCAGATTTGGGGGCGCCCATGACGCTGTACTGGTCGACCCGTTGTCGTACGTGGAGTTCGCATTTTTTGAGATCCACGTCGGACCAGCGCAGTCCTCTCAGCTCCGAGGAGCGCAAGCCGGTAAAGATCGCAGTCAGCAGAATCGGCCGCCACCGCCCCTCCAGATGATCGACAATCGCTTTGACCTCATCACGCGACGGGATATCGACGCCGATCTTGAGTTTGCCCTTATGCCGCTTCTCAAGCCGCCGATCGGCTCCCTTTCGCCGCTTGCTCAACTCCCGAACGACATTGCGCCCGATCAGGCCGCGTTCCTGCGCATCGGCAATAAGAGATCCAAGGCTCCCGATGATCTTCTTGACCATCGCAGATGACCGAGGTTTCCCTTCAGCCGCTCCTGGCGCGGCGGCGCCATTTCTCAACCTGTCTTCAAACTCGCGCACCATCGGCGCCGTGAACTGCGAGAGCTTTTCGCGGGCGAGATACGGTGCTATGTGATTCTCCACATGTTGCGCATAGGCGTCGATTGTCGATCGCTCAAGCTTATGTCCGCGACACGTTTCCAACCAAAGCTCTGCGGCCTTCGCGATCGTTACACTCTGGCTGTCCGGCGTACGGAAGCCCTTCTCAATCTCGAAGCCGGCTGCCTTCCACCAGGCGTCAGCTTCCTTTTTGCGATCGAACGTCTTGAGGCGCCGCTTCCCCTTCTGGTCGACGTAATCAACGACCCACGCTTCTTTTTGAAGTCCGTCGCCGGTTTTCCAGGTGCGCTTGCGGATCGACATGACGTTCTCCTAAGAAAGTAGCATGTCGCAAAAAAATCCTTTGGTCAATTATTTCTCGGCGTGCATACGGCTCAAAATTCGCTTTGAAGTGTCGGAGCCAGAGTATTCCGAAATTATTCAGTGAAAGATGGTAGATCCAGGGGGAACTCCGTGGAATTTGGATGCAACGGGTAGTTTAGATGGTCAATCTATGTGTGGAACCCGACATTATAGTCTTAATTATTGAGGATGAGCCACTGCTAATGCTGCTGGCGGTCAGTATCGTTGAAGACGCCGGGTACGTCGCTCTCGAAGCCAAAAGCGCCGCCGACGCCATCATTATCTTGGAAAGCCGCACCGACATCCGGATCGTGTTTTCTGATGTGGGCCTTCCCGGCGACATGGACGGACTGCAACTCGCAAACCTTATCCGTGATCGATGGCCCCCCATTGCTCTTTTGCTTACATCTGGCCGCCAACTTCCCCGCTCTGGAGAGTTGCCAGCGGGAGGAATATTTATCCCAAAGCCGTACCAGAGCGAGGAGGTGACCGACGCTCTGCATGAGTTGGCGGCCTAGTCTCGACGCTCGCCATCTCACGTGTGCGGTTTATACGTCGAGCGCTCAGACAAAGGTAATCCAACTCGTCGCGAAGGAAGTAATCATCCAGCGGATTAAACGCTCGCGTTATTTGTTTGGTGGATGCCATTTCAGCGAATATCGACGCCCAGCCGACATGTTGACCCGAATTTGCGAGCTGGCGCGCAATCTTCATCGCTTGCTGGCGCTGCGCTAGAGTAGACATTCATGCCTCCCGTGACGGCGCGTTCACAAACAGATGCCGGGCAGAGATTGCCCGGCCCAATGACGACGTCTCATTTTTGCTCTGGCGCCATTTTGTCGTTTGGATGAGCCCCGCTTTGCGAACCGGTCTTCCCTTCGACATTGGGCGTTTCGGCAGCTGCCGGCGACCCTGCCATTCCACCGTTACCCGTTGCGCCTTTATCCGTAGCGTTCGTATCGCTGCTGGCAGCGGATGGAGAAGTTTTGGTCGTGGAATCCGCAAGAGCCGTCCCGCCTATAAACACGGTCGCGACAGCGGCGAAAGTCATTAGTCGTCTGTTCATTGGCGTTCTCCCTTTTTGTTTTGTGCGGAGCTAACCAATTACTTTGGCTTTCGTTCCTTAAGCCTAACTTCAGGCGTCCTCGCGCTTCCGCTCACTTTCGGCGCTAGCCGTCGACTAGCCGTTACATCCGACCAGGCCGCTCGGTCTTTCCCCACCGGCGTGAAAAACGGACTTCATTCGGGCAACTAACAACTACGACGTGCGTTCATTCGTTATATGTAACGACGAAGCCCCGCTCAGTCGCAGCTCTTGCTCGTTGGAGTCTGTGACGGCGGGAACATGGCCCAAAATCTGATCCCATTCATTGCCCGCAAGCCGAACTTAGCGACGGACCCCGATTTACAGAATTATCTCGACCACCATTTAATTCGGGGTTGGCGGCAGTCGCTCGTGAGCATTGGGATAAAAGCCGAGAACGGTGACGGCGATGCTGCGAAGGTGGCCATCGCCATGGCCGCCTGGGTCGCCGCCTTATGCCGCAGGCAAAAACGGGAAAGTCGCAGGGCCGCATTAGTTGGCGCGGGCGGCGCAGTCATCTCGCTGGCTAAGTTTCGGGCCGCTAGAGGTCCACGCGGTGACCATAGCCCTGCAAGGTAGCGTTCCCGGTAACGATTGGCAGCGGTTTCACGCTCTTGTCAGGCAGTCTTTCCCATTTCTGCTAAAGCCCGATCGAAAGGAAAGATGAAGGACGCGAGACGATTCGCAAATAAGTTGTATCTTTCCATTGATAATTGTGAGCATCTGTCATGAGTTGGAGAGGACCTCTCTGGCTCTTGCATCGGCGAAAGCAACGCTGCATGGCAAACAGATACGTGGCTCGGCCCTTCTGTTTGTTCCCCGAAATGCTTTCAACTTAAAGCCGGGCAAGGGCCCGGCTTCTTTTATTTTCGATCCGAGTTAGCCGTTCGGGAGGGGCGCGTTGAACCCCCGTACAATGCCGTCTCTTCTGTTAGGCGGGAGTCGGGCAACCGGCTCCCGTTTCAGCATCCTCCAATTCGCGGATTGCGTTCGGCTTGGCGCATCGCCCTCCTCCGCAAATATCCGAAGCCAAAGAAGCGTGACACCTCCCGCACGCGGAGCGGGCCGGGCCCGCGCGGGCCCCTTGCGTGGACAAACGCCTCGTTCAACGTCCTTCCCACCCCTCTTTTGTAAGTTGGCGGGCTTGAACTAACCATTTGGACCGTCCAAGCCCCACCTATCCGCGTAACGTTGAGCGCTATGTCCGAGTTGTCGGCGCCACAGTCGCGGGACGCCTGTTCGACGCTGACCTCAGCCGCGCTGGGCTCATGTAGCGTCATGGTCCGCCCTCCCTGATAGATGGCGTGCCGAGATGCGGGCGGTACGGATTTCTTCAGCCCATGCCGACTCGACAAACACGGACTTGGCTGTGCCCTGCCGTTGTTCGATTCTAGTGATGACGTCCAAATCCATCAAAAAACGCAGTCTAGATTTCCTGCCAGCGCGTAAATAGGCGCGCCATTGCAAATTCGATCTTGCGCCTTCTATCGAATATTGGCAATCATCATTCATCCAGAGGGGTGGATATCTCTGGAGCAACGCGGCCTGCTAAGAAGCTGCGATCTAACGCTTTCGTGCCGGGCCTCCTCACGAAAGGTTTTGATACTCCGGATTAGAAACCAGGCCTTGACCTGGTTTTTTCTTTGTCGCGCAGCTAAACCCGCCGCGGAACCTCATGCGTCCTCTAGCTCACGGACGCGAGCGCGCGCGGGCTCTGTCGTGTCGGCTCGATGCTGCGCCGTCTGCAACACGCGGAAGCGCTGCGGGGCGTAGCCACATTCATGGCGCCGGACCCCGTCCCGTCCGCGGAGGATTTCGTCGATATAGACGACGAAGCCGCTGATCATGTCTTCGTCGGGATGGAAGCAGCGAACCGTGTAGACGCGGCCTTCCGTCAGGCCGTCGAGGCTTCCTCGGGTGCTGATCGGGCGAGCATAAAAGGTGTCCCGCGTATTTATGCAGACAACCCTGGTCCCCGCAGGAGTGTTCGGAGAGATCATCGCTCACATCCTCTGATAGTTGAGGTTCATGTCGAAGTCGCCTTCTTGCGGCTCGAGCTGCCACGGCTTCTTGCGGGGAGCGACGGGCGCCGGGGCTTCCTGCCCTTGCGGATCGCCTGCCTCAAGTAAGGCAGTGGTATTGCGGATAAGCGCGTAAAAAACGGAGGCGTCCTTGCCCGCGGCTTCTGCTGCTGCAGCTTTCGCGATGAAATTCGCGAGCGCGGCCGTGAGGAATTGCTTGCGTGTATCGGCCATCGCTAGGCCCTCCATTCGCAAGCCGCAGAGAGCAGATCGTTGACGATGGAATGGCCCAACGTCTTGCTCCACACGCAGTCGTAGGGATCGACTATTTCGACGACGGCTGCCTTGAACAGGATGTCGTCGATGGTCTTTGAGCGAGCCTTCCTGATCGTCGTGATCGGCTTTCTCATAAAGCGGCGTATCTCTGCCGCCTTATCCTGTAGGGGGCCAACTTCTTTTCTGCGATCCTCCCACCGATCAATCCCGGCATCGCAGCGGGCGCGAATATGCCTCTCTCTCTCGGCAGCCCTGGCGTACTCGTCGAGCTGGACAAGAAATCGATCTAGCTCCTCTCCGGAGAGCATCGACGGCCGCAGCGCCTTGATGCTTTGCGAGCGAATGACGGCGAGCCCCGCCGGGTTTTCTGCTAGGCCTGACGGCGGGTTCATGTCTGAATTTGGCAAGCCTGTAGCGGCTGCCGGAACGGTGTCGTTCGGCATTGTGGTTGCTCCCGTTGTCGCATTGTGCGATACTTTTAGTATCGCTAGGGGAAACGCCTTGTCAATACGAAAAGTATCAATTCGGCAGATCAAGGCGGCCCGCGCTTTGCTGGCCTGGTCACAAGAGCAAATGGCTGAGCAGTCGTCCGTGTCGGTTCCGACAGTCAAAAGGATCGAGGCGGCGGATGGGCCGATCGGAGGCCGTGATGACACGGCTCAAAAGCTGATCGCCGCGCTGGAAGAGGCTGGCATCGAATTCATCCCGGAAAACGGATCTGGCGCCGGCGTTAGGCTCAGGAAGGACATTCAGAATTAGGGAGCGCTTTTGGTCAGCGACAACGGATGCAGTGGATCCGGTTTAACGCATGCCTCGAAGACACAATCGCGAAAGCTTACCAGGAATGGAAAGCTAACCTCGCGACGCATGACGCAAAAGAGGCTAATCAGGATCAGGTCGTCGAGGGACCAAAAAATAGCGCGGTCGTCGCCAGATTGGTCGATAGGCGCTTCATTGATTACCTTGTCGAAATCGGCGTTCCGTTCGAGCGCCCCTAGCCGATTTTCAGGCGAATAGGCCCACCAGGACGGGGTTCGGTTTCTTGCCAGCGAATGACTTTTAATTTGACAGATTTATGAACCGACGGCGACTATCCATAGGAACAATGCGTGCTTGTTAGGAAAGAACGTGGAACCACAAGTCAGAGATCTTGCGGAAACGCTTCGGCTAATTGCCCTCTATAGTCCCGACGGCGAGAAATAGCGGGCTCGAGTGAGCTCAGCTCTTCCTGCGCTGTCGGTAGAACAGATACGTCGGGCGGCCTTGTACGCTCTTACGGACAGAAACAGGAAAGACGACGAAATAATTTCAAAATTGCATCATTTAGCCCTGCGGGGACCGCAAAGGCAACGCTAACGCCTACGGGCCACGACGAACCCTCAGCTAGCCATTCCAGCCTGCAAGCGGCGACACACTGCGTCGAGTTCATCGCCGAGAACGGTGGCGGACCGGGCGTGAGGCTGGGGAAGTGACAGCCGCTAGATCTTGTATGGACATTGGCATGTTCGTCAAAATATATGGGTAAAACTCACATGTGGTATCAAAATACCACATTGCGCGGTGCGAAAAGATTTATCTGGAAGATCCTGCGTGGAGGATTTTCAGCCGTGGCGCGCAGGCTAGTTCCCAGACCACGGGAAGTGCGCGGATGCACTGGAAGGGCAGCCCTAAGGCTTGAAGCCCATGCCGCGCCGGCAGGACCGAATTCCTGTCGAGAAGTTGCAAGCCTGTCGCGCGACGGTCGGTCGTAGGCGCGACGCCAGCGAAACGACGGCGGCTCCCTTCGAGCGCACTCGTTCTGGCGGGGGACGCTTTCCACCGGTTCGGCCGTGGGAAGTGTCTGCCCTTTGCCAACTCACTCCGGCTCACCGCTTGAGCGCTCGGCGCCAAGCCCTCAAAAATCGATTTTTGTCCTCTGAGCTGTCAATCATCGCCAGTTCAGCGCGAAAATCGCCATCGGCCTCGACGACGCAGGCAACGCTCGCTAGACAAATACCTCGGAGGCGGTTAGAACAAACAGGGAACAATTGCGGAGGCGTCGCGATGGTGAGACGGCCCTATCGGCCCGAGATGCCGGAAGATCCAGCCGCGGCCATTCGTTCCCTGCGCGCCTGCCGCGACGCGATGATTGGGATTGCGATACGGGTCAGGATAGGAGGGCAGGTCTACCAGATGGTGCACGCCGTGATCGCGGCTATCGACGCGCTTGCCGCCGAACTGACCGCAGAAGCAGACTATTTCATGCCGCTAAGCCCTGGCGCGACCGAAGGGCAGCGCAAAGTCGAAGAGGAGAAGGCGGCGTGGGAACGAGGGGAAATCCCATGGCGGAAGTGACGTATTTCGTGGCCATGCCCTTCTTCAGGACAGAGGACGGCGACTTGGCTGCCGGCGACGCGAAAGAGCTTCAGACTGCCGGGGCGGCTGTCCGGGAGGCGCAACGCCTGGCGATGACAGCTGCGGGCGCCGTCGCCTTCAGCCGCAGGGGCGATCCAGGGACGGGAGAGTTTCAAGACGCCGTCGTGATCCAGCGCTTTGGCGACGTGCCCGCCGCCGAGGCGCTGCTGGGGGCGAGGTAAGCGCGGGCCACCGTCGCCTTTGACGTTATCGCCGAAGACCAAGCATCGCTTCACGTTGAACGCCGCTCCGTTCATGGCCATTGCCGGCATATGGCGTGACCAGAAGGGAGATCAGCCGCCGGCCTTTTCGATGCTCACGACCGCCCCTGGAGCCGACGTCGAACCCGTCCACAACCGCCAAATCGTCGTGCTGCGGGCCCGAGGACTGGAAGGCGTGGATTTATCTGCAAAAGCCCGAGGCCGCGCTCCTGCGGCCACTGCCGGCGGGTTCGCTGAGCGTCGCAACGGTGCGAGTCGGGCGGGGATAGCTGGGGCTTGTCGTCGAATCATCCCGGCGAATAGAGAGAAGGGCGATGGCACCATTCCAGTCGCCTTCGTATCGCAGAATGATTTGTAGCTTAGTCTTGTGGTTTTCCATCTTCCTTCATTCGACGAGATAATCGTTTCATGAATGAACGAATTGAAACGAAGATTTCTTCGGCCTCTTCCTCAGTATATTTCTTCTCAACATGCATTGTCGGATTTCGCCATGCGTCTTTTGCTGAGCTCAAGAGTGCGAATATTTCTTGAAAGTCATCTCTCTCAATCCAGTCGCGTCCTCTCTCGGTAATTTTCTCTCGTATGCGACCGAGAATTCGGCCCCAGTTTCGTTCGATTCCCGCTGCCGCGACATCAATCCCTAAGTACACATGAACGGCACGCAAACCAGACTCAAGTATACGCATCAGATGAAACACGGCGGCGGTACTTCTACCAAGCGCGATACACTTTCCCGCTTCCGATAAGTCATATTTAGCACCGGGAAATCGCTCTTCAAAATCTCGTCCGAAAGAAGGGACAATTTGATCATAATGCATTGCGGTGTGGGTTGGAATTACCAACAGCAATCTCAATCCAAGCTCATCCTTTATCCTGCTACAAACCTCATCAGTACGAGCCTGAAGACCAAGAACGGTTTGAAAGTCCAACTCTACAGTTCCATTTTTGGACCTATCGCTAATTTCCTCGCAACACAGAATGAGCTTATTAGCGCTTATAGTTGTCATCGCGAGTTGTAACTCAGAACACATCGTCGCAAAAGCCACAGAGTGGTCCACAAATTCTTGAAAGATTTCAAACGACATTTGACGAACGTGGCCTTCGGCTCGCATCCAGCTGAGGACCTGCGCCATCTTGCTAATTCTGATCAGCGCTTCAAGGAAAGGTGCCGCATGGAGCTTCAACATATCCGGTGAGATCCGTGTGCCGCGATCGAAAGAATCAGCGTCTTGAGGAAATGTTATGGTATTGATGCTAGCATCTTTTGCGGATGTGCAGCAGAAAACGCCGCAACGGGCGCTCATCCGATCTTCCCTGAGATCTGTCCTGCCCATTCGGCACCTCCCGTTGCGGTAGTCGAATTACCGTTGCGAACTCATTTTTTGGTGGCCGCCCATGAGAGAGGAAAGCCGACACTGCCTTGTCCGCGTTGCGAACAAGAACGACGCCGAAGCGATTTTCTTCGTGCTTCGAGAATGCGCGGGCGAGGTGCCGGTGAGAATGGACGGGCCGGATGGAGAAACGTTGATACGACAATTGATCAAGGAAGGATACAACAGCGGCCACTCGTACGTTGCCGTTTATGGAGATCAAGTGGTCGGGTTTCTGCTAGCGCCGCACTCTAACAACGGCTGGTTTGAGTTGAATTACGGCGCTATATTGACACCCTACCGTGGCATGGGCCTCTTCTCCGATATGCTCAACGAAATTAAACCTCGAGTTGTTGGCCTCTACGCAACTGTGAAGGACATGAACAAAAGCGGGATGTCCGCTCGGCTCCTAAAAGCGGGTTTTATAGAAACGGATGATCGCGAATCACCCGACGAACGGACTTTTCGTTGGGTGCAGGCACCTCTTTCATAAGCGAGCGAGTTATCGCTCAAATCAGCCCCGAGGATGCGTTATGACGGACGTTGCGCTTATCAATGGCGATCAAAATATTCCTCGGCGCGAACCTCCGGAGGAGATGAGGTCAGCCTACCGAGAGCACAGTGAGCGGATAGGCATGGCTATCGCAGCATGGAACGATCTCCATGCTAATTTATACATAGTATTCTGGAGCATCATAGGACTACATGAGGATCCAAGGAACGACACGTTTGCTTTAAGTCTTTGGCATGCTGCGCGGAGCGAGCGCGTCCAACGCAAAATGCTTCTTGAAACGGCAAAGTTAAAATTGCCAAAAAGGGACGAGTACGCCAGCCGTGAAATCCCATGGATCTTACAACAGGTGGACATCCTGTCTGGCTATCGCAATATTCTTGCTCACACAGCAATTATTTTTCATCAAAGCCCTGCTAGAATTCCAAAAGCCGATCCATGGAGTAGTAACGCTAAGTCCAAAAGATTTTATGCGCTTGTAGCAGAAAATAATCTCTGGAGCCAGCTTTCCGGCGACTTCTGGGCATTGTCTCACTACACAGCGTACTTTGCCGATCGCCTTTGGAGACCAAACAAATTGACACCATCAATGCTGCGGCCTGAACTTTTTGCGTCGCCGTTACTTCAGAAAGTTGCAGGATTATCACCCTGCAGCAAAGTTTAGAAATCGGCTCTAAGGATACAGTCCCCGATTATTGGCACATCTTTGCGTGGAAATGTAAATGCGGACGCTGTTTTGGGCGCGAGAACCCCTTGACTGATGATCGTGCGCATTACAATCCGCATCACCGCCATTTCGATGACGGCGTCCTTGGCGGCATGCTCCATCGCGATGCTGATACCGAACGGCTTCAAGATCTTCTTCGCGATTTGCTCGAAGCTATAGTTCCTGAACTGCGACTGCTCGATAGGCACTTCGGAGACGATGGCGTCGATGAACTTCGAATAGCCTTGAATCATCACGCCGTGGTTGTCTTTGTCGTACGATGCCTGGCGGTCCGAAACATAGCCGCTGATGACTTTGTGACCGGCGAGGATGATGTCGACGCTGTCGGACGGCTTCAGCTGCAAGGCTTTGAACGTGGCATTTTTCGAGACCGGTTCCACGCAAGTGAAGCGAAACGTCGTTAGGGGATCTGGCCAGTCGACAACAACTTCGACGCTCGTCCACGCGTCGTAAATCTGACCATTGCAAACGATCTGGGCTATCTCGGTTGGGTTTGGCATGGATTATCCTTCAGGCCAGTTTCATCGGGCGGGCGTTGAAGACTTTCATTTTGTCGAACAAGCCGTCGCCATCGGTCTCGGTCCGCGTGCCGTTGGGAAAGCCAGCCAGCGTGATCTTCATGGAAGGCTTACCGGACAGGCTCGACTGTTTGTCTCTGGCATCCTTGGCCCGCAGCGCGGCCCCAGGATCGTGATCAAGAGGGCGCGCGCCCTGAAGGCCCTGACCGTTGCCGATCCCGGTATTCCTGGCCCCATGCCAGTCCGCCCAACTCCGTTTCCGCGCGGCCTCGTCGAGGGCAAAACCGACCTGCGCCTTCCACGTCTCCCGATTACGCGCGTCAAGACCCGTCTTCCTGCTGAAGGCGTCCCCGAGCCCGGCGTTCGACAGTCCGCGAATATTATTTTTGTAGTGCAGCTGGAACGGCCCAAACGATGTGCCGCGGTCGCCGCCAGGATCACGACCATGCGTGGTATAGCCGCGAAGGCCCTCGCTTTTCGCCACGGCGACGGCGACATCAGGATTGATCCCGCGGGCAAGGGCTTGTTCCCGGATATAAGCCGTTACCTCCCGCTCATCAGGGCCTCCGGGACGGCGGGAATCCGTTGCGCCACCCCGACCCGATGGCGGAGTATCCCCGGCATCTGCCCCAGCCTTGCTGGGTGTGCGTCCTCCGCCACGGGACTTCTCGGATGGCGAACGGCCGCTGCCGCCACTGAACGGCGTTGCGACACCGTCGCCAAGAAAACCGCCCGCAGCATTAATCTCTCGGATCGCCTCGATGACGCCTTTCTTCGTGCCCTTTTCAACCTGTTCGGCATAGGCCTCGCGAATGGCTGAGACGCCGGAATTAGCGAACAGGCCCTTGTCCGGCAGCGCGCCATAGGGATTGCCCCGCTTCTTCATCTCATCGGCCGACGCGGCCGTTACGAAGAAATCCAGGAGGCCTTTGCCGGCCGCGTTCACTGCGTCCCAGAACGGCCCAGAATTCGGCGGGACGCCGCGCATAGGCACGTTAGGCCGATCGGTGGTATTTTTGCCAAAGGTCTTCCCAGCTGCCGCAATCGCCGCTGGAACGCCATCTTTATTCGACTTCTGCATAAAGGCGTCGAGGGCGCGAACCACCGCGCCGAGAGGCCCGACCAGAGCCTCGTCAAGTTTTTGTTTCGTCGAGTTTAGTGTGGTGCCGAGATTTTCGATCGCCGTATTGAATTCCTTGGCTGCGGCCGTGGCCGCCGGAGAAACTGGCTCTACGCGAGCGCGGTAGTCCGCCACGCGCTTCTTGTAGAGATTGAAATCAGTCGTCTCTTCGTTGATCGCGTTCGTACCGAACAGCTCGCCAGAATAATGCTCCCGAGCTAGATTGCTCTTCATCTTGCCGATCGCATCGACGCCGAGCTTATACTTTTCGTCAACCGAAAGCTTGTCGCTCTGAAACGCTTCCAGCAGCGCTGGATTGACTTTCCGCAGTTCGGAGATCAACGGCGATGTCTTGTTCTTGATCGCCTCGATGTTCTTTGAAAACGTCAACGCCGAACCGGCCATGGTATCGAAGCTTTGTCCGAACTCGGCGCCGACATCCGTGATCTCGCGAATGGCCTCGGCGCTCATTTTCGCGCTGCGGCCTACCTGATCAAGACGCTCGCGGAGGGAGGAGAAATCTTTGACGCTCTTGACCATAGCAGCGACAGCGGCCGAGGCCGTGAATGCTGGAAGAGCCATACCAACAAGACCTTCGGAGAAAGCATTGACGCCCTCTCGTGTCGTCTTCCCGATCTCCCCGCGAAGCTTCTCGAAGTCGCGTCGCATCGTCTCGATGCTCTTCGGCTGCTTGACGGTCGCAAGCTGCTGCTTCAAATTTTTCAGAGGGGCGCTAAACTTATCCGTGACGCTGGCCTCAAGGACTAGGCGTTCGCTCATGTTTCTAATGCCTTGTATGCGGCTCGATCTCTTCGAGCACGATGTCAATTAAGGAACAGATGCGGGCAATGTGAGCCCGGTCCGCCGCAAGGCGTGGATCGCAACTTTCCAGCAGCGCTTGGAGCGCGGCGAGCATCTTCTGGGCAGTCATTTTGAGCCCTTTCGCGCGACGTCCTTGGTGAGATCGGCGGGAGAACTGATCTCCTCAAGCGCTTCCGAAATCTCGGCGAGGATCGCGTTCTCGATATAGGCCCGCTCGCGGCCAACGAGCTTGTCGGCGAGCTTGCCGGGAATCGACAGCAGCCGTTCGCGTACGACCGCGAAGCAAGCCTCGACCTCCTGACCAACGACTTCGATCTCGACCAACGCGCCGCTAGCGACCTCGAAATCAAGCTTGGCTTTTCGGGCTACGTAGTTCTCTCGAAGGGCATGCGCCTCGGCAAAACTCATTAGCTTGCCGTCGACCAGCACATCGCCGTCGTCGACTTCGTCAACCGTGGAAGGCCGTGCATCAGCTGTTGATGCACGCTCTGATGCACGCCCCTCGTCGTCGCCATCAGAGCCGCCCTGCGAGCGCCGCGAACGACTGAGATCTATATTGCGAGCACGATCTTCGAATACCTCTGAGAGCAAAACTGTTCCGTTGTGACTACGCACAGAGCCGTCTCGGACTTGCCTGCTCAAAGTAGAGCGAGCAATCCCGACCGCCGCCGCCGCGGCGCCAATCGATAGGAATTCCTCGCCGTTTTCATTTGTCATTCGTCAACCCGTGCATCAGTTTGAAGTGCGGCCGTAGGGACGGATCGAGCTGGCGCGTAACCCGATGGGGGCGTACCCTCTGGGAAGTACCTTGGGTCTCAAGAAATAGCCTCCCCGGGAGCCTCCCTGACGGCCATTTCGTATCCTCTGTGTCTTTCTCCATGCACCATCTTCATTCCGCATGTACGTGCCCTTCTCAGTGCTTGGTGATGTTGCCGAGGTTGGACACCTTGACCGCCTTGCCTGCGCGCCGCACGGAGGTGGCCTATCGCTATTGGAGCCCTCGGCTGCCCCTCGAAAGGCGCGGCGCGTATAGAAAGAATTAGTTGCCGGTCGGTGATCGCCTTCGCCCGTGAAGAAGAGCATGGGGGAACGGGAGGCGATCTTTGGTTGTTCAGCGCGAGCCGGCACCGCCGTCACTATGCATGCACCCCCAATTCGCGAAAGATCAGCGCACGCGGGCGCCCGGATCGATTGAGCGGAACAATATGTTCGGCGCATATTCCGGATGGGCGCGCTTGAGCATGTCGGTCAAAGCCTTGCCTTCGTAGCGGACCCGCCCGTTCGACATCCGCTTGCCGCCGTCAGGCAGCACTCTCACCACTGTCGGCTTCGGCGCCTTGGTCCGGTTCGGGTCGCGGCGAGCAGGCTGGGGATTGGCCCTCAACCGCGGAGTCAATCTAACGGGCTCGTCGATATCGTCGTCCACTGGATCGGCATCGGTTTCAGCATTGATGAAATCGTCATCCGCCTTCCCGAGCAACTTCTGCGCCCACGCCGCACCGTCTGCCTCGTCGTCGGTTGCGCGTGCGGACCGTCCGAGCAAAGCGCGGGCATCCGCGGCGCCGGCCGCATAATCGTCTTTTTCTCTGCGGTTCATTGTATTGCACTCCAAAAATCTAGATCGCCGGGACGGAGGCCCGGCAACACAACTGCTTCAACCAACGGCAATTTTTGCGTCCAGACCCTTTCGGGACTAGCGATGACCTCAACGTCACGAAATTCGACATGCATGCCTCCTGGCAGCTTGCCGTTTTCGGTCACGCAGGTCGTGAATTCGGTACCTTGCTGGTTAACAAAAATCTTGCGGTGTTCGATCTGGAAAACCGGCGGATCTGGGTTGCGATGGCGACAGGCCTCAAGGCCGTAGCGGGGCGCGCCGGCAGGCAGGATCCGATTGGCGGTGTCGATGTCGAACTGAAGGACTCGCAGCTGCTCTAGAACGGCGGCAACGTCTTTGGCGGCCCTGGCGTATCGGCCCTCGATTAGCCTTTTTGCTTCGGCCTGCGCAGCCTGCGCGCGGGCGAAAACTTCCTCATCGGCGTCCGCTTTTTCCTTCGCCCTAGCCGCGGCCAGGTCAGCTTCGAGTTTGGCGATAATCGCGACGATGCGTTCCACCGACCGATGCGCCTTCGCGGCTTCGGCATCATGGTCGGCAAGAATTTCGTCCGAGCCATTGATGAGTAGCGCTGGCCGGGCGTCCATGAGGCGAGTGACCGCAGCCTGGGCTTCTCGGAGTTCGCGCCGCTTGTCGTCAAGTAGGTCTGCGATTTCGTTCGCGCTTGGCGGCGCTGATGTTACTTTTCGCAATGATGTTAAAATTCCCAAAGTGGGTTCCTCCAGTTTGACAAGTTGGTTGAGTGTTTGGATGAAGACTCGAAGAGGCGGCATCGCTTCCGTTCAAACCTTGATCATATTTGCCAGTCGTAACGCTCTTAGCTTTCCGATGAGCCGCCATCTGGGTTTCGGCATCACCGGCAGGCCTGCGATCTCGGCGCTGGCGAGACGCCCGGCGGGCAGCCCCCGCTCTCACCGAGCGGGGGTCTCACCGCACCATGGGGGTTATAGGGGGTGAGAGAGAGAGGTTGGTGAGAGGGGGTGAGAGTAGGGTGTGACCTCGGTGTGAACGATCGATGAGAGGCGAGCAGTTCAGTCCTCATTACTCTCTCCCATAGCTGGGAAGGCGAGCTTCGAGCGCCGCGTCGACGGCGGCCCGTATTCGACGTTTTCGATCCTGCCAGTTGCGAGAAGTCGGTCCATAGACTGTTTGAACGTTCCCTTGCTGACGCCTCGGGAATCGGCATGGCTGGCAAATTCTGAGGGCGCATAGGATTTTCCGGGCGTCGCGACCACGTTTCGATTTTGATTGATGAACAGCTTGAGAAGATTGACGAAGACCTCATCTACTTCGGCGTTGGATTGCGATGCTTGCCATCCGCCACCTGCAAGAACGAATCGGCCGCGCTCCCATCGGAGCGAGATTGTCTCGCCGGTCGGGCCATAGTTGTTCTTCATGACCGTCAGTTGCTTCAGGCACGGGTCCGGGCGAACTCCCTCAGCTGTCTTCACGGGCGCGAGGTAAAGCCGGCTGCGAACGCTATTGCTCCATGCGGTGCTGCCGCCAGTTCCGGCGCCGCTCGTCATTCCCGACAAGCTCGGATGCGCCAGCACAACGACAGCCATTTCGTATCGGATAGCTAGTCCGGTCAGCAGGCCAAGGAACTGCCTGACCTGCGATCTGACATTCTCATCGCCGCCGAATACGTCGGCCGCCGTATCAATGCTGAGCAAGATCGGGCGATGTTCCTCGACGAGACGTTCAACTTCTGTGAATAACGGCGTTGGCGTTAATAGGATGCTCCGGCCCTGAGGAGCCGCTAAGATGGCGTCCTCGCCAGCGAGATCGACGACCCGTAAATTCGACAAATCATCGACATTGATATCGGGCCGGCCGCTCACGATATCCGCCAGTCTCCGATGTACCTCATCAACGTCGTCTTCGGCCGAGATAAGCAAGACGCCGCCCGGCTCTGGCATATGGCCTATCCAATCCGTGCCCGTCGCGACTGCGACGTTGAGCTGCAAATTCAGCAGAGATTTTCCATCACCACCATTGCCATAGAGCAGTGTAGTCTTGCCGCGCGGGATCATTTCGGGAACGAGCCAAAGCCTTTCCGGGGCTCTCTCATTCGCTAGATCATGGGCGCTGACTACCTTGAGGGAGCGTCGACGCGGGATCTCTTGACCCCACGCCATCGGCCCTCCTGGACTGCCAAGCGAGGCGAGATAGGCGTCATCAAGAAGTGGGCCAAGTTGCGTCACTTCGGGCTCGCTGTCTCGACCGCGCTTTTCAGATCCACACCGGCTTTCCGAATCTCTGGAACGAGTTCGAGTAAATCCCGAAGGGCCTGCAAGGCGTTGGCGTCGTCGTCGATGTTGAGCCGCGCGCGCACCAGATCAGCGCGCGATTTCAGGTGGTCCATAAGCTCCCAGGTAAAATCTCTGTTCAGCGTCAAAATGGCTTGGCGAACCATCGCCGGGTCGGAGAAATTCCCTTGCGCCGAAGGCGTGTTTATGCGATTGGTTGGATGCAAGAAATACCTCCACGATGAGAGCTTGCAGGCTCTGTTCGGAATGGATCAAAGCCGCTTCGGGATTGCCGTCCCGAGCGGCTTTTTCTTTTCAGACGATGGTCGCTAAGACCTTGGCTGCCGACCATTCGGCGGCGACCTTTTTGTCGAATCTTACGACTGGGCCGGCCCTGAAAACGCCCGGCAACGCATCAGCGAACACGCGAACTGCCGCCGGCGTCAGATTGAAAAATCTGGCGGCGTCGCGCTCGTCGCCGAAACGATGGATATTCGTAGCTTTGCGCAAAAGGTCGTTCATCATTCACCTCCAATATTAAACACGGCCTTCAACAATGCGATTTTGTCAGTCAGCGCCGGGTCGACTCGTTTCGTGTAAATCGACGTGGCGTCGCCTTCATCGATGTCGGGCTTTGCCCGGAACGATGGCGCATCCCGATGGAGCGGTGGTCCGTACAGGTGAAGCGCGGCTAACCCCTTAAGAACGAGTAGCTGATCGGCGTCATTATCGATGGACAGCTCCTCGACACAAAGACGGTGGAGCAGTTTCGATCCGCGGACGCCGATGGCTTCCCGAACGATCTCCAGTGAAACCACATAGGGCCGTTTCACGCGCTGCACCTCAGCGCTGAAGCTCTCCCATCGCGCACGGGTGAAGCGATCGACAAGGAGGCGCGTTCGCTGGGAGACGCGCATCTTTTGATCGTCGTCCGTGTCATCCTCCACGTCCGTGTTTTCGGTACTCCAGAACACGCTCCGTTGCTGATCACTATTGCCGCCGGCGCCAATCGCGCTGGTCCACGCATAGAATTTTAGAGCGAAGTCGCAGCCCCGCGTCCATAGCTCGCGGGGGGCGCAATGGCGAAGGACAACGAGTCCGAGCGGCGATTCCAGTAGGCGGTTGTCGGACCCCAGACGGTGCGGCTGCGCGACCGCAACGGATTTTTGATCGACTTCCGTCTCTTTTAGCTTCGCGAGCGTGGTGCGTTCGGCAACGGTTGGTTTCTTGGTGGCGCCAGATACATACCTAAGAGCGTATTGTTTCCGCGGCCGACCCCGTCCATTTTCGCCTTGACGCCTCCACCGCTTCATGTAAAAAGATCCCGTAGATGTCGGCGCGCAGCCCGCGACGGTTGCCCGACGCTTATATTTTAATTGTAGCACACACAGCATGAGGTTTGCTCGCAAAGAGGCGGCAAGCTACTGTTGCTGTTGTGTTATTTGGCGTGAATTTCGAGAAGTTGATTCTGCAAAAATGTGTCGTTCAAGACGCGCCATCGCCTCACGGCGCCTTCGGTCACGAGCGCGAGGTTCATTTCGCCCCGCCGATCTTTTTGAGGAATATCTCGCGCGCGACCGTATCTGTGCATTCCCAAATGCCCATTAAGTAGCCGAGCTGTTCCTTGTTGGCCTTACACTCCTCGGCTTTCTGTTCTCTGATCTTGCGATTGATCTCATCGCCGATCAGCACGCCGAACATGTCACCGTTATCCTTGATGCCCCGCACACATAGCGCGACGATCTTTTCAAACTGCTCCGGCGGCGCGTGCTTGCGCAGGGTGGCGACAAAATCTTGACACGCGCGCTTCTCCTCCACTTCGCGGTCCGTGATGCTCAGCGCGCCGAGGCGAGCCTGGGCTGCTTCGTATCCGGCGCGAGTCTCGGGGAGAAGCTTATGTTTGATCGCATCGTATGACGGTAGCGGCGGCGGGTTCGCAGCCCGTTCAATTTCGGCGAGAAGTTCGCGGAGGCTCAAATGCGCAGCGTGCTGCGTTTTTGCCTCATCTCCGGCCAGATGCTCCGCGATGCGCATGTAGACCTGCGCCGTCCGCATGGCGAAATCACAGTTCTGCTTTACCCATTTGGACCAATGGCCATGGGTGACGCCGCCCTTGGCTTCCAGCAAGAGCCGCCCGCATTCGATGGCGTGGCGGACCGCCTGCTCATGCGCCGCCGTCGCAGCGCGGTGTTCGCTGTTTATCACGGTCGCGATATTGGAGATCGTCACCGGCCGGACTTCTCGGCTATCGCGTCGATAGGTGATGGAGCCGCCGCGATCGGCGTCAGCGCTTCGTGAAGGGCCTTCTTTGTTGAGACCCACTTTTTGCCGATTTTGCGGGCCGGCAGCCGCCCGGCCGACAGCATGTGAAATGCTTGGGGCCTAGTGAGACCAAGCGCCTTGGCGATGGCTCCTGCTCCCCAAATGTATTGCTCGTCCGATTCCATATCAGCGACTCCAAATGGATAATATTGCTCATATATGATTATGGCGGCGCAGATGGCAATAGGATAATCCTGTTCATTAACAGGATATGGACTTGTGTGGATAAACTAGCGGGGAAGCAAATTGGAGTATTTGAGGAAGGACGAACCGCTTACCTTCAGTCAGAAAGAGCTTGAGGCGGCAATACTTACGTTACATGACATCCCACCGGAGCGTCATTCTGCGTTTAGTGGTAGAGTACGTAATTTTCAGAAAGACAAAATTATTTCTGGATCGCCGGGTAAAGGCATACGCATCAGATTTTCGATGCTTGACGCTATCGCATGGGCCATGGCGTTTGAGTTTTCAGAATTAGGCTTGGCTCCTACTGAAATAAAATTAGCGATGATCTACGCCTTACCTTTGGTATTTGATGCGATACTTTCTGAGAAAGAGGAGCCTGAAGACGATATGTTGTTTTGGATTAATGGAGATATGCTTAGCCAATACTTACAACGCCAAACGAGTAATGCATCGCTTTCGTTGAAGATGGGGATTTCAGCCGCATCAAAGATCAGCGAGCTTTTCTTAGAAGCACGGGTCGACCGAGCGCTCGTTGTAAACGTGAGCAGCCTATGGAGACGCCTTAACAAAGCGCTCGTCGATATAAAGCCGCGCGAGCTAGAGGCGGCCCCTGATTTGCGACTTCCGGAGCGGTCCCGAAAGTCTCAGTCATAACCATGCGGCGTGTCGCGTTTCATGTCGCGTCGAGCAGCCGCGACATGATGGAAATCGTTTGGAATCAATGGGATCAGCTCGCAACATATGCGACATGAAAATGCCGCCTCGGAGGGCGGCGAAATCATCTTAAGTCATTGATTTTGTTTTGGTAGCGGAGGAGGGACTCGAACCCCCGACACAAGGATTATGATTCCTCTGCTCTAGCCGGCTGAGCTACTCCGCCTCGCTTGAAGCGATGCCGGGTTTGGATAGGCAGATGGCGGGAAGGTGTCAAGCGAGCAGTTTCGCCGCGAGTCCTGCGCGGGCGGCGGAAATCGCGCTCTTTTCCCCCAGGCGGCCTTCGAGCGCTGCCCGGGCGCGATGACGCCGCCGCCCCTCTCGCCAATCGGGGCCGCCGGCGGTCGCTCGAAGCGAGAGGGAAGTCCAACGACGCCCCGATACGCTCATCCTTGCGGCGCCGGGCGGCGCTTCAAAATCGGGGCCCCTCGAACCGACGATCTATCCCCGTCCTATGAAGGGCATGTTGGTGGCCATGACAGTCATGAACTGAACATTGGCGCCGGGCGGCAAATCCGCCATGAAGGCGACTGCCTCGGCCGCGCGCCGGACCTCCATGGTCGGCTCAGCTGCAACGTCGCCATTGGCCTGCAGCGCGCCCATTGCTATGGCGCCCGTCATATCCGTCGCGGCGTTGCCGATGTCGATCTGGCCGCAGGCGATATTCCAGGGCCGGCCGTCGAGCGAGATCGATTTCGTCAACCCCGTGATCGCGTGTTTTGACGCCGTATAGGCGATCGAGCGCGGCCGCGGGGCATGGGCCGAGATCGAGCCATTATTGATGATGCGGCCGCCGCAGGGATCTTGCGATTTCATCGCGCGGAACGCCGCCTGCGCGCATAAAAACGAACCTGTCAGATTGACGTCGATCATCGCGCGCCATTGCTCCAGCGTCAGTTCATCGATGCGGCCGGCGCCGGCGAAGGAGCCGGCGTTGTTGAACAACACGTCGACGCGGGAAAACCGGCCGACCGCTGCGTCGAACAGGCGGCTCACCGCAGCCTCATCCGTCACATCGGTCGGGACGACGACGACCGATTGCGGGTCCGCGCAAAGATCCCGGGTCGCCGTCAGCGCCTCCTCGCGCCGGCCGGCGAGAATGACGATATCGCCGCGACGGGCGAATTCGAGCGACGCCGCCCGGCCGATCCCTGAGCCCGCGCCGGTGACGATCACGATCTTTCCGCTCATTTGAAACTCCGCAATTCGTCCGGCGAAGGCAGCTCACCCGATGAAGCATATTTTGCCTCGCTTGTCTGGCCGCGCCAAGCGCGAAGCCCTTCTGAAAAGCGCGACATGAAATAAAAACACTGATTTATCATGTTTTAAACATGAGAAGTTATGCTATAAAGATGAAGCTCAAAATCGGAACAGACGCTCGACCGTGATGACCGCCGCCCAAATGCGGGCCGCTCGCGCCCTGCTCGGCCTCGATCAGAGGCAGCTCGCCGAGATGTCCGGGCTCTCCTTGCCGACGATCCAGCGGATGGAGGCGAGCGAGGGAAATGTGCGCGGCGTCGTCGACACGCTGACACGGGTCGTCGAGGCGCTCGAGCGCGCCGGCGTCGAACTGATCGCCGAGGGGGCCTTGAGCCCCGCGGGCGGCCGCGGCGTGCGCTTCAAAGAGGCCGCAAAAGAGAGTGTCAGGGAAGCCGCCAGGGAAAGCGTCCCACGGCGCGACTAGAATTCTGATCGGCCTTGCCGGCCTGCCGGCGGACCCGGAAAATGGACTCGTAGGATGACGACCGCCGCGATAGGCCCGAGTTTCGCCGCCCTTTTCACGCCAAAGCTCGTGACAGTTCTGCGCGAGCGCTACGGGCTCGCGGATTTCCGCGCCGACGTTATCGCCGGCCTCACTGTCGCAATCGTCGCCCTGCCCCTTTCGATGGCGATCGCGATCGCCTCCGGCGTCACGCCGGACCGCGGCCTGTACACGGCGATCGTCGGCGGATTCTTCGTGTCCGCGCTCGGCGGCAGCCGGTTTCAGATCGGCGGCCCCGCGGGCGCCTTCATCGTGCTGGTGGCGACGACCGTCGCCGTCCATGGCGTCGACGGCCTCATCATCGCAACCTTCCTGTCCGGAATCATTCTTCTTTCGATCGGCTTTTTGCGCCTCGGCGCCTTCATCAAATTCATTCCCTATCCGGTGACGGTCGGCTTCAGCGCCGGCATCGCCGCGATCATCTTCGCGAGCCAGATCAAGGATTTGCTTGGCCTGACCCTCAGCGGTCCCGAGCCCGGCCCCTTGTTCGAAAAGCTCGGCGCCCTCGGCGCGGCTTTGCCGAGTTTGAGTCTGCCCGCCCTGTGCGTCTCGGGCGCGACCATCGCCATCATCCTCTTCATCCGCCGCTTTCGGCCGCACTGGCCCGGCATGCTCATCGCCGTCGCCGTCGCTTCGCTCGCGGGCTTTGCGCTGGCCTTGCCGATCGACACCATCGGCTCGCATTTCGGCGGCATTCCGCGCGGCCTGCCGGCCCCAAGCCTGCCGGCGTTGTCGCTCGACAAAATTGTCGCGCTGCTGCCGGTCGCTTTTTCCTTCGCTCTGCTCGGCAGCATCGAGAGCCTGCTCTCCGCCGTCGTCGCCGACAGCATGTCGGGACGCCGCCACCGCTCGAACTGCGAACTTGTCGCACAAGGCGTCGCCAATATGGCTTCGGCGCTGTTCGGCGGCATTTGCGTCACCGGAACCATCGCCCGGACGGCGACCAATGTGCGCTCTGGCGCGCGAAGCCCGGTCGCCGGAATGCTGCATGCGGCGTTCCTGCTTCTTTTTATGGTGGTCGCGGCGCCCCTCGCCTCCTATATCCCGCTCGCAGCGCTCGCCGGCGTGCTGACGATCGTCGCGTGGAACATGGCGGAAAAACACGCCTTCACGACGCTGATCCGCGCCTCGCGCGGCGACGCCGTGGTGCTGCTCGCCACCTTCCTCCTGACCATCTTTCGTGACCTGATGACCGGCATTCTCGCCGGCTTCAGCCTCGCCTCGCTCGTGTTCATGCGCCGCATGTCGCAATCGCTTCAGGTCGAGGCGGTGGGAACCTTCGGCGCCGACGATGAGGGCGACGCCGGCGAAAACGGGTCCGGCTACGGCGCGCTGACGAGCGACCGCGACATTGTCGCCTTCAAGATTTCCGGCGCATTCTTCTTCGGCGCGGCGGCCGGCGTCAGCGCCGTGCTCGACGAAATCGCCGAGCAGCCGAAAGCCTTCATCATCGATCTTTCGGCCGTCTCGGCGCTCGATTCCACGGCGGCGGCGGCGATCGGCGATTTCGCCGCCAAAGCGCATCGCCGCGGCGCTTTTGTGTATATTTCGGGCGCTACCAAAATGGTTCGGCGGGCCTTGCTGATGTCGACGGATGGCGTCCGGCGGGTGCGCTTCAAGGATGACATCCGCACCGCCGCAACCGCCGCGCGCGGCGCGATCGGCGCCCCGCCCGCCCCCGTCTGACGGCGGCGGACGCGGCTTGATCGCCGCCCTCAGCCGATCCGCGTCGTGATCGCCTTCGCCTCAAGGTAGTTCGACAGAACCGCCTGTCCCATCTCGCGGCCCCATCCCGACTGCTTGTAGCCGCCGAAGGGCAGCGCCGCGTCGAAGACATGGTAACAATTGATCCACACCGTGCCGGCGCGCAGCCGGTTGGCGATCTGATGCGCCCGCCCGGTATTGCCGGACCAGACACCCGCGGCGAGGCCGTAGATCGTGTTGTTCGCCTCGGCGATCAGCGCGTCGTCGGGCTCATCGAACGGGGTCGCGACGAGCACCGGTCCGAAGATCTCCTCGCGCACCACCCGCATGCCCGGGTTTGTGTCGACGAGGACCGTCGGCGGCACGAAATAACCGGCGCCGCCAAGCCCTTCCCCGCCGCAGACGGCGCGGGCGCCTTCCTGACGGCCCGAGGCGAGCAAACCCGTGACGCGGTCATATTGGACGCGCGAGACAAGCGGGCCCATTTCCGTTTCCGCGTTGAGGCCGTGGCCCAATTTGATCTTCTCCGCCTGCGCCGCGACGCCCTCGACGACCTTGTCGAAAAGATTGCGCTGCACGAATAGCCGCGAGCCGGCGTTGCAGCACTGACCATGATTGAAGAAGATCGCCGCGGTCGCGCCGGCGATCGCCATCTCCGGATCGGCGTCGCCGAGCACGATGTTCGGCGATTTGCCGCCAAGCTCCAGCGAGACTTTCTTGAGATCGCGCGAGGCGGCCTGGACGATCAGGCGGCCAACCTCCGTTGAGCCGGTGAAGGCGACCTTGTCGACGCCCGGATGGCCGGCCAGCGCCGCCCCCGCCGTTTCGCCAAAGCCCGGGACAATATTGACGACGCCGTCCGGCACGCCGGCCTCGATCAGAAGCTCGCCGAGTCGCAGCGCCGAAAGCGGCGTCTCCTCGGCGATCTTGAGCACGACCGCGCAGCCGGTGGTCAGCGCCGGGGCCAGCTTCCACGCCGCCATCAGAAGCGGGAAGTTCCACGGAATGATCTGACCGACGACGCCGATCGGCTCGAGCCGCGTCATCGATACGAATTCCATGCCCGGGGCGGCCAGCGCCGAAATCGGGATATGCTTGCCTTCAAGCTTGGTCGCCCAGCCTGACATATAGTGGAACATGTCGGCTGACAAAGTCACGTCTGCGGCCTTCGCGACAGATTTGGGCTTGCCATTGTCGAGCGATTCGATCGCGGCCAGTTCATCGGCATGGTCGAGAATGAGATCGCCGATGCGATGGATAATGCGGCCGCGTTCGGAGGGCGTCATGCGCGACCAGGGGCCGCTTTCAAACGCGCGCCGCGCAGCCGCCACCGCGAGATCGACGTCAGCTGCGTCGCCTTCCGAGACCGAAGCGATCTTTTCCCCTGTCGCCGGATCGAACACGTCGAACGTCTTGCCAGAGACCGATTTGACCCATTTGCCGTCGATCAGCATCGGCCGCGGGCCGGATAGCCAATTGCGGATCTCATCGGGAATGACCGCCGCCGCGGCGGAAACATTGGCTCGTATATTCATTGAGCGCTTCTCCCTGTTGAAGCTCATCCCATGCGGCCGCTTTTGCTTGGCTCGCCCGGGGCCGGCGCCAAGGCCGGACGCCCAAGCATATGGGCGGGGATTCCCGCTTGTGAAAGCCGCACGCGCTGCTTTGTGATCTGGCGCGCTTGCGGGGTGCGCCGCGCGCCGTCGCGGTCTATAATGGGCGAATGACGACGATTTCGGCTCTTCGCCCCCGCGCCTTTTCGCCTGGCCGCTTCGGCCGGCTCGCGTCGCTTTTCCTCATGCTCGGCCTCGCCGCTCTAACGCTGGCGTCCGTCACGGCGCCAGCCGCCGCCCAGGAAAATCCGTTCAGCTGGTTCACCAATCTGTTTCAGCCGGCGCCGCAGCCGGGCCAGCTGAAGCGCAGGCCCGAGATCCATCGGCGGGCGCGGGACTATGACGCTCCGCGAGCCAAACGCGCTGTCCGCTCCGATGAAAAACGTGGCAAGCAGGTTGAAACCGTCGAAAAGCCGAAGGAGCCGGCGGTCCCGCCCTCCTATTTCGTCGCCGTTCTCGGCGACAGCCTCGGCCAGATGCTTGGCCAGGGGCTGACCGAGGCCTTCGCCGACCGCCCCGACGTCGCGATCCTGCGCAAGGGCAAGGAAAGCAGCGGCCTCGTCCGCGATGATTTTTACGATTGGACCAAGGCGGTCGAGGATCTGCTGGCCAGCGGCGAAAAGATCAATGTCGCCGTCATCATGATCGGCAGCAACGACCGCCAGCCCCTGCGCGATGCTCAAGGGGGCGTATTGGAGCCGCGCACGCCGCAATGGAACGAAGCCTATGGCCGTCGCATCGAGGCCATCGCCGCGATGTTCCGCGACAAGAAAATCCCACTGATCTGGGCCGGCCTCCCGGTCATGAAAAGCGAACGGTTCTCCGCCGACGCCTCCGCCTTCAACGACCTTTACCGCGAATACGCCGGCAAGGGCGGCGCGAAATATGTCGACCTTTGGGAGGCTTTTGCCACGGAGGGCGGCGCCTTCAGCGCGACCGGACCGGACGTCAATGGCGAGATCGTCAAGCTGCGCGCCGCGGACGGGGTCCATTTCACCAAGGCCGGCGCGCGCAAGCTGGCGCATTTCATCGAACCCGACATCCGCCGCAATCTCGACGAGACGATCCAGCAGCAAAATCCCGAGAGTCCGGCGATTTCGGCGCCGGCGGAAGCAAACCTGCCCGCCGAAGAAACCCAGCCCGGCGCGGGCGAGAGCGAGGCGCCGCCGCCTGCGCCAAAGCCGATCGCCGGGCCCGTGCTGCCCCTGACCGGCGCCGTTCGGGCGCCCGGCGGCGAACTCGCCTCGCGCACGCCGGTCGCAAAGGGGCTGCCGCGTCAGAGTCTGCGACAGAGCGAACCGCAGCCCGGCCGGGCCGACGATTTTAGCTGGCCGCGAAATTAGCGCGCGAAGACGTTCGCGCCCGCCCGGATCGCGGCGATCGCTTGGCGCAAATGCGGCCGACATGCGAAATCTTTGCAGTTGATCTGGAACAAAACGCACAGCTGTAGCGTTAGGACTTCAGCTATGCCGCATTTCGTGCATTTGACCGGGGGTTCCAGAATGATTTCGATGAAAGGGCTTATTTTCGCTGTTTCCGCCGCGGCTTTGCTCGCCTCCACGACGGCGCAGGCCTTTGACGGCGGATCGTCCGGCGTCGTGCGCGGGGCCGCTCCGGCTAGCCCGCCGACGCAGACAGCGAGCCTTTCGACGGAACTCAATCGCGCCGCTCAGCCGACCCACACGCTGGTGCCCGACCCGACCGAGGAAAAACCCGGAACCATCACCGTCGACACCAAGAACCGCTATCTTTATCTCTCGCTCGAGGGCGGTCAGGCGATGCGCTATGACGTCGGCGTCGGCCGCGAGGGTTTTGAGTGGCAGGGCCGCGCCTATGTCGGACGCCGCGCGCAGTGGCCGACCTGGACGCCGCCGGCGGCAATGCTGAAACGCCGCCCCGATCTGCCGAAGACGATGATCGGCGGCGTCGAAAATCCGCTCGGCGCCCGCGCCATGTATCTTTACAATAAGAGCGGCGACACGATGTTCCGCATCCACGGCACCAACGAGCCCGACACCATCGGTCAGGCCGTATCGTCGGGCTGCATCCGTCTCCTCAACGAGGACATCGTCGACCTCTATGAGCGGGTCAAGGTCGGCGCGGTCGTCAACGTGCTCTGAGCAGAGCGCGAAAACTTGTTTACGCGCAGCGGCCGAAGGGCCGCTGTTTTTTTGGGGCATCGCAACTCAGGACCTGGTTCAGCTCAGGGGCGCCGAGAGGCTTGTCGCGAAAGGGTCCGTTCCCTTCAGCGATCCGGGGATGAAGGCGTCGAAGGCGGCCCAGAACTGCGCGCGGACAGGGTCCCGCTCGATCAGAATTTCATGGCGAGCGCGGCGCAGCGTGATGCAGCGGCCGGCCTTCAGCCTGCTGGCAAAGGCTTCGATCGCCGGCGTATCGACGACCGCATCGGCGCCCGCAGCGACGATCAGCGTCGGCGTCAGGATCCGGCGTGGATATTCGCCGTCCTCGAAGCGCCTCATTTGTCGAAAGGCGGCGCTGGCCCAGCCGATCGTCGGTCCGCCGATGGCGAGCTCGGGGCTGGCTGCGATATAGGCTGCCATGCGCGCATAGCGGACGGGATCCGACGTCAGCACATTTCCCGCAAAGGGCCGCGTCAGATAGGGCGTCGCGCCGCCGGCGCCCGGCGCGAAAACGCGGGAAAAGCCCGTCAGGCAAAGACCGCGCGTGAGGCCGCGCACGGGTCGCGCATAACGCAGCTTCGGCAGATCGATCATCGGCGCGGTGAGCGCGATCCGCTCGAAAAACGACCGGCCGGCATGCGCCTGTTCAAGCAAAATCGCCCCCGCCATGGAATGGCCGAGCGCAAAAAACGGCAGCCGCCCGTAGGGCTCCAATATTTCGGCGCGCAAGGCGTCGAGATCGCGCTGATAGGCCCCAAAGTTGCCGATATGGCCCTTGACCGGATTTCCGGCCTGACGCGACGAGCCGCCCTGCCCCCGCCAGTCCATTACGACGACGTCGAAATTGCGCGCCAGCAACTCGGCGGCGACCTCATAGTATTTTTCGATGAACTCGGCCCGGCCGGGCAGCACGACGACCGTGCCGGCGCAAACGTCGCCGCAGCTCCAGCGCGCGACCCGCAGCGCGGCCCTGTCCGCTGTCCGGATCCGCGTCACGATCGCGCCCGGCGGACAGAGGCCCGCGCCCGCGCCGCCCTCAACCGCATCTGCAGCGCCCTTGTCCCTGCCGGCGTCGCCGACGCTTCGATCCGTCATGGCGTCCCTCGTCGAGATGGATAAATCAGCGCAAATTTTTGCCACGTGCCCGATAGCGACCCTCTTGCGACCCGATGGCCACTGCCTACATCATCTTTGCGCGGGCCGCTTGAGGACGCGCGAGCCGGGTTCGAGAGGCGCAAAGCACTTCGCCAAACAATCCTGCTCCAGACAACGTGTCGCTTCATTTCAGGAGGATATGCAATGCGTCAATTCGATCTCTCTCCGCTTTATCGGTCAACCGTCGGATTTGACCGGCTGTTCAACATGCTCGATCAGGCCGCGGGCTATGAGTCCGCGCCGAGCTACCCGCCTTACGATATCGAGAGGACGGGCGAGGATTCCTACCGAATCTCGATCGCAGTCGCTGGCTTCGCCGAAAAGGATCTTTCCGTCGAAACGCGTGAAAACACCCTGAGCGTGCGCGGCTCGCGCGTTGCGCAGACCGGCGAGGACGCGCCTGCGCCCGAAGTCCTCTACCGCGGCATCGCCTCACGCTCTTTCGAGCGCCGTTTCCAGCTGGCCGAACATGTTCACGTGACCAAAGCCAGCCTCGAAAACGGGCTGCTTCATATCGATCTCGTGCGGGAAATTCCAGAGGCCCGCAAACCGCGCCAGATCCCGATCGAGGCCGAAGGCGCGAGTGCTCAGCCGCAGGTCGTATCGCCGCAAAAAGCCGCCTAATTTTTCACCGGACGCGAATATGTCCGCCCGAAGGCGCCTCAATCGAGGCGCCTTTTTCGCGCCCGACGAAAGGTCAACCGCGCGCCAGAGCGATGAACGCGTCGATGTCCGCCGCTTGCGTCGCAAAAGACGTGACCAGCCGCACGAAAATTTCGCCGTCGCGGCGCATTTCGCCGAAGTCCCGATCCGACCAATCATAATAGCGCGCGCCTGCCGCCCGCAGCGCAGCGTCGGCCCGCTCGGGCAGGAGCGCAAAAACCTCATTCGCCTGCCGCGGCCAGGGCAAGCGAACGCCGGGGGCCTCGGCAAGGCCCGCGGCGAGCCGCGCCGCATGGGCGTTGGCGAGGCGCGCATTGTCGAGCCAATGGCCGTTTTCGAGATAGGCCGCCATCTGCGCGCCCAGAAAACGGCCCTTGCTCAAGAGGTGCCCGCCGCGCTTGCGCTGGAAGGGAAGGCTCGCCGCCTTGGCCGGATCGAAGACGATAATCGCTTCGCAGGCCAGGGCGCCGTTCTTGGTCGCGCCGAAAGACAGAATGTCGATCCCGGCTTTCCAGCTCATGTCGGCCGGCGAGCAACCAAGTTCGACGAGAGCGTTGGCGAAGCGCGCGCCATCCATATGGACGCCGAGGCCGGCGTCACGGGCGATGCCGCAGAGCTCGGCGAGTTGCGCAAGGTCATAGACCGCGCCGGCTTCCGTCGCCTGCGACAGCGACAGCGCCGCCGGCTGAACCTGCTTCACGGCGCCGCGGGGAAAGGCGGCAAGGGCCTCGCGCAAGGCGGGGGGCGCGATCCGGCCGGCCTCGCCGGCTACGCCGACGAGCTTTGCTCCGGCGGTGAACATCTCGGGGGCGCCGCATTCATCGTCGACGATATGGGCGCGCGCATGGCAGAAGACGGCGCCCCAGGGCGGGCAAAGGGCGCCAAGCGCAAGAGCATTGGCCGCCGTACCGGTCGCGACAAGAAAGACTGCGAGCTCCTTTTCAAAGATCTCGCTCAAGAGGGCGGTGGCTCTCGCAGTGAAGGGATCGGCGCCATAGGCCGCGGACGATCCAGCGTTCGCCTTGAGGATCGCCTCCATCATTTTTTCGCTGACGCCGGAAGTATTGTCGCTCGTAAAATCCATTATTCCTGCGTCCTGTCGCGGGCGGCGACGCCCGGCGCGCAAAGCCCAAGCGTAAGCTTGCCATGGCGCACAACTTGCAATGCTTCTAAACAGACCGGGCCGGGAGGCTCCGGCGGCTCGACGAGGATAAAGACCTCTAAATCCCGTCTCAGCCAAGGCTTATCGTTGAGAATGCCTCTTGTTAAGGCAAAACAAATGACATATTTTCTGCCGCGGATAGGACAGTGATGCTGACGTGTTTTCCGCGAACTGCGCTGCGTCGCTTCTTGCGGGACCTCGCGTCCGAAAGGGCTCGGATGCGTCCGTCGCGCCCTTCCTTACAAGGACGCCTCGCCTTGCAAGGACGTCTTGCCGTGGAAGATTTTCTTGAAGGCGCTCGGTTTCGAGCCAAAATGGACTAATCGTCACGACGGCGCGACAGACGCAGGCGCCCGCGCGACAAAGATCGAGGCGGGCGGGAGGAATCGGGCATAAAGCTTTGCGTTGGCAAGCCGCTCTTTGTCGCCCGGCCGCTTCATTCCGACGCTGCGCACAAAATTCCGTAAAGAGGGTTTAGATGATGACTGATCCGACGCAGCCAGCGGCTCCCCGCGAACCCCTCTCCCGCGCCATCCGCGATCCCGGCCTGCCCAAGGCGCAGGGACTCTATTCGCCCGACCGGGAGCATGACGCCTGCGGCGTCGGCTTCGTCGCCAATATGCACAACAAGAAGTCGCATGAGATCGTCGAGATGGGTCTTCAGATCCTGCTCAATATCGATCATCGCGGCGCTGTCGGAGCCGATCCCAAGGCGGGCGACGGCTGCGGCATGCTGGTTCAGATCCCGCATGATTTCTTCGCCGCCAAGGCGCGCGAACTCGGCTTCGAGCTGCCGGAGCCGGGTGAATATGCCGTCGGCGCGCTGTTCCTGCCGCGCGATCCCGACGGCCGTAAAATCGTCGAGGGCATCGTCGAGAAGGTCGTCGCCGACGAGGGTCAGATTTTTCTCGGCTGGCGCGACACGCCGGTCGATCCGTCAAACCTTGGCGAGAGCGTCAAGCCGACCGAACCGTTCAGCCGCCAGATCTTCATCAAGCGCGGCGCCAACGCCGCCGACCAGACCGAGTTCGAGCGGCGGCTGTTCCTTTTGCGCAAGGTCATCTCGAACACCGTGCATGACCTCGGCGACCCGCGCGTCGAGGGTTTTTATCCGGTTTCGCTCTCCTCCCGGACAGTGGTGTACAAGGCACTGCTGCTCGCCGGCGCACTCGGCCCCTATTACAAGGACCTGACCGACCCGAATTTCGTGTCGGCCCTCGCCCTTGTGCATCAGCGCTTCTCGACCAACACTTTCCCGACCTGGTCGCTGACCCACCCGTTCCGCATGGTCGCCCATAATGGCGAGATCAACACGCTGCGCGGCAACGTCAACTGGATGGCGGCGCGGCAGGCCTCGGTCGCCTCGGATTTGTTCGGCGCCGATATTTCGAAGCTCTGGCCGATCTCCTATGAGGGCCAGTCGGACACGGCCTGTTTCGACAATGCGCTCGAATTTCTGGTGCAGGGCGGCTACTCGCTCGCCCATGCGATGATGATGCTGATCCCGGAGGCCTGGACCGGCAATCCGCTGATGAATGATGCGCGGCGCACCTTCTATGAATATCACGCCGCCATGATGGAGCCATGGGACGGCCCGGCGGCGATGGCCTTTACCGACGGGCGCCAGATCGGCGCGACGCTCGATCGCAACGGCCTGCGTCCGGCGCGCTATATCGTCACCGACGACGGCCTTGTCGTGCTCGCCTCCGAGGTCGGCGTGCTGCCGATTCCGGATGAGCGCATCATCGCCAAATGGCGCCTGCAGCCAGGCAAGATGCTTCTGGTCGATCTCGAACAGGGCCGCATCGTCTCGGACGACGAGATGAAGACCGCGCTCGCGACCTCGCACCCCTATGCGGAGTGGCTCAAGAACACGCAGATCTTCCTTGAGGACCTGCCGCATGTCGAGCCGCGCTCGACCCGCACCGACGTGTCGCTGCTCGACCGGCAGCAGGCGTTCGGCTACACGCAGGAGGATCTCGCGATCCTGATGGAGCCAATGGCTGTGACCGGCCAGGAAGCGATCGGGTCGATGGGAACCGACACGCCGATCTCGGCGCTGTCCTCGGCCTCGAAGCCGCTCTACACCTATTTCAAGCAGAATTTCGCGCAGGTGACCAACCCGCCGATCGACCCGATCCGCGAAGAGCTGGTCATGAGCCTTGTGTCCTTTATCGGTCCGCGGCCGAATATCCTCGACCATGACGGCAGCTCGAAGCTGAAGCGGCTCGAGGTTCGGCAGCCGATCCTGACCAACAGCGATCTCGAAAAGATTCGTTCCATCGGCCATTTCGAGGAAACCTTCGACACCAAGACGCTCGACATCACCTATAAGGCGGACGCCGGCGCCGAGGGCATGGGCGAGGCGATCGCGCGCCTTTGCGACCGCGCTGACCAGGCGGTGAAGGGCGGCTTCAACATCATCATCCTCTCGGATCGCCTCGCCGGCCCGGACCGCATCCCGATTCCGGCGCTGCTCGCCACCGCCGCCGTCCATCATCATCTGATCCGCAAGGGGCTGCGGACCTCGGTCGGTCTTGTCGTCGAGACCGGCGAGGCGCGCGAGGTGCACCATTTCGCGCTGCTCGCCGGCTATGGCGCCGAAGCGATCAACCCCTATCTCGCCTTCGAAACCCTGGCCGCGATGGCCGACGAGTTTCCGGAGGAGGTCGACGGCTATGAAGCGTGCAAGCGCTTCATCAAATCGGTCGACAAGGGTCTTCTCAAGGTCATGTCGAAGATGGGCATTTCGACCTATCAATCCTATTGCGGCGCGCAGATCTTCGACGCCGTGGGCCTCGCCGACGATTTCGTCGCGAAATATTTCACCGGCACCGCGACCCACATCGGCGGCGTCGGCCTCAAGGAGATCGCGCAGGAAACGGAGCGCCGCCACAAGGACGCCTTCGGCGATTCGCCGGTCTACCGCAACGCGCTCGGCGTCGGCGGCGATTACGCCTTCCGCATCCGCGGCGAGGCGCATTCCTGGACGCCGCAATCGGTGACACTGCTGCAACACGCCGTGCGCGGCAACAATTCGGACGCCTACAAGGCCTATGCCGCGCTGCTCAACGAGGAAACCGCCAATCCGTTGACGATCCGGTCGCTGTTCCGCATCAAGACCGCCGAAGAGGACGGCCGTACGCCGGTTCCGATCGAGGAAGTTGAATCGGCGGCGACGATCGTCCGGCGCTTCTCGACGGGCGCCATGTCCTATGGCTCGATTTCGCGCGAGGCGCATACGACGCTCGCGATCGCCATGAACCGGATTGGCGGCAAATCGAACACCGGCGAAGGCGGCGAGGAATCGGATCGCTACAAGCCACTCCCCAACGGCGATTCGATGCGCTCGGCAATCAAGCAGGTCGCCTCGGGACGGTTCGGCGTCACTGCCGAATATCTCATGAACGCCGACATGATCCAGATCAAGATGGCGCAGGGCGCAAAACCCGGCGAAGGCGGCCAGCTACCCGGCCATAAGGTCGACGCCGTGATCGCCAAGGTGCGTCATTCGACGCAAGGGGTCGGCCTGATTTCGCCGCCGCCGCATCATGACATCTATTCAATCGAGGATCTGGCGCAGCTCATCACCGATCTTAAAAACGTCAATCCGGCGGCGATGATCTCCGTAAAACTCGTCTCCGAGATCGGCGTCGGCACGGTTGCGGCCGGCGTGTCCAAGGCGCGCGCGGATCACGTCACCATATCGGGCTATGAGGGCGGCACCGGCGCTTCGCCGCTGACCTCCATCAAACATGCCGGCAGCCCATGGGAAATCGGGCTCGCCGAGACGCAACAGACGCTTGTCCTCAATCGCCTGCGCACGCGCATCGCGGTGCAGGTCGACGGCGGCTTGCGCACCGGGCGCGACGTCATCGTCGGAGCGCTGCTCGGCGCCGACGAATTCGGCTTCGCCACCGCGCCGCTCGTCGCGGCGGGCTGCATCATGATGCGCAAATGTCACCTGAACACCTGCCCCGTCGGCGTCGCGACGCAGGACCCGGTGCTGCGCAAGCGCTTCGTCGGCCTGCCTGAACATGTCATCAACTTCTTCTTCTTCATTGCGGAGGAAGTGCGCGGTCTGATGGCGCAGATGGGCTATCGCACCGTCGACGAAATGGTCGGGCAGATGCAGATGCTCGACAAGCAAAAGGCGATCACACATTGGAAGGCGCAAGGGCTCGACTTCACCAAACTGTTCCATAAGCCCGAGCCTGGGCCCGGCGAGACAATCCACCGCTCGACGACCCAGAACCATGGGCTCGACAAGGTGCTCGACCGCAAGCTGATTGCGCAGGCAATGCCCGCGCTTGAAGCGCGGACCAAGGTGACGATCGAAACGCCGATCCACAACACCGATCGCGCGACCGGGAGCATGTTGTCCGGCGAGATCGCCAAACGCTACGGGCATGTCGGCCTGCCGGCGGATACGATCAGCATTTTCGCTGCGGGCACCGCCGGCCAGAGTTTTGGCGCCTGGCTCGCCGCCGGCGTGAGGCTGCAGCTCGATGGGCAGGCCAATGACTATGTCGGCAAGGGACTCTCCGGCGGCAAGATCATCATCCGGCCTCCCGCCACATCGCGCGTCCTTGCGGACGAGGCGATCATCGTCGGCAACACCGCGCTCTATGGCGCCATTGCCGGCGAGTGTTATTTCTCCGGCGTCGCCGGAGAACGTTTCGCCGTGCGCAATTCCGGCGCGGTCGCGGTGGTCGAGGGCGTCGGCGATCACGGCTGCGAATATATGACGGGCGGGATCGTCGTCGTCATCGGCTCGACGGGGCGCAACTTCGCCGCCGGCATGTCTGGCGGCATCGCCTATGTGCTCGACGAGGCGGGAAATTTCGCGCAGCGCTGCAATATGGCGATGGTCGAGTTGCAGCCGCTCGAGGAAGAAGAACAGGCGATGCAGGACAGCTATCATCAGGGCGGCGATCTCGACTCGCACGGGCTCGTCGATGTGATGGGCGATATGACCCGCTTCGACGCAGAGCGCCTGCATCAGCTGATCTCAAATCACGCCGAATACACAGGCTCGGCGCGGGCGGAGCTGATCCTTGAGAATTGGGACGAATACCGGCACAAATTCCGCAAGGTGATGCCGGTCGAATATCGCCGCGCCATCGAAGAGATGAAGCTGGATCAGGGCCGCACCTTGATGGCGGCGGTCGGAATGTAAGGGGAGCGGGCCGCGCCTCTGTCAAGCCGGGACGCCGGCTCGCCAGAGGCGCGGATCCTGCTTGTTGATCGGCGCGCATTCGAGGCCTTGCGGCAGAGAACGCGCCAGAACGTGACCAGGGCGAGTTGCGGACGGGAAACGCCGTCGAAGGGGCTTTTATGGGCAAGGTGACAGGGTTCTTGGAGATTGACCGGCGGGACCGGCGCTATGCGCCCGCGTCCGACCGGATTCGCCATTATAAGGAGTTCGTCATTCCGTTGTCGGAAGAGGCGACCAAGGATCAAGCGGCCCGCTGCATGAATTGCGGCATCCCCTATTGCCACACCGGATGCCCCGTCAACAATCAGATCCCCGACTGGAACGATCTCGTCTTTCATTCGGACTGGGAGGAGGCCTCCCGCAATCTCCATTCGACCAATAATTTCCCCGAATTCACCGGCAGAGTGTGTCCCGCCCCGTGCGAAGGATCCTGCACGCTGAACCTCAACGACCAGCCTGTAACGATCAAGACAATCGAATGCGCGATCGTCGATCGGGCGTGGGTGAACGGCTGGCTGCCGCCCGAAATAGCGACGAAGAAGACCGGCAAGAAGATCGCCGTCGTCGGCTCCGGGCCGGCCGGTCTTGCCTGCGCGCAGCAGCTCGCCCGCGTCGGCCATGAAGTGCATGTCTTCGAGAAGAACGGTAAGCCCGGCGGATTGTTGCGCTACGGCATCCCCGACTTCAAGATGGAGAAACATATCATCGACCGCCGCGTCGATCAGATGCAGGCCGAGGGCGTCGAGTTCCATGTCAACGTCAATGTCGGGATCGACATCGGGGCGGCGACGCTCGTCAATGATTATGACGCCGTGGTGCTCGCCGGCGGCGCCGAGAAGCCGCGAGATCTGCCGGTCCCCGGCCGCGACCTCTCCGGCGTCCATTTCGCGATGGAGTTTCTGCCACAGCAGAACCGCCGCGTCAGCCGCGAGCCTGTCCAGAGCAACGAGCCGATTCTTGCCGCGGCGAAACATGTCATTGTCATCGGCGGCGGCGACACCGGCTCCGACTGCATCGGCACGTCGATCCGGCAGGGGGCGCTGTCCGTCACCCAGCTTGAGATCATGCCGATCCCGCCGGAAAAAGAGAATAAGCTCCTGACCTGGCCGAACTGGCCGCTGAAATTGCGGACCTCCTCCTCTCAGGAAGAAGGGGCTAAACGCGAATTCTCGGTTCTGACCAAAGCGATCCATGGCGAGGACGGCGTCGTCAAGAAGATCGTCTGCGTCCATGTCGATGAAAAACTGAAGGAAATTCCCGGTAGCGAGTTCGACATAAGGGCCGACCTCGTGCTGCTGGCCATGGGCTTCGTCTCGCCCGTGCAAGAAGGCATGCTGGCGGCGCTCGGCGTCAGCCTCGATCCGCGCGGCAATGTCGCGGCCGATCAGACGAGCTACAAAACCTCGCTCGACAAGGTGTTCGCCTGCGGCGACATGCGCCGCGGCCAGTCGCTGGTGGTCTGGGCCATTCGCGAAGGGCGCCAGGCGGCGCAATCGGTCGATATGTTCCTGATGGGCGCGAGTGTGCTGCCGCGGTAGAACTATGGCGACGAGCGCGGCAACCGCGGGCGCGCCCGTCGCCCAATCAATCGCCTTGAGTTCGATGCCTATGTCCGACAATGCGGAAAGCGCGGTTTTGAACGACCGCTTCTTTAAGGCAGCGCAGGAAATCCCGGATTTGTTTAGGCGGCTTGCTTCCCCAGAGGCAATTTTAGCGAAAGGCGTTTCTCAAAAAGCAAAATCAGGCATGTACGCGTTTGATGAAAATGGACGTGCAGTTCATGTAGGCCGCACCCGGAATTTGGAGGCCCGTCTGCGCGGCCATGTTGCCAAGAGCCGCCACTCGGCTTCCTTCGCGATGAAGCGAACGCGAAAAATACTCGGCAAGGTCGCGACATATAGACCCGCAGGCGGAGCGGCAGCTTTATTTCGCGACGACGCTTTTTTGACTGTGTTTCTTGAACAAATCGAGCTGATAAAACGCATGGAAGTGCGTTTCATTGAAGTGACTGATCCGATGCGGCAGTACTTTCTCGAACTCTACGCGCACCTTGAATACGATTTACTGCTGGATGAGTTCGACACTCATTAAGATGCGACGCATCTCTGTGTCGACAGCTGCTCGGGCAACTCACCATGCCTACAACACAACCACCCGCACGCCGACGCCAACCCGCTCGTAAAGATCCATGACATCGGCGTTCATCATGCGGATGCAGCCGGACGACACCGCCTGCCCTATCGTATTCGGCTCATTGGTGCCGTGGATGCGAAACAGCGTGTCCTTGTTGCCTTGATAGAGATAGAGCGCGCGCGCGCCGAGCGGATTTTCAAGCCCGCCCTCCATCGACTCCGGCAGATCAGGGCGCCGCGCCAGCATTTCCTTCGGCGGAATCCAGCGCGGCCATTCGGCCTTGCGCCCGATCCGCGCCGTCCCCTTCCATTCAAAACCTTGCCGTCCGACGCCGATGCCATATTGGATCGCCCTGCCGCCCGGCTGCACTAGATAGAGATGCCGCGAACGGGTGTCGATGACGATCGTGCCCGGTGGCTCATTGGTGGGATTTGGCACCACCATGGCGGTTCGCTGATTGTGGTTGACCGCGAGTTCCGAACTCCTCGGGTCGCCGCCATGCGGCTCGTAGGCTTCGCCGCGCGGCTCGGCGTCGGGATAGTAGCCGCCATAATAGGGATCGCCCCCGCGCGCGACGGGTTGCGAGCCATAGGGCCGCGCGCCGGGCGGCAACGGATAGTCGGGATAGGCCGGCAAAGGCGCCGGCGGATAGAAGGGATAGGCCTCATAGCCGCCATAGCTGCGCCATTGCGCAAACGCGGCCTCCGGCGCGCCAAATGCAGCGATCAGAAGGAGTGCGGCCAAAGCTACGACGCTGCGTCTTGCTGCATGCATGGTGGAACCCGAATTGCCCTTGCAGCGCCCACAATGGCACGCGCATGAGGCGAAGAAAACGCAAAAACGCAGGGCGCATCAGCCCCTTAAAACTCTGATCGATCAAACTATCGCGAAGCTTGCTCCAAGGCGCCGGCCCCCCTGCCGCAATAAAAAAGGAGCATGACCCGAGAGTCATGCTCCTTTCAGCTCGATGGTCGCCTCGTCGCGGCTTTGCTATTCCTGCGGCACAGACTCGGCCGGGGGCAACAGCGGCACGGGCGTTTCTGCCGCGCTGGCGCTCTTTTGCGCCAGGATCAGCTCGTCGCGCATCAAGGCGACGCGCTTCAGCTTAGCCATGGCCGCGCCGGTGCCGGCCGGGATCAGCCGTCCGACGATCACATTTTCCTTCAACCCCTCGAGCGTATCGGCCTTGCCGTTGACTGCGGCTTCGGTCAGGACGCGCGTCGTCTCCTGGAAGGAGGCGGCGGAGATGAAGGAGCGCGTCTGCAGCGACGCCTTGGTGATGCCGAGCAGGACCGGCGTCGAGGTAGCCGGCTTGCCGCCCTCCTCCAGCGCCTTGGTGTTGGCGGCGTCGAGTTCGACCTGATCGACCTGCTCATTGGCGAGGAAGTCGGTGTCGCCCGGATCGACGATATCCACCTTCTGCAGCATCTGCCGGACGATCACCTCGATATGCTTGTCGTTGATGGCGACGCCCTGCAGGCGATAGACCTCCTGGATCTCATTGACGAGATAGGCGGCGAGCTCCTCGACGCCCTTGATCGCCAGGATGTCGTGCGGCGCAGGATTGCCGTCGACGATATAATCGCCCTTTTCGACCACATCGCCGTCCTGAAGATGGATGTGCTTGCCTTTCGGGATCAGATATTCGATCGGCTCGGCGTCTTCCTCATTCGGGATGATCGAGATGCGGGTCTTGTTCTTGTAGTCGCGCCCGAACTGGACCGTCCCCGACGCCTCGGCGATGATCGCGTGATCTTTCGGGCGCCGCGCCTCGAACAATTCGGCGACGCGCGGCAGACCGCCGGTGATGTCGCGCGTCTTCGCCGAATCCATCGAGATACGGGCGATGATGTCGCCCGCGCGGACCGAGCCGCCCGGATCGACGCCGATGATCGATTCGACCGGCAGCGGATAGCGGGCTTCGCCGCCGCGCAGCAGCTTGCCGATCTTGCCGTCCGCGCCTTTGATCACGATTGCCGGCTTCAAGGTCGCCGAGCGCTGGTTCAAACGCCAGTCGATGACCATGCGCTTGGCGATGCCCGTCGCTTCGTCGATCGTCTCGGTCATCGAAGCGCCCTCGACGAGATCCTCGAAGCCGATGATTCCGTCGATCTCGGTCAGGATCGGCCGCGTATAGGGGTCCCATTCGGCGATGCGCTGGCCGCGCCGGATCTGATCGCCCTCATCGACCTTCATGCGCGCGCCATATTGCACGCGATGAACCGCCCGCTCGGTACCGTCCGGCCCCTCGATGACCACGGCGACGTTGCGCGCCATGACCATGAGATCGCCGTCGGTGTTGCGGGACAGATGCCGGTTGCGAATACGGATGACGCCATCGAAATTGGACTCGACGAACGACTGATCCGCGATCTGCGCCGCGCCGCCGATGTGGAAGGTGCGCATGGTGAGCTGGGTGCCGGGCTCGCCGATCGACTGCGCCGCGATGACGCCAACGGCCTCGCCCATGTTGACCGGCGTGCCGCGCGCAAGGTCGCGGCCGTAGCAGGTGCCGCAGACGCCGTTTTTGGCCTCGCAGGTCAGCACCGAGCGGATCTTCACCTCCTGAATGCCGGCGGCGTTGATGCGGTCGATGTGCCATTCCTGGATCATCTCGCCGGCGGCGACGATGATTTCGCCGTCGAGATCCTTCAGGTCCTCGGCCGTCGTGCGGCCGAGAATGCGGATCGCGAGCGAGGCGACGACCTGGCCCGCGTCAAGAATGGCGCGCATGCGGATGCCGCCCTTCGAGCCGCAATTGACCATGGTGATGATCGAATCCTGCGCGACGTCGACGAGACGACGCGTCAGATAGCCTGAGTTCGCGGTCTTCAAGGCGGTGTCGGCAAGACCTTTACGGGCGCCATGCGTCGAGTTGAAGTACTCGAGCACGGTGAGGCCTTCCTTGAAGTTCGAGATGATCGGGCTCTCGATGATCTCGCCCGAGGGCTTGGCCATCAGGCCACGCATGGCGGCGAGCTGCTTCATCTGCGTCGGCGAACCGCGCGCTCCCGAATGCGACATCATGTAGATCGAGTTGATCGGCTTGTCGCGGCCGGCGTCGTCCTTGTGAACGGCGGAAATGCGCGCCATCATTTCTTCGGCGAGCTTGTCCGAGCATTTCGCCCAGGCGTCGACGACCTTGTTGTATTTTTCGCCCTGGGTGATCAGACCGTCATTGTACTGCTGCTCATATTCCTTGGCGAGCGCGCTGGTGTCGGCGATGATCTTCGGCTTCGTCTCCGGCACCACCATGTCGTCCTTGCCGAAGGAAATGCCGGCCTTGAACGCCTCGCGGAATCCGAGCGCCATGATGCGGTCGCAGAAAATGACCGTCTCCTTCTGACCGCAGTTGCGGTAGACGACGTCGATCATGTTCGAGATTTCCTTCTTCGTCATGAGCTTGTTCACGACGTCGAATGGAATCTTGGGGTGCTTCGGCATCAGCTGGCCAAGGATGAGACGGCCCGGAGTCGTGTCGAAGATTTTCGCCTGGCGCTTGCCCTCGCCGTCATAGGTCCAGGCCCTGCCCTTGATCTTGGTGTGCAGGGTGACGGCCTTGGCGTGAATGGCGTGCTCCACTTCGCCGATATTCGAGAAGGCCATGCCCTGCCCGGGCTCGCCATCGCGCATCAGCGACACATAATAGAGGCCAAGCACAATGTCCTGGCTCGGCACAATGATCGGCAGACCATTGGCCGGATGCAGGATGTTGTTGGTCGACATCATCAGGACGCGCGCTTCAAGCTGCGCCTCCAGCGACAGCGGCACGTGGACCGCCATCTGATCGCCGTCGAAATCCGCGTTGAAGGCGGCGCAGACAAGCGGATGCAGCTGGATCGCCTTGCCCTCGATCAGCTTCGGCTCGAAGGCCTGGATGCCGAGGCGATGCAGGGTCGGGGCGCGGTTCAGCATCACCGGATGTTCGCGGATCACCTCATCGAGGATGTCCCAGACTTCCGGCTTTTCCTTCTCGACCAGTTTTTTAGCCTGCTTGACGGTGGCCGACAGACCCTTGGCGTCAAGGCGCGAATAGATGAAGGGCTTGAACAGTTCGAGCGCCATCTTCTTCGGCAGGCCGCACTGATGCAGCTTCAGATCCGGACCGACGACGATCACCGAACGGCCGGAATAATCGACGCGCTTGCCGAGCAGATTCTGGCGGAAGCGGCCCTGCTTGCCTTTCAGCATGTCGGCCAGCGACTTCAGCGGACGCTTGTTGGCGCCCGTGATGACGCGGCCGCGTCGACCGTTGTCGAACAGCGCGTCGACCGCCTCCTGCAGCATGCGCTTCTCATTGCGCACGATGATGTCCGGCGCGCGCAATTCGATGAGGCGCTTCAACCGGTTGTTGCGGTTGATGACGCGGCGGTAGAGATCGTTGAGATCGGAGGTCGCAAAGCGGCCGCCGTCGAGCGGAACCAGCGGGCGCAGGTCCGGCGGAATGACGGGCACTTCGGTCAGGATCATCCACTCCGGCTTGTTGCCGGAATGCATGAAAGCCTCGATGATCTTCAGGCGCTTGGCGAGCTTCTTCGGCTTCAGCTCCGTCGTCGATTGCGCGATCTCGATCTTGAGCCGCTCGGCGATCGCCGGCAGGTCCATGTTGCGCAGGATCTCGCGGATCGCCTCGGCGCCGATCATCGCCGTGAAGGAATCCTGGCCATATTCGTCCTGCGCGCGGAGATGATCCTCCTCGTTCAGAAGCTGGCGGTCCTTCAGCGGCGTCAGGCCGGGGTCGAGCACAATGTAGGATTCGAAATAGAGAATGCGCTCGAGATCCTTCAGCGTCATGTCGAGCAACAGCCCGATGCGCGAGGGAAGCGATTTCAGGAACCAGATATGCGCCACAGGAGCGGCCAGCGAAATATGGCCCATGCGCTCGCGCCGGACGCGCGACAGCGTGACCTCAACGCCGCATTTTTCGCAGATGACGCCCTTGTATTTCATCCGCTTGTACTTGCCGCACAGGCACTCATAGTCCTTGATCGGACCAAAAATGCGCGCGCAGAACAGACCGTCGCGCTCCGGCTTGAAGGTGCGGTAGTTGATCGTCTCGGGCTTCTTGATCTCGCCGAACGACCAGGACAGAATCTTTTCCGGACTGGCGATCGATATCTGAATCTGGTCGAACGCCTGCGGCTGCACGACCGGATTGAAGAGATTCATGACCTCTTGATTCATTGCCATCTCCTGATGCTTGGGACGGCGCGCGACAAAGGCGCGCTCCCGTGCCGGAAACCAAAATTGCGGGACGCGGCGCGCCGCCCGAAAAGGTGCGCGCCGCAGGGTGTTCCGGCGCGAATTATTCGGCTGCCTCGGCCTGTGGCGGCAGCGCGACCTTGTTCGACATGGTCAGCTCGACGTTGAGGCAGAGCGAGCGCATCTCCTTGACGAGCACGTTGAAGCTCTCGGGGATGCCGGACTCGAAGGCGTCGTCGCCGCGCACGATCGATTCATAGACCTTGGTGCGGCCGGCGACGTCGTCCGACTTCACGGTCAGCATTTCCTGCAGCGTGTAGGCGGCGCCATAGGCTTCGAGCGCCCACACTTCCATTTCGCCGAAGCGCTGGCCGCCGAACTGCGCCTTGCCGCCAAGCGGTTGCTGGGTGACGAGGCTGTAGGGACCGATCGAACGCGCATGGATCTTGTCGTCGACGAGATGGTGCAGCTTCAGCATATAGATGTAGCCGACCGTCACTTTACGATCGAAGGCCTCGCCGGTGCGCCCGTCATAGACGGTCGATTGCCCGGACGGGTCGAGACCCGCCTGTTCGAGCATCACCACAATGTCGGCCTCATGCGCGCCGTCGAATACCGGCGTTGCGATCGGCACGCCGCGGCGCAGATTTTCGCCAATCTCGACGACGACATTGTCGTCCAGGGCGTCGAATTCGGCCTTGGCGTCATAAATCTCGCCGAGCTTCGCGCGCAGCGGGCCAGCGTCCTGATTGCGCATATAGGCGTTGACCGTCTCGGCCACCTGCCGCCCAAGGCCGGCGCAGGCCCAGCCAAGATGCGTCTCGAGAATCTGCCCGACATTCATCCGGCTTGGCACGCCGAGCGGATTGAGCACGATGTCGACCGGCGTCCCGTCCGCGAGGAAGGGCATATCCTCCTGCGGCACGATCTTCGAGACGACGCCCTTGTTGCCGTGCCGTCCGGCCATCTTGTCGCCCGGCTGGATCTTGCGCTTCACCGCGACGAAGACCTTGACCATCTTCATGACGCCCGGCGACAGCTCGTCGCCGCGCTGGAGCTTTTCGACCTTGTCGAGGAAGCGGCTTTCGAGGCCTTTCTTCGATTCATCGTACTGCTTGCGCATGGCCTCGAGCTCGCCCATCGTCTGGTCGTTCTCGATCGCAAAAATCCACCATTGCGAGCGCGGATATTCCTCGATGATGTCCCGCGTCAGCACCGTGTCTTTCTTGAAGCCCTTCGGACCGGCGATGGCTTTCTTGCCGGCGAGCACGTCGATCAGACGCGCATAGACGTTGCGGTCGAGGATCGCGAGTTCGTCGTCGCGGTCCTTGGCGAGCCGTTCAATCTCTTCGCGCTCGATCGCCTGGGCGCGCTCGTCCTTTTCGACGCCGTGCCGGTTGAACACGCGCACCTCGACGATCGTGCCCGTGACGCCCGGCGGCACGCGCAGCGAGGTGTCGCGCACATCGGACGCTTTCTCGCCGAAGATGGCGCGCAGCAGCTTTTCTTCCGGCGTCATCGGGCTCTCGCCCTTCGGCGTGATCTTGCCGACGAGAATATCGCCCGCCTGCACTTCGGCGCCGATGTAGACGATGCCGGCTTCATCGAGATTCTTCAGCGCCTCTTCCGAGACGTTTGGAATGTCGCGCGTAATCTCTTCCGGGCCGAGCTTGGTGTCGCGCGCCATCACCTCGAATTCATCGATGTGAATCGAGGTGAATACGTCGTCCTTGACGATCCGCTCATTGAGCAGGATCGAATCCTCGAAGTTGTAGCCATTCCAGGGCATGAAGGCGACGAGCACGTTGCGGCCGAGCGCGAGATCGCCGAGGTCGGTCGAAGGGCCGTCAGCGATAATGTCGCCCTTGCGCACAAAATCGCCGACGCGCACCAGAGGCTTCTGGTTGACGCAGGTCGACTGGTTCGAGCGCTGGAACTTCATCAGCCGGTAGATGTCGACGCCGGGCTTGCTCGGGTCAGACTCTTCCGTCGCGCGCACGACGATACGTGTGGCGTCGATCTGGTCGATATAGCCGGTGCGGCGGGCCGCGATGGCGGCGCCGGAATCGCGCGCGACCACCGCCTCCATGCCTGTGCCGACGAGCGGCGCATCTGCGCGCACCAGCGGAACGGCTTGGCGCTGCATGTTCGAGCCCATCAGCGCGCGGTTGGCGTCGTCGTTCTCAAGGAACGGAATCAACGCCGCCGCGACCGAGACGAGCTGCTTTGGCGACACGTCCATGAAATCGACGCGCTCGCGCGGCACCATGACGACATCGCCGGCGTGGCGGCAGACGACGAGGTCTTCCGTCAGGCCGCTGTCGGCGTCGAGCGGCGCATTGGCCTGCGCCACGTAATATTTGCTCTCCTCCATCGCCGACAGATAGACGACCTCGTCGCTGACGCGGTTTTCCTTGACGCGGCGGTAGGGCGCTTCGATGAAGCCGTATTTGTTGACGCGCGCGAAGGTGGCGAGCGAGTTGATGAGGCCGATGTTCGGGCCTTCCGGCGTCTCGATCGGGCAGATGCGGCCGTAATGGGTCGGATGCACGTCGCGCACCTCGAAGCCGGCGCGCTCGCGGGTGAGGCCGCCCGGCCCAAGCGCCGACAGACGGCGCTTATGCGTGATCTCGGACAGCGGATTGGTCTGATCCATGAACTGCGACAGCTGCGAGGAGCCGAAGAATTCACGCACCGAGGCGGCCGCCGGCTTGGCGTTGATGAGATCCTGCGGCATCACCGTGTCGATATCGACGGAGGACATACGCTCCTTGATGGCGCGCTCCATCCTCAGCAGGCCGAGACGATACTGATTTTCCATGAGCTCGCCCACCGAGCGCACGCGCCGGTTGCCGAGATGGTCGATGTCGTCGATCTCGCCGCGTCCGTCGCGCAAATCGACGAGCGCGCGCATCACCGCGATGATGTCTTCCTTGCGCAGGGTGCGCACCGTGTCCGCCGCGTCGAGATCCATGCGCATGTTCATCTTGACGCGTCCGACCGCGGAAAGATCATAGCGCTCGGAATCGAAGAACAGCGAATGGAACATCGCCTCGGCCGAGTCGAGCGTCGGCGGCTCGCCGGGACGCATCACGCGGTAGATGTCGAACAAAGCCTCTTCGCGCGCCTTGTTCTTGTCGACGTGCAGCGTGTTGCGGATATAGGGGCCGATGTTGATGTGGTCGATATCGAGCAGCGGCAGCTCGTCGAAGCCCGCCTCGATCAAGAGCGGCAGCGTCTTGACGGTGATCTCCTCGCCGGCTTCGGCGAAGATTTCGCCGGTCGCGGAATCGTAAAGATCGGTCGCGATATACTGGCCGTGGAGGTCCTCGTCCTGCATGCGCAGGAACTTCAATCCGCGCTCGGCCAGCTGGCGCGCGGTGCGCGCCGTCAGCTTCTTGCCGGCTTCAAGCACGACCTCGCCCGTTTCCGCGTCGAGAAGATCGACGACGGCCTTGAGGCCCTTCAGCCGCTCGGCGTCGAACGGCTGGCGCCATCCTTCCTTGTCGCGCGTGACAGGAATGGTCTTGTAGAAGGTCGAGAGAATCTCTTCGCCGTCCATACCGAGCGCATAGAGCACCGAGGTCGCCGGAATCTTGCGGCGGCGGTCGATGCGGGCATAGACGATGTCCTTGGCGTCGAATTCGATGTCGAGCCAGGAGCCGCGATAAGGGATGATGCGCGCCGCAAACAGGAGCTTGCCCGACGAATGGCTCTTGCCCTTGTCGTGGTCGAAGAACACGCCCGGCGAACGGTGCATCTGCGAGACGATGACGCGCTCGGTGCCGTTGACGATGAAGGTGCCGTTCATCGTCATGAGCGGCATGTCGCCCATATAGACGTCCTGCTCCTTGATGTCCTTGACCGACCGCGCCGCGGTGTCGGGATCGACGTCGAACACGATGAGACGCAACGTGACCTTCAACGGCGCGGCAAAGGTCATGCCTCGCTGGCGGCACTCGTCGACGTCATATTTCGGCGGCTCGAATTCATATTTCACGAATTCGAGGAGAGCGGTGTTGGAGAAATCCGAAATCGGAAACACCGATTTGAAGACGGACTGCAACCCTTCGTCGGGACGGCCGCCCTGCGGCTCGTCGACGAGGAGGAACTGATCGTAGGATGCTTTTTGAACTTCAATCAGATTGGGCATTTCCGCGACTTCGCGGATGTGGCCAAAAAATTTGCGGATACGCTTACGGCCGTTGAATGTCTGCGCTGAAAAATGAGCCATGTCGCTCTCGCACCTTTCAAAACGGCGATCTCCCCAACGGGCGATCGCCTCATCCGCCCCCAGTTCGGACGCTGGGAGCGGGACCGTTCGATCCCCGCGGCGCGGCTTCAGATCGCGATGATTTTGAACTGAACCAGTCCAAAATCATGAAACGCGATCGAGTCCGACGATCTGGAGCGTGATGTCCGTCCGGAAAGTCGGCAACTTTCCGGCACCACGCTCTGGCGCCGCGTTTAACCGCAAGGCTCGAACACGACCTTCCGGCAACAGTTCGACGGCCCCCCGTTTCCGAGGCGCCGCCGTTATTCAGATTGCAATCGCCGCAGCGATCGATCTCACTTAAGCTCGACTTTCGCGCCGGCCTTTTCGAGAGCGGCCTTGATCTTCTCAGCCTCTTCCTTGGTGACGCCTTCCTTGACGGGCTTCGGCGCGGCCTCGACAAGATCCTTGGCCTCCTTGAGGCCGAGGCCGGTCACGGCGCGAACTTCCTTGATCACTTCGATCTTCTTGTCGCCGATGGCCGCCAGCACGACGGTGAACTCGGTCTGCTCCTCGACAGGAGCCGCGGCGGCGGACGCAGCGGGACCAGCGGCGACAGCGACGGCGGCGGCGGCCGAGACGCCCCACTTCTCTTCAAGCAGCTTGGCGAGCTCCGCCGCCTCGAGCACGGTCAGGCTCGAGAGATCCTCGACGATTTTTTCAAGATTAGCCATGTCAGTTCCTTCGATTGGTCAATTGATGATGTTGGTCTGTCAAGAAATGGCCGTCAGGCGGCGTCTTTTTCGGCGTAAGCCGAAAAGACCCGCGCGAGCTTGGCGGCCGGCGCATTGGTGAGCTGGGCGAGCTTGGTCGCCGGGGCCTGAATGAGGCCGACGAGCTTGGCGCGCAGTTCATCGAGGGACGGCATGGTCGCAAGCGACTTCACGGCGTCCGCGTTCAACGCGGTCTTGCCCATCGCCCCGCCGAGGATCACGAGCTTGTCGTTGTCCTTGGCGAAAGCCACGGCGGCCTTAGCCGCCGCCACCGGATCCTCCGAATAGGCGATCAGGGTCGGGCCACGCATGAGGTCGGCGATCGAAGCGACCTCCGAACCCTCCAAAGCGATCTTGACGAGACGGTTCTTGGCGACCTGCACGGCGGCTCCGGCTGCGCGCATTTGCTTGCGCAAATTCTGCATCTGAGCCACTGTCAGGCCGGAATAATGCGCAACGACGACAACCGAAGTCGATTTGAAGACTTCGGAAAGCGACTCGACGCATTCCTTCTTTTCCGCTCTGTCCACAGTGCTTTCTCCTGGAGCGGGCCAAATCGGCCTCCTGATTGAGAGGCCGGGCCCGCGGGCTGCATTTGCCGCGGCGGTTTGCGGGCGAACCCGCGCCGCAACGGCGCTGTGCCTGTCCCCGGAACGAACGAGCCGCTCCGGACAGAGGGAGTAGACCAAAATCGAAGGACAGGGGCCGGCAAGCCGGCCTCACATCCGAAACTTTGTCATCGACCCCGTCTATGCTGGCCTCCCCTCCCCGTCCGGACGAACCGGAACTGGATGGGAAATTAAGCCTCGCCCGAGAGCTTGGCGCCTGCAGTCTTGGACAGGACATGGCCGGAAAGGACAGACGTCGCCGTCTATCCTCCAGCCTTATCCACCGGACAACGAACCCTATTTGCCAACAGACTGAACCCGTAAGTCAAATAGACGGCTCGCGATCGCGGAAGCTTTATGGGTGCGGGGCGCCATCACGGATCAGCCCCGAACACTCTATTTAGACCAACCGATCGGCGCTGCCAAGGCCCCGAGCAAATTTTCGGCCGATGTCAAGCAATAAATCGCGATTAACGCCTCAGGCGGTCAGCGTCGCGGGGTCGACCTTGACTCCCGGACCCATCGTCGAGGAGATCGCGACGCGCTGAATATAGGTGCCCTTGGCCCCCTGTGGCTTGGCCTTGGCCACGGCGTCAACGAAAGCCGCGATATTTTCGGCGAGCTTGTCGTCATCGAAGGACGCCTTGCCGACGCTGCCCTGGATGATCCCGGCCTTTTCGACACGGAACTCGACCGCCCCGCCTTTCGAGGCCTTGACCGCGGCGGCGACGTCCATGGTGACCGTTCCGACCTTCGGGTTCGGCATCAGGCCGCGCGGGCCGAGCACCTTGCCGAGACGGCCGACGAGCGGCATCATATCGGGCGTCGCGATGCAGCGGTCGAAGGCGATGGTCCCGCCCTGCACGCTCGCGACAAGATCCTCCGCGCCGACAATATCGGCTCCCGCCGCCGTCGCCTCGTCGGCCTTCGCGCCACGGGCGAAGACGGCGACGCGCAGCGTGCGGCCGGTGCCGTTGGGGAGATTGACGACGCCGCGCACCATCTGGTCCGCGTGCTTCGGATCGACGCCAAGATTCATCGCGATTTCAACGGTTTCGTCGAATTTCGCGCTGGCCCGCTCCTTGATGAGCGCGATTGCGTCGCGGATAGGGTAGAGCTTCACCCGGTCGATGCCTTCGCGCGCCTTGCTGATGCGCTTTCCAATGTGAGCCATGTTCTTACCCCGTAATCTCAAGGCCCATAGACCGGGCGGAGCCTTCGATCATCGTCATCGCGGCGTCGACCGACGCGCAATTCAGATCGGGCATTTTCTTCTCGGCGATCTCGCGGATCTGCGCCTTGGAGATCTTCCCGGCGAAGCCGCGGCCCGCCGTCTTCGATCCCGACGTGATGCCGGACGCCTTCTTCAGAAAATAAGAAACCGGCGGCAGCTTCATCTCGAAGGTGAAGGAGCGATCGCCATAGGCCGTGATGACGACGGGAATCGGCGTCCCCTTCTCCATCTGCGCGGTGCGCGCATTGAAGGCCTTGCAAAACTCCATGATGTTCAAGCCGCGCTGACCGAGCGCGGGACCGATCGGGGGCGACGGATTGGCCGCCCCGGCCGGCACCTGAAGCTTCACGAAACCCGTGATCTTCTTCGCCATGTTAAACTCCCATACAAGCCAGCCGAGGTCTTGCGAAAGACCTCGCGCGGCGGTTGCGGTCGTGGTGCGACTTTATGGACATCGGCGTGGCGCGCCGGGCCCTGTCTCCCACGTCTGTGTCACGGCGGATTTTCCGCCGCGCGTCCGGGCGGCTAAGCCCGAATTCTCCAGGCCCTCAGACCTTCTCGACCTGAGCGTATTCCAGCTCCACCGGCGTGGCGCGACCAAAGATCGAAACGGCGACCTTGACCCGCGAGCGGCTCTCGTCGACCTCCTCGACAGTGCCGTTGAAGGAGGCGAAAGGTCCGTCGGCGACCCGCACGGTCTCGCCGATCTCGAACGAGATCGACGCTTTCGGCCGCTCGACGCCGTCGGCGACCTGCCCCTTGATGCGATCCGCCTCGGCGTCGGAGATCGGCATCGGCTTCTTGTCAGCGCCAAGGAAGCCGGTGACCTTCGGCGTGTTCTTTATGAGATGGTAGATATCGTCAGAAAGATCACATTTTACAAGCACGTAGCCCGGAAAGAACTTGCGCTCCGAATTGATCTTGCGGCCCCGGCGCACCTCGACGACCTGCTCGGTCGGCACGAGGATCTCCTCGAACTTGGCCGCGAGGCCGCGCTGCGCCGCCTGCTCCTTGATTGATTCTGCGACCTTCTTTTCGAAGTTCGAATAGGCGTGGACGATGTACCAGCGCATGCTCATTGGGACAGCTTCCGAACTCCGTTGTGTTGCGATCAACGTCCAAGACCCATCAGCAGGGTCACGGCGAATCGCAACGTCTGATCGACCGCCACAAAGAAAAGGCTTGCGAACAGGACCATAAGAATAACAAGGCCGGTCGTGATCATGGTCTCGCGCCGCGTCGGCCAGGTCACCTTGCCGGCCTCGGTACGAACCTCCTGAATGAACTGGAAGGGATTTACCATTTTAACTTCAGACCTCTGCGCGAAACGTCCAAACCGCCGAGCGGTCTGGATTGAATCGCTTGTCAACAGGGCGACAGGAAGACGGAGCCGGCCTTTTCGACGAACCCCAAGCCAGCGCGGCTGGCCGCCTGCCACAAAAAAATCAGGGCGCGGAGCCTTAAGGGCCACGCGCCGCGTCGATGGACTATAGTCATTGCGGCGTAGAACGCAAATGCAATTTTACCGGGCTATCTGCAAGGTCCGGCGGCCGAGCGACGGCCTGTCGGACCTCTCGCGAGCCGGAAACGCGCGAGAGGTTCGCGCCGATCTTATCGGCAAGGCAAAGCATGACAGACGGCGAACCGCGTCCCGCCCTGAAATCGTCGAACAATGCGGCGAGAGTCCCCCCAAGAACCTCCCGTCCCGCTCGCCTGCTTTTGAAACGCCCAGAAGACATGCGCCCGGCTCGTCACGCCAAATCCAGAGCCAACAAGCGCAGGAAAGCCGGTCGGGCGCGCTGCGAGAGGGTTTTGCACAAGTTGTTCGAGCCGGCTCAAATGAAACAGCGGATTTCGAGCGAGTAGATGACTGAGGGAAAAGGGTCTGCGACGGAAATTGGCTCCATCCGCTGACGCCCATCGGAACTATATGGTCGAGGCAGCGACTCTATGAAGGGCCGCATCGCGAGAATGCGCCATTAGAAAATATATATTTGTGTCAATCACAAAAAATTAATATAAATATGCAACACGTTTATAATAAATTTGACAAAAAACTTATAATATACTTATATTTTTGACGATTTTTTTCATCTGTCTCGAATATATAGGGATATTATTTTCAATCTTGCATCATAATTTTAATGTTTATCTGCCTCTATGCTCCGCACGCGGTTTCCACAGCGAGGCCCATGCGCGCATTTTTTGTCGAGGCGCCAGGATCGGCCGGCGCCGATGACTCCGGCGGGCTTCCCTTGTTTTTTGATCCCGGTTATGGATTGCCGCTTCGGACGTTTGCGCGCCCTTTCGAGTCTTTCATGAAAACCGTCCATTGCCTGAACGGGCCAAACCTCAATCTGCTCGGATCGAGGCAGCCGGAGATTTACGGCGCGCAGACGCTCGCCGCGATTGAGTCGCGCCTCGCCGCGACCTGCGCCGAGCGCGGCGTCACGCTCCGCTTCCGCCAGAGCAATCACGAGGGCGACCTCATCTCCTGGGTACAGGACGCGGGACTTGCCGGCGAGCCGATCATCCTCAACGCCGGCGCCTTGACGCACACCTCGATCGGTCTTCACGACGCGATCAAGGGCGCGAAGGCCAAGGTCGTCGAGGTGCATCTTAGCAATGTCCACGCCCGCGAGGAGTTTCGTCGCCACTCCTATATCGCCCCCGTCGCCGAGGGCGTGATTTCGGGCTTCGGCGTCTTGTCCTACACGCTCGCCCTCGACGCCTTGATCGCTCTCACAACCGTCAGCGAAAGATGAAGAAAATGAAATATACAGGGCCGAAACCCGCGGCGCCTGCGCAAGACGTCGGCGTCGACACCGAGCTCGTCGAGGCGCTCGCCAAGATCGCGACGCGCCTTGGCCTTTCCGAGATTGAGATCGCCCATGGCGATATGAAGATCAGGATCGCGCGCCAGTTCGCTCCCGCGCATGTTCCGGCGACGGCGACCGTGGCCGTCGAGCCGGTCGCCGCGGAGATCGAAATCGCCGGCGTCGTCAAATCGCCGATGGTCGGGACCGCCTATCGGCGGGCGTCGCCTGAATCCGCGCCTTTTGTCGAGATCGGCTCCGTCGTGAAGGCGGGCGACAAGCTTCTTCTCGTCGAAGCGATGAAGACGTTCAACGAGATCGTCGCGCCGCGCGCCGGCTCGGTCACCCGCATCCTCGTTGAGGACGGCTCGCCCGTCGAATACGGCCAGCCGCTCTTCGTCATCGAATGAGCGCCGCGCGCCGGGTGGATTAAAATGTTCGAAAAAATCCTCATCGCCAATCGCGGCGAGATCGCGTTGCGGATTCTGCGCGCGGCCAAGGAGCTTGGCATCGCGACGGTCGCGGTCCATTCGACCGCCGATTCCGAAGCAATGCATGTCAAGCTCGCCGACGAATCCGTCTGCGTCGGGCCGCCGCCCGCGCGCGAATCCTATTTGAATATTCCAGCGCTCCTCGCTGCCTGCGAGATCACCGGGGCTGAGGCGCTGCATCCCGGCTACGGATTTTTGTCGGAAAACGCCCGTTTTGCGGAAATTCTCGCGGAGCATCACATCGTCTTCGTCGGGCCAAAGCCGGAGCATATCCGACTGATGGGCGACAAGATCGAGGCGAAGCGGACCGCGCTTCGGCTCGGCATCCCCTGCGTGCCGGGCTCGGCCGGCGCCATCACGGATGAGGCGGAGGCGAAGGCCGCGGCGAAAGAACTCGGCTATCCCGTGCTCATCAAGGCGGCGGCGGGCGGCGGCGGGCGCGGCATGAAGGTCTCGTTCAGCGAGGACGACATCGCCTCGGCGCTGGAGACGGCGCGCATGGAGGCGAAATCGGCCTTTGGCGATGATTCCGTCTATCTTGAAAAATATCTCGAAAAACCCCGCCACATCGAGGTGCAGATTCTCGGCGACGGGCGTGGCGGCGCGATCCATCTTGGCGAGCGCGATTGCTCGTTGCAGCGACGGCACCAGAAAGTCTGGGAGGAAGGCCCCTCGCCGGCGCTGAATGAGTCGCAGCGCAAGGAGATCGGCGAGATCTGCGCCGCGGCCATGCGCGAACTGCAATATGCCGGCGCCGGCACGATCGAATTCCTCTATGAAGACGGCAAATTCTATTTCATCGAGATGAACACGCGCATCCAGGTCGAGCATCCGGTGACCGAGATGATCACCGGCGTCGATCTCGTCAATGAGCAGATCAAGATCGCGGCGGGATCTGCGCTGACCCTGACGCAGGACGACGTCATCTTCAACGGACACGCCATCGAATGCCGCATCAACGCCGAGCATCCGGCGACCTTCCGCCCCTCGCCCGGCTTGATCAATTATTACCATCCGCCGGGCGGCCTTGGCGTTCGCGTCGATAGCGCTGTCTATGCCGGCTATACGATCCCGCCGACCTATGATTCGCTGGTCGGCAAGCTGATCGTGCATGGCCGCAACCGCAACGAAGCCCTGATGCGGCTGCGCCGCTCGCTCGATGAATTCATCATCGACGGCATCGACACGACGATCCCGCTGTTCCAGACGCTGGTCCGCAATTCCGACATCCAGAACGGGCTTTACGACATCCACTGGCTGGAGAAATTTCTGGCCGACGGTGGCATGGACGGGACGGAGTAGGCTTGAACGGGGCGGAGTAAGGCCCGGCCGCAGATCCCGGATTTCAGATCTTCGACACGAGATCGGCGCCGTGGCGCTCGAGCCGGCCGTCAAGCTCGAGCTCGAAAAGAATCGCCCGGACCTCCCGCGCCGGCGCCTCCGAGGCGCGGACGAGTTCATCGACCGAGACAGGCGCCGGCCCCAAAAGTTCGATCACCCGGGCGAAGGTTTGTTCGCGCGAAGGTTGAGGGGCGCTCTCCTGCCGCGGCTCGTCGGCCGGCGGCGGCGCGGCGCGCCGCAATGAAGCGGGTGCTTGCCGCGGCGTCATTTGCCCCGCCGCGCCAAAGGCGGCGCCGTCATTCTTCGCCAAAATATCCGGCAGTTCGAGTTCGTCCCAATAGGGCTCATAGGACGCCCCGTCAGCTTCAGCGAAGCTGAAATCGGCGGCGGGCAGAAGATCCTGCCGGGCCAGCGCGTCGAGCACATCCTCGGCCCTTGTGCAGAACGTCGCGCCCTCCCGCAGCAATTGATTCGGACCCTCCGCGCGGGGGTCGAGCGGCGATCCCGGCACGGCGAACACTTCCCGCCCCTGCTCCGCAGCAAAACCCGCCGTAATCAGCGAGCCCGAACGGCGCGCCGCCTCGATCACGACGACGCCGCGCGACAAACCCGAGACTATGCGGTTGCGCCGTGGAAAATCGCGCCCCCGCGCCTCCCATCCAAACGGCATTTCGCTCATCGCAGCGCCATGTTCGAGCAGACGCTCCATCAGTTCGCTGTGTGCGGCCGGATAAATATTGCCCAGGCCGCCGGCGAGCACGGCGATCGTCCCGGTCGCCAGCGCGGCCTGATGCGCCCGCGCGTCGATCCCGCGCGCAAGGCCGGAAACAATGACATGCCCGGCGCGGGCGACGCCGCGCGACAATTGTTCCGCAAAGGCGAGGCCGGCCGCCGACGCGTTACGCGAGCCGACGATCGCGACCTTGGACCGTTTCAGGCAGGCGTATTCGCCGCGCACCGTAAGCAGCGGCGGAGCCGAATGGATCTGCCGCAACCGCGCCGGATAATCGGGCTCGGGCAAACAGATCAGCGCCGCGCCGGCGCGCTCGATCGCTTCCAGTTCGGCCTCGATCTCATGGATCGGGGCAAGGGCGATCGGCCGGCCCGCCTTGCCGCTGGCGACGACGCCCGGCAAGGCCTCAAGCGCCGCCTGGGCCGACCCGTATCGGGCGAGCAAGGCCACGAAGGAGCGGGGGCCAATCGTTTCGCTGCGATAGAGCCGCAGAAAGGCGAAGCGCTCCTGCGGCGTCAAAGCAGCCGCCGACGTCATTTCTTGCCGATCTTCGTTTCGGCGCCGGCCTTCAGCCGCGCGATATTCTCGCGATGCTTCCAAAATATTAGCGCGCTCATGCCGGCGAAAAGAATGGCCGCGCCGGTCTGGTGGAGCGCGAGCAGAACGACGGGCGTCAGCGCCGCGGCGATCAAGGCGGCGAGCGAGGAATAGCGCGTGAGGAAGGCGACGCCGAGCCAGGCCGCGATGAAGGCGAGGCCGGCCGGCCAGGCGACGGCGAGAAGACAGCCAAGATAAGTCGCGACGCCCTTGCCGCCCTTGAAGCCGAGCCAGACGGGATAGATGTGGCCGAGAAAGGCGCCGAGCGCCGCGGCGAGCACGGGCGCAGGCGGCCAGGCCGAAAGCGGCGGCAGACGGCGCGTCGCAATGAAGGACACGATCAATACGGCGACGGCCCCCTTGGCGAGATCGAGGAGAAGGGTCGCGGCGGCGAGATCCTTGCGTCCCGTGCGCAGTACATTGGTCGCGCCGATATTGCCGGAGCCGACCGTGCGCAGATTGCCGACGCCGCTGAGGCTCGTCAGGATCAGGCCGAACGGAATCGAGCCGCAAAGATAGCCGAACAAGAGGGCGAGAACGGAGAGGATCACAGGCGCATCCGCAGCAGGGCCAGCCAGCCTAGCTTGCGCGCCATGGAGTGGCAACCAGCGCGCCGGCGCTTCCGCAATGTGCAATGAATCCCCGTTTCCTGGCGGGCAAATGGGCCGCTGCCAAGTTCAAGCAATTGCGCTTTTTCACGGGAGTCCCGCGGAGCAAAGCTCGGATGCAGAAAATAAATCAGGTCAAACGGCCAATATTCGCTTCGTGATCGCAAAATAAGGCGTATGTTAGTTTTGATAAGTTTTGCTTTTTATCAATTATCATACGTCGAATTCGTCCCCCGTTTCCCAGCATGACGCCAAAGCCAGGCTCCAAGCTTGCAAAAGTTGATGCTGCTTCTTGGAGGTCGCTCCCTTGGTCATCCCCGCAGTGATCCACAGCCCATCCCGGCCCGACCTTCGAATTCTGTCAGCCGTAGCCCGACTCGAAAAGCCTGCGCTATGCCTTGTCGCTGTGGTGGCGGGATGCATTCTCACACTATGGTATTTTCCGGCCGTCGCCGCTTTCGCGCCTTCGGGTTGGTCACGCATGACGGCGAATGCTGCGGCGGGAATGCTGGCCGCCGCGGCAAGCCTCGCTCTTTCGGCGCCGGGGAGATCGCCCTTAGCGCTACGGCTCAGCCTAGTCGCGGCCTTGGCGGTCCTCGCGCTCGGTTGCATTACATTGCTGGAATATGCCGGCGTTCGCATGGAAATCGAAGGCTGGTTGCCGAGGGATGCGTCCGCAAGCCACGGCCGCCCATCTCCCCAAACCGCGCTGGGCCTGACGCTCATCGGCCTATGCTTGGCATTCCTTTCGCGCCCCGGGCGCAGACGGGGCATGTTATGTGACCTCGGCGCGATTTCCCTCGTTACGCTCATCCTCGTTCTGGTCAGCGGTTACGTTTACCAGATGGTCGAGTTGCTCGGCCTCTCGAGAACCAACCTGACTTCACCGCAAACGTTCTTCTGTCTTTTTCTGTTGTCGACTGTGATCGTCGTTAGACGCGCGAGCGCCATTGGCTGGCTTTCTTTTTGGTTCGACGGCGGGATCGGCAGCCGCGTCGGGCGGCTCGTCTTGCCCTTAGTCGTCGTCACGCCATTTGTTGCGTTCGCCACAGTCGGCTATCTCGACAGCGCCGACATCTTGCCGCCGGCTTACACGCGCGCTGTCGAGACCCCGATCGTCGTGCTGACGGCGCTCGCAGTCATTGCGTGGATGGGCAGGGTGACCAACAGGCTTGAACGCGAGCTGCGGTCTCAGTCGTTGAAAGACCAGCTTACGAATATCCTGAATCGTCGTGGTTTTTTCTCCGCCGCCGACTACGCCGTAAAGAATGCAATCCGATTGCGGGCCGGATTAACGTTGTTTTATTTCGATCTCGACGGTCTGAAAAAGATCAATGACAGCCTGGGCCACACCGCCGGGTCAGAATTGATCACGAGCTTTGCCAATGTCCTCGTCGCCACATTCAGGAAGACCGATGTGATCGGCCGCATCGGCGGAGACGAGTTCGTGGTGCTCGCGTCCGGCGCTTGCGGAACAGCCGAGGTTATGCTTGCGCGCATGACGGCCATCATTGCGGCGCGCGCGACAGCTGACCCGCTGCTGGAAATTTCCTTCAGCGCCGGCTACGCCGAAACGGCGTATCCCGCCGCCACAAAGATCGACGATCTGATCGCTCAGGCTGACATGATGATGTATGAGCGAAAGCAGTTGAAAAAGGGCGCCGCCTCGCTGGTTGGCGCAATTGCCAAGACCGAATTTCTTTTTCCGCCGATCACGCCGAGCCTGCGCGGAGTCAGGCTAAGCCCGGCGTGAGCGATGTCGTTTATTTTGGCATGACGCCGGGAACCCGTGTTCGAAATCATGTCCGCGCCCGGCGCGTCTCCTTTTGCCGTGGCATGTGGATTCCCCCAGCGCCTTTCGGCCATTCGGCGCGCGGCGGCCAGCTACCTCAACAGGCCGTCGCTTGCTCGGCGCACGCCATCGAGATGAAAAATAAATATTATCATCACATATCATTGATACACTGACTGCATTGCGTAGAGCGCAAACGCGCCCCATGATGCGGCAGAACGCCGCATACTGTCGCAGGAGCAGGCCGTGCCTTCAGTCTTTGTCGTTTCGACCCAGGATCTTCCCAGAGCGCAGGTCGGCGGAGTTAGCGACCCCAAAGTCCGCTGGGCGGGCGCGTTCGCGGCCTATGGCGGCCACGGGACGACGCAATCCTCCACCATCGTTTATGAAATCGAGGCGGGCGATCGGCTCGGCTGGCATACCGACGCCACCGAGGAGACACAGTATATCCTCGCCGGCGCCGGAGAGCTGCGGATGGAGGACGGGACCGTGCATCAGGTTGGTCCGGGGAGCGTTTTCGTTCTGCCGACTCCTGTGCGGCATGATCTTGTCAACACGGGCGCGGAAACCTTGAGGGCGGTCGCGTTCTTCGCGGCGCCGATGTTCACCCAGACTTTCGACGACGCGATGCTGCCGCCAAACATCCACGTGCTCGGCACTCCGAACCGCGAGGGGTAATCTCTCTTCCCTGCGAACAGGGTTCGGTCGCCTGGCCGCGGCTGGATCAGCGCCGGTCCGTTGGCGCTTCGCCAGGACCAGGCGAGGCCCATTCCTTGTGGCGGCTCGCCATCGTGCCGCGCGCGGCGCCCACCGGCATGAAATTGGCGAGGCCGATTGGCTTCGTCATGTCGAGATAGATCGCCTCCATGCCGCCGCGCATATGATAGGTCTCATGCCAGAATTCGGTCCCGCCGGAATCCGTCATGAATTGGCTCCACCACAGGCGATGCGGCCCGGATTTCGCCCAGGCCTCGAGCGCATCGATATCGCGCCAGTACCAGCGCATGCCGAGATGCAGCGGATAAAAGCCATAAATGATGGCGTTGTCCGCGTGGAGCAGGCCATCCGGGCGGGCGGCGCCGGCCGCCTCAATCGGCGGCCCCAGGCCAAGCAGCGTCTTAACGCCACGAAGCGTTCTCACCCGCATGCCGAGCATCATGATGACGAGATCGGCATAGGCGGAAAAATCGGGGACTTCACGTTTCATCATTGGACAATCTCCCATGACGAAGCCGCGATCCTAAACCTCGCTCACCACGAAGGCGAATCTCGCGAAGAGGCTGAGCGCCTCACTCCTCCTCGAAAACAACCCGCCCCTCGACCAGCGTCAGCTTCACGCGGCCTTCCATGGTCGCTTCGTCGAAGGGTGTGTTCTTGCTGCGCGAGCGCAGTTTCGACGGATCGACCACATACGCCGCCTCCGCATCGAAACGGATGATGTCGGCGGGAGCGCCAACCCGCAACCGGCCCTGCGGCAAGCCCAGGATCTCGGCCGGGCGCAACGTCATCGCGCCGATCAGCCGCTGCAGCGAGACTTCGCCGGAGGCGACAAGCCGCAAACCCGCCGCCAGCATGGTCTCCAGCCCGATCGCGCCATTCTCGGCCTCGGCGAAGGGCAGACGCTTGGTCTCGACATCCTGCGGATTATGGTCCGAAACGATGATGTCAATCAGCCCGGAGGCGAGCGCCTCGACGAGCGCGCGCCGCTCATCCTCGCGCCGCAGCGGCGGGGCGAGTTTGAGAAAGGTGCGGTAATCGCCGATATCGGTTTCATTGAGCGTCAGATGGTTGATCGAGGTCCCGGCGGTGACCGGCAGCCCCGCATCCTTGGCGCGTTTGATGATGTCGAGCGACAGCGTCGTCGTCACGAGGGCGGCGTGATAGCGCGCGCCGGTGAGATTGACGAGACGGATGTCGCGGTCGAGCGTGATCGCCTCCGCCTCGCGCGGGATGCCTGCGAGCCCGAGCCTTGTGGCGAATTCGCCCTCGTTCATCACGCCCTCGGCGGCGAGATCGCGATCCTCGGCATAATGAATAATGAGCGCGTCGAAATCGCGCGCATAGGAGAGCACGCGGCGCAGCACGCGGGAATTGGCGATGGAATGCGCGCCATCCGAGAAGGCAAGCGCGCCGGCCTGCTTCAGCAAGCCGATTTCGGCGATCTCCTCGCCGCGCAGCCCCTGTGTCATCGCCGCACATGGAATCAGCCGCACGCGGCCGGTGTCCCGCGCGCGGCGCAACAGGAAATCGACGACGGCCGGTTCGTCGACCGGGGGATTGGTGTCGGGCCGCGCCAGGATCGTCGTGACGCCCCCCGCCGCGGCCGCGGCCGTGGCGGTCGCAATGGTCTCGCGATGCTCTCCCCCCGGCTCGCCGACAAAGGCGCGCATGTCGATGAGTCCGGGGCTGAGAAAATCGCCGCCGCAATCGATCACGCGCGAATGAACGGGGAGGTTTTTCGGCGCGACCTCGGGGCCAAGATCAAGAATCCGGCCGTCAAGAATGAGAATTCCGCCGCGCACGCAATCAAAGGTCTGCCCGTCGACGAGGCGTCCGTTGACGAGCGCCAGCGGCTGATGCGCAACCGAGGGAGAGGCCGGAATCTTCATCTTCACTTGAGGGTCTCTCGCAAGGTCTTGGGCGCCTTTCGCGTGTCGGCCTGGCTCATGGGTCACCCGTTAGGCAGATGCGCGGCGAGCGCGCCAAGGACGGCGATGCGCACCGCAACCCCCATTTCGACCTGCTCGCGGATGCGGCTCTGGCCGCCGTCGGCGACGGCCGAATCGATCTCGACGCCGCGGTTCATCGGGCCGGGATGCAGCACCAGGGCGTCCGGGCGCGCATAATTCAGTTTTTCCTCATCAAGGCCGAAGAAGCGGAAAAACTCCTTCGGCGAGGGAATGAAGCCGCCCTGCATGCGCTCGCGCTGGAGCCGCAGCATCATGACGATATCGGCGTCTTGCAGCCCCTGTTTCATATCGGTGAAGACCTCGACGCCCATGCGCGCGATCCCGGCCGGCAGCAGCGTCGAGGGGCCGATCACGCGCACGCGGGCGCCGAGCGCCGTCAGGAGCAGGATGTTCGAGCGGGCGACGCGCGAATGCAGAATGTCGCCGCAGATCGCAACGATGAGGCCGGCGATGCGGCCGCGGTTGCGCCGGATCGTCAGCGCGTCGAGCAGCGCCTGCGTCGGATGCTCATGCGCGCCGTCGCCGGCGTTGACCACCGAGCAATCGACCTTGCGCGCCAGAAGATGCACCGCGCCGGCCTGCGCGTGGCGCACGACAATGATGTCGGGCCGCATGGCGTTCAGCGTCATCGCCGTGTCGAGTAGGGTCTCGCCCTTCTTGACGCTGGAGGAGGCGACCGACATGTTCATAACGTCGGCGCCGAGACGCTTGCCGGCAAGTTCAAAAGAGGACTGGGTCCGCGTCGAGGCCTCGAAAAACAGATTGATCAGGGTGCGCCCGCGCAGCGTCGACAGCTTCTTTTCGACCTGGCGCGAGACCTCGATCGCCTGTTCGGCAAGGTCGAGCAGCACGTCGATATCCTGCGGCGAAAGCCCCTCGATGCCGAGCAGATGGCGGTGCGGGAAGGTCAGCTCTCGATCATGGTATGACATGAGCCGATCTCTTACAGGATGATCGGGCCGCCGTCATAGCCTTGGGCATGGAGGGCGGCCGGCCGCGCACAGATTTTCCGGACCGGTCCCGCGGTTTCCGGCAGCGCGCCAGCCCGGCGGCCGCTCCAGTCCGCCGCGCCCCGATTTGACTAAGGGAGCGCCCTCCCCCATGTTCTGCCTCAAAATTTGCGCGGCGCCGCAATAGAAGGGGAGAGCGCCGGCCCCCGGCAGGCCCCGCCGTTTAAAGCCTTTTTTAAACTCGCCAGCGGCCCCGCCGCCAGTGGAGATCAAGGATTGTCATCAATGTATGTTGTCATCGTCGAATCGCCGGCGAAGGCTAAAAGCATTAATAAATACCTCGGCAAGGGCTATGAGGTTTACCCGTCCTATGGCCATGTCCGCGATTTGCCGGCCAAGGACGGATCGGTCGACCCCGACGCCGATTTCGCCATGCTGTGGGACGTCGACGTCAAATCCGCCAAGCGGCTGAATGAGATCGCAAGGGCCGTCAAGGACGCCGACAAGATCATTCTGGCGACCGACCCCGATCGCGAGGGCGAGGCGATCTCCTGGCATGTCCTCGAGGTTTTGAAGGCGAAGAAAGTCCTCAAGGACAAGCCGGTCGAGCGCGTCGTCTTCAACGCCATCACCAAATCCGCCGTGCTGGAGGCGATGCAGCATCCCCGTCAGATCGACGTGGCGCTGGTCGACGCCTATCTGGCGCGCCGCGCGCTGGATTATCTCGTCGGCTTCAATCTTTCTCCGGTGCTGTGGCGCAAGCTCCCCGGCGCCCGCTCGGCGGGACGGGTGCAGTCCGTCGCGCTGCGGCTCGTCTGCGACCGCGAGCTTGAGATCGAGGCATTCACCGCGCGCGAATATTGGTCGATCGTCGCCCATCTCAAGACGCAGGCGGACGCTCCGTTCACGGCGCGGCTCGTCGGCGCCGACGGCAAGAAGATTACGCGCCTTGACGTTGGGACCGGAGCTGAGGCCGCCGCCTTCAAGACCGATCTCGAAAACGCGACGTTCCGCGTCGCCGAGATCGAGGCCAAGCCCGCCAAGCGCCACCCTTCCGCCCCCTTCACGACCTCGACGCTGCAGCAGGAAGCCTCGCGCAAACTCGGCTTCGCGCCGGCTCGCACCATGCAGCTCGCGCAGCGGCTCTATGAGGGCGCCGACATCGACGGCGAGACGGTCGGACTCATTACTTATATGCGAACGGACGGCGTCGATCTCGCCCCCGAAGCGATCACCAGCGCAAGGTCCGTTATCGCCCGCCAGTTCGGCGAGGCCTATGTCCCGAAGGCGCCGCGCAAATATACGGTAAAGGCCAAGAACGCGCAGGAAGCGCATGAGGCGATCCGTCCGACCGACCTCGCACGGCTTCCCCGCGCCGTGGTTCGGGCGCTGGAGCCCGATCAGGCCAAGCTCTATGAGCTGATCTGGACCCGCACCATCGCCAGCCAGATGGAATCGGCCGAGCTCGAGCGCACCACCGTCGACATCGAGGCGCTTGCCGGCGCGCGCAAGCTTGATCTACGCGCAACCGGTCAGGTGATTCGCTTCGACGGCTTTCTGAAGCTCTATCAGGAAGGCCGCGACGATGAAGACGATGACGAAAGCGCCCGCCTGCCGGATATGGCGAAGGACGAGCGCCTGAAGCGCGAACGCATCGACGCGGCCCAGCATTTCACCGAGCCGCCGCCGCGCTTTACCGAGGCGACGCTGGTCAAACGCATGGAGGAGCTCGGCATCGGTCGCCCCTCGACCTACGCCTCGACGCTCGCCGTGCTGCGCGAACGCGATTATGTGCGGATCGAGAAGAAGCGCCTGCATCCGGAGGACAAGGGACGTCTCGTCACGGCCTTCCTCGAGGCGTTCTTCGCCCGCTATGTCGGCTATGACTTTACCGCCGACCTCGAGGAAAAGCTCGACCGGGTCTCAAACCATGAGATCGACTGGAAGCAGGTGCTGCGCGATTTCTGGCAGGATTTTTCGGGCGCGCTCGCCGGCACCAAGGATTTGCGCACGACGGAGGTGCTCGACCGCCTGAACGAGATCCTGGGGCCGCATATTTTTCCGCCGAAGGAAGACGGCTCCGATCCGCGCGGCTGCCCCTCCTGTGGCGATGGCAAGCTGTCGCTGAAGCTCGGCAAGTTCGGCGCTTTCATCGGCTGCTCCAACTATCCCGAATGCAAATTCACGCGGACTCTCGCGACGCCGGAGGGCGCCGAGGCGAGTAGCGGCGAGCGTCCGGGCGTCAAATCGCTTGGCGTCGATCCCGACAGCGGCGAGGAGATCACCCTGCGCGACGGCCGCTTCGGCGTCTATGTGCAGCAGGGCGAGGGCGAGAAGCCGAAACGCTCCTCATTGCCCCCGACAATCGCGGCAGCCGAGCTGACGCTGGAACAGGCGATCGCGCTTTTGTCGCTGCCGCGAGAGGTCGCGCGCCACCCTGAATCGAAAGAGCCCATCGTCGCCGGCATTGGTCGCTATGGGCCCTATGTTCAGCACGGCAAGACCTACGCCAATGTCGCCAAGGATGAGGATATTCTCTCGATCGGCGCCAATCGCGCGATCGACCTCATCGTCGCCAAGGAAAGCGGCCTCACCGGGCGCCGATTCGGCAATTCGGACAGCGCGCCGGCCCGCGTTTTGGGGGACCATCCTTCCGGCGGCGCGGTGAGCGTCAAGGCCGGACGCTATGGGCCCTATGTCACGCATGGCAAGATCAACGCGACCTTGCCGAAGGACGCCGACCCCACCACATTGACGCTCGAAGGAGCCGTGGCGCTGCTCGCCGCGAAGGCGTCGGGCGGCGGCGCGCCCATTCAGGGGCGCCTTCTTGGCGAACATCCTTCGGGGGGCCCAATTACCGTGCGCGCAGGCCGTTTCGGCGCCTATGTCAATCATGGCAAGACCAACGCCACCCTGAAACGCGACGCCTCCCCCGAGATGATCACTCTCGAAGAGGCGATCCGCCTGATCGAGGACAAGGAAGCGGCGGGCGGGACGAGAAAAGCGGCCGCGCCGAAGAAGACGGCCAAATCCTCGGCCGCCGCCAAAAAAGCGGCGCCGAGTTCAAGAAACAAAACCGCGCCGGCCAATGACGAAGATCCGCCATTCGAGCCGACGCCCAACCGAAAACCCGCCGCCAAGGCGGCCGCGGCGGCGCGGAAAAAACCCGCCGGCAAGGCCGCGACGGCAAAACCCAAACAGGCAAAACAAGCGTGAACAAAATAGCCGGGACAAGAAAGTCCGGCCAAAGCAGCGTCCATCGGGCGCAGCATCAAGACGGCGCCGCCGCGGCGCAGCAGGAATCGGGCCGGGCTCCTCCCACCCGCGAAGAGATCATCGCCTTCATCGCCAGGGAGCGCGAGGCGCAATCCGGCGAAGGCGAGGCGGCGCGGCGGCCCGCCAAGATCAGCAAACGCGAAATCGCGCGCGCCTTTGATATCAAGGGCGCCGACCGCATCGCCCTCAAGCAGATGCTGAAGGAACTCGAGCAGGACGGCGCCATCGAGCGCCGCCGCAAAGGGCTCCATCGCGCGGGTCTGCTGCCCTCAACCGTGCTCGCCGATTTCTATACCCGCGACCGCGACGGCGATTTTCTGGCGGCCCCGGTTGATTGGGACGAGGCATCCGGCCGCGCCCCGAAAATCATTGTGCCGGTGCTGCATCGCAAACGGCCCGGCGTTCCCCAGCCGGGCATCGGCGACCGCGCGCTGCTGCGCGTCGAGCCGATCCCGGACGCCAGGCCGGACGAGCCCTCTTACACGGGCCGCGTCGTCAAGCTGCTGGAACGGGCGAAAACGCAGATCCTCGGCATTTTCCGGCAAAATCCCGGCGGGGGCGGACGCGTCGCGCCGATCGACAAGAAAAACGTCAGTCGGGGCGAGCTGGACGTGCTTCCGGGACAGGAGGGCGAGGCGCAAGACGGCGATCTCGTCGCGGTCGAGATGCTGCGCACCGGCCGGCTTGGACTGACCTCGGCCCGGGTGCGCGAGCGCATCGGCGCCTTCGACAGCGAAAAGGCGGTCAGCCTTATCGCTATTCATTCGCACAAAATCCCGAATGTCTTCAGCCCCTCTGCCCTCACGGAGGCCGAGCACGCCGGCGCCGCGGATATGGGCGGGCGCGAGGACTGGCGCAAAATCCCCTTCGTCACGATCGATCCGGCTGACGCCAAGGATCATGACGATGCGGTTCAGGCGGAGCCCGATCCCGACCCCGCCAACCCCGGCGGCTTCGTCCTACGCGTCGCCATCGCCGACGTCGCCGCCTATGTGCGGCTGGGATCGGCGCTCGATCGCGAGGCCCTGACGCGCGGCAATTCAGTCTATTTTCCCGATCGCGTCGTGCCGATGCTGCCGGAGCGGATCTCGAACGATCTCTGCTCGCTGCGCCCGCGCGAGGACCGCCCGGCGCTCGCCGTGCGCATCATCATCGCCGCCGACGGGCGCAAGCTTGCCCATGATTTCCATCGGGTCTTGATCCGTTCGGCGGCAAAGCTTTCCTATCCGCAGGCGCAGGCCGCAATCGACGGCGCCCCGGACGAGACGACCGGCTCGCTGGTCGAGCCCGTTCTCGCGCCGCTTTATGAAGCCTATGCGGCGCTAAAGCGCGCGCGTGACCAGCGCTCCCCGCTCGAACTCAATCTGCCGGAGCGCAAGATCCTGCTGAACATGGCGGGCGCGGTCGACCGGGTGGTCATCCCCGAACGGCTCGATGCGCATCGCCTGATCGAAGAGTTCATGATCCTCGCCAATGTCTGCGCTGCGGAGACGCTGGAGGCCAAGCGTCAGCCGCTGATCTATCGCGCCCATGACGAGCCCTCGGTCGAAAAGCTCAATAATCTTGCCGAATTTCTGAGCACGATCGGCATCAAGCTGGCGAAGGGGCAGGTCCTGCGGCCAGAGCAGTTCAACGGCATTCTGGCGCAGGTGAAGGACACCGAGAACGAGCATCTCGTCAATGAGATCGTGCTGCGCACCCAGGCGCAGGCCGAATATGTGGTCGAGAATTACGGCCATTTCGGCCTCAATTTGCACCGCTACGCCCATTTCACCTCGCCGATCCGGCGCTATGCCGATCTCATCGTTCACCGCGCCCTTATTGCGGCGCTGGATCTCGGGCCGGACGGGCTTACGCCGTCGGCTCGCGCCGAACTGCCTGAAATAGCAGCGCAGATTTCGGCCGCCGAGCGGCGCGCGATGGCCGCCGAACGCGAGACGATCGAACGCCTGATCGCCGCCCATCTTGCCGACAAGATCGGCGCGAGCTTCGAAGGCCGCATTTCGGGAGCGACCCGCGCCGGTCTGTTCATCCGGCTCGCCGAAACAGGCGCTGACGGATTTATTCCGGCGAGCATGCTGGGCGATGATTATTTTCGACACGACGAACAGATGCATGCTCTGGTCGGCTCCCGCACGGGGAAGATGCACAGGCTCGGCGACATCGTCACGGTGAAGCTGGTCGAAGCGGCGCCCCTGGCCGGCGCCCTGCGATTCGAGATGGTGAGCGGAGGCGCGCCCCGCGCCCGTGCGCCAAAGGCTGCGGTCAAGCGCGCGGCAAAAAAATACGGGCCGCGCTAGAGCATTTTCCGCAAAAGTTGCAGACTTTTGCGATAAGAAAATGCGTTGAAACAAATAGATAGAGCCTTTTCACGATTCCATGAATTGTGAAAAGGCTCTGGACGTCGGTCGCGACGCCGCGCAACTTTGGGAGCCGACCTTGACGGACGATGGATTGGTGACGATTCCAAGCGCCTTTGCGGTCGCGGAGACCGCGCGCCGGCTCGAAGCCGCGCTGCAGACTCATGACGTGACGCTGTTTGCCCGGATCGACCACGCTGCCGGCGCCGCCGCGGCCGGCCTGCCGTTGCGGCCGACGCTGCTGCTGATTTTCGGCAATGCGCGCGCCGGAACGCCCTTGATGCAGGCGGACCAGCGGATCGGAATCGATCTCCCCCTGAAAGCGCTGATCTGGCAGGACGCCGACGACAAGGTCTGGCTGACTTACACGGAGCCTGCCTGGATTGCCGCGAGACATCAACTCGGCCAAGACGCCGACAAGGCGGTCGCCGCGCTCGGCAAAGCGCTCGCCGTGCTGGCAAGGAGCGCCGCCAGCGCTTGAGTAGCTTCCTGTCTGCCTGCGACGACAACAGCGCTGGCAATTCGGGCCGCAAAGGCCCATTTCACATGAAATGAGCGAAAGGGAGACTTTTATGGCTACGCCTGCGCCGGGTTTTGCCGCCGTCGCGCCGGGAAACGACGTCAGCCGGGATCGCCCGGTGTGGCGCTCGATTCGTCGCGGCTTCATGGGGCGCTGCCCGGCTTGCGGCGAAGGCCGCATCTTTGGCCGTTTCCTCAAGGTCAACCCAGTCTGCCCGAACTGCGGCGAGGAGCTGCACCATCACCGCGCCGACGACGCCCCCCCATATGCGACGATTTTCGTCGTCGGGCACATCATCGGCACGTTGATGCTCGCCTGCGAGGAATTCTGGCCGGATGCGCCAATCTGGCTTCACGCCATGATCTGGCCGACGCTGACCCTCATGTTGTCGCTATGGTTTTTGCCCCGGATCAAGGGCGCGCTGGTCGCCTATCAATGGGCCCTGCGCATGCATGGCTTTGAAACGGCGCCGGGAGCGCAGACCGCGCCGATCCTGACGGCGCCAGCCACCCAAGCCGCGCCGGCGATCGCCAACACGCGCTGATCGCCGCGGAATTTTCGGATCGGACTCATGCTCAATCAGCCGCGCCGGTCTCCCAGCGGGCGCGCCGGCGCCCCCTTCGCCGCCATCGCCTGCGCGGTCGCCACCGTGGCGATCGTCGGCGTCGGCCTGTCGCTGACCATGACCCTCATCGCCGTCAGGCTTGGCGAACAGGGCTACAGCGCGCGCGCAATCGGCATCAACACCGCGGCGGCCGGTTTTGCTACCCTCGCGAGCGCCAGTTTCATCCCGGATCTCGCACGTCGCTTCGGCGTCGGGCGGCTTTTGTTCGCCGCTCTGTTCTTATGCGTGCTCTGCCTTGCCGCCATGGCGATCCGCGACGACTACTGGCTCTGGCTTGGTCTGCGCGCCCTGTTCGGCGTCGGCCTGACTGTGCTGTTCGTCCTCAGCGAATACTGGATCAACGCCGTCGCTCCGCCCGAGCGGCGCGGCGCGATCCTCGGCTTCTACGCCGCGAGCGTCGCCCTTGGCTTTGCCGCCGGCCCACTGATTCTCGCCTGCGTCGGCACGGTCGGCTCCGCGCCCTTCCTGATCGCCATGGCGCTATTCGCCGCGGCCGCCCTGCCGATCGTGATCGGCAGCAAATCGGCGCCGCCGATCGAGACGCATTCTGCAACGCCCGTGCTGGCCTTTCTTCTCGTCGCGCCGGTGGCGACGCTGGCCGGCCTGCTGCATGGCGCGATCGAGACGGCAAGCATGGGGCTGCTGCCGGTCTTCGCGCTCCGTTCCGGCCTTGGCGTGGAAGCCGGCGCGTGGTTCGTCACCCTGTTCGCGCTCGGCAATGTCGCGTTTCAGTTTCCCGTCGGATTCCTTGCCGACATGATCGAACGCCGGCGTCTCTTGATGATGATCGCGCTCGTCAGCCTCGTCGGGGCGATCGCTCTCTCTGTCCTTGAGCCCTCCGCCTCGCTGTCGTTTGGCGCCCTGCTGCTGATCTGGGGCGGAGTCGCGGGCAGTTTCTACGCCGTCGCGCTCGGCTATCTCGGCGCGCGCTACAAGGGGCCGGAGCTCGCGAGCGCAAATGCTGCTTTTGTCATGCTCTATTCAGGCGGAATGCTGGGCGGCCCCCCGCTGATCGGAGCCGGCATGGACGCGCTCGGACCGCACGGTTTTTTCCTGACAATCGCCGCTTTGCTTGCGATCTATCTTTTGATCGCGCGTTTTGCTGGCGCCCGCGAAGGCTCCGCAAAGCCCCGTTCTTGACATCGCGGCGACGATCCTTATGGTCGCGCGCTCAAGCATTCTTGTCGCCCCCCGCGCCTTGACGCGCGTGCCGGGGCGTTTTCTTATTGTCGAAGGACTGCCCCGATGGCCAAGGCCGCTATGCTCAAGATCAAGCTCCTGTCCACCGCGGACACGGGCTATTTTTATGTGACCAAGAAGAACGCGCGGACCAAGACCGAAAAACTGTCGTTCAAGAAATATGATCCCGTCGTGCGCAAGCATGTCGAGTTCAAGGAAACCAAGATCAAGTAATCATCAGCGGCTCTTGCGACTTCCCGCCGACCGAACGCCTTCATTCTGTCGGAAAATGCTCCTGACGTTTGGAAAACTCCGCAAGATAGGCGCGCCGCGCCTCCGGCATCCCCTGCCCGCGCGGCGTGAACACGTCGCGCTTGAGAAAAAACCCGGTTAGACTGAAGCCGTCGAGAACGTCTTGCGGGGTCGGCTCGCCGTCCGGCGCTTCCTCGCGCAGGAAGGGCGGCAGCGGCAGAAGTCGCTCACGATAGGGCGCGCCGGCGGCGAGGGAAACGGCGCGGCCCGATTTCGGCGAAACATAAGCGAGGTCCTCCCTCGCTCCCGTCGCGGCGCAGCGCGACAGATCGAGCCCAAAGCCGGTTTCCCGCAAAATCTCGATCTCGAGCCGCACCAGCAAGGGCGCAAGCCGCTCATCGCCGATGTGTCCGGCGATCAAAACGGCTGTCTCATAAAGATCCGGGTGCGGATCGCGCTCGGCGATGAGGCGAAGCAGCGCGCAGATGAGACCAACCGCATGCAGCGCCTCCGCGCTCGCCATCAATGTGGCCGCCCGAAGCTGCGTCGGCTCGACGGCCCATGTTCCAAGCTGCTCGTCGAGCCGCGCCCGCCAGACCAGTTCGGCGCTGTTGCCTGGCTGAAGCACCGCGCGCATGCGCTGTGACCGACCACCCCTGACGAGGCCGAGATGGCGGCCGTGCCCGCGCGTCATCGCCTCAAGAATGACGCTCGCCTCGCCATATTGCCTGACCCCGATAATGAGGCCGTCATCGCGCCATTCCATCGTTGATGTCCGGGCAGGATTTACGGAATCAGCACGAGGGAGCCGGTCGTCTCGCGATTCTCGAGGGCGCGATGCACATTGGCGGCCTCTTCCAGCGGAAAGGCTCCCCCAAGAGCGATCTGTACCTTGCCGCTGGCGACGATGTCGATGAGATCACAGGCCATTTCGTTGAGCGCTTCAGAGGTGGCGGCATAGGTGTTAAGGGACGGCCGGGTCGCAAAGAGCGACCCCTTGGCCGCGAGAAGGCCAATGTCGAAGGCGTCGACCGGCCCCGAGGATGAGCCGAAGCTGACGAACAGGCCGAGCGGCCGCAGACAGTCGAGCGAAGCCGGGAACGTCGCCTTGCCGACGCCGTCATAGACGACGTCGCAGAGCTCGCCCTTGGTGATCTCCTTGACGCGGGCGGAAAAATCCTCGTTGCGATAGAGAATGACGTGTTTCGCGCCGGCCTTTTTCGCCAGCGCCGCCTTTTCGAGCGTTCCAACCGTGGCGATCACTTGCGCGCCGAGCGCCTTCGCCCATTGGCAAAGGATCAGACCAACGCCGCCCGCCGCCGCATGGACCAGCACGCGATGACCCTTCTTCACCTTGAACGTCTGGCGCAGCAGATATTGGGCGGTGAGTCCCTTGAGCAACATCGCCGCGGCGGTCTCATAGGAAAACGACTTCGGAAGCTTGATCAGCCGATCGGCGTTGACGAGCCGCGCCTCGGCATAGCCGCCAAGCGTCGACAAAGCGGCGACCCTGTCGCCGGCTTTCACAGATTTGACGCCCTTGCCGACGGCGACGACCTCGCCGGCGGATTCATCGCCGAGCGTGAAAGGCAGCTGCGCCTTGTAGCGGCCTTCGCGGCGATAAACGTCGATGAAATTCACGCCGCACGCATAATTGCGCATGACCACCTCGCCGCGCCCGGGCGGGGGGATTTCAATATCCTCGATCCGCATCACCTCCGGACCGCCGGTCTCACGAACGCGCACTGCCTTGACCATCAGCTTTATCCTTGAAAGGGCCGCGCGGCGTCACGCCGCCGGCGCGGGGGGCGCGATCATCGCGGCGATATCCGCCTCGCAGACGAGCACGCCGTCGACCAGCGCGCGGCCCGAATACCACCACATATTGCGCTTGTTGTTGGTCGGTTTCATATGGAATTCCACGCGATCGCCGGGCGTCACCGGCTTTCTGAATTTCGCCTTGTCGATGCTCATGAAATAGACGAGCGGCGCAGGGCCATCGCCCGCATGCGCCCGGATCACAAGGGCCCCGGCGGTCTGCGCCATGCCTTCGACCAGAAGGACGCCGGGCATCACCGGACGGCCCGGGAAATGACCCTGAAAATGAGGTTCATTGAAGGTGACGTTCTTGACGCCGACGCCGGATCCATCGCTCCGCGCCTCGATAATGCGGTCGACCATCAAGAAGGGATAGCGATGCGGCAGATGTTTCAACAGCTGCAGGATGTCGAAAGATTCGATCGTCGCCGCCAGCTCACTCATGTTCGCGCCTTTTCCGGTTCGCCGCGCGCAGCCGACGTAAACCGGACGCGCCGCCCTCTAGCGGGCAAAAATTGCTTGGATCATCTAACGGACGCCGCCATCCAAAGCAAAATACGGGGTCGCAACTATAAGACGGCGGCGTGCGGCATTATTGGCCTGGTCCGCGATCCGGCGGCTTTGGCCGGATGAGGCGCTCGACCAGAGCCAAAGCGCGCAACCCGCGCAGCAGCGGGCGCGCGGGCGATCCGGCATAGCGCGCAAAGGCCGGCACATCGCTTGCGACCCAGGCCTGCGGCAGGATATGCGCGCCGGGTCCGACGCAAAGATCTCCGCCGACGCCGGCCTGCGCGCCGATCCGGGCGAAATCGCCAATCTCAACCGATCCGCTGACGACAGCCAGCGCCGCGATGCGGCAGTTGCGCCCGACCGTCACATCGGGGCCGATCTCGACGAGATTGCCGATGATCGCGCCCTCGCCAATCACGGTGTCGCGGCCCGAGCCCCGATCGATTGCAGCGTTGGCGCCGATCTCGACATCGTCCTGGATGATGACGCGCCCGATCTGGGGCGTCGCTGCGCGGGCTCGATTTTGCGGCGAGCCGGCGTGGCCGATGCGCGCACCGGAGCGCAGCCTAACGCGATTGCCGATCAGCGCGTTGACGATCGTGACCTGCGCGCCGATGGAGCAGTCGCGCCCGATCCTGACGCCGGGACCAATCACGCTGTTTGCGCCGACAATCGAGCCGGAGCCGATCTCCGCGCGCGGCCCGATCACCGCGCCAGGATCTACCGCGACGCCGGGCTCCAGTCGCGCCTCTGGATGAACGCTCGCGCCCGGATTGACCCCTGCCGAGGCGAAAGGCGAAGCCTCCTGCAAGGCGGACGGATACATTGCCGCAAGAGCCTGCGCGAAAGCCTGTTCTGGCGCGTCCGTGACGAGCGCGGCGGTCCCGCGCGGAGCGGCGAAGGCGTGGCGCGCGGCGAGGAAACAGGCGGTTGCGTTAGTGTCCGCCAGCCGATGGATCCGCTTCGGATGGGCGAAATAGGTGAGATCGCCGGGCTCCGCCTCTTCGAAAGGCGCGCCGCCATAGACCTGCGGCGACAGGTCGGCGCCGTCGGCAGGCCGCGCCCCGGTGAGGGCGACGAGTTCGGCGAGCGAAAACTGCCTTGCCCGCAAGAAGAAGATCGGATCGTTCATGAAGGAGCTGGCCGGGAATAGCCGTCCGATACCGGAATTCGACGGCGCTCGCTGCGTTTTAGACGCATGTCTTGAGACGAAACCACATCAAGGCCGCGATAAAGACTGAGAGCGAGGCGCGCCGACTGGCGCCCCGCTCTCCAAATCATCGATCACCCATGGTCCGACCGGGGAAGCCTCAGGGGCTTCTCCGCGTCATATTTTAGAAGGTCGTACCGCCGGTGAAGCGGAAGAACTGGGTCTGGTCCGCGTTGTCCTTCGTAAGGGCCTTGGCGAAATCGAACCGGATCGGGCCGAGCGGCGAGGCCCAGATAATCGAGGCGCCGACCGAGGACCGGATACTGAAGGAATTGCCGCCGAGCGTGACGCAATTGCCCTGCGTATAAAGCGGCGCCGCATTGTTAGGCGTACAGACGCCGTTCACGCTGAAGTTCGTCTTGCCGGTATAGTTCCAGAGGCTGCCCGCGTCGGCGAACAACGCGCCCTTGAGGCCGATGTCCCGCGGCAGGCCCCAGATCGGGAATTGCACTTCGGCGCTGGCGCCGACATAGGACGTGCCGCCAAGCGCATTGCCTGAGGAGTAGTAATAGCCGCTCGAAACGTCGCGTGGACCGATGCCGTTCGGCGCGAAGCCGCGCACCAGGCTCGGGCCAAGATTGAAATTGTCGACGATGCGGAGCGAATTGCCGCCATAGGAGAAGATATCGCCGCCCTGCAGATGGACGATGCCCACCACCTGATCGAAAATCTCGCGATAATAGCGAATGTCGCCGGTGGTGCGGATGAACTGCGACTGGCCGCCGGCGCCGGCGATGTCCTGCCTCAGCTCAGCTAATATGCCGCCCGTCGGGCTCTTGTTGTTGTCCAGCGTATTGTAGGAGAGCGTATATCCGAACATCGAGGTGAGCGTATTGCCCGCCGCCTGCTTCAGGGCGAGAGAGGCCTCGCCATTGGACAGACAGTTGTTCGAATAGGAAAGCGTCGTCCAATTATAGGTGCCTGGCGTCGTTCCCCAGATCGGGCTGTTACAATCATTGTAAGGATAGCTCGAATTGTTCGGGATCGAGATATAGGTGTTGAACAGCGAATAACGCGGCGAGAAGGTGATTTCGTCGGTGATCGGCAGGCCAAAGCGCACCGTGCCGCCGGTGACGAAATTATTGTAGTAGGAATAGGAGCTGACGCTCGACTGCTTGGCGTAGATGTCGAAGCCGGCGGCGAGACGGTTGCCGAGGAAATAGGGCTCCGTGAAGCTGAATTCGGCGCCACGGGCGTATTGGCCCTCGGAAACCGAGAGGCGCACATATTGGCCGCGGCCCATGAAGTTGGTCTCGGTGACCGCCACCTCGGCGATGAAGCCGTCGGAGGTCGAATAGCCGCCGGACACCGATAGCGAACCGGTCGGCTGATCCTCGACGTCGACGATGACGATGACGCGATCGGGCGCCGAGCCCTGTTCGTTGGTAATCTTCACCTTCTTGAAATAGCCGAGATTGTTGAGGCGCCGCTCAGCGCGCTCGATCAGCACGCGATTATAGGCGTCACCCTCGCCGATCTCGAATTCGCGACGGATGACATAGTCGCGCGTGCGGGTGTTGCCGCGCACGACGATCCGTTCGACATAGACTTTCGGCCCTTCTTCGACGACGAAGACGATCGCCACCGTATGCGCCGCCGGATCGCGGTCGCCGCGGGGGCGCACCTGTGAAAAAGCAAAGCCGTGCGTCGTGACTTCCCTGGTCATCGCGTCGACGGTCTTTTCGACCATGTCGCCGTTGTAGATCTCGCCGGGCGCGAGGCGCAGGAGCGGACGCAGCGTCGCAGCGTCGAGGCTCGGCAGATGCGATTCGATGTCGACGGCGCTGACCGTGTATTGCGGCCCTTCCTCGACGGTGATGGTGATGACGTAGCCGCCCTCGGTGGCGTTATACTGGGCGTCGGAGCCGATCACGCGGAAGTCGGCGTAGCCGTTCTTCAGATAGAAGCGCCGGATCAGTTCAAGGTCCGAAGCGATCCGATCGGGATCATAGACGTCGGAGGTCTTGAAGAAGGACATGAAATTCATTTCCGTCGTCTGCATGAGATCACGCAGTTTTCCGGACGAAAACACCTGATTGCCGACGAAATTGATCTGCTTGACGCCGGTCTTGTCGCCCTCGTCGATGGTGAAGACGACGTCGAGCTTGCCGTTCGGCAGATCGACCGTGCGGGCCGTGACCTTGGCGGCGGCGCGGCCCGACCGGCGATAGGCGTCCTTGATTCGCTCGATGTCGGCGTCGACGGTCGCCTGGCTGTAGGGCCCGCGCGACTTCGACTGCACTTCACTCGTGAGAATCTCGGTCTTGACCTTGCTGTTGCCCTCGAAGGCGACGCGATTGATCACATTGTTTTCGGTGACCACAATGACGACGCGGCCGCCTTCATGCAGGACGCGCACGTTGGAGAACAAGCCAGTCGCATAGAGCGCCTTGACGCCCTTGTTGACCGAGTCCTGATCCGAGCCAGCGAAGTAGCTGTCGATGGTGTCAGAATCGATGCGGTGGTTGCCCTGCACCGAAATACCCGCGGCGGCGGCCGGGAGAGCGCCGCCCAACCAGGCGGCGACGGCGGCAGCGACGAAAAGCCGGTTCATAAGACGACGCACAGACTGCATAAAAACCGGTCTCCACACGCGCTTGCCGAGCGGCGGGACCCAAAGCCACAGGACTGATCCTGCTGACTTTTGGGCGAACTGCCGCCGGGTCGCGAACCCTTGGACTTTGCTTCTACAAGCTTTGCCCAAGCCTGCAAACGAAGATTCCCGCAATTGCGGCGTTTTGGGCCGAGCGTGGCGATCAAGACACGCTTTGCGGTGATTAGAGGGTTAAACATTAAAGTTAATGTTTTACCTCAATTGCATGACAGGCCAGAGCATGACGCCGAAAGCGCAGACTTACCTCGGCGACCTCATACTCGAAAGACTTGGAATCGATCGTGTTCCTGGTTTGGATTGAATAGATCCAAACTTTCGTAGCCTAGCCCCAGCGCATCAGCTGGCGCGTCAGGCGCAGGATGTCGTTGAAGGTCGCGAATATCATCAGCCCGGCGACAAGTGTGAGGCCGACCTTGAAGCCGAATTCCTGCGCCTTTTCGTTGAGCGCCCTGCCGCGGATCGCCTCAACCGCGTAATAGAAGAGATGACCGCCGTCGAGCAGCGGGATCGGCATCAGGTTCAAAAGACCGACGGAAATCGAGAGAACGGCAGCGAGATTGAGCAGCGCTGCTATGCCGATCTTGGCCATCTCGCCGGAGACTTCGGCGATCCGGATCGGGCCCGAGAGCTGGTCGGCCGATTCGCGGCCCATCACCAGGCCGCCGAGATAGGACCCGGTGCGCGCCACCACATACCAGGTTTCCGAGGTCGCGCGGCCGAAGGATTCGATCAGGCCATAACGTTCGACGCGCCAGCTGTCGGGCTTGCCGCGGGTTTCAACCCCCAAAACGCCGACGCGCGTCGTTCCGAACGGGGTCGAGACGTCGCGCCGCCGTGGCGTCGCCACGAGTTCGATGGTTCTGCCGGAGCGGTCGACGCCGAAAGTGAGCATGGCGTCGCTCGAGACCTGGACGATGCGCTGCATGTCCTCGAAACTGTCGATCTTCTTGCCATCGATGGAGACGATGAGATCGCCCGGCTGGAATCCCGCCGCCTCGGCGGCGCTGCCCGCCGACACCGCGTCGACCAGAGGAGAGAGCACGGCGCGGCCGTTGACGTAGAAGACCCCGGTGAAGATGACGATCGCGAGAATGAAATTGGCGATCGGACCGGCTGCGACGATCGCGGCGCGCTTGGCCACGGGCTGCGCGAAAAAGCTGACCGCGCGGTCTTCCGGCGTCATCGAGGCGGCGGCCGCCGAATCGGTCATCGACGCTCCATTGGCGTCGCCGTGAAACTTCACATAGCCGCCAAGCGGCAGCGCGGCGAGGCGCCAGCGCGTGCCATGGCGGTCGACGAAGGCAAAAAGCTCCGGCCCGAAGCCGAGCGAAAAAGCGTCAACCTTCACGCCGCACCAGCGCCCGACCAAAAAATGACCGAGCTCGTGGAAGAACACGACCGTGCTCAGGACGAAAATAAACGGGATGATGTAGACGCCGGCCGACCAGATATGGGTAAAAATCGTCAATTGGCTCTCCAGACGAACTGCGGTCTCGCGCGCCGCCCCCGGCGCCACGGGCGGCGCCGAAAATTCCAAACCGCCGCCGACCGAGCCGATTACGACGCCGCTGCGATCCCCGGCAAACGGGCGCGCGTGCGTTCACGGACAGCGCAATCAATCGCAAGCGCCTCGTCGATCGTTTCCGGCTCGCGCGCGACGCCATCGGACAAAGCCGCCTCGCAAGCCTGCTCGACGATTCTGGCGATCTCGTGGAACGAAATGCGCCGCTTCAGGAAGGCCTCCACGGCAATCTCATTGGCGGCGTTCAATACAGTAGGAAGACCGCGGCCGGCGCGCAAGGCGTCGAGGGCGACGCGCAGGGCCGGAAAGCGGTCGAAATCCGGACGCTCGAAGGTCAGTTGGCCGATGGCGGCGAGATCAAGCCGTCGCGCCTTGGTGACGAGACGGCGCGGATGCGACAGGCAATGGGCGATCGGCACCTTCATGTCGGGCGCAGCAAGGCCGGCCGATACCGATCCGTCCGAGAAGGCGACGAGGCCGTGCACCACCGATTGCGCGTGCACCAGCACGTCGAGTCGCGCCGTCTCGATCCCGAACAGATAATGCGCCTCGATGACTTCAAGCCCCTTGTTCATCAGGCCGGCCGAGTCAATGGTGACTTTCGGCCCCATCGACCAGTTCGGATGGGCGAGCGCCTGCTCCGGCGTCGCGGCGGCGATGGCCTCGACGCTCCAGGTCCGGAACGGGCCGCCGGAAGCCGTCAGGGTGATCATCTCGACGGATGATAATTCGGCGTCGCCCATCGCCTGAAAAATGGCGTTGTGCTCGCTGTCGACCGGCAAAAGTTTCGTTCCCGACGCCGCCGCCTGACGCATGAAGGCCGGCCCGGCGCAGACGAGGCATTCCTTGTTGGCGAGCGCGATGGTGCGCCCGGCCGCCAGCGCGGCGAAGGTTGGCGCGACGCCGGCGGCGCCGGCGATGGCGCCGACGACGATGTCGGCCGGCCGCAGCGCCGCCTCGATCACCGCCTCGGGGCCGGCCGCCGCCTCGATCGCGGTTCCCGACAGGGCCGCCTTCAAATCCGCATAGCCTGAAGGATCCGCAAGCGCGGCGAAGTCGGCGCCAAGCTCGATCGCGACGGCGGCGAGCGCCTTGGCGTCGCTGCCGCCGGCGACGGCGGCCACGCTGAAGGCGCCGTTGGCGCCGTTGATGATCTCGACGGTCGAGCGGCCGATGGAGCCGGTTGCGCCGAGCAGCACGACGCGGCGTGAATCGGCGTCAGGCGAACTCGCCTCGCCCGAGCGGGAGGGCCGCAGTTGAACGACTTTTTTCATGGCCCCATCCCATCACGCCCCAATGGCGCCTCGGGCGCGCTCTGCGCCTGCTAAGATAAAATCATGGCAGAAAACAAATGGGTAGCAGCCAGGCTGCGGTTTCGGCCGGGCTGTGGCCAATCGGCCGCAGAACGAAGCTCCCTCGAAATCGCTCTAACCCCAGTCGAACAGGCCCGCGGCGGAGGCGCCCGGCGCCCCGTGCAAGGCGCCGACCAAGGCAGCGAAGGCGGCGGCCGCGATGAAGCCGTCAAGCCGATCCATGAAACCGCCGTGACCGGGAATCAGGGCGCTCGAATCCTTGACGCCGAAGCGGCGTTTGACAAAGGATTCGAAGATGTCGCCCGCCTGCGAGACGATCGCCGTCACGAGGCCCAGCGCGAAGATCGGCGCGAGCAGCCGCGTCCCGCTGACGCCATGCGCGCCGACGATCGCGCCAAGCAAAGCGCCGGCGACAACGCCGCAGAGCGTTCCCGACCAGGTTTTCGATGGCGAAATCTGCGGCCAGAGTTTTGGACCGCCGATCAGCCTTCCGCCAAAATAAGCGAAGACATCGGTTCCCCACACCGTGGCGCAAAGCCAAAAAATCGCCCGTGACCCGTCCGTCGGCGAGAAATAGAGCAGGCTGACCGAAACAATCAGCGCCCCCGCGTAAGGCACGCCGCAGAACGCCCAAACGCGCTTGCCGGTATCGGCCGCAAGCGCGGCGAGAGCGCCGCCGAGGGCCAAAATCGCGCAGGCGGCAAGATAATGCTGCTGCTCCGCGAGATAGGTCGCAAGGGCCAGCGCCGCCGCCGCGGCAAGAAAGCGCAGACGCGGCCGCGCTGCGCCGATCAGCGTCTGCCACTCCCAGCCGACCGCGAGGGTGGCGATGAACCAGATCATCGAGAAGATCGCGCCGCCCAGCCAGACGGCGGTCAGCGGCGCCGCCGCGAGCACAAGCGAGGAGGCGACGCGCGGCGCAAGATCGGTCAGTCGCCGCCGGGGACGACTCCAATCGAGGCCCTTGGCGGGCCGCGGCGCGAGGCCGCGCGTGTGTTGGGCGCCCTTATTTCTCATCAAAGGCGCAACCGGCGTCCCTTGGAGATGGCTATGTCCTCGCTGCGTTTGCCGTCGCCGCCGGAGTAACGCCGCCAAAACGCCGTTCGCGCGCGCCAAATTCATCGAGGGCGGCGGCGAAGGCCTTGCGGTCGAAATCCGGCCAGTGCATTGGCAGAAAAACGAATTCGGTATAGGCCGCCTGCCACATCAGAAAATTCGACAGGCGCTGCTCGCCGGACGTGCGAATGATCAGATCGGGATCCGGCACGCCGGCGGTATCGAGACGGCTTGCGAAAAAGGCCTCGTCGATCCTGGCCGGATCGAGCAGGCCGGAGCGGGCCTCTTCGGCCAGCGCCCGCGCGGCGGCGGCGATCTCCTGCCGCGCGCCATAATTGAAGGCGACGATCAGATTGAGGCCGGTTCCGCCGCAGGTCGCCGTCTCGGCCTCCTGCAGCAAGGCGCGAATGTCCGGCTTCAGGTCATCGCGCCGGCCAATGACCTTGATCTTGACGTTGGCCTTCTTGAGGTCGGCGAGATCGTTGCGGATGAAGCGCTTCAACAGTCCCATGAGGTCGGCCACCTCGGCGACCGGACGGCTCCAATTCTCCATCGAGAAGCTGTAGACGGTGAGATAATCCAGCTTGAAGTCGATCGCCGCCCGCACCGCGCCGCGCAAAGCCTCGAGCCCGCGCCGATGCCCTTCGATACGGGGCAAGCCCCGGCTCGCCGCCCAGCGCCCATTGCCGTCCATGATGACGCCGACATGGACGGGGACGCGGAGCGGGCGCGGATCGGCCGCGACGTCAGGCTTGTTCGAGGTCACGCTTCGCATGCTGTCCTGATAAGGATTGCGCCGACCCGCGCGCGGAGGGACGCGCAGAGAGATCGGAAAACTGTTTAAGCGATATTTTGCCAAAAGTCCCGTTCAGAGGGAGTTTAGCAACAACACGCCGAAAGCTTAAAGCGATCATCGCGCCGCAGTTTGCAGCCCATCAAAAGGGCGGCGCGCCGGGCGGCCGCCCTCGACGAGCCTCCTCAAACCTGCATGATCTCGCGCTCCTTGGCGACGAGCGCCGAATCGACGTCGGCGACGCACTGGTCCGTCGCCTTCTGCACCTCGCTTTGGTGGCGCTTCTCGTCGTCCTCGCTGATCTCCTTGTCCTTCAGGAGCTTCTTCAGAACGTCAATGCCGTCGCGGCGCACATGCCGGATCGCGACGCGCGCGTCCTCGGCATATTTATGCGCCACCTTGGCCATTTCCTTGCGTCTTTGCTCATTGAGCTCAGGGATGCGGATGCGCAGCACCTGGCCTTCGACCGTCGGCGACAGACCGAGATTGGCGTTTCGGATCGCCTTGTCGACGGCGCCCACCATGCCCTTGTCCCAGACCTGGACCGACAGCATGCGCGGCTCCGGCACGCTGATCGTCGCGACCTGGTTCAAGGGCATCGTTTGCCCGTAAGCCTCGACATTCACGGGCTCGATCAGGCTCGCCGAAGCGCGGCCGGTGCGCAACCCGCCAAGCTCATGCTTCAAGGTGGCGATTGCGCCCTGCATGCGCCGCTTCAGATCGGCAAGGTCGAATTCAGCGCTCATGATCAGACCCTGTTGAGGCGCCCGCCCCGGAGGCGGAGCAAGAACGGCCAGGCTTTCGGCGCGGCGAGGTGCATTTCAAGGCGAGACGAGACTGAAGCGTCCCTGACCCTGAAGCGCCGCGCTGATCGCGCCCGGCTCGCGAATGGAAAAGACGATTATCGGAATCCGGTTCTCCCGCGCAAGGGCGAAAGCGGCGGTGTCCATCACCGCGAGGTTCCTGGCAATGGCTTCGTCATGGGTCAGCGTCTCGTAGCGCGTCGCCGCCGGATTGCGCTTCGGATCGTCCGAATAGACGCCGTCGACCTGCGTCGCCTTCATGATGAGGTCGCAGGAGAGCTCCGCCCCGCGCAAGGCGGCGCCCGTATCGGTCGTGAAGAAGGGGTTGCCGGTGCCTCCCGCCAGCACGACGATGCGTCCCTTGCCGAGATGATGCAGCGCCGCCTGGCGCGAGAAAGGCTCGCACAGGGAGGGCATCGGCACGGCGGACAGCGCCCGCGCGCTTTTGCCGGCCTTTTCAATCGCATATTCGAGCGCGAGCGCGTTCATGACCGTCGCGAGCATGCCGATCGAATCGGCCCGGGCGCGTTCGATGCCCTTGTCGGCTCCGGCGATGCCGCGGAAGAAATTGCCTCCCCCGACGACGACAGCCACCTCGACGCCGAGCTGGGCGGCTCCGGTGAGATCCGCGGCGATGCGGGTCAGGGTCGGCATGTCGAGGCCAAATCCGCCCTGCCCCATCAGGGCCTCGCCGGACAGCTTGACGACCACGCGCCGCCACGGCGAAGTTCGCGCCTGGGGCGCGGGCGCGGAGCCGCTTTGCGCAATCTCGTTCATCGGCGCCGTCCTTGTCGCAACGAAGATAATCCCGCCTGTTCGCCGCTGCGGCGGGCTCGCTACATGATCCACGCCGCCTTGACCCGTCAAGCCCCTGCCGCCCTGACGCCCCTGCATCTTATTGCAGCGGAGCCGGCGACGGGGCATAGGTGGGTTCAGAAGCGCGCGCAGCGCCGCAAAAGATGAAGAAACTTACAAAAGACATGGCTCCGACGCCGATGCCTCATTCCGCCGCGCAGAACTCGATCCGGATGAAGTTGATTCTCATCCCGTCGTGCATTCTCGCGCTCGGGATCGCCGTCGTGATCGGCGTCACGCTTTATGGCGCGAAAAGCCGCATCGCGTCGGAAATTTCCTCCGGCCTGACGCTTGGAGATCATCTGATCCGCTATGCGCTCGACGATCTCTCCGATGCGCGGGCGTCCGACGCCGCCGCCGAGGCCAGCGCCCTCAGCCGGCTGCGCGAGGGCCTCGCCCATGTGCGCCATATCAAGGTTTCCTTCGTCAATGGGCCGGGGATCCCGGACCAGCCGGTCTCTGCGCCGGGGCGGGACGCCGCTCCCGCCTGGTTCGAAAGCCTGCTGCGCCCCGCGACGATCACAAAAACCTATCCGGTGACGATCGACGGCGAACCGCATGGCGAGATCTTGATGGCGAGCGAGCCCGCCGATGAGATTGCCGAGATATGGGCGAGCCTTCTCTTTCAGACGGCGCTGCTGACCGCCCTTTCCGTCGCCATCGTCGCGCTGATCATCCTGGCGGCGCGCCACACGCTGGAGCCGCTGCGCCAGCTCGTCGAGGGCCTCGATCGGCTCGGGCGCGGACAGTTCGGCGGCGTCGGCGAGATCAAAGTCGCCGAGCTTTCCCGCATCGGCGAGCATTTCAACAAGCTCTCCGCGACTCTTGCCAAGGCCGAGGCGGACAATCATCTCCTGATCGACCGGCTGCTTTCCATCCAGGACGCCGAGCGCAAGGAGCTTGCAAGGGAGCTGCACGACGAATTCGGCGCCTCGCTGTTCGGCATCCGCGTCGCCGCCTCCTGCGTCGTCGAGGCCGCCGCCGCAGGCGCCGGGACGCCTGCGGAAAAAGACGAAATCATTGACCGTGCGAAAAACATTTCCGCGCTGGCGGACGCCATCCAGAAGCAGAATTATCGCATTCTGGAACGCATCAGGCCGGTCGTGCTGCGCCAGATGGGGCTTGCCGACGCCTTGCGGCAGCTTGTCGACGCCTTCGCCGCGCAGCATCGCGATTTTTCCTGCGCCATCGACATTACGGGCGCCGAAGCGGAGCGGCGTTTTGACGAGGAGGCGAGCCTCACCGCCTATCGCATCGTGCAGGAATGTCTCACCAATGTCGCCCGCCACTCGGGGGCGAGTGCGGTCAGCATCGCCATGGCGGTCGAGACGTCCGGCGCGACGGGGCCGCATATTCGTCTCGTCATCGCCGACGACGGGATCGGACCGCCGCCCGAACTGCGCTATGGTTTCGGCCTGCTCGGCATGAGCGAACGGGCGCGCAAGCTCGACGGGCGGCTGAACATAAAGAAGGGCGTCAGCGGCGGAATGCGGATCGAGGCCATCATCCCCGTCGCCGGCCGAACGCCCACCGTCAAGGCGCCGAAGACATCTTCGTTTGAGACAAATTCGCCTGCGGACGGCGAACGCGCGGAAGGAGCCGCGATTCATTCATGAGCGAACGCACCAAAATTCTTCTCATCGAGGATCATCCGATCGTTCGGGACGGGTGCCTGCGCATCCTGGCGCGGCGGCCGGATTTCGAGCCTTTCGAGGCAAGCTCCGCGCAGGCGGGCCTTGCCGCCAACCGCAGCCTGCTGCCCCCGGTCATCATTCTCGACCTCGAACTGCCCGACCAGGGCGGCCTTGAGGTCATTCCGGAGCTGTTACGGGACAATCCTGGAACCCGCATCGTGATTTTCACGATGTATGAGGCGGCGAGTTTCGTGACGAGAGCGCTGGAGCGCGGCGCGCGCGGCTATGTGACCAAGAATGACGATCCGAACGCGATTTTGCAGGCGATCGACAAGGCGCTTGCCGGCGCCGTCTATCTTGGCCAGTCCGTCGCGCAGAATCTTGCGTTGGCCAATTTCGAACCGGTCGAAGACCCGCTGCGCGTTCTGAGCGAAAGGGAAAAGCAGGTGGTGACCCTGCTCGGCGAGGGCAAGAATCTGTCCGAGATTTCCGCGGCTCTGGCGATTGGCTACAAAACGGCGGCGAATATCGTCTCGGCGGTCAAGCAGAAGCTCGGCATCGGCACCAGCCCGGCGCTGATCAAATTCGCGGTGGAGCTACGCAGCCGCGGCTGAGTCGCGACCGGTCCTATTCAAAAGTAAGGAAGCGGCCGCTAAACAGCCGCTTCCGAAGCAAACCGCCGCTGGCCTATGGCTTGGCCGGAGCTACGGGCGGAGCCGCGCCGCCGGTCCCGTCGGTCTTCGAGGTTTCTAGCTTCTTGCGCTCGTCCTCGGCGCGCTTCTGAAGCTCGGCCTGCAGCTTCTTCTGCTGCTCCTCGAGCACCTTCGGATCGACCGCCGGACCATCGAACGCCTTGTCGAAGCCAGCGAGGGGCACCCCGAAGGTGACGAGATTGTTCGCCTGATTCTTGACGTCGACGCTCAGGACCGTTCCCTTCTTCAGCTCGGCGATCGTCGTGCCCTTGACCTTGGCTTCGGCGAAGCAGCCGTTGGGGAAGCAGATTTCGAAGGCGCCTTCGAGCGACTGGCCCTTGTCGATCGTGAAGCGGAAGCCCGGACGCAGCATCAATCCGACCGGCATCAACAGACGGACGATGCGCGTGTCGTCGCCCTTGATGTCATAGACGGCGAGCGCGAGGACCGGCGGCTGGTCCTTCTGCGAGCTGAAGTCGCGCGTCGTGTAGCAGATTTCCTTGTTGGCGGCCTGATCCTTGCCGCACACCTTGGTCCAGTCGTTCTGCGTCGGCAGCAAATCGACCCGGAACGGGCCCTGCTGCGGCGCCTGCTGAGGTACGGGCGAGCCTGCCTGCGCGGCCGGAGCTTGCGCCGGGGCTTGCGCAGGAGCCGGCTGCGCGGGCGCCGCGGCCGGTTTCTTCTGCTGCGCGAAAGCCGGCGCGCCGGCGAGCAGGAACGCGCCGGCGAGGCCCGCCGCGCCGAGGCGCTTCAACGACAAAGACATCAGAATTCCTTTCAATTCATCGGCCCGTTTGGTTCAAGCGCTCGGAAGGGGCCCGGGCGAGAGCGGCGGCGAAAGACAAAACTGACATTCGCGACGCCGTCAAGGATGGCGTCGCCGTGCGGCAGCGTTTATGTCTTTCGCAGCGATGGCGTCCGGGTTAACCAACATGGGGGCGGCTGGCAAGCCCGCTGCGCAAACTATGCCTGCAAGGCGCAGGCGCAGCGCGCCGGCGACGAAGTGCGCGCGCCGCGCTGACGAGGAACGGTCCGGACTGCCGCGATGACGAATGCCCCCTGCAAACATCGCTTCGCGGCGCTGGCCAGCGCTGTCTTTGGCGTCGTTTTGGCGCTGGCCGCGCCGGCGCTGGCGCAACAGGGCCCGCGCGGGGCGATCGCCATGCATGGAGAGCCGCAGCTTCCGGAGGATTTCGATCATCTTCCCTATGCCGATCCGGGGGCGCGCAAGGGCGGCAAGCTGTCGATCGGCTTTCCCGGCGCCTATGACAGCCTCAATCCATTCAACCTCAAGGCCGGATCGACGGCGCAGGGCCTCAACGGCAATGTGTTCGAGACGCTGATGACGCGCTCGCTCGACGAACCTTTCACGCTTTACGGCCTCATCGCCAAAAGCGTCGAGACCGACGCCGACCGCACCCACGTGACCTTCCGGCTCAATCCGGCCGCGCATTTTTCGGATGGAACGCCGATCACATCGGAAGACGTGCGCTGGACCTTCGAGCTTTTGAAAACGCGCGGGCGGCCGCAGCACCGCGCCGCCTATTCCCTCGTCAATTCGGTCGAGACGCCCGATCCGCTGACCATCCGCTATGAGCTCGGCTCGGGCGCCGACCGCGAAATGCCGTTGACGCTCGCGCTGATGCCCGTGCTGCCGCGCCATGCCGTCGATCTTGCAAAATTCGACGACGCGAGCCTGACCGTTCCGATCGGATCCGGCCCCTATAAGATTGCCGAGGTGAAGCCCGGCGAGCGGCTCGTTTTGAAGCGCGACCCGAATTATTGGGCGAGGGATCTGCCGGTCCGCCGCGGCCTTTATAATTTCGACGAGATCGCCATCGACTATTTTCGCGACGCCAACAGCCTGTTCGAATCCTTCGCCGCGGGGCTCCTTGACTATCGCGAGGAGACCAGCCCGTCGCGCTGGACCAGCGCCTATGATTTTCCGGCGATGCGCGACGGGCGCGACCGCCGCGAGGCGCTCCCGGCCGGCGGCCCGAAAGGCATGGAAGGCTTCGTCTTCAACCTGCGCCGTCCGCTCTTTGACGACATAAGGGTGCGCGAGGCGCTCGGCATGATGTTCGATTTCGAATGGATCAACGCCAATCTCTACAGCGGGCTCTACAAGCGCACGAAAAGCTTTTTCGACGACTCCGAGCTCGCCTCGACGGGCCGGCCGGCCAGCGCAGCGGAGCGCGCCTTGCTGGCCCCCTTTCCGGGCGCCGTGCGTGCGGACATTCTCGAGGGAAAATGGCGGCCCCCCGAAACTGACGGATCGGGGCGCGACCGGACCATGCCCAAGCGCGCGCTCGCCCTGCTCGAACAGGCGGGCTACCAGCTTGAAAACGGCAAGCTCGCTAGGGACGGCGCGCCGCTCGCCTTCGAGATTATGGTGAAGGACCGCAATCAGGAGCGGCTGGCGCTGAACTATGCCGATTCGCTCGCAAGGATCGGCGTTTCCGCCAAAGTGCGGCTGGTCGATGAGGTACAATATCAGCGCCGCCGTCAGAAATTCGACTTCGATATGATGATTGGCAGCTGGCTCGCCTCGGCCTCCCCCGGCAATGAACAGCGCTCGCGGTGGGGCTCGAAAAGCGCCGATCAGGAAGCCTCGTTCAATCTCGCCGGCGTACGATCGGCCGCGGTCGACGCGCTGATCGCCGCCATGCTCGCCGCCCGCGGCCGCGAAGATTTCGTCGCGGCGGTGCGCGCCTTTGACCGCGTGCTTCTCTCCGGATTCTATATCGTGCCGCTGTTTCATTCGTCCGATCTGTGGACGGCGTCGTCGACCGCGCTGACCCGCCCGGCGGCGCTGCCGGCCTATGGCTCGCCAACCGGGAGCTCGACCCTCGACAACTGGTGGCGCAAGCAGCCGTGACCTACGGAACATGGCGACGAAAGCAGCCATGATCCGCGCCGTCATCAGCTTCGTGTGGCGACGTCGCGCGACAGGAAAAGGGTCGCGATCCTGTCGGACAGTCGCAACGCAAGCGCGACAAGCGTAAGCGTCGGCGAATCGCTTCCGACGGTCGGAAAAACCGAGCTGCCCGCAATAAAGAGATTGCGGACGCCATGGACCTCGCAGTCGGCGTCGACGACGCCTTGGGCGGGGTCACGGTGCATTCGCGTCGTGCCCATATGATGCCAGCACCCGATGATTTCGGAGGGCCACGCATCCGGCTGGCAGAGGACGTCGAAAGGCGAGACCAGGCCTGACGTCGTCAGCGCCGCGACGATGATCGCGTTCAGCGCAAAATAATGGTCCTTGTCCAGCGAGGTCAGGCGCCAATCCAGCTGCACTTTAGGGACGCCAAGCCTGTCGCGTTCGTCAAGGAGAGACACGCGGCTCTGCGGGTTCGGAACGGGCTCGATCACCGTTTCAAGGTAGAAGTTGCGCCGCCTGAGAAAGGGGCTGAGCAGCGCCTCCCCCATGATGATCGCGGTCCTTGGCGCATGCGCGAGCAGGACCGGCGCCTGGCGCGTCAAATCCCGCCAAACCCTCGACATCGGATAGCCGAATTGTTTGCGGCCGCGGATCGCCCGCCGCAGCGCCTTAAGCGCGAAATAGGTTTTCGAGACATCGTTTCCGCTCCGGGCGACGAGATAGGTGCGGGAATTCGGGAGCCGCATCTGACGCTGCATGTCGGCGCCCGGCGCCAGATGCGCCGCAAACGAGAGCCTGTTCTTTCCGCTTCCCCTGAGAAGGCGCGGCAAGGTGGCGTCATAGAGAGCGCGATACGGTTCGGCGTCGGCGATCGCCACGCGCGTCGAATGGATTCGGGGGTGATCCATATAATACCGACCGACCAGGTCGTTCGCATTGCCAAGGCCGGCTTCGGCGATTGCGTTGGATGCAAGAAGCAGCCGCGGATTCTCGATCCCACCGGCGGCGAGCGCCACCGCTTTCGCAAAAACCCTGAATTCGTTCCCGTTCAGAGTCGCGACCCGGACGCCGGTCGCCTGAGTCGCTGACAAATTGGTGAGGATTTCGGTTACATTCGCGAACAGAAAAAGTTTCAGTTTTGGCGCATGACTTAAGCGGGACCTATATACGGCGCCAAACCGGGTCGGCGGACTGAACTGGTCAATGATGGTGCATAGTCCGCTGCCGTCGACCGGCAAGAGTTTGGCCTTTCCGCGCGCGATCTTCGCAGCCCAATGGCCGATCTCATAATCGATGTCGCTCAGCTCCACCCAGGGATGGGCGCGCCGGTAATAGGGCGTGAGGTCGGCCTTTGTCATGGGCCATCCGCTGTTTGGGACCCAGGGCCGAACGTCGAAGTCGCCGTCGTCCATCGGACGGCACCAGCCGCCCCAGCAATTTGTGCTTCCGCCCAGATAGCGGCAGCGCGATTCCTCTGGCGGTTCATGCGCCAAACCGACATTTTCGCCGCCGTAAAGCGATTGGGTCACCGGGTCCGACTCGACGCCGCCGCCTTCCAGCAGCGCGACCTCGATGCCTTTTTCAGCGAGTTCGAGCGCCATAGAAATGCCTGCGGCTCCGGCGCCGACGATACAGACATCAGCCAAAACGACTGAGCGCGCGTCGACCTGTCTCGCGTCGATCAGCATCGTTGCGTTCCGGATTTATGAAACAGGCGATCGGGATTAAAAGGATTTCTAGAAATTCAGCCGAAGCGGCGCATTCTACGACATTTGCTTTTTAAGCACCGTACGCTCATTTCATATCTATGATCCTCCTCAAAATCGATCGTCATCTTTTTGATGCGTTGGCGTTGGCTTTGTCCGAGCGAATCGATCCCTTGCATCCCTTAAATTTGCCACGCGCCTCAGGCGTGAGGGCGACGGGAGGGACTTGATTGGCTGCGGCGACTTCATGTATTGTTAGGCAGAATTCTAGTAAATAATTAAGCTCTGATGCGAGATTCGCGCCCCACCGTGAGGAGATAGAAGTGTTGCGGCATCTAATTTCTGGATTTTATTGATAGTGGATATTTTTTTCTGCCGCGACGATCATCTCTATCGAACCCTTGGAATCATTCCAAAGTCCGGTGCGATCTTTGCATGAGTGCGAAACAACCAAAGCCTATTCCCATCGACTTTATCGGCGATCTCGCCAGCGCGCGCTGCTTCATGGGCCTCAGGCTGATTCAGACAGTCGTCGCCTCGGTGCCGGGGCTTGCCGTCGACATCCGCTGGCATCCGTTCCAGATCGATCCGGGACTCCCTCCCGAAGGCCAGGACCGCGCCGAATATCTCGTCGAGCGCTGGGGCTCTCCGCAAAAAGCCCGCGAGGCGCTCCAGGACATGGAGGAGCAGGCCCGGGAGTTTGGCCTCCGATTCGCCTTCGACAAAATCCGGCGCCAGCCCAATACGTTCGAGGCGCATCGTCTGATTCGCTACGCCCGTAATTTCGGCGTCGAGCTGCAGCTCATCGAGTCGGCGTTCCGGGCGTTTTTGATCGATGGCGTCGATATCGGCGATCGCGAAGCGCTTCTGACGCTCGCGGCCAACGCCGGCGTCGATCCCGAGCTCGCGGAGCCGTTCCTTAAGATGAACGACGACGTCGAGGCGCTTCAACAGGAGCTGTCCGGTTTCCGCTCGCTCGGCATGGTCAGCGCGCCGCGTTTCATCATCGCCGGCAAGGAAACGATCCATGGGCTCGTCCCGGCGGAGGATTTCGCCGACGCCCTGTTTCGCGCCGTCGAGGAGGAGTGAAGCGGGGTTTTTGCGCAAAGAAGCTGTTCGCCCCGAAGGATCGACCCGCCTGCCCGGTTGCGCTAGCGCGCGCCGCGGTCCCTAATTCGGATAAGCCGAATCAGCGCGGCATGCGCGGCTGCCTTATTCCGGTTAACCAAAACCTAACGGGAATGGATAAATTATAGGCGCGCCGCGCGCCTTGGGTCGAATTGTCAATGAAATTTACCAAACTGCGCATAGCCGGGTTCAAGACCTTCGTCGATCCGACCGATTTTTTGATCGAGCCGGGTCTGACCGGCGTCGTCGGTCCGAACGGCTGCGGCAAATCCAATCTCGTCGAGGCGATGCGCTGGGCGATGGGCGAAAGCTCCTCGAAGAACATGCGCGCCTCCGGCATGGACGACGTCATTTTTTCCGGCGGCGGCAACCGGCCGGCGCGCAATATGGCTGAAGTCGTGCTCTATCTCGACAATAGCGCGCGGACCGCCCCGGCGGCCTTCAACGACTCCGACGCGATCGAGGTCTCCCGCCGTATCGAACGCGAATCCGGATCGACCTATCGCGTCAACGGCCGCGAGACCCGCGCCCGCGACGTACAGCTCTTGTTCGCCGACGCCTCTTCCGGCTCGCGCTCGCCGGCGATGGTGCGCCAGGGGCAGATTGGCGAGATGATCTCGGCCAAGCCGCAGGAGCGCCGCCGCATCCTTGAAGAAGCGGCCGGCGTCGCCGGTCTGCACTCGCGCCGGCACGAGGCGGAGCTGCGCCTCAAGGCCGCAGCCGACAATCTGCAGCGCCTCGACGACATTTTGCAGCAGATCGAGGGCCAGACGCGAGGCCTCGAACGACAGGCGCGGCAGGCGGCGCGCTACCGGGACCTCGCCGGTTCGATCCGGCGCGCGGAGGCCCTGCTTGCGCTCATCCATCATAAAGAGGCGGCGCAGTCCCTCGCCGAGGCTGAGGCCAGCTTTGAGATTTTTACGCGCGAGGTCGAGGAACGCACGAAAGCGCAGGCTGAGGCGGCGCGTACGCAGGGACTTGCCGCGCATGCTTTGCCCGCGCTGCGCGACGCCGAGCTAGCGGCCAGCGGCGAATTGCAGCGCTTGATCATCGCCAGAGAAGCGCTCGACGGCGAGGAAAAGCGCGCCAAGGCGCGCAGCGCGGAACTGTCGCGCCGCATCGAACAAATGTCCGGCGATCTCGCCCGCGAACGCGCGCTGATCGCCGACGCCGCCGGCGTGCTCGAACGACTCGATCTGGAACAAGCCGAACTCTCTGGATCCGCCGGCGCGGAGGGTTCCTTCGAAAGTGAAACACGCAAGAGGCTTGTCGAGGCGGAGGCGGCCCTTGCGGCGATGGAGGCGGAGCTCGCGGCGGCGCAGGACGCCCGCGCCCTGATCGAGGCGCGCCGCTCGGGATTCGAGACGACGCTGCGCGACGAACGCCAGCGGCTGGCGCGCATCGAGGCCGATCTCGCGCGGGTTCTCGACGAACGCGCGGCGTTAGAGCTGCAAGAAGGCTCCGGCGGCGAGAGCGCGCCTCTTCTCGAAGAGCTTGAGGCGGCGATTGAGAAGGCCGCCGCTTTCGAGGACGAAATCGCCGCCCTTGAGGGCGCCCATGCCGATGCGCGCGCCAGTGAGGCGAGCGCCCGCCAGCGCGCCATGGATGCCGACCGCAAGGCGCAACGACTGGGCGCCGAGACACAGACGCTATCAAAACTGCTGAACGCCCGAAGCGGCGATTTCTGGCCAGCGGTCACTGAGGAAATCACCGTCGCGCGCGGCTTCGAGGCGGCCCTCGGAGCAGCGCTTGGCGATGATCTCGACGCCTCGACCAATCCGTCGGCGCCGGCGCATTGGGCGGAAACGGACCGCCGTTTCGACCCCGCTTTGCCGGACGGCTGCGAGCCCTTGTGCGAACTCGTGCAGGCGCCGCAGGCTCTGGCGCGGCGCCTCAACCAGATCGGCCTCGTCACGCGTGAAGACGGCCGCCGGCTGCGCGCAGCGCTGAAGCCCGGCCAGCGGCTGGTCTCCAAGGAAGGCGATCTTTGGCGCTGGGACGGCTTTTTTCAGGCCGCCGAAGCGCCGACGCCGGCCGCGCGCCGCCTCGTCGAGAAAAACCGCCTCGGCGATCTCATCATCGAGGCCGATTCCGCGCGGGAGCTGGCCGACAGTCTCAAGGCGGAAGCCGACTCCTGCGAGGCCCTGCTCGCCGCCGCCGCCGCCGCCGAGACCGAGGCGCGGCAGGGCCATAAGACAGCGCTGCGGGACGTTGACGCGGCGCGCGCAAAACATGCCGCGGCGGAACGCGCCGAAGCCAGCGCCGCGGCGCGGATGTCGTCCATCGAGGAGGCCATGCAGCGCCTCAGCGCGGCGCGGGACGAGGGGCGCGAAAACTACGCCAATGCGCAAAGCAGCCTTGATGACCTCGCCGACGCAGCCGAACTGACCGAACGGCTTGAGCTCTGCCGCGCCGGCGCCGCCCGCGAGCGCGCCGTGGCAAGCGAAGCCCGCGCCGCGCTACAGGCCCATCTGCGCGAGGGGGAGGCGCGCGCGCGCCGCCTGGAGGCGATTGCGCGCGAGCGCACATCCTGGCTCGCCCGCAGCGAAGGCTCCGGCGGCCAGATCAGCGCCTTCGAGACGCGGCTCGCGGAAGCGCAGGAGGAATTCGAGCGCCTCGCCGAAGCCCCCGACGTGTTCTTGTCGAGCCGCCGCACGCTCGTCGGCGCGATCGAGACGGCGGAAGCCGCCCGCAAGGAGGCGGCCGACCGGCGCGCCGAAGCCGAGACCGCGCTCGCCGCCGCCGATAAAGCGGCGCGGATCGCGCTTGACGCCATGAGCGCCGCGCGCGAGCAAAAGGCGCGCGCCGAAACCCGGATCGAGGCCGCGCGCACGCGGCGCGAGGAGGTGGCGCGCCAAATCTCCGCCGAACTCGACTGCGGCCCCGAAGAGCTGTCGGCGCTGGCGAAGCTCGGCGCCGGCGAGGATCTGCCGCCGGCCACGGATGTTGAGCGGCGGCTCGAGGCGCTGAAAGCCGACCGCGAGCGGCTCGGCGCGGTCAATCTGCGCGCGGAAGAAGAGCTGAACGAGGCCGAGACGGAAAAAGCTCGCCTCGCCGCCGAACACGCCGACCTGACCGAGGCGATCCGGCGCCTGCGGCAGGCGATCGCCAGCCTCAACAAGGAGGGCCGCGAGCGCCTGCTTGCCGCCTTCACCAAGGTCAATGCGCATTTTACCGAACTGTTCACCAGCCTGTTCGGCGGCGGTTCGGCCGAATTGCAGCTCGTCGAATCGGACGACCCGCTGGAAGCCGGGCTCGAAATCCTCGCCCGGCCGCCCGGCAAGAAGCCGCAGGTGATGACGCTGCTGTCGGGCGGCGAACAGGCGCTGACGGCCATGTCGCTGATCTTTGCCATCTTCCTCACGAACCCCTCGCCGATCTGCGTCCTCGACGAGGTCGACGCGCCGCTCGACGACGCCAATGTGGAGCGCTTCTGCGACCTGCTGCAGGAGATGCGCGGCAAAACCGAAACAAGGTTCATCACCATCACGCATAATCCGATCACCATGGCGCGGATGAACCGCCTGTTCGGCGTCACCATGGCCGAACGCGGGGTAAGCCAGCTGGTCAGCGTTGATCTCGAGGACGCCGAACGCCTGCTTGAGGCCGGCTGAGCCTTTCGCCGCGCTCCTGCGGCGATTTGGCTGGCGAGGCGATTCTTCTGCAAATTCAGGTCATTACGACACACTGTCTTAGTCTTGACAGGGGCGAGCGCCGCCCATATGTTGCGGCGGCTCACAAGTGCTTGATCTCAAGCGCCTGACCTGCCGCCGCGATAATCCTTCTGCACTTTCCCCAATTCGGCCGCTTCTGCTCGATTTCCGCATCGAGGCGACCTATAGATGGCTTCAGACGACGATGAAGCGATCTTGAACAACGGGAGCGGCGCATTTGGGCGATCGCGAAGGGCCTCGGAGCGAAAACGAACGCCGTCCAGACGCCAAACTTGCCCCGGACGAGGGAGAGTCGGCGGCGTTGCGTGCGCGGCTGGACAGATTGTCGGCTGATCTTGGCGCGGCCAATGACAAGCCGGCGCCCGGCGGCGACGAGGGTTCGGCGCCGGAGGTTGGATCGATCGGGACGGCGATGAGCCTCGGCTTCCGCGTCCTGGCGGAATTTGTGTCGGCGGTCGTCGTCGGCGCGCTGCTCGGGTGGCAGCTCGACAAATGGATCGGGACGACGCCCTTGTTTCTTCTCGTCTTCCTGCTTCTCGGGACGGCGGCGGGATTTTGGAACGTGTATCGGATAGCCGTCAACCGTAAGGGTCTTGGACCCTAGCGCGACGGCAGGCAAGGCGCCCGCGTGGGCGCCGATCATGGGTGAGGCGGGGGTTCGCACGTGGCAGAAAAAATGGATCCGATCCATCAGTTCAAGATCGAGCCGATCCTGAGCTTACACCCGTTCGGAATCGACGCCTCCTTCACCAATGCCTCCCTGTTCATGATCATTGTCGTCCTCGCTTGCGCGGCGCTGATGATCCTTGGCACCTCGGGGCGCTCGCTCGTTCCCGGCCGGCTCCAATCGGCCGCTGAGATGACCTATGAGTTCGTCGCCAATACGGTGCGCATGTCGGCCGGACATGAGGGGATGCGCTTTTTCCCCTTCGTCTTCTCGCTGTTCCTGTTCGTGCTGTTCTCCAATCTCATCGGCATCATTCCCTATACTTTCACGGTGACGAGCCAGATCATCGTCACCTTCGCGCTGGCCGCTTTGGTGATCGGCACCGTGATCGTTTACGGCGTCCTGCGCCACGGCGCGCATTTCCTCAATCTGTTCGTGCCCTCGGGCGTCGCCCCGGCGCTGCTGCCCTTCATCGTGCTGATCGAGGTGATCTCCTTCGTTTCGCGGCCGATCAGCCTGTCCGTCCGCCTCTTCGCCAACATGCTGGCGGGCCACATCACCCTCAAGGTTCTCGGCGGCTTCACCGCTGCTTTGCTCGGCGCCGGCGCCTATGCCGTGATCGCGCCGCTTCCTCTGGCCGGCGTTGTCGTGCTGACGGCTTTCGAGCTTCTCGTGGCCGTTCTGCAAGCCTACGTCTTCGCCATCCTCACTTGCGTCTATCTGAACGACGCAATTCATCCGGGTCACTGAATAAAATATCAACAACAGATCAGCGCCCGCTTCCGCAAGCCAGGAGTATTTAATGGATCCCGCAGCAGCTAAATTCATCGGCGCCGGCCTCGCCGCCATCGGTATGGGCGCCGCCGCCATCGGCGTCGGCCTGATTTTCGGCAACTTCCTGTCGGGCGCCCTGCGCAATCCGACCGCCTCCGACGCCCAGTTCGGTCGCGCCTTCATCGGCGCGGCGCTTGCGGAAGGTCTCGGCATTTTCGCCTTCCTCGTGGCGATTCTGCTGCTCTTCGTGCTTTAAGCGCGAAACGGTGCGCCCGGACTTCGCGCCGGGCGCAATTTTTTCGTTTTTGCAACATCGCGCAGGATTTGACGATGGCGACACATGAAGGGCACACCAGCGGCACGGTCGAGCCCGCCGACATCGACCATGGCGCCCACGCCTTCCCGCCATTCGATTCGGCCAATTTCTCCTCGACCCTGATCTGGCTCGCGATCAGCTTCGGGCTGCTTTATTATCTCCTTTCGAAGATCGCTTTGCCGCGCATGGAAGGCATCCTGACCACGCGCCAGGGCAAGATCACGAGCGATCTCAAGGAAGCGCATCTCGCGCGCGAAAAATCCGAACAGGCCGCCGCGGAGCACGAAAAAACGATCGCCGCCGCCCGCGCCAAGTCGCAGGCCGTGGCGCAGGAAACGCAGGCGAAGATCAACGCCGAGAACGACGCCAAGCGCCATGCGCTGGAATCCGATCTCGCCGGCAAGCTGGCCGAGGCCGAAAAGCAGATCGTCGAGACCAAATCCAAAGCCATGGCGAATGTCGGGACGATCGCCGCGGACGCCGCCACGGCGATCGTCGAGCGCCTCACCGGGCGCGCGGCCGATTCAGTCGCAGTCGCTGCGGCGGTCTCAAAGGCCCAGGCGTAAGGGCGGAGTTAAGTCCATGCTGAACGCAGAATCATTCGTCGCCTTCGGGTTCCTGCTGCTTGTGGGCCTCTTCGCCTATCTCGGCGTGCATAAGAAGCTTGGCGCCGCGCTGGATGGCCGCGCCGAGCGGATCAAGGCCGAACTCGCCGAGGCCGAACGACTCCGCGCCGAAGCGGAAGCCGTGCTTGCCTCTTTCGGCAAGAAATTGCAGGAAGCCGAGGCCGAGGCGGCCGCGGTCATCGCGCAGGCCCATGCCGAAGCGGACCGTCTCGCCAAGGAAGCCGCAGTACGGCTTAGCGAATTCGTCGAGCGGCGCACCAAGCAGGCGCAGGAAAAAATCGCCGCCGCCGAAGCGCAGGCGACGTCCGATGTGCGCGCCGCCGCCGCCGACGCCGCGACGAAGGCCGCAGGGCTGGTGCTCAGGGAAGAAGCCAAAGGGCCGTTCGGCGAACAGCTCATTTCCAGCAGCATCGGCGACCTGAAGTCGCTGTTTCACTAATAATTTTCGGGGCTTACCCCCGTCCAAACGCAAAGGGGCGAAAAGTCTTCCGACTTTTCGCCCCTTTGCGTTGAAAAACCCGCCTTCAGGCTATCGCTACTCGCGGCGCCGCGCCGGTCTCTTCCAAAATTTCGTCGGTCCAGACGCGAAACCCTTTCAGCACATTCGGCCCGAAAGTGGTCGTGATGGCGACATCGGCGGCGTCGCGTCCGCGGGCGAGCAGAACCCGGCCGATGCGCGGCTCATTGTTGCGGGCGTCGAAGGTGCGCCACGCGCCGCCAAGATAGACCTCGAACCAGGCCGCGAAATCGCCCGGCGGATAGGGCGGCTCCATGCCGACGTCTCCGAGATAGCCGGTGCAATAGCGCGCCGGAATGTTGAGCGCGCGGCAGAAAGCGACGGCCAAATGGGCGTAGTCGCGGCAGACGCCCTGCCCTTCCTGATAGGCTTCGGAGGCCGTCCGCGTGACCCGCGCGAAATTATAGCCGAACTGGATGCGCTTGTGCGTGAAGTCGCAGATCGCCTGCACGCGCGCCCAGCCGGGCTTGGTGTGGCCGAACAACTGCCAGGCAAGATCGAGCAGGCGATCTGAATCGCAAAACCGGCTCGGCAGCAGAAACACGATCGCCTCTTCCGGAAGAAGCTCGATCGGGACCTGCTCCGCGTCCGGGACAATCTCGTCGGGCAGCCCCGTGTCCGAGACGATCGCGTCAGTCGAGAGAATCACGGAGCCGGCGGGCGCGACCAACCGGCTGCACCAATTGCCGAACAGATCGCGGTAGCCGGAAATGCGCACCGGCGGCGTGATCTTGATATGGTCGGGTTCGGCAAGATCGGCGACACGCGAATGATGAACATTCAGCATTCCGATCAGCGGCGTCGCCTGCGGAAATTCATAACTCAGTTCGTAGCCGACTCGAAGCTTCAATGAACTTCTCCGCGTTGGAGGCGGCGGAAAGCCCTGGGGGATCTTTCCGTTGCGGCGGGACGCGCGCGCGTCATGGTAGCATCTAAGCATCTGAGCGAATGCGGGTTTATTAGGCATCGCCAGACCCGGCCCGTAGCAATCCGCTCCATTGCGGTTCCAATCGTCAAGGTTTTGGTGTAGCGCTTCCACCGGAGCCGCGCCCTTGACCTTTCCTCGCCAGATTTTTCCCACCGTCCTCTGTCTCGCGCTCGGGCTTTGCCTTGCCGGCTGCGGACGGCGCGGCCCGCCAGAGGCGCCGCAGGGCTCGGCGGTCGACGCGCCTGTCGCCGCCGCGCCCTATGCCGGGCTGCCGCGCAATAATGAGATCGAACCACTCGATTCGGCGGCCATCTCGCCTCCGAAGGGGGCCGCGGCCGCCGAGGCGAGCGGGAGCGCCAAAAAGCCGCCTCGCCCCTTCGCGCTCGACCCGGTTCTCTGACGCGTCCCGCTGAAATGCATCATTTCACGACAAAAAACGGCGTTCTACATGCCGAAGACGTTGATCTCGCCGCGCTCGCGGACGAAGTCGGCACGCCCTTCTACTGCTATTCGAGCGCGACCCTCTCGCGCCATTATCAGGTCTTCAAATCGGCGCTCGCGGGAATCGATTCGCTGGTCTGCTACGCCGTCAAGGCGAACTCCAACCAGGCCGTGCTGACGACCCTCGCCCGGCTCGGCGCGGGGATGGACGTCGTCTCGGAAGGGGAGCTTCGCCGCGCCCTCGCCGCCGGCGCTCCCGCCTCCAGGATTACCTTTTCCGGCGTCGGCAAGACAAAGGAGGAGATGGGTTTTGCACTCAAGGCCGGCATCTTCTGCTTCAATGTCGAATCGGAGCCCGAACTTCTCGCGCTCTCCGAGGCCGCGCACGCGGCGGGGTCGATCGCGCGCATCGCCATTCGCGTCAATCCGGACGTCGACGCCAAGACCCACGCCAAGATTTCGACCGGCAAGTCCGAGAATAAATTCGGCGTGCCAATTTCCCGCGCGCGCGAAGTCTATGCCGAGGCGGGGCGGCTGCCCAACATAAAGGTCAGCGGCGTCGATCTGCATATCGGCTCGCAGATCACCGACCTCGAACCCTTCGACGCCTCGTTCAGGCTTGCCGCCGGCTTCGTCGAAACGCTGCGCGCCGATGGCCATGAAATCGATCATGTCGATGTCGGCGGCGGCCTCGGCATTCCCTATCGCGAGGGCGAGGACCCGGCGAGCTATCATCCGGACCGCTACGCCCGCATTTTGCGCGCCCGCCTCGGCGCCCTCGACTGCCGCGTCGTCTGCGAACCTGGCCGGCTCATCGCCGGCAACGCCGGAATACTCGTGACGCGCGTTCTCTATATCAAACGCGGCGCGGCGAAGGCTTTCGTCATCGTCGACGCGGCGATGAACGATCTGATCCGGCCGACGCTTTATGACGCCTACCACGAGATTAAGCCCGTTCGCCCGCGCGAGAACGCGCCGGAGATCGTCGCCGACGTCGTCGGGCCGGTGTGCGAAACGGGCGATTATCTGGCCCTCGGGCGCAAGATGGTGGAGCCTTTGCCCGGCGATCTCCTCGCGATCCTGTCGGCCGGAGCCTATGGCGCGACGCAATCCTCGACCTATAATTCACGCCTGCTCGTCCCCGAAATTCTCGTCAATGGGGCCGCCTATGCCGTGGTCCGGCCGCGCCTCACCTATGATGAATTGATCGGCCTCGACAAAATTCCGGCTTGGTTGCGGTAGAGGGTCTCAACCCTTGCGTCTGGCGCTGGCGCTCCGACATGATAGCTTGATGACGCATGCGCACGGCCGCACGAGCGCCTTGACCGACCGAAATGCGGTCAGGCCGGCGAACGAACCGCTTTTCGGAGATGCATTTGGCGAATTTCGGACGCCCGAGCGGCAAAGACGTTGCGTCCGAAGGACGGTTGGGGAGCGCCGCACGCCCGGCGCAGCGCCTCGACCGTCTCGTCTTGCAAGGGCGCGCGCTCTTGCTGTTCGAGCGCAGCTGGCGCGCTTTGACGCCGGCGCTGATCGTCGCGGGGGCCTTCCTCGCTTTGTCCTTCACGGGGCTTTGGCTGGAGACGCCGCATTGGGCGCGCCTTGCAGGCGTTGCGCTTTTTGCCGCTGCGCTCGCCTTCGCGCTCTGGCCGATGCGCAGGCTGCGCCTGCCGACAAGGCGGGAAGCGCTGGAGCGGATCGACCGGGTCTCGGGACTAAAGGAGCGCCCCGCCGCGGTTCTCGACGACCGTCTCGGCAACGCCGACGGCGATCCTGAAACCGAAGCCTTGTGGGCGCTGCACCGACGCCGCGCCGAGCGGCAGATCGCGTTGCTGCGGACCGGCTCGCCGTCGCCGCGCGTCGTCGACGTCGACCGCTACGCGCTGCGCGCCGCTGTTCTCGTCGCGCTCGTCGCCGCCGCCTTCATCGCCGGGCCGGAGAAATATGCGCGGGTGGCGGCCGCCTTCGACTGGCGCTTCGCCAGCCTCGCCAGCGCCGGGCAGCGCATCGACGCCTGGGTCGATCCGCCCCCGTATACAGGCCGCTCGCCGATCGTCCTGACCCAGCGCGTGGCCGGGCCTTCCCCTGAAAAGATCGAAGCGCCGGTCGGCTCGGTCATCGTCATCCGCGGTTCGGCGGGCAAGCCAGCCTATCGCGCGACCGGCGCGCTCGTCGAGCCGCCGCGCGACGACGCCAGGGAGGCTCCAGCCAAGGACGCCGGCGCGCCAGGGCCGAACCCGCCCGCCCCGGCCGCAACGCAAGTCGCGAGCTCCGCCGCCCATAATGAGGCGCGCCTTGTGCTACGCGGCGACGCCGGCCTCGCTATCGAGGGCGTCGGCTCCTTCGATTTCGCGAGCATCCCCGACAAGCCGCCGACGATCGCGCTCGCCGCCGTCCCGCGCCCCAATGCGCGCGGCTCCCTGACGCTGCGCTACCAGATCAAGGACGATTACGGCGCGATCTCCGCAGAGGCTGTCTTCGCCAACCCGGTGCTGCCCGACGGCAAGCCCTCCTCCCGTTCGCTGGTCGAGGCGCCGAAGGCCGCCTTGCAGCTGCCTCCCGCCGGCGATGAGGCCGGCGAGGCGGAAACCACCATCGATCTGTCCGAAAATCCATGGGCCGGCGCGCGGGCGCAGATGACGCTCGTTGCGCACGACGAAGGCGGCAATGAAGGCAAGAGCGAAGCCTTCACGATCGTCCTGCCGCAAAAGCCCTTCGTGAAGCCGCTCGCCCGCGCGCTGGTCGAGCAGCGGCGCAATCTCGTGCTCAATCCGGACGACAAGGGCAGCGTCTCGACCGCGCTCGACGCGCTGATGATCGCCCCCGACTCCTTCGACGTCAGCGACGGCGTCTATCTCGGCTTGCGCGTCGCCTCCGAACGCCTCGCGGCGGCGAGCAGCGACAAGGATCTCATCGATGTCGCCGATTATCTCTGGCAAATGGCGCTGCGACTCGAAGAGGGCGACCTCTCGGAAGCCGAACGCGATCTGCGCGCCGCGCAGCAGCAGTTGCGCGAGGCGCTGCAACGCAACGCGCCGCCCGAGGAAATCAAGCGCCTTACCGACAATCTCCGTGCGGCGATGGACAAATTCCTGCGCGAATTCGCCGAACAGCAGCAGCAAAAGCAGGAGGACGCCGATCAGGGCGCCGACGATCAGCGCGGGTCCGGCAAATCGATCAGCGAAAAAGAGCTGAAGGCGATGCTCGACAAGATGCAGCAGCTCGCGCAAAACGGCGATCCCGCCGAGGCCCAGAAGATGCTCGAGCAGATGCAGAACATCCTCGAAAATCTGAAGATGGCGCAGCATCGCAAGCGCGATCCGCAATCACGGGAGATGAGCCGCGCGCTGAATGAGCTCGATCGCATGAGCCGCGAGCAGCAGCAGCTGCGCGACGAGACCTATCAGAAAGGCGAGGCCGCCAAGCGCCAGCAAAGACGCCAGCGCGGCGCGCTCGACGAGCTGCAGGATGAGGAGGATTTGAGCGGGGGCGAGCCGGACCAGCCGGGCGAGGATGGCGACCCGCAGCAGGAGGCGGATCAGAAGCCGGGCGGCAAGTCGGAGCCCGGCAAATCGCAGGCCGAACTCGAAAAGCGGCAGGAGGATTTGCGCCAACGCCTCGAGGATCTGGAACAGCGGCTGAAAAAGGCGGGCCAGGGCGGCCCCGGCCTTAGCGAAGCGCAAAAAGCCATGCAAGAGGCGAAAAAGGCGCTCGGCCAAGGCGCGCGCGGCTCCGATTCTGCGGTCGAGGCGCAGGGCCGCGCCCTCGACGGGTTACGCGAGGGCGCTCAAAAGCTGGCGCAGGCCATGGGCCAGCAGGGTGAAGGCGAGGGCCAAGGCCAGGCGCAGGGAGAGGGCCAGGGCGAGGGACAGGAAGGACCGGGACAGCAGGGTCAATATGGCCAGGATGGCACCGATCCGCTCGGCCGGCCGAGCGGACGCGAGCGCGCCTTCAATCCCAGCGCCAAATATGATCCGATGGGCGTTCCCGCCGCCGAGAGAGCGCAGCGCGTGCTGGAGGAGTTGCGCCGTCGACTCGGAGACTTTTCGCGCCCGCGCGAGGAGATGGATTATCTGGAGCGCCTGCTGCGCCGCTACTGAGCGAGGCGGCGCTCACCCGCCGCCCGTCCGAAGCCGCCCCAACTTTCCGCGATCGCACACGCCGGTCCGCCGCTGCGCGGTTCGCCTGCCCTCTCAATTCTGGAGCCGCTCAAGATGCACGCCGCAACCAATGTCATCGCCGCTCTCGCCGTCGGCGCGGTCGCTGCCGTGCTGCTGGCGGGCTTTGTCAACATGATGCGGGGGGGCAGCCCGAATTTGTCGCAAAAGCTGATGCGGTGGCGGGTTGGATTGCAGTTTTTCGCAATCCTCGTCATCATTGGCATATTATGGTTGCGCGGCTGACGTCAGGGATAAGCTATCCTCGGCGCGGCGCCGCAGCTTCGCCGAAACTTCAGATCGTCATCGCGCCAAGATGCGTATTGGAAGCCGCCGCCGGCGACGTCGGCCAGACTATGACGAAAGAGCCGCATGGTTGTCCTGAACCGCATTTACACCCGCACCGGCGACGCCGGCCAGACCTCGCTCGGGACAGGCGAGCGCCGCCCGAAGAACGATCTGCGGGTCGAGGTCTATGGCACGATCGACGAAGCCAATTGCGCGATCGGCCTCGCGCGGGTTGCGACCTCGAAGGACCCCGCTTGCGCACGCGTCGACGCCATGCTGCTTTGCGTGCAAAATGACATGTTCGACCTTGGCGCTGATCTCTGCGTGCCAGAGGCCGAACCTATTCCGCAATATGAGCCGCTGCGGATCGTTCAGGCGCAGGTCGACCGGCTTGAACGCAAGATCGACGATCTCAACGCCGAGCTTCCGCCGCTGATGTCTTTCGTGCTGCCCGGCGGATCGAGCGCCGCCGCCGCGCTGCATCTTGCCCGCACGATCACCCGCCGCGCTGAACGGCTGCTTGTCGCGCTCGCCGCGGTTCCGGGCGAACGCGTCGGCGAGCCGGCGCTGAAATATGTCAACCGGCTGTCTGATTTCCTGTTCGTCGCGGCGCGCTACGTCAATCGCAAGGGCGAGGGCGATATTTTATGGGTGCCCGGCCAGAACAGATAGGTTACGGGGCGATCGACACATAGCGTCCGGGATGAATGTCGAGCGCATTCGGCTCAAGGCCCTTGAGCTTCGGCGAGACGAGGTGGCTCGAGCGATAGTTCATCAAAACGATAAAGGGCTGCTCTTTGAGGAGCAGCGCTTCGGCCTCGTGAAGCAGCGTTTTGCGCGCATCGGGATTTTGCTCCTGCGCCGCCCGCTGCATCAGCGCATCGAACTCGGGGCTGGAAAAGCTCGGCGTATTCAAACCCTTGTTGGCGCTTTCGCCAAGAAACAGAAAATTCTGCGCATCGGGATAATCGGCGTACCAGCTCATCCGCGCGGCGTCGAACGGCGGCTTCTCGCGCAAGAGCGCATAGTGGGTGGAGGCGTCCGTGCCGATCAGGCTCGCCTTCACCCCGATCCTCATCCACATATCGGCGATGGCGACCGCGGTCGTGCGGTGGCTGCCTGAATTATTGAAGCGGATCTCGACCTCGAGCGTTTTGCCGCCCTCCCCGAACCCCGCTTCCTTGAGCAGACGGCGCGCCTGCTCCTGCCGCTCGGCAAGGCTCAAATCCTTCCACGCGACTTCGGCGGGAGCGCCATAGCTGGCGATGCCGGGCGGAACGAAGCTGTATCCCGGCGCCATCGAGCCGCCCCAGATCTTTTCGGCCAAAAACTCCCGATCGACCGCCATGGAAAGCGCCTGGCGCACTCTTACGTCGTCGAAGGGCGGGCGGCGCGTATCGAGCGCGTAATAATAGCCGCCAAGGCTCGGCGAGAGATGCAGCGCGTCGGGCAGGTTTTTGCGCACGAAGCCGATCTCCTCGACCGGGACTTCATCATAGGAATCGATCTCGCCGGCCATGAAGCGACGCAGCGCCGCCGAGCGATCCTCGAGCGGAATGAAGATCTCGCGATCGAGCGCAATTTTGGCGGCGTCCCAAAAGCGGGGGTTTTTCTCCAGCACGATCGCATCATTGGGAATGAATTTTTTGAGCCGAAACGGACCGTTGGCGACGACATGCTCGGGATGGGCGAAATCGGAGCTGAACGCCTCGATGGACTTGCGGTGCAGCGGCTTCGCCGTGAAATGCGCCAGCTGCTCCAGAAAATAGGGCGCCGGCTGCTCGAGGGTCAGCTCAAGCTCGCGCTCGCTCACGGCGCGGGCGCCCAGCGCCTCCGGAGGCAAGGCGCCCGAATTGACCTTTTCGCCATTCTTCAGCGTGTAGAGAATATTGGCGTAGGGCGCCCCGGTTTTCGGATCCATCAGGCGGCGGAAGGCGAACACGAAATCGTCCGCCGTGACCGGATCGCCGTTCGACCATTTGGCGTCCTCACGCAGCCTGAATTTATAGACGCGCCCGTCAGGCTCGACGCGCCAGCTTTCCGCGACGCCCGGAATGAGCGCGCCCGCGGCGTCGCGCGAAAGCAGCCCCTCGAAAAGCTCGCCGAGCACATTGCTTTCGATCAGCGTCGTCGCCTTGTGCGGATCGAGCGAGCCGGGGTCGCCGAGCGCGCCGCGCCGCCAGACCATCTCGGCAAAAGCGGGCTGGACGAGAGCAAGACAAAGCGCCAGCGCACAGGAGAGCCGCACCGGAAGGGTCATCGCCTCACGCCGCGGCGAATTCGACCCTGTGGCTCGCCACCGGGATCTGCGCCCGCACTTTTTCAACCAGCGCGAGATCGAGGCGGGTCGAGACAACCCCTACCCCGTCGGACGCCTTGGCGATGACATGGCCCCAGGGATCGACGACCAGCGAATGGCCGTAGGTCAGGCGTTTTTCATTGCCTACAATGTGGACGCCGGTCTGCGCCGGGGCGCAGAAAAAGGTCTGCGTCTCGATCGCCCGTGCGCGGCAGAGCACCTCCCAATGATCCTTGCCAGTCTGCTGCGTAAAGGCTGCCGGCAGCGCGATCAACTGCGCGCCGCGTGCGGCAAGCTCCTGAAACAGCGCCGGAAAGCGCAAATCGTAACAGATCGCGCAGCCGACGATGACGCCTTCGCACGGATAGGTCACGACGGCCCGGCCCGGCGCGAAGGAATTGCTTTCATGATAGCGCGCGCCGTCCGGCGTCGTGACGTCGAACATATGGATCTTGCGATAGCGCGCGATCTCGGCGCCCGTACGGTCGAAGGCCACCGTCGTGTTGTGGATGCGTTCGCCTTCGTCAGGCTTTTCGAGGATCGAGCCAGCGTGGATGAAAACCGCGTGCTTGCGCGCCAGCGCCTGCATGGCGCTATAGGCCGGCCCGCCGGGCAAGGCCTCAGCGGCGGCGAATTTTTCCGCGCGGGAGCCGCCGAGAAAATCGAAACATTCCGGCAGGCTGATCCAGTCCGGACGTTCCTCGGCGACCGCCCGTTCAATCAGCCGTTCGGCCTCGGCGATATTGGCGCCCTTGTCGGCGACCGAATTCATCTGGATAAGCGAGACTTTCATCGCGGGTCCTTCAGGGCGAGAGCGCTGAGCGCCGGACTTCACCCCCTTACTGCCCCCGTCCGGTCACGCGCCGCAAGGTCAAATTGATCCGGCCGCCGCCCTGCAGCAACGCCGACGTTCGCGGAAAAATCCGGTCGACGCCGTGAAAGGCGCGCCGCGACGGGCCGCCGAGCACGATGACGTCGCCTGAGCAGAGCCGCACGCTTTTGGTCGGATCGCTGCGGTTCTGCCCGCCGTAACGGAACAGGGCCTCATCGCCGAGCGAGATCGAGACGACGGGCGCGGAAAAATCTCCTTCATCCGCGTCCTGATGCAGCCCCATCCGCGCCTCCGCGCCATAATAATTGACGAGGCAGGCCTGCGGCGGCGCCGGATAGGCGGAAAACGCGCTCCAGGCGCGCAGAGCGAGCGCGGGGATCGGCCGCCAAGGCTCGCCTGTCACCGGATGGAGCGGCTGATAGCGATAGCCGCCAATGTCCGAGACCCATCCGAGCGTCCCGCAATTGGTCATCTCGACCGAAAACGGCTTTCCGCTACGCGGCATGCGCGGCCGATACCAGGGCGAGACGGACACGAGCGCGGCGATCGCATCGGCGAGGAGCCGCTGCGTTGTCCCGTCGAAAAAGCCGCGCGCCAGAACGAGGCCGGGCGCCAGTTCGACGGACGGCTCAAGCGTTGCGAAAAGTTGTTCCGTCATCCGCTCCGCTTAAGGCTCAAGCACCTGCTTGCTCTCGACGGTCGAATCCGCCTTCAGCCGGTAGACGATGGGCACGCCCGTCGCGAGCTCCATCCCGGGAATCGTTTTCGGCGTCAATTTATCGAGCACCATGATCAGGGCGCGCAGCGAATTGCCATGCGCCGTCACAAGGGTCCGCTTGCCGTTCAGCACCGCCGGCAGGATCTCCTGACAATAATAGGGCAGCACGCGCGCGACGGTATCTTTGAGGCTTTCGCCGCCGGGCGGGGGCACGTCATAGGACCGCCGCCAGATATGCACCTGCTCGTCGCCCCATTGCTTGGCTGCCTCGGCCTTGTTCAGGCCGGAGAGATCGCCATAGTCGCGCTCGTTGAGCGAGACGTTTTTGGTGATCGGCAGATCGGGCTGGCCGAATTCCCCGAGCAGCAGCCCCATCGTGCGCTGCGCCCGCAACAGATCCGAGGTGAAGCCGAGATCGAAGCCGACGCCGGCCGTCTTCAGGGCGCGCCCGGCCGCTTTGGCCTCGGAGACGCCGAGGTCCGTCAGATCGGGATCTTTCCAGCCGGTGAACAGATTCTGCAAATTCCATTCGCTTTGGCCATGACGCACGAGCACGAGAAGGCGATCCATGTCTCTTCCTTGAATAATGGGCGCTAGTCGAAGCCGCCGCAGCTTCGGCGCTGAGCTAAGCTGAGCTTAGTCTGCGCCAAATTTTTTTAAGCGAATTTGGCGCCTCGGAAAACGAAAGAGTTTTCGCGCCTATATATTGACGATTGGAGCCGCGCCGCGCGCCCTGCCCAATTTTGCGGAATGGGCGAAAAAAGCGCAGAATCGCGCCGGCCTCAGGACAGGATCAAGATGACCGACCGAAGCAGCGAATCTCCGCCCTCTCCGCCGCCGGCGCCGCCCGGCTGGACTGATACGCGCGGCCCCCTCGCGCCGGATGCGCACACGCCGCTGACGCGATTCCTCGGCGGCTCGCCGGCGAATGTCGCGATGCGGCTGTTCTTCGTGTCGCTCATTGTCGGCGCCCTGTTCATGTGGCTCGACATCAGGCCGGCTGACGTTTTGCGGGGACTGACCGACCTCTTCAACCGGATTTCGCGGCTTGGCTTCGACGCCATCCGCGAAGTGATCAATTATGTGCTGGTCGGCGCGGCGGTCGTGGTGCCGATCTGGCTCGTGCTCCGCCTTCTCAACATGCGCGGTAAATAAGAGCGTTTGCGTCTTAGGAGACTGGCGGCGCCGTTCCCACGGCGAAATCCTTGGCCCTGCATCCGATCGCGCCCGAAAGAGCGGGCAGACCGCGACGTTCCAGCGTCGCGATCAATCCGCGCTTGATCGCGGCTGGAAGGCCGGGCCCCTTGAAGACGAGCGCCGAATAGAGCTGCACGAGGCTCGCCCCCGCCTCGATCTTGGCGAAGGCGCGCTCGGCGCTGTCGACGCCGCCGGCGCCGATGAGCGGAAATGCGCCCTCAACGCGCAGGAAGGCCGCCGCCAGCATCTGCGTCGACAGATCGAACAGCGGACGGCCCGAGAGGCCGCCCTGCTGCTTCGCCAGATCGGCCTCGCGCAGACCAGCTGGCCGCGACAACGTCGTATTCGCCACAATCAGCCCGTCGATGGCGCGCCGCCTCCCGCAGGCGACGATCGCGTCGAGTTCGTCGAGCGTAAGGTCCGGCGCAATCTTCAAAAGCACCGGCTTGCGGCCGCAGGCCTCGATCATGCCATCGCGCGCGGCGAGGATTCGCGCCAGCAGATCGTCGAGCGCCGCGGAGCGCTGGAGATCGCGCAGGCCCGGCGTGTTCGGCGACGAAATATTGACGGTGAGATAATCGGCGGAGGCCGCGAGTTGCGCAATCGCCTGTACGTAATCCGCCGTCCGGTCCGCCGAGTCCTTGTTGGCGCCGATGTTGACGCCAAGAACGCCGGGCCGGCCAGCGCCGCGCCTGGCGAGGCGCGCCAGCACGGCAGCGGCGCCTTCGCTGTTGAAGCCGAACCGGTTGATGACAGCTTCATCCGCCGTCAGCCGGAACAGGCGAGGCCGCGCGTTTCCTGGCTGCGGCAGCGGGGTGATCGTGCCGACTTCGGCAAAGCCAAAGCCAAGCGCCAGAATCGCGTCGGCCGCCTCGGCGTTTTTGTCAAAACCCGCGGCAAGACCGATCGGATTTGGAAAGTTGAGGCCGAACGCCCTGACGGCGAGACGCGGATCATCGGGCGCCACGGCGCCTCCCGCGGGATACAGCGCCAAAGCCCTGATCGTCAGCCGATGCGCGGTCTCGGCATCCAATTGCCGCAGGACCGGCGTCGCCGCCGCGCCGATCCAGGCGATCAGCCGGTTGAGCGCGGGCGCCATGGCCAAAACTCCTTGCTGGGGGGAAGCGCTTTTCGGCAGCGCTTCTCGGCATCATGCTCTATTCGGAGCTTGCCAAAGCGTAAAGGATTCGCGACCGACCGATTATGACCATCGCGCAATGGATTCGATCCGGAGCCGCCCGACGGGCGGCGATTTCAGATCCCGCCGCAAAACTCTGGCTGGTTGAGGCCGCGCCCGATCCGGAGCGCATCGCCACGGCCGAATCGCTCCTGAGTTTTGACGAAATTGCGCGCGCTGACAGGTTCTATCGCCTGGAGGACCGGGCCCGCGCCGTGCTCTCACGCGCGGCCCTGCGTCTCATCGTCGGCGAGGCCGCAGGAATCGCTCCGGAAAAACTTGCGTTCTCGCTTGGGCCCTTCGGCAAGCCGCTCCTCGCCGCGCGGCCAGACCTTCATTTCAACGTCTCGCATTCGGGCGAGCTCGCGCTGATCGGCCTCTCAGCCGAGCGGATAATCGGCGTCGACATCGAGCTGATGCGTGACAATCTCGACGAAGCCGAGCTGGCCCGAATATTTTTCTGCGAGAGCGAATATCGCCTCATTGCCTCGAAGGAGGGCGCGGCCCGGCTTGAGGCCTTCTACCGGATCTGGACGGCCAAGGAGGCCGTCCTCAAAGCGCTCGGCATAGGCGTCGCCGCCTCGCTCAAGGATTTCGAGGTGAGGCTTTCGCCCGGCCCGGCGGCGATCCAGCCACGCGCCGGGAGTTTTTCGCCGGCGCTCGCCAATGTGCAGATCGAGCCCGTCGCGGCGCCGGATTCTTATGTGGCGACCGTCGCGCTGGCCTAGTTCTTATCAGCGATGCTTCTTCTTGCCGCGCGGCTTGCGGTCCCGTTCGTCGTCGTCCTCGTCGTCTTCATCGTCCTCATCGACGATGAAGATCTTCTCCAGCGCGATCAGAGGCAGGAAACGCGTTTTCACGTCGCCGTCGACCTCATCGTACCAGATGGCGTTGACGCCGTCGTTGTCGAGCGAGACCACCGTCATCGGCGGTCCGTAAGACTTCAGCTGAACAATATCGCCTGGCGCGATGCCGGCGTCGTCTTTTTCAATGTCAGTCACTTCAGTCTCCATGCGCGGCCATCATCGGCGCGAGGGTTCCGCCATCAAAGAAGGAGGCGGATGCGGCGGAGCCTACCCACCGCATCCGCCGGCCCTCGCGCGGGGCTGTCGCCCCGGATGGTCGCGCGGACCAAACTCGTCAAAGCCTGCGGCGTCAAGCGCGGCGGCTTGCGATCAACGCCGGAGCGCTCTCATGGCCATTCGGCCATAGGCGGCAGCGAGGATAAAATCGCCTCGACATTGCCGCCGGTCTTGAGGCCGAACACGGTGCCACGATCATAAAGCAGGTTGAATTCAACGTAGCGGCCGCGGCGGACCAGCTGCTCGTGACGATCGGCCTCCGTGAAAGACAAATCGAAATTGCGCCGCGCCAGCTTCGGATAGATGTCCGCAAAGGCGAGGCCGACCGCCTTTGTGAAGGCAAAGTTCTTGTTGAAGATCTCCGCATCGTCCGGCGGACATTCCAGATAATCGTAAAAAATCCCGCCAACTCCACGCGGCTCATTCCTGTGCTTCGAAAAGAAGTACTCGTCGCACCAGGCCTTGAACCGCGGATAGTCAGCGACCGGCTCGAAGCCCGCGCAGGCGCCGGCCATGGCGGCGTGAAAATCAACCGTATCCGGATCGGTCTGCGTGCGGCGGCGGTCGAGCACAGGGGTCAGATCCGCGCCGCCGCCGAACCAGGCCTTACTCGTCTCCACGAAGCGCGTGTTCATGTGAACGCAGGGCACGTTGGGATTCCACGGATGGGCGATGAGCGACACGCCCGAGGCCCAATAGCGCGAATCGACCTCGGCGCCCGGGATCTGCGCGGCATATTCCGGCGCAAAAGCGCCGAACACCGTCGAGGTATGGACGGCCATCTTCTCGAAGACGCGGCCCTTGAGGACGGCCATCAGACCGCCGCCACCCGTTTCCTTTTGCCACGGCGTCTGCGTGAAGCGACCTGGCGCCATATCCGGCCGCGCAAAGGGCCCGGCGGCGTCATCTTCGAGGCTTTCGAAAGCTTTTATGATTTGCTGCTGCAATGATTCGAACCAAGCGCGCGCCTCGGTCCCGCGCCGCTCGCTGATCGTCGATTCAATCATTACACGGTCTCCTTGCGGCGATATTCGATCCCTTGGCCGCCCCTTGCCGGCCCTGTCGGGCGAACGACCACCGCAACAGCAGCCATAATAAACGATTGCGGCCCGGCCAGAATGCGGCGGATCAATCCGCGCGCAGTTTCCAGCGGCGGCGCTTTAGAACGCGGTTATCGACCGAATGGAAGTCCATCGGTCGATAAAATCGCTCCGCACGCAAGGAATTCGACCAAAATCCATCGATCGAGCCGACCGCGACGCCTTCTAAAGCCCGGCGACGGCATCGGGTCTTGCGGCGGGTTTTGGCCGCGGCGCGTTACCCGATGGTTTGAACGCGAACTTGAAGGTCTGCACCAGCGCGGTCCTGACGTCATGGCCAAGGCCGGTCAGCTCGAGGCTATAGCAGAATGTGGCGGCGCCGTGCGGATCGCTTGCGCCGGCCTCCGCCTTTTGCCGGGATTCGGCCGTGACGCGGGTAAGCCGATCCGGATTTGCGACGAGTCGGGCGAGTTCCTTTTCCTTGAGCAGATAGTCGATCGCGACATCGGCGCGCATCTGCGCCGAGGCCCCGTCATATTCGCAAACGGGGCCCAAACGGCCAATGTCCATCAATCTTGCGAATTCCGCCGGTCCGAGTTCGGCGATCATCTCCGTGGCGGGCCCCGACAGACGCTGCGAGTCGAGCTGATCCATCACTGAAGCGAGCGCCGTCGACACTGTTTTCTGATCGAGCTCGACCTCGAAGCCGGCGACCGAAAGCTTCGTCATCGCGCCGGCATGGGAGAGAAATTTTTCCGTGGCGGTCTGGATCGCGCCGAACTCGGAGACGAACAGAGCCAACGCGGCGCAGCCCGCGAGAACCCCGATGACCGACCGCGCGGCGGAAAGCGCGTCATTTAGCCTGTCCTTCAAAGCGGGTTCAGCCATTTTCGCCTCCTGTCGCCATCTCCCTTTGGCGTCGAGGCTGAAGTTACGCTTTGTTAACCTCGTCCCGCGTGCGCTCTTGCACCTGTCGGATCTGCCGCATCGCCTCGCCCGCCACGATCGCCGCCGCGACCGCGACATTGAGCGAGCGCATCCCATCCGCCAGCGGAATGATGATTCGCGCGTCGGCGCTGCGATGCACATCGTCCGGCGCCCCGGCCGATTCGCGCCCGAGCAGCAGAATGTCTCCGCCCCGAAAGGCAAAATCGGCATAAGGGAGCGCAGCCTTGGTCGAGAGCAGCACGAGCCGCGCGCCTTCCGCGCGACGGGCTGCGTCGAAGGCGGAGAACGAGACATGGCGCGCGATCGAAACATGATCGAGATAATCCATGCCGGCGCGGCGAAAATGCCGATCGCTGACCGGAAAGCCGGCGGGCTCGATGAGCGCCGCCCGCAGTCCGAGACAGGCGCACATGCGCAGGATCGTCCCGGCGTTCTGCGGAATGTCGGGCTGGTACAGCGCGACAGTCAGATCGACCGGCTCGAACGGGCTCATCCCTCGCCGACCTCCGCCAAAGGGCGCAGACCGGCAAAGGCTTGGCATGGGATTTTCATTACTTTTAAAAAAACTTGGCGGCGAAGCGTCACACCTTGACCTATGATGTTGATTCTTTCCACGCCCTTGATTAGTGCGTAGGGAAATTTGAGGCGTTCCAAATTGCGGGGGCGCAGCGCCAGTTTGAGGACATTATGGCAGCCACCACCACGCTGGAAGAGCCGACCCGCCGAGATTTTCTTTACATCGCGACAGCCGCCGTCGGAATAGTCGGAGCCGGCGCCGCAGTCTGGCCGCTGATCAGCCAGATGAGCCCCGACGCCTCGACGCTCGCGGCCGGCTCGGTGGAAGTTGACATAAGCGGCATCGCCGTAGGTCAGATCCTCACGGTGAAATGGCGCGGCAAGCCGATCTTCGTGTCGCATCGCACGCCCGAGGAAATTGCCGCCGTCCGCGCGGTGCCCATGAACGAGCTGAAGGATCCCGCGACCGATCAGTCCCGCGTGGAAAAGCCGGAATGGCTCGTCGTTATCGGCATCTGCACCCATCTCGGCTGCGTTCCGCTCGGCAATGAAGGCCCCTATCACGGCTTCTTCTGCCCCTGTCACGGCTCGGTCTATGATCCCTCGGGCCGCATCAGGCAGGGGCCGGCCCCGGCCAATCTTGTGGTTCCGCCCTATAAATTCGTCAGCGACGCCAAGATTTCCATCGGCTAAGCTTCAGCGGTGGCGGGCCGCCGCGCATCGGCTCCTCCCGCAATCCTGAAGCTCCCCTATTTTTCAACGCGGCGCCATCTGAGGCGGCGCATTCTGACAGAGACGAGCGCATGAGCGGAGAATCGACTTACGTCCCGAAGAATGCAGTCGCGAAATGGTTTGAAAGCCGCTTGCCAGTGCTGGGGCTGGCGCATTCCTCCTTCGTGGTGTTCCCCAATCCGCGCAATCTGAACTACTGGTGGACCTTCGGCGGCATTCTCGCCTTTCTGCTCGTCTCGCAGATCATCACCGGCGTCGTGCTGGCGATGCATTACACTCCCGAATCCACGCTCGCCTTTGATTCCGTCGAGCGCATCATGCGCGACGTGAACTTCGGCTGGCTGATGCGCTACTGGCACGCCAACGGCGCGTCGATGTTCTTCATCGGCCTCTATGTCCACATTCTTCGCGGCATGTATTACGGCTCCTACAAGGCGCCGCGCGAGGTCTTGTGGCTGCTCGGATTCATCATCTATCTCTTGTCGATGGCGACGGCCTTCATGGGCTACGTGCTGCCTTGGGGACAGATGAGTTTCTGGGGCGCCACCGTCATCACCAGCCTGTTCTCGGCGATCCCGGTCGTCGGCGACGCCATCACCACCTGGCTGTGGGGCGGCTATTCGGTCGATAATGCGACGCTCAACCGCTTCTTCGCCCTGCATTATCTGCTGCCCTTCATGATCGTCGGCGTCGTCGGCCTGCATATCTGGGCGCTGCACGTGCCGGGATCGAACAATCCGATCGGCATCGAGCCGAAGAGCGCGAAAGACACCCTTCCCTTCCACCCCTATTTCACGGTGAAGGACGGGTTCGCGCTCACCCTCTTCCTGATCTTCTATGCCTGGTTCGTGTTCTACATTCCGAACTATCTCGGCCACGCCGACAATTACATCGAGGCCAATCCGCTGGTGACGCCGCCTCATATCGTTCCGGAATGGTACTATCTGCCCTTCTACGCGATCCTGCGCTCGGTCCCTTCAAAATTGGGCGGCTTCCTCGCCATGTTCGGCGCCGTGCTGATCGTCGCCGTCTTGCCCTGGCTCGACAGCTCGAAGGTCAAATCGGCGGTCTACCGTCCGCTGTTTCGGATCTTCTTCTGGATCTTCGTCGTTGACGCCGTGCTGCTCGGCTATATCGGCTCGCAGCCGCCGGAAGGCGGCGCGGTGATCGCCGGGCGCCTGCTGACGGCCTATTATTTCATCCACTTCCTGGTGATCCTGCCGCTGCTCAGCCGATTTGAGCCGACGCGGCCGCTGCCGGCCTCTATTTCCGACGCGGTGCTTGGCGACTCCGCGAAGGCGGAGCCCGCGCTGGCGAGCCACTGAGCCCAAAGAGACGGCCGTGTCCAAAAGGAATTCATTCATGACGCTTGCCAGCAAATTCGCCGCAGGCGCGGGGGCGGCCTTTTTCGGCGCCCTCGCCTTAACCTTCGCGGTTTCAGCGACTTCAGTTCGCGCCGAGGACAAACCCGCCGCAGCCGGCGAGGCCGCAGCCGAGGCGCATCCTCACCCGCACCGGCAGCCGTGGAGCTTCGCCGGCCCGTTCGGCAAATTCGATCGCGCCCAGCTTCAGCGCGGCTATCAGGTCTATAAGGAAGTCTGCTCGGCCTGCCACTCCATGCGGCTCGTCGCCTTCCGCGACCTTGAAGAGAACAGCGGGCCCGCCTTCTCCGAGTCCCAGGTCAAGGCGCTGGCGGCTACCTTCAAGGTCAAGGACGGCCCGAACGAGGCCGGCGAGATGTTCGAGCGGCCCGGACGCCCGTCGGATGCTTTCCCCTCGCCGTTCCCCAACCCGCAAGCCGCGCGCGCCGCGCTCGGCGCCATTCCGCCCGATATGTCGGTGCTGGCCAAGGCGCGCGACCTGCACAGCGGTTTCCCGGGCTTTGTCATCGACGCCTTCACGCAATATCAGGAGGGTGGCCCTGACTATATCTACGCCCTGCTCAACGGCTATACGAAGCCGGACGATCCGAATTTCAACGCCATCTTCCCGGGCCAGCATATCGCCATGCCGCCGCCGCTGAGCGACGGGCTGGTCGATTATACGGACGGCGCGCCGAAGACGACGCCGCAATACGCCAAGGACGTCACCGCCTTTCTGATGTGGGCCGCCGAGCCGAAGCTCGAGGCGCGCAAGAGCCTCGGCTTTGCAGTGATCATCTATCTGGCCGTGTTCGCCGGCTTGCTCTACACGATCAAGAAGCGCCTGTGGGCGAAAGTCCCGCACTGAGCCGTTCGGACTACGCTGCACTCTCGGGGCGCGATTGGCTTTGTCAGTCGCGCCTTTTCTTTTGGCTCTGTCGCGGCGGGGATGCGGGGCGTCTTTCCCGCGCCAAGCGGATGCTTGCCGTGCGTCCGTCAATCTGTCAGCACAGCGTTAAACCTCCTCCTCCGCCTCAAGGAACCGCCAAATGCCGACCGGCGCCGATTTCCCCGCCCCTTCGCCGGCCAATCTGGCGGAGCCGATCTCGTCCGAAACGATCGAGGCCGCGCTGAAAGCCAGCGCCTGGCCGTTCGAGGAAGCGCGCAAGCTGATCGACCGCCTCAAGGCGACCGGCAAGACCGAGATCATCTTCGAGACCGGCTACGGCCCCTCCGGCCTCCCCCATATCGGCACCTTCGGCGAAGTCGCCCGCACCACCATGGTGCGCCACGCGTTTCGCGTCATGACAGAAGACCGCGTCAAGACACGCCTCCTTGCCTTCTCGGACGACATGGACGCGCTGCGCAAGGTGCCGGACAATGTACCGAACAAGGCGATGCTCGAGTCGCATCTCGGCGAGCCGCTGACCCGCGTGCCCGACCCGTTCTCCAACGAATACCCCTCCTTCGGCGCCGCCAATAATGCGCGGCTGCGCGCCTTCCTCGACCGTTTCGGCTTCGATTATGAATTCGCCAGCTCGACCGATTATTACGCCTCGGGCCGGTTCGACGAGACGCTGCTGCGCATGCTCGCCGTCTATGACGCGGTGATGGACATCATCCTGCCGACGCTCGGCCCGGATCGGCGGGCGACCTATTCGCCTTTCCTGCCGATCAGCCCGCGCTCGGGCAAAGTGCTGCAGGTTCCGATGGTCGAGCGCGACGCCGCGCGCGGGACGATCGTCTATGTCGATCCCGACACCGGCGAAAAAATCGAAACGCTTGTCACCGGCGGGCGCGTCAAATGCCAATGGAAGGCTGATTGGGCGATGCGCTGGTTCGCGCTTGGCGTCGACTATGAAATGGCCGGCAAGGATCTTATCGAATCGGTCAAGCTCTCAAGCCGGATCTGCCGCGCGCTCGGCGGCCAGCCGCCCGAGGGCTTCAACTACGAGCTTTTTTTGGACGACAAGGGCCAGAAAATCTCGAAGTCGAAAGGCAATGGCCTCACCATCGACGAATGGCTCGCCTATGCCAGCCCGGAAAGCCTGTCGCTGTTCATGTTTCAGAAGCCGACGGCGGCGAAGCGGCTTTATTTCGACGTCATCCCGCGCGCCGTCGACGATTATCTCAGCTTCCTCGAAGCCTATCAGCGTCAGCCGATCAAGGAACAGCTCGGCAATCCGGTCTGGCACATCCATTCGGGGGCGCCGCCCGAGCCTGAAATTCTCGGCTCCGGCGAGCATAAAACCGCGGTCACTTTCGCCATGCTGCTTAATCTCGCGGCGGTCGCAAACAGCGAGGACCCGCAGGTGCTGTGGGGCTTTCTGCGCCGCTATGCGCCGGACGTCTCGCCCGAAAACCATCCGCGGCTCGGCGCCCTCATCGCCTACGCCGTGCGTTATTTCCGCGATTTCGTGCGGCCAGTGAAAGCCTATCGCGCTCCGGACGAGGTTGAGCGCGAGGCGCTGGGGCGGCTCGCCGAAATGCTGGCGGCGCTGCCGGCGGACGCCAGCGCCGAGGCGATCCAGGCGGCGCTTTACGATATCGGCCGCACGATCCCGCGCTATCAGGACATGAAGGCCAAGGGCGCGACGCCCGATCGTCCCGGCGTCTCCACCGATTTCTTCAATATGCTCTATGCGGTGCTGCTCGGCGAAAGTCGCGGCCCGCGTTTTGGCTCCTTCGCCGCGCTTTACGGCCTTGACGAGACATGCAAGCTGATCGCTGCGGCGCTGAGTGGCGACCTCATCAAAGGTCACGAAGAATTTCTGACCGAGCGGAGGACCTAGCCGGTGCCGACGCGGCAAGGCGAAAAGTCAAAAATGGAGCTGATCTACAAGATCGCCCCGGCCGCTCTGTGGCGGCAGGCGCAGGACCGCGGCCGCTTCGACGGCTCGGCCGTCGACCTCAAGGATGGATTCATCCATTTTTCCACCGCCGCCCAGGTAGAGGAGACGGCGCGGCTGCATTTCGCCGGTCTCTCCGACCTCGTGCTGATCGCGGTCAACGCCACAAGGCTTGGCGCCGATCTGCGCTTTGAAGCCTCGCGCGGCGGCGCCTTGTTTCCACATCTTTATGCGCCGCTGCCGCTCGATTCGGTGGCGTCGGTCAAGCGGATCCCGCGCGGCGCCGGCGGCGTCCATGATTTTTCGGGCCTGATCGACGCGCCGGCCAGTTGAGCCGCCGAAGCTAAAACCCGCCCTTCAACCCATAGGCGAGGATCGGCGCGGCGAGCACATTGAGCAAACCCGCAAGCACCATGACGAGACCGGCGATCGAGCCTTCCTCCTGCCCGATCTCGCGCGCCTTGGCGGCTCCGGCGCCATGCGCGCCCATGCCCAGCAGCGCGCCGCGGGCGAGACTTGAGCGCAGCGGGAGCAGCGTCAACATCAGTTCCCCGAGCGCCGCGCCGAAAATGCCGGTGACCATGACGAAAATCGCCGTCAGATCGGGCGCGCCGCCGATGTCGCCCGACACCTCCATGGCGAAGGGCGTGCTCATCGAGCGCGGCAGCAGGCTGAGCCGCAAATCGCCGGAGAGGCCAAGGACGCTCGCCATCGCCCAGGCCGAGACCATTGCCGTGCTGCTGCCGATGAGGACGCCAAGGAGCAGAACGCGCCAGTTGCGGCGGATCGTCTCGCGCTTTTCGTAAATCGGGATCGCAAAGGCGACGGTCGCCGGACCCAGCGCCAGCATGATCCAATGCGCGCCGCGCATGTAATCGACGTAGCGCGCGCCCAGCAGAATGGCGAGAGCGAGCAGCAGCGCCGGCGTTACCGCCAGGGGCGAAAGATACCAGCGCCGCCAGCGCGCATAGATTTTTCGCGCGCAAAGATAGAAGCCAATCGTCGCCGCCGGCCAGAACAGCGCGAGCACGATCGGCGAGTCGAAGCCGAGATTAACGAGCGACATGACGCGACGTCCAGCGCGCGCAAAGATCGACCGTCAGCGCGGTCGAGGCCATGACGCAGAGCGTGCCCGTCAGGATGACGACGAGCAGCTTCAGTCCGAGCACGCCGATAAATTCAGAATGGTCGAGCAGCGCCATGACCGCCGGGACGAAGAACAGCAGCATCTCCGCAAGCAGCGTCTGCGCCCCGCGACGCACGCTGAACACGCTCATGCGCCCGCTGAGCAGCAAGGCCAGCACCGCCGCCATGCCGACGACTCCGCCGGGGACGGGCAGCCGCAAGGCCTCCGCCGCCGCCTGGCCGAGAAACCAGAATCCGGTGAGGACGCCGAGCTGAAGCAGTCGGCTATGGTGGAACGCATATCGAATGCGAAGAAGAGGCCCGCGCGTATGCATGTCCGTATCTCCAGGTTGCGGACAGGCTACACTGCGGTGCAACATGACAAAAATGAATTGATTTCATAGAGTCTATTCTGATATCGAATTGATTATGGAGTTGAGAACGCTGCGCGCTTTCGTCGAAGTCGTCCGCCAGGGCGGCTTCTCGGCCGCCGCGAAAACGCTGAACGCGACGCAGCCGACGATCAGCAAATCGGTCAAGCTGATCGAGGAAGAGCTCGGCGTCCCTCTTTTGGAGCGGCTTGGCCATCGCAGCGAACTCACGGCCGCCGGCGACATCGTCTATCGCCGCGCGCTCGCAATGCTTGCCGAGCGCGACGATCTCATCGCCGAACTCGACGAATTGCGCGGGCTGAAGCGCGGCGTGCTGCGCCTCGGCCTGCCGCCGATCGGCACGAGCCTTCTGTTCGCGCCGCTGTTTGCGATCTATCGCAGTCGCTATCCCGGCGTCGACATCCGCCTCAACGAGCATGGCAGCAAGCGGCTGGAGGAACTCGTCGCCGCCGGCGAGCTCGACCTTGCCGCCGTGCTGCTTCCTGCCGCGCATGATTTTGAATGGCAGAAGGTGCGCGACGAGCCGCTGATGGCGCTGATGGCGACGGACCATCCGTGCGCCGGAGAGGAGAAGATCGGGCTGGAGCGACTGAAGACATCGCCCTTCATCCTGTTCGAGAGCGGCTTCGCGCTCAATCAGGTCATTCTCGACGCATGTGGCCGGCAGGGCTTCGCGCCGACCGTCGCCGCGCGCAGTTCGCAGATCGATTTCGTGATCGAACTTGCCGCCGCGGGGCTTGGCGTCGCCTTTTTGCCCCGGCTGATGGCCGAGCAGCGCGCCAACCCCGGCGTCCGACGCGTGCTGCTTGACGAGCCGGGTACGCAATGGCGGATGGTTCTGGCGTGGCGGCGCGGCGGTTATCTCTCCGCCGCCGCCAGAGCCTGGCTCGCGCTCGCGCGCGAACAAAAGACCGGCGCGTGAGGCGAACCGCCTGCCCTATTCGGCGGCGCCCTCATCTGGAACCAGCGCGAACAACAGAAACGATCGCGCGGTCACCGCATATTTCTGGCCGAAGCGGAAAGTCTGCGTTTCCCGCTCATCCTCCTCGACGGATAGATTCGTGTCGATCATCAAGGTCCAGTGCTGATTGGCGCCGCCCTGGCTCGGCAAGGTAAATTCGACGATGTCGTCCCAGGCGTTGAAAATCATCAAGATGGTCGCGTCTTCGCCGCGCTTGTGGATGCCGGTCGGCTGCGCGCGGCCGTCGAGCATGAGGCCAAAACATTGCGCGAGCTCCCAATCGCCCTGCTCCATCTCGCCGCCGCCGGCGTTGACCCAGGTCAACTCCTTGATGTCGAGTTCTTCATTATAGGCGACGGTTAAAAAGCGGCCGCGGCGCAGGATCGGGAAACGCCGCCGCAGCGCCGTGATGCGCGTGAAAAAGCGGATCAGTCTGAGGCCGCGCTCGCCAAAATTCCAGTCGACCCAGGACACTTCATTGTCCTGGCAATAGGCGTTGTTGTTGCCCTGTTGCGTGCGGCCGAACTCGTCGCCGGCGACCACCATCGGGCACCCCTGGCTGAGCAGCAGCGTCGCCAGCATGTTGCAGATCTGGCGCTCGCGCAGCCTGTTGATTTCCGGATCGTCGGTCGATCCCTCGACGCCATGGTTGAAGGAGCGGTTGTCGTCCGCGCCGTCCTTGTTGTCTTCGCCATTGGCCTCATTGTGCTTCTCGTTGTAGGAGACCACGTCGTTCAGCGTGAAGCCGTCATGGGCGGTAATGAAATTGACTGACGCCCAGGGCTTGCGCCCCTGATGATCGAACTCCTCGGGCGAAGCCAGAAGCCGCGGCGCGAGATCGCCGGCGCGGCAGGCGCCTCTCCAAAAATCGCGCGCGGCGCCGCGAAACTTGTCATTCCATTCCGACCAGCCGGGCGGAAAAGCGCCGACCTGATAGCCGCCGGGCCCGCAGTCCCACGGCTCGGCGATCAGCTTCACGGTTCCGAGCACGGGATCCTGGCTGCACGCCTTGAGGAAGCCCGACTGATTGTCGAACCCGTTCGGCTCGCGCGCGAGGATGGTGCCGAGATCAAAGCGGAAGCCGTCGACATGGGTCTCATTGACCCAATAGCGCAGGCTGTCCGTCACCATCTGAATGACGCGCGGATGCGACAGATTGACGGTATTTCCGGTGCCCGTGTCATTGACGTAATGCCGCTTCTGGTCCTGCGGCAGCCGGTAATAAGAGGCGTTGTCGATGCCTTTGAAAGACAGCGTCGGGCCGCGCTCATTGCCTTCGGCCGTGTGATTATAAACGACGTCAAGGATGACCTCGAGCCCGGCGTCATGGAAGCGCGAGACCATCTCCTTGAACTCGCGCAGGCAATTGGCGCGATCGGCCGCATAGCGTGGATCCGGCGAGAAAAAGCCGATTGTATTATAACCCCAATAATTAGTGAGATTTTTTTCAAGCAGGTAGTCGTCATTGATGAAGCTGTGGATCGGCAGCAACTCGATCGAGGTGACGCCAATCGATTTGATGTGGTCGATGACCTGCTTCTCGCCGAGCCCTGCGTAGGTTCCGCGCAGTGACTCTGCGATGTGCGGATGAAGTTTGGTATAGCCGCGCACATGCGCTTCATAAAAGATGGTCCGATCCCACGCGACGGGGCTGCGTCTTGGCTGCCCGCGCCAGTCGAAATTCGGATCGACGACGATCGATTTCGGCATGAAGGGGGCGCTGTCGCGCTCGTCGAAGGAGAGGTCGCCGTCGGCATGGCCGATCGTATAGCCGAACACCGCCGGGTCCCATTGGAGGTCGCCCATATGGGCGCGGCCATAGGGGTCGAGCAGCAGTTTTGTCGGATTGAAGCGATGGCCGGCGTCCGGCTCATACGGCCCATGCACCCGATAGCCATAGACCTGCCCCGGGCCGACGTCGGGAAGCCAGCCGTGATAGATCTGGTCGGTATATTCGGGGAGCGCCACACGCTCGAGTTCGGTCTTGCCCTCGGAATCGAACAGGCAGACCTCGACCTTCGTCGCATTTGCCGAAAAGAGCGCGAAATTAACGCCCTTGCCGTCCCATGTCGCGCCGATCGGATAGGGCAGGCCTTCGCGTATCCGGGATTTTATCGTTTCCGCCATCACGCCGTCTCCCATAGCGCCCGACGCGCCAAAGATTCTGCAACCCCTCGGAGGTTAGCGAGTTTCGTGCCGTCAGCGGGCGAGCGCGCGCGTTTCGCCGCAGGCTCACCTCAGAACAGGAACCCCGATCAGGATGGGATGGAGGAAGATCATGGCGACATAGGCCGCCGTCCCGACGATCAGCGTCACGGCGTCGGCGCGGGTGAATTCCGCGAGCCGGGGCGCCCCCACGTCGCCGCGCCGCTTGACCGCGATCCGGTCGTAGACGGCAAAAGCGAGGAAGGAGAAAAACAGGATCATGCCGCCAAGATCGCCGTTGACGAGGAGATGCGCCAGCGCCCAGATTTTGATCGCGACAAGCATCGGATGCCGTAGCCAGCCCCTGATCCGGCTCGGCGTCTTGCCCATCGCCGCCAGTGCGATGAAGGCCAGCCACATCAAAAGCATGGTAATGTGGCGGGTCCACTCCGGCGGCGCCCAGACCGGGATCAGGCCGGACGCGCGATAACGCGAAAAGCCCCAGACGATCAGGACAAAACCCACGAGGGACGCCGCCGTGTAAGCAAGCTTGTAAGGCTTCTCACCGAAGCGTCCGATCAGTTCGCCGCGCGTCTCGCGCATCGTCGTCAGCACATGGACGCCGAGAAAGACGATGAGTCCGAAGATCAAGATCAGCATGTCATCTTCCCTTTAGGTTGCGGGCCAGCGCGGGCGCGCCTTCGCCAACCGCCCGGCTGCTCTATCACAGAAGCGACGGATGCGGCGAGGCGCGATTGGCGACATATGCCGGTCGATTTGCGCCAACCGCTTGACAAGCCGAGGGCGCCGGAACCACGCTTTGCGGCCCGATAATGCAGCCGGAGGCCGCAGCCGCCGAATTGTTCACGGCAATTTGCGCGGTTTCAGCCGGAGCAAATAATAATAACGCCTTGATCCATAGAATCGACGGGCGCGAATGGATCGAGCCGTCGCAAAGGAAATTTATATGTATGCTCGCCGCGCCGCCCGATTGTGCCTGATCGCCGCCGTTCTGACCGCGACAGGCGTTGCGACGGCGCAGGGCCAGAACGACCTGAAGCAAGCCGCGACGAAAGCCGGCGAGATGATGCAAACGCTGATCGCGCGTCTGCGCGGCGGCAAAACTCCAGCCGGCATCGCCAAATCAAACGGCCGCATCGAGGCGACGCAGGTCGACGTCGCCGCCAAATATGGCGGGCGTCTCGAAACGCTCAATTTCGATGAAGGCGATGAGGTCACGGCGGGACAGGTCGTCGGCAAAATCTCCGGTCCTGAATATGAGGCTCAGCTGCGCGGCGCGCAGGCCGAGGTGTTGCGCGCGAAGCAGGCGCTCGCCGAAGCGGTCGCGCTGATCGCGCAGCGCCAGAGCGATCTGACCTTCGCCAAAACCGATCTCGAACGCGGCCAGGCGCTGCTGCAGCGCGGCAACATTACGCAACAGGTGGTCGACCAGAGACGCAACAAATATGAGGCGGCGGAGGCATCCCATCGCGCGGCGATGGCCCAGCGCGACCAGGCGGAATTTGCGATCCAGACGGCGGAAGCCGATGTGCAGCGGCTTCAATCGATCCTGGTCGACCTGGTGCTGGTGTCGCCGCGCAGCGGGCGCGTGCAATACAGGCTCGCGCGCGCAGGCGAGGTGGTCTCGCCCGGCCAGCGCATCCTCACCATCCTCGATCTCAACGACGTTTATATGACGATCTATCTGCCGGCGTCAGAGGCCGGCAAGCTCGCGCTCAGCGACGAGGCGCGCATCATCGCCGATCCCATTCCGCAATATGTGATTCCGGCCTCGATCAGCTTTGTCGCCACCGACGCGCAGTTCACGCCGAAAAGCGTCGAAACGGAGGATGAGCGGCAAAAGCTGATGTTCCGCGTCAAACTACAGGTCGATCCCAAAGTGCTGGAGAAATACCACCGGCAGGTCAAGACGGGCGTGCGCGGCATCGGCTTTGTGCGCACCGCGCCCGGCGTCGATTGGCCCGACGATCTCAAGGTGAAGCTGCCGCAATGACGCAAGATGTCGTCGCCGCGCTGAAGGGCGTCACCCATCGTTACGGCAAAAGGATCGCGCTCGACGACGTCAGCCTCGATATTCCCGCCCGCCGCATGGTCGGCATGATCGGTCCCGACGGCGTCGGCAAATCGACGTTGCTCGCGCTTATTTCCGGCGTCCGCGCCATCCAGAGCGGCGCGGTTACGGCGTTCGGCGCCAATATGGCCGATGAGCGCCTGCGCTTTTCCAATTGCACGCGCATCGCCTACATGCCGCAGGGGCTGGGGCGCAATCTCTACCCGACGCTCACCGTCTTTGAAAATGTCGACTTCTTCGGTCGGCTGTTCGGACAAACCGCTTCCGAACGGCGCGCGCGCATCGACGAATTATTGCGTGCGACGGATCTCGACCCATTCCTCGACAGGCCGGCCGGGCAGCTTTCTGGCGGCATGAAGCAGAAGCTCAGCCTCTGTTGCTCGCTGATGCATGATCCGGAGCTGCTCATTCTCGACGAGCCGACGACCGGCGTCGATCCTCTCTCGCGCCGCCAGTTCTGGGATCTGATCGGCTCGATGCGCGCCCGTCGCCCGGACATGAGCGTCATCGTCGCGACCGCCTACATGGATGAGGCGGCGCGCTTCGACTGGCTCGCGGCGATGGACGCTGGAAAAATCCTCGCGCAAGGGCCGCCGCGCGACATTCTGGAGCGGACGCACGAGACCTCTCTCGACAGCGCCTTCATCGCCCTTCTGCCGGAGGAAAAGCGCGCGCAGCACAAGCAGGTTCTGGCGCGGCCGCGCCCCGACAGCGCCGGCGAGCCACCGGCGATCGAGGCCGAGGGGCTGACGCGGCGGTTCGGCGATTTTGTCGCTGTCGACCATGTGAGCTTTCGCATCGGTCGCGGCGAAATCTTTGGCTTTCTCGGCTCGAACGGCTGCGGCAAATCCACCACGATGAAGATGCTGACCGGCCTCTTGCCGGCGACTGAAGGCTCGGCGAAACTGTTCGGCAGGCCGATGGCCGCCGACGACATGGCGATGCGGCAGAACGTCGGCTACATGTCGCAGGCCTTCTCGCTCTATAGCGAACTGACCGTCCGGCAGAACCTCGAACTGCACGCCCATCTCTATCATTTGCCGCCGAATGAGATCACCGGGCGCATTAACGAACTGTTGCAACGCTACGATCTGCGCGAAGCCGTCGATCAGCGGCCCGACAGCCTGCCGCTCGGCGTCAAGCAAAGGCTTCAGCTTGCCGTCGCCGTGCTGCACCGGCCCGCTGTCCTGATCCTCGACGAGCCGACGTCCGGCGTCGATCCGATCGCGCGCGACTCCTTCTGGCGCACCCTTATCGATCTGTCGCGCGACGATGGCGTCACGATCTTCATCTCGACGCATTTCATGAACGAGGCCGAGCGCTGCGACCGGATTTCACTCATGCACGCCGGCAAGGTGCTGGCTGTTGGAACGCCACGCGAGCTGGTTGAGAAGCGCGGCGCGGCGACGCTCGAGGACGCCTTCATCGGCTATCTTATCGACGCCGCGGCGACGGCCCAATCTTCCGCGCCTGTAGAAAACAGGGCCGCGCCGCCGCCGGCTGTGGACCATTCCGGCAAGACGAGGCGCTTCGATCCAAGGCGCCTTTGGGCCTATGCGCGGCGCGAGACGATGGAGCTTCTGCGCGATCCGATCCGGCTTGCCTTCGCTCTCCTCGGGCCGCTGATTTTGATGATGGCTTTCGGCTACGGCATTTCCTTCGACGTCGAAAACCTCAAATACGCCGCCTTCGATCAGGACCGCACGCCCGAGAGCCGCCGGCTGCTCGAGAGCTTTTCGGGATCGCGCTATTTTTTCGAGCAGCCTCCGATCGAGTCGCCGGCCGAGATGGAGGAGCGCTTCAAGCGCGGCGAACTGAGCCTCGTCGTCGAAATCCCCGCCGGCTTCGGCCGCGACATGCAAAATTCGCGCACGCCCGAAGTCACCGTGCAGATCGACGGCGCCATGCCCTTTCGCGGCGAAACGGCTCGCGGCTATGTGAGCGGCATCGCTGTGCAATATTTGAGGGACCGGACGGTTGAGAAGCTCGGCCCCAACGGGGTTACATCCACCGTGAACATTGAGACGCGCTTTCGCTATAATCAGGCCTTCAAGAGCGTCAACGCCATGGTTCCTGGCATCATCGTGCTGATGTTGATTCTTATCCCCGCGATCATGTCGGCGGTCGCCGTGGTCAAGGAGAAAGAGACCGGCTCGATCGCCAATTTCCGCGCAACGCCGATCAGCAAGTTTGAATTTCTGTTCGGCAAGCAGTTGCCCTATGTTGGCGTCGCCATGGTGAGCTTCCTTCTGCTCGTGCTGCTCGCGGGCGTTTTGTTCGGCGTCGAGGTCAAGGGCTCCTTCGCAACGCTCGCGCTCGCGAGCCTTTGCTATGTTTTCGCGACCACCGGCTTCGGCCAGCTCGTCTCGACATTTACCCGCACGCAAGTGGCGGCCGTTTTCGCGACCTCGATCCTTTGCATGATCACCGCCGTAAATTTTTCGGGGCTGCTGGCGCCGGTCGCCTCGCTGTCAGGCGGCGCGCGGCTGATCGGCCTCTCCTTTCCGGCCGCCTGGTATCAACCCATCAGCATCGGCGTTTTCACCAAATCGCTCGGGCTGGCCGAGTTCTGGGTCAGTATCCTGGCGCTTGTCGGATTCGCGCTCGCCTATCTTGCCGCCGCGCAATTCCTTCTGAAGAAACAGGAGCCCTGACGTGAAGGCGCCCGCCGGGAATGGAACGAAACCGGACGCGGGAGGGCTCCGCGCGCGGCTGTCCACGATCTACCGGCTGATGGTGAAAGAGCTGCGCAGCATCAGGGCTGACCCTGTGATGCTGGTCCTCGTCGTCTATTCCTTCACCGTCGCGGTCTACACCGTCGCGAACGGCGCTTCGACCGAGGCGATCAATCTATCGGTCGGAATTGTCGATGAAGACCATTCCGAGCTGTCGCGCCGGATCGCCGATGGATTGACCCCGCCGCTGTTCCAGCGCGCCGTCGAAGTTTCGGCCGGCGGCATCGACAAGGTCATGGATGAGGGCCGGCTCGTCTTTGTGATCGAGATTCCACCACGATTCCAGGCCGACATCCTCGCCAGCCGCACCACGTCCGTGCAGGTCGACATCGACGCCACCGCCATCACGCAGGCGGGCAATGGCGCCGTCTATATTCAGAACATCATCGCGACAGAAGTCGCCAATTTCCTCTCGGGGCGCGAAGGAACGACCGAGATCCCTGTAAACGTGGTCACCCGCGCAAAATTCAATCCGAACTTGAAATCGAGCTGGTTCACCTCGGTGATGCAGGTCATCAACAACATCACGCTCTTGACCGTCATACTGACCGGCGCGGCGCTGATCCGCGAAAGGGAGCAGGGAACCGTCGAACATCTTCTCGTGATGCCGGTGACGCCCTCGGAGATCATGCTCGCCAAGATCCTCGCCAATGGGCTTGTCATTCTCATCGCCGCCGGCCTGTCGCTGACCCTCGTCGTGCAGGCAGCGCTGTCCGTGCCGATCGCCGGCTCGATCCCGCTGTTTCTCGGCGGCTCGTGTTTCTACGTTTTCACCGTGGCGGCGCTGGGCATTCTGCTCGGCACCATCGCCTCCTCGATGGGCCAGTTTGGCCTGCTTGCGATTCCCGTGCTGCTCATCACGCAGCTTCTGTCTGGCAGCAGCACGCCGATCGAAAGCATGCCTGTCTGGCTGCGCTATCTGATGCAGACGCTCAGTCCGACGCCGCATTTCGTCGCCTTCGCCCAGGCCGTTCTTTACCGCGGTGCGGGCCTCTCCATCGTCTGGCCGCAACTTGTCGCCGTGGCGGTGATCGGGGGGGCCTATTTCTTGTTCGCGCTGCGCCGCTTCCGCCGGGTCATTTTCGGCGCGTAGACAGGCGCCGCCCAGCGCAACCAGCCGCCTCACTCGCCGCTTCTCAGTCTGTAGGGGGCGAGACCGCGTTCATTGGCGTCGATCTCGATCGCCGCGTCGAGCGGCGGCACGGCGCGTTGCAAACAGTCTTGCCGTTCGCAGACGCGGCAGGCGACGCCGATCTTGGCGACCGTTGCCGAACTGCGAAGATCGATCGCATCGGAATAGACAAGATCTTGCGCATGATCGATCTCGCAGCCAAACCCGATCGCGTAATTGCGCTGCGGCGAGCCGAACGAGCCGCCCTTCTTGGCGATCGAGCGCGCGACCGAAAGATAGCGCACGCCATCCGGCATTTCGGCGACCTGCACTAGAAAATGATTGGGCCGCTCGAACGCCTCGTGAATGTTCCACAACGGACAGGCGCCGCCATAGCGCGCGAACTGGAACCGCGTCGCGCTGTGGCGCTTGGTGATATTGCCGGCGCGATCGACCCGCAGGAAATAGAAGGGCGCGCCTTCGCGGCCCGGCCGCTGCAGCGTCGAAAAACGATGGCAGACCTGCTCGATGCTGACGCCGAACTGCCGCGACGGCCGCTCGACGTCATGTCGGGCCGCGCGCGCTTCGCCGGAAAAGCGCGCATAGGGCATCACAAGCGCGCTGGCGAAATAATTGGCGAGCGCAAGTTTCGCGATTTTTCCGGAGGCCGGGCTTTTGAACCGCGCGCCGTCGGCGAGTTCGTCGATCTTTTCGTGCTGCGTGCGCGCCGCAATATGACAGCCGAGCAGGAATTTCTGTGTCGCCGGCTCCTGATCGGCGTCGAGGAACAGGACGCCGATATCGGGATCGTAGCGGCTGATCGGGCCGCCGGCCGCTTTCGGCGTCGAGACCACGACGCGCGCGCCGAGCTCGCGCGCTGAATAGTCGGCAAGGCTTTGATAAGATACCGCATTCTCGCCCCAGAGCCGTTCGGCCAGGGCCTCGGCGCTGCGGTCGAGCGCATCGCAGTAATTGCCCATGAAATGGAAGAAATCCCGGACCTCGTCGAAGGCGAAGGGACGCCTTTGCGCCTCGACCCCGCCCTCGCCCTGACGCAAGGCGTCGTCGAGCCCGCGATAGCGCTCCTCCATGCGGCGATAGGTGGAATGCAGATCCAGCATGGCGCGAACGAGGTGGGGCGCAGCAGTCGAGATCGCCTTCAGTTCGCGGCCGCTGACGCTGGCGTGCTCGAACAGCGGATCGGACAGCATCTCGCGCAGGTTTGCGGCAAGGCGCTCCGGCCCATCGTCGTAAAGATCGGCGACCTGCAGCTTCAGCACGCGCGTGACCTCGACGAGGATCGCGGCGGTGAGAGGGCGCTGGTCGCTTTCGATCTGGTTAAGATAGCTTGGCGAGATGCCAAGGCGCCTCGCCACGAGCGCCTGCGGCAGGGATAGCTCCTCGCGGCGGCGCCTCAGGATCTGTCCGGCGAACAATTTCTTCATTTTTGTAAATCCGTTTGATTTACAGATTTGCAAGTTCGCCCGATTTGGATTGATCGCGCCGCTTACTGCAGTAGAACGCAAGAGTCGGTTCGACAACAAAAATCAGGCCGGCCCGCGCCGCTGCGGGCAGAAAGCCGCTTCTCTTTCAAAACGCCTGAAAATTTGTGAAGATTATGCGCCGCCGCAAAGGCGCGTCCGCAAAAGGAAACGTCTCGCCATGCGACATGTCATCGAGGAGCTTGAACGTCGCCGTGACGAGGCCCTCGCGGGCGGCGGCGCGCGCCGCGTCGGCGCCCAGCACGCCAAGGGGAAGCTGACGGCAAGAGAGCGCGTCGAGCTTTTGCTCGATAAGGGCTCCTTCGAGGAGTTCGACATGTATGTCGAGCATCGCTGCGCCGATTTCGGCATGGAAAAGCAGAAGATCCCGGGCGATGGCGTGGTCACCGGCTGGGGCACGATCAATGGCCGCGCCATATTCGTCTTTTCCAAGGATTTCACGGTGTTCGGCGGCTCGCTTAGCGAGGCCCACGCCGCCAAGATCATCAAGATTCAGGATATGGCGCTGCGCACGCGGGCGCCGATCATCGGCCTGTTCGACGCCGGCGGGGCGCGCATCCAGGAAGGCGTCGCGGCGCTTGGCGGCTATGCCGAGATCTTTCGCCGCAACGTCGAGGCCTCGGGCGTTATTCCACAGATCTCGGTGATCATGGGGCCCTGCGCCGGCGGCGACGTCTATTCGCCGGCTATGACCGATTTCATCGTCATGGTGCGCGACACCAGTTATATGTTCGTGACCGGGCCCGAGGTCGTCAAAACCGTCACCAATGAATCCGTCACCGCCGAGGAACTCGGCGGCGCGCGTATTCATACGACGAAATCCTCGATCGCCGACATCGCCTTCGACAATGACGTTGAGGCGTTGCTGCAGTTGCGCCGGCTGATTGATTTTCTTCCCGCCAACAATACCGGCGGCGCGCCGCATTGGCCGAGTTTTGACGACGTCGATCGCGTCGAGCCGAGCCTTGATACGCTGGTTCCCGACAACGCCAACAAGCCCTATGACATCAAGGAGCTGATCGAGAAAACGGTCGACGAGCGGGACTTTTTCGAGATTCAGGGCGCTTTCGCCGGCAATATCGTGACCGGCTTTGGCCGCATCGACGGGCGCACGGTCGGCTTTGTCGCCAATCAGCCGATGGTGCTCGCCGGCGTGCTCGACTCCGACGCCTCGCGCAAGGCGGCGCGCTTCGTGCGCTTTTGCGATTGCTTCGACATTCCGATCGTCACTTTCGTCGACGTTCCGGGCTTCCTGCCCGGCGTCGCGCAGGAATATGGCGGTCTGATCAAGCATGGCGCGAAATTGCTGTTCGCCTACTCGCAATGCACCACGCCCTTGATCACGGTAATTACGCGCAAGGCCTTCGGCGGCGCCTATGACGTCATGGCCTCAAAGCACATCGGCGCCGACGTCAACTACGCCTGGCCCTCGGCGCAGATCGCGGTGATGGGCGCGAAAGGCGCCGTCGAGATCATTTTCCGTCAGGACATGGCCGATAAGGATAAGATTGCGGCGCTGACCAAAAGCTATGAGGACCGCTTTCTGTCGCCCTTCGTCGCCGCCGAGCGCGGCTATATCGACGAGGTGATCAAGCCGCGGGAGACGCGGCTGCGGATTGCGCGGGCGCTCGCCATGCTGCGCGGCAAGACAGCCGAAAAGCCATGGCGCAAGCACGACAACATTCCGCTGTGAGGACGCAATGTTCGGAAAGATCCTGATCGCGAACCGCGGCGAGATCGCCTGTCGCATCATCAAGACCGCGCGCCGCCTTGGCGTCGCGACGGTCGCCGTCTATTCCGACGCCGATCGCGACGCAAGGCATGTCGAGATGGCCGACGAGGCAGTTCATATCGGTCCAGCGCCGGCGGCGCAAAGCTATCTTCGGATCGAGAACATCCTTGAGGCCTGCCGCAAGACCGGCGCCGAGGCCGTGCATCCGGGCTATGGCTTCCTGTCGGAGCGCGCGGCTTTCGCCGAGGCGCTGGCGGCGGACAATATCGCCTTCATCGGCCCGAATGTCGGCGCCATCGCGGCGATGGGCGACAAGATCGAATCGAAGCGCTTCGCACGCGCCGCCGGGGTTTCGACGGTTCCGGGCAATCTCGATATCATCAAGGATGGCGCGGACGCCGCGCGCATCGCCGCCGAGATCGGCTTTCCGGTCATGATCAAGGCGTCGGCCGGCGGCGGCGGCAAGGGCATGCGCATCGCAAGATCGGCAAGCGAGGTCGAGGAAGGATTTGCGCGCGCCAAATCGGAAGCCAAATCCTCGTTCGGCGACGACCGCATCTTCATCGAGAAATTCATTGAAAACCCGCGCCACGTCGAGATCCAGATCATCGGCGACAAGCATGGCCATGTGATCCATCTCGGCGAACGCGAATGTTCGATCCAGCGGCGCAACCAGAAGGTCATCGAGGAAGCGCCCTCCCCCCTGCTTGACGCTGCGACGCGCGAACTCATGGGCGCGCAGGCGGTGGCCCTCGCCAAAGCGGTCAGCTATGATTCGGCCGGCACCGTCGAATTCGTCGCGGGCCAGGACCGGAGCTTCTATTTCCTCGAGATGAACACAAGGCTGCAGGTCGAGCATCCCGTCACCGAGCTGATTACCGGCCTCGACCTTGTCGAGTTGATGATCCGCGTCGCCGCCGGCGAGCCGCTGGCGCTGGAGCAGGAGGATGTGCGCCTCTCCGGCTGGGCCGTCGAAAGCCGCGTCTATGCCGAGGACCCGACCCGCGGCTTCCTGCCCTCGATCGGGCGGCTCACCACCTACCGGCCTCCGGCCGAAGGCAAATTCGGCGAACTCACCATCCGCAACGACACCGGCGTCGTCGAAGGCGGCGAGATCGCGATCCATTATGATCCGATGATCGCCAAGCTCGTGACCCACGCGCCGACGCGGAGCGAGGCGATCCACGGCCACAGCGCCGCCCTCGACGCCTTCGCCATTGACGGCATCCGCCACAACATCCCTTTCCTTTCAAGCCTCATGTCCCATCCGCGCTGGCGCGAGGGGCGGCTCTCGACGGGATTCATCGCCGAGGAATATCCGGAAGGCTTTTCCAACCCGGCGCCAACCGGCGCGATCGCCCTGCGCCTTGCCGCCATCGCGGGGGCGATCGACTACCAGCTCAACCAGCGCAAGCGGCAGATTTCCGGTCAGATGCCGGTCGCCAAGGCGGTCACCTTCGAGCGCCGCCGCCACGTCGTCGTCGGAGCGGAAGACTTCGCTTTCGAAATCGATGAAACGCCGAAAGGCCTCGATCTTGCGTTCGAGGACGGGCGGCTCGTTTCGATTATCCCGATGTGGAAACCGGGCGAGCCGGTCTGGCGCGGCGTGGTCGACGGCGAACGCATCGCTGCGCAGGTCCGACCCATTTTGAACGGCGTGCTGCTCGCCCATGGCGGTTTTTTTGCCGAAGCGCGCATCTATACCCAGCGTGAAGCCGAACTCGTGCGGCTCATGCCGGAAAAACGTACGGCGGACAGCGGCAAGCATTTGCTCTGCCCAATGCCCGGCCTCATCCGCGAGGTTCTGGTAAGCGAAGGGCAGGCCGTGAAGGCCGGCGAAGCGCTGGCGATCGTCGAGGCGATGAAGATGGAGAATATCCTGCGCGCCGAGCGCGACGCGACGATCGGCAGGGTCTATGCGGCGGCGGGTCAAAGCCTTGCGGTCGACGCCGTCATCATGGATTTTGCGGCGTGAGCGCGCTCGCCTTTGCCGACGCCGCGGGCGAGGCCGCCTGGCGCGCCGCGGTCGCGCGCATCATGGCGAAATCCTCATCCGGCGCGCTTCCGGCCTTCCAGACCGATGACGCTATTCCGATCGCGCCGCTCTACCCGAAAGCCGACCCCGCGCCGCAGCCCTGGCGCGCCGCAAACGACTGCCGCATCATCGCTCGCCTCGATCATCCTGATCCCTTCGCGGCGAAGGCGCTCGCAACCGCCGATCTCGAAGGCGGCGCCAACGGATTGACGATCAGCTTCGAGGGCGCCGCCGCCGCGCGCGGTTTCGGCCTTCGCGCGCAAAGCGCCGAGGATCTCAATCAGGCGCTTGGCGGCGTTCGTCTCGATCTGATCTCGCTTCGCCTCGAACCCACCCCAGGCGGCGTCGGGGGCGCGCTGCAATTCGCCGAGCTCATCGAGCGGCGCAACCACGATCCGGCCTCGATCGACGTCGATTTCGGCTTTGATCCGATTGGCGTTTTCGCGGCGCGGGGCGGTCCCCCGACCAATTGGAAGGATCAGGAAGCCGCCGTCGCCAGCGCCTGCGCAACGCTGCGCGAACATGGCTTCGCCTCGCCTCTCATGCGCGCGGACGCGCGGCCCTACCACGAGGCGGGCGCAACCGAGGCCGAGGAACTCGCCTCCGTGCTGGCGACTGGCGTCGCCTATCTGCGCGCCCTCGCCAGCGCCGGCCAGCTGGCCAAGGCATCGACCGCGCTCAGTTTCGTGCTCGTCACGGAAGCCGACGTGTTGACGGGGATCGCCAAATTGCGCGCCCTGCGGCGGCTTTGGGCGCTTGTCGAAAAATCCTGTGACATTCCGAGCGCGCCGCTCCGGCTTCACGCCGAAACGTCATGGCGCATGCTGACGCGCCGCGACGTCTACGGCAATCTGTTGCGCGGCGCGCTCGGCTGCGCAGCGGCGATGATCGGCGGGGCCGACAGCGTGAGCGTGTCGCCCTTTACGGCGGCGCTGGGCCTTCCGGATGAATTCGCGCGGCGGCTCGCCCGCAACACCGGCGCGATCCTTTCGGATGAAAGCTATTTGACACGCGTCGCCGATCCGATCGCGGGATCCGGCGCGATCGAGGCGCTGACCCTCGCACTATGCGAAAAAGCCTGGGATCTGTTTCAGAGGATCGAGACGGCGGGCGGCTTCCCGAAGGCGCTCGCCTCGGGCTTCTGGCAGGACGCCATTGCTTTGTCGCGCGCCCGGCGCCGGCAGGATTTCGCCTCGCGCGCGCGCGCCCTCACCGGCGTCAGCATCTTTCCTGATCTTGCCGAAATCGTTCCGCCCGTGCTGTCGCCAAGCCGGCGCGCGGCGGCGGCCGCGGCGCGATCGGCGCGCGGCGCGCTCCCATGCCAGCGCGACGCCGAGCCGTTCGAACGTCTGCGCGACAAATCCGACGCATGGCTCGCCGCTCATGGCGCACGTCCACGTATTTTTCTGGCAAGACTCGACGCCAACGCCGAATCCGGCGCGCGCCGCGACCTTGCGCGGAGCGTGTTCGAGGCCGCCGGCTTCGAGACGGCCGGGCTTGAGACTTTCGCCGACCTCAAAGCGCTGACCGACGCCTGCTTTGCTTCCGGCGCCCTCGCCGCATGCCTCTGCGCGAGCGAGGCGGCTCACACCGCGAGCGGCAACGGTCATGAACACGTCTCGGGCAGTCGTCTTGAGGCCGCCGCGCGCGAACTTTCCGCGATCGGCGTAAGGGTGGTGGTCGCGAGTTGGCCCGGCGAGTTCGAGGGCGCGCTGCGCCGCGCCGGCGTCGAGGATTTCATCTTCGCCGGAAGCGACGCCGTTTCTTTCCTGCGCCGGATCTGGAACAAAAAACCGAGGGCATGATGCGAATTCCTGACTTCGCCAAGATCGCGTTCCATTCCGTGGCGATCAAGACGCCGGCCGCGGATGGGGGCCTCGCCGAGCCGTCCTGGCTGACGGCGGAGGGCGTCGCCGTAAAGCCCGCCTATTCGCCGCAGGACCGCGCGGGGCTTCCGGCCGTCGACGGTTTTCCCGGCCATGCGCCCTATCTGCGCGGCCCCTACCCGACCATGTATGTCAACCAACCCTGGACGATCCGGCAATATGCCGGCTTTTCCACCGCCGAGGACTCCAACGCCTTCTACCGGCGCAATCTTGCGGCGGGCCAGATGGGCCTGTCCGTCGCCTTCGACCTCGCGACGCATCGCGGCTATGATTCTGATCATCCGCGCGTTTCCGGCGACGTCGGGATGGCCGGCGTTGCGATCGATTCCATCTACGACATGCGCACGCTGTTCGACGGCATTCCCCTCGACCGCATGTCGGTGTCGATGACGATGAACGGCGCGGTTCTGCCAATCCTCGCCCTCTACATCGTCGCGGCGGAAGAACAGGGCGTGAAGCCGGAGCAGCTACAGGGCACCATTCAAAACGACATTCTCAAAGAATTCATGGTGCGAAATACCTATATCTACCCGCCCGGCCCGTCGATGCGGATCGTCTCGGATATCTTCGCCTACACGTCGGCGCGCATGCCGAAATTCAACTCGATCTCGATCTCTGGCTATCACATGCAGGAAGCGGGCGCCCCGGCCGATCTGGAACTCGCCTACACGCTCGCCGACGGCGTCGAATATGTGCGCGCCGGACTCGCCGCCGGCCTCGACGTCGACGCTTTCGCGCCCCGCCTGAGCTTCTTCTTCGCGATCGGCATGAATACCTTCATGGAGGTTGCAAAACTCCGTGCGGCGCGTCTCCTGTGGAGCCAGCTTATGGCGCAATTCGCGCCGAAATCGGAAAAATCGCTGATCTTGCGGACGCATTGCCAGACGTCGGGATGGTCGCTGACGGCGCAGGATGTCTTCAACAACGCAGTGCGCACGACAATCGAAGCGCTGGCCGCGGCGCTCGGCGGCGCACAGTCGCTGCACACCAACTCGCTCGACGAGGCCCTCGCCCTGCCGACCGATTTCTCGGCGCGGATCGCGCGCAACACGCAGATCATGCTGCAGCTGGAAAGCGGGATCACACGGACGATCGATCCTCTTGGGGGATCCTATTATCTCGAACGTCTGACGGCCGATCTCGCCGCACGCGCGCTGAGCCATATCGCGGAAATCGAGACGCTCGGCGGCATGACCAAAGCGATCGAAGCCGGCGTGCCGAAACTGCGCATCGAGGAAGCGGCGGCCAAGACGCAAGCGCATATCGACGCCGGGCTGCAGACGGTTGTCGGCGTCAATCGATGGAAGCCCGAGACAGAAGCGCCGCTCGAGGTGATGAAAGTCGATAATTCGGTCGTCCGCGCGGCGCAAATCGCAAAACTCGAGCGACTGCGCGCCGAGCGCAGCGCGGAAGAAGTCGAACGAGCTCTCGCAAAACTGAAGGAAGCGGCCGCGCACGGGACCGGAAACCTTCTCGAATTCGGCGTCGAGGCGGCGCGCGCCAAGGCGACCGTCGGCGAGATCTCGGCCGCGCTCGAGAGCGTCTACGGACGCCACGCCGCCTCGACCAGGGTGATTTCCGGCGTCTATCGCCGCGAGGCGGGCGCCGCCAATGAGGCCATTCACCGGGTCGCGGATCTGACCATGGGCTTCAGCCACAATGAGGGCCGCAAACCGCGCATCCTCGTCGTCAAGCTCGGCCAGGACGGGCATGACCGCGGACAGAAGGTAATCGCCTCGGCCTTCTCCGATCTCGGGTTCGACGTCCGCATCGGGCCGCTGTTCGCAACCCCCGCAGAGGCGGCGGCGCAGGCGATCGACGAAGAGGTCCATATCATCGGCGTCTCCTCCCTCGCCGCTGGTCACATGACTCTGCTGCCCGAGCTCAAGGCCGAACTCGAAGCGCGCGGTCGCGGCGACATCATGCTTGTCGTGGGCGGCGTCATTCCGCCGGCCGACGTCGCCCCCTTGCTCGATGCGGGGGTCGCCGCCGTGTTTCTGCCCGGGACGGTTATTCCGCAGGCGGCGGAGCGCCTCATCAACGAACTCAGCATACGGCGCGGCTACGCGCAAAAGCCGCCGTCCGCCTATATGGAGAAGCCGGCGCGCGGCGCACGGCCGGCGCCCTGAACCCGCGTCAGAGCTCCGCCTCCCGCCTGATCGCGCGCAACGGCGGATGGGCGCTGCGAAATTGGCGGGGCTTTCGAGGGTCGAGCAACACGGGTTTACCGGCCAGTGCTGACAAGGATGGCGTCCGCCAACACTATTGCCCTCCCGTCGTCGCTAACGGTAGCGCCCGTGGCTTTGCAACACCTCGATTTTATAGCCATCCGGATCCTGAATAAAGAAGAACCGCGCCATAAGGGCGCCGTCGTGAAACATTTCCTTGATCGGATTCGGCGCCAATCCGCGCGACGCCATAAGGTCTCGCTCGCGCTCAAGATCATCGACAACAAAAGCAAGATGGCCATAGCCGTCGCCGAGCGCATAGGGCTCCGTCCGGCCATGGTTGATGGTGAGTTCGAGCTCGAAATCGGCGTCGGCGTTGCGCAGATAGATGAGCGTGAAGTCGTCAAAGGGGATTCGATCGGCGATCTTCAGTCCGAACGCCGCCTCATAAAAGTCGACCGAGCGCTGCTCCTCCAACACGCGGATCATCATGTGAATGGCTTTTGTCATATGTCGGTCACGCTCCTTCAATGTGTGGCGGTCTGCGATCCTGGCGGTGATTCTCCGGTCAGGATGAACAGGCCGGCGCAAAGCGGAAGCTCCGCCGTCGCCTGCGCAAGACTAACTTTAGCTTAATCTGCCGGCCTTTAAGTCGCAATCGGGACACACAAAGGCGTCATTGAAGGTTGAGTTGGATTTTACAGAGAGGTATATGGTTTGATGTTCAGAAATACGCAGGTAGTGGCAGCCCCATGATGACATCTCCGGCCCGGAAATACCGCGCTTCGGAAAAGCGGGAGAGCACGCGCCAGCAAAACAGCGCCGACATCCAGGCGGCGGCCTGGCGCGTGTTCTGCAATGTGGGAATGGACGCGGCGAATGTACGCGACATCGTCAAGCTGAGCGGCCTCTCTCCGGGCACATTTTACAACTATTTCCGTACCAAAGAAGCGATCTTCGAAGTTATCGCGCAAGATCTATTTGAGCGGCTGCGGATCGAGACTCGCGCAGTTCGCGCACGGGCGACAAATCCGGAAGAGTTGCTGTTTCTCGCCTATAGTTCCTACCTCGATTTCGTCCAGTCGATCGACGGCGCAATGGATTTCATCCAACGCAATCAGCACTACATTCGCTCGGAGGTCTATCCGTCAACGGCGATCCACAGCCTCTCGACCGATCTGGAGCGAGATTTACGGCGCTTCATCCCCCCGTCCGCCATGTCCGACGAGGAAACCGGTTTATTCGCCGCCATGATTATCGCGGCTGGCGCCGAGGCCGTCTTTCGCGCGACCCAGCCGCCAGAAATCCGGATCGAAGCGCTGCGGGCGTTTCTGACGAGATTTATGCTTGGCGGCTTGAACGCCTGGCGGCCGGCCGAGCCTCAACCGGCGTCGCCCGATCGCCGACCTTCGGTCGCCAACGACGCCTGAACTGTCTTTACAATCCGCGCCCCGCCCCCTGGCGCGATTTGACGCGCGCGCGCCGCCGCCAGCGTGATCGACGCCGCGCCGGCTCTAGCTATATATTGCGCCGCCGGAGCGACGTTGTCGTTTGACATGCCGCGGCGGCTGCGCTCCTTGTTCCGCTGCGCGCAAAATTCCAGGAAAGGTTACGCATCGCGATGAAAGCCCTCGTGGCGGTGAAGCGGGTCATCGACTACAACGTCAAGATCCGCGTGAAAGCCGACAATTCCGGCGTCGAGACGGCGAATGTAAAATTCTCGGCGAACCCCTTCGACGAAATCGCCGTCGAAGAAGCGGTGCGGCTGAAGGAGTCCGGCAGCGTCTCGGAGATCATTGTGGTCACGATCGGCCCGGCGGCGGCGCAGGACGTACTGCGGTCCGCGCTCGCGATTGGCGCCGACCGCGCGATCCTTATCGAGACCGGCGAGGAAATTCAGCCGCTGGCTGTCGCCAAGATCCTCAAGGCGCTGTGCGAGCGGGAGGCGCCGCAGATCGCAATTCTCGGCAAGCAGGCGATTGACGATGATTCAAACCAGACCGGACAGGCGCTCGCCGCCTTGCTGGGCTGGCCGCAGGGAACCTTCGCCTCAAAGCTCGTGATCGCCAACGGACGCGCCGAGGTGACGCGGGAAATTGACGGCGGGCTGGAGACGCTGTCGCTGACGCTTCCGGCCGTCGTCACGACAGACCTTCGCCTCAACGAGCCGCGCTATGCCAGCCTTCCCAACATCATGAAGGCAAAGAAAAAGCCGCTCGACATCATTCCCGCGGCGACGCTCGGCCTCGATCTTGCGCCGCGCCTTGCGACCTTGCGGGTTGAGGCGCCGCCGAAACGCAGCGCCGGAATTAGGGTGAAAACCGTCGCCGAACTCGTCGACAAATTGAAGACCGAAGCGAAGGTGATCTGATATGGCCGCACTGGTGCTCGCCGAACATGACGGCCGCCATCTCAAAGCCGCGACGCGCAGCGCCGTCGCGGCGGCCCTGCGCCTCGGCGGCGAGGCTCATCTTCTCGTCGCCGGGCAGGATGTGCGCGGCGTCGCCGAAGACGCCGCCGCCGTCGCTGGCGTCACGAAAGTGCTGCTCGCGGACGATCCGCTCTACGCTCATCCCCTGGCGGAGACGCTGGCTCCTCTTGTGATCGGACTTTCCGCGGACTATGCCGCGATCGTCGCCGCCGCCACAACATTCGGAAAGAATGTCCTGCCGCGCGTGGCCGCCAAATGTGACGTGCAGCAAATTTCGGAGATCGTTGCGGTCGTCTCGCCTGATACGTTCGTGCGCCCGATCTACGCCGGCAACGCCCTCGCCACGGTCCAGTCAAAAGACGCCTTGAAGGTCATCACCGTCAGGGCGACCGCTTTCGAGCCCGCTGCGTCCGCCGGCGGCGCCGCGCCGATCGTGACGACGCCCGCCATGCCTGCGGCGGCGGATGCGAGCTTCCTGCGCGACGAGCTCACCAAATCGGAGCGTCCGGAACTGACCTCCGCGCGCGTCGTTATTTCGGGCGGCAGGGGCATGCAAAACGGCGATAATTTCAAGCTGATCGAGCCAATCGCGCAATCCCTTGGCGCGGCGATCGGCGCCAGCCGCGCCGCCGTTGACGCCGGCTTCGTATCGAACGATCTGCAGGTTGGCCAGACCGGCAAGATCGTAGCGCCCGATCTTTATATTGCAGTCGGCATATCAGGAGCCATACAGCACCTTGCCGGCATGGGAGAGTCGAAAGTCATCGTCGCGATCAACAAGGACGAAAGCGCGCCGATCTTCGATGTCGCCGATTATGGCCTCGTCGCGGATCTGTTTCAGGCGCTGCCCGAGCTCGCAGCCGCCCTGAAATCTGGATGATAAAGAGCGCCCTATAGAGCAGGATGCGTTCATACTGAATCGCATCCTGCTCATTAAGCATCTGTTTTGACCCATGTCCCGTTCAGATGGAATATCTGGACGATGAGGACGTGCTCCAACTTATGGATATGGGGCGATTTCTTATCGATCACATGTTTCCATGTGATCGGAAAGCGCTCTGGCGGCAGCTTCAGAAAACGCGCAAACGATCAACAGGCAGGGGTCCGCCAGCCTTGTGCGCGGCGATCCATTTGTTGATCTCGGCGACGTGCAGGGTTTCCTCCTCGACAAACTCCTTGGCGAGAACGCGGACCTCTGAATCGTCCGTTGTTCGGTAGATCTTGGTGTAATAATCGAGGCTCGCCTGTTCCGCGTCACGCGCGATCTCCAGCGCCTGCTCGCGGCCAATAAAGGGATCGGCGGCCCAGATCGCCGCCGATTCCGGACTCTCGAAATCGGGCCACGCGAATTCGTTCGGCCTCATGTCCGGGATGTCGCGAAAGCCCGACCGCGCCTTTGCGTCGGCAAGGTGCAGCCTTGAGTAATCGGAGAGGCGCCGGAACAGCTTGCCGACATCGCCATTGCCACAGCTTTGCATGACATCCGCAAGCTCGCCAAATCGAATCGCCGCCTCTTCCTCCAGCTTGACAGCATAAGCAAGAAACTCTTCGACGGTGTGCATGTAAATGCCCCTTTGCGTTACGCGACGCGCGGTTTTGTGTTCATCCTGCGTGGCGAGGCGACTTGACGCCCCGCAATTTCAGGCTCCGGCGGGTTCGCCGGTGAAATGGATGACGATTTCTTCTTCCCGCACGATAAACTGACAGGCGAGGCGATAGGGCGGCGCAATATCATTGGTCTCGGCGTCGCGGATCTGCTCCACCGTGATTTTGCCAAGCTCGCGAAGCTTGATCTTTTCCTTCTCCGTCAGCGCGATCGCCATTTTCGGCTTGCCGTCGACATATTTGACTTCAATCAGGCAGGAGCCGCATTCGCCATCCCGGCAATCATGCGGGATCTTGACGCCCTGCGCGAGTGCGACGCTGAGCACCGTACTGGTGTCGCCAGCAGTCGCGTAGGCCCGCACGTCCCGATGCAGCGTTTCCGAAGTAAAGGTTACAACCGGCATAATTTGATCCCCATCTTGCAAGCATCGCCTGATTTGTAACGGCGTTTTCTGCTTGTCTGTCAGTTTTCCAACATTTCATCATCCGCTTTGTCAGGAAAAATGACCCGTCTGCGGACCGTTTTACAACAAAGCAGCCTGTCCGATTTGACGGCGTTGCCAACTCAGCAAGCAGTATGCCATTTGATCTGCCTCAACTCGGCAGTCAATGCGTGGAATTAATAAGGAATTCCCGAATAATCTGCGGCGCCCTGAGCGACATTGTTCTGGCGCAATCGATCGCGTCGTTGATTGAAAAATTCGTTCAGGGCGCCAGTTCGGACAAGAACAATGCAGCATCGCCCGTCAGCTCAAGCTGCGCCGCGCTCCGGGTCCAGAAGCCGGGCGACATGATCGGCGATCGCCAGCGCCGCGGTGAGGCCAGGCGATTCCACGCCAAACAAATTGACGAGCCCGCGAACGCCGTGCTCGCGCGGGCCGCTTATGAGAAAATCCCGCGCCGGCGCGCCTTTCGGCGCCAATTTGGGCCTGACGCCGCAATAGGCGGGCTCCAGCGCCCCGTCCTGCAAGCCAGGCCAATAGCGCCGGATCGCGTCATAAAAGCCGTCCGCGCGATCCGGATCGACCGTGTAGCTCTCCTGAGCGATCCATTCGACGTCGGGGCCAAAGCGCATCTGATGCGCAAGATCGAAGGTGAGATGCACGCCAAGGCCTCCCGGAACGGGCACGGGATAAATCAGCTGGGCAAATTGCGGCCGCTGCCCCGAAAGAGCGAAATAATTGCCCTTGGCGAGATAGGTTTCGGGAATATGGGCAGCGTCCAATCCCTCGAAGCGGCGCGCCAGCGCCGACGTGCCGAGGCCAGCCGAATTCACCACCCAGCGCGAATTGAGGCGCATCGGATCGGCGCCGCCGATCTCAAGTTCGATCCCCTCGTCCCGCAGGCGACCGCCCATGGCCGGACTCTCCAGCGCGAGGACGCCTCCATGCGCCTCCAACTCCGCCTGAAGCGCGAGCATGAACCCGTGGCTGTCGACTATGCCGGTCAAGGGCGAAAACAGGGCGCCGACGCAGGCGAGTTCCGGGTTAAGCCGCCGCGCTTCTTCAGGCGCCAAATGCGTCAGTTCCACGCCGTTCAACGCGGCCTGCTTCTGAATGGCGCCGAGCGCGCCGGCCTCCGCCTCATTGGTCGCCACGATCAGTTTGCCGCAAGGCTCAAACGCCACGCCGTGCGAGCGACAATAGGCATAAAGCGCCTGTCGGCCGGCGACGCAGAGTTTCGCCTTCAGGCTACCCGGCGGATAATAGATTCCGGCGTGAATGACCTCGCTGTTGCGCGAGGAGTTGCCGGTCCCGGTCCCGCGGGCAGCTTCGACGACAATGACCTCTCGCCCGCCCATCGCGAGAACGCGCGCAATCGCAAGGCCGACAACTCCGGCGCCGATGACGACGCAGTCAACGGTTTCCACGGCGACAGGCTCCTGCAAACTGGGTGAGGCGGCAAGGATCCGGCGGCACGACGCACCTTTCGAGGGAATAATTCGGCTAGTTTGGCGCATTCCGGTCGACAAGAATACTCTTGGCGCCGCGCCGAGGGTCCCCGGCGGACATCGTGCTCCCAGCACGCTAGCCAGCGTGGACGTCCCGCGCGAAATGGAAGAGAACCGATATGACCGACAGCAGCAGCAACAAAATCGCGATCGTGACGGGCGCCTCACGCGGCATTGGCGCAGCAGTGGCGGCGCGGCTCGCCGCCGACGGCTTCGCCGTCGTCGTGAACTATTCCAGCGACTCCGCGCCAGCAGAAGCGCTAACCCGCGAAATCGAAGCCAGGGGCGGCCGGGCTCTAAGCGCCAGAGCCGACGTCAGCGACGCGCAAGCCGTGCGCGGCATGTTCGACGCCGCCGAGGCGGCCTTCGGCGGCGTCGACGTGCTCGTCAACAACGCCGGAATCATGGCGCTCGCCGCCATCGCCGATACGGATGACGCCAGCTTCGAGCGCCAGATGAACGTCAATCTCAAAGGTACGTTCAATACGCTGCGCGAGGCGTCGCGGCGGCTGCGCGACGGCGGCCGCATCATCAATTTATCGTCGAGCGTCGTCGGCTTGCTGCAGCCCACCTATGGCGTCTATGCGGCCACGAAAGCGGCCGTCGAAGCAATGACGAGCGTCCTCGCCAAGGAGTTGCGCGGCCGCTCCATCACCGTCAACGCCGTGGCGCCTGGTCCGACCGCCACCGACCTTTTCCTGAACGGCAAGCCGGAAGAACTCGTCGAACGCCTGGCGAAGCTCGCGCCGCTCGAAAGGCTTGGCCAACCGGCCGACATCGCAGCGGCGGTCGCCTTTCTCGCGGGGCCCGACGGCGCCTGGATCAATGGCCAGACATTGCGCGCCAATGGCGGAATTATCTGAACGCTCGGCCGTTGCCGGCGCCGAGATCCTCAAAGCCGCTAAGTCGCCGGTTCGAGCTCCATCGCGATGCGTCCATCCTCCGTCAAACTGACGGGATAGATTTGGATATCGGTACAATCGCCGCTCAGATTCTGTCCGGTGCGAAGGTCGAACAGGCGATCATGCAGCGGACATAGAATCGTCGCGCCGCCGATGAGCCCGTCAGCCAGCGGCCCCATCTTGTGCGGACAGCCGGGTTGCGTTGCATACACTTCGCCGGCATGGGTGTGATAGACGGCGATCTCCCTGTCGCGCACCATGAAATTTCGCGCCTCGCCTTTGGGGATCTGATCGAGGCTGCCGATCAAGATTTTTGTGGTCATGTTAAACCTCCGCCGTTTCGATCACCGAAGCAAATTGATTTGCGGTTTTTGGCGCGAGCGCCTCTTTCCATGGATCATAGGCCGCGTCGACGGAGGCCTGCATCGCTACGTCGAGGGCGTCGGCAATTCCGTCGCTGTCGTCGACGATGACGGCGCGGATTCGTTCGATCCCGATCCTCGGCACGAAGTCATAGGTGCGCTCGCGCCATTTGGCGTTCTCGCGATAATATTGCATGAAGCGGCCGCCGAGAGCGATGGCGTCTTCCTCGCTATCGACCGTGCACATGAGATCGCCCTTGCGCACATGCGCGCCGCCGGCGCCGCCAATGTAGATTTCCCATTTGCCATCGCCGACGGCGACAAATCCAACGTCCTTGATCAGGGCTTCGGAACAGTTGCGCGGGCATCCGGTCGTTGCGAGTTTCAGCTTCGCCGGGCTGTCGATGCCGCGAAAGCGCTTCTCGATCTTGGCCGCGAGCCCCATGCTGTCGCCAAGACCGAAGCGGCAGAACTCCGTGCCGATGCAGCTTTTGCAGGTCCGGTAGCTCTTGCCCCAGGCGGAGCCCGCCGGCATGCCAAGATCGCTCCAGACGCCTGGCAGCTGGTCCTTCGGAATGCCGACAAGATCGATGCGCTGACCGCCGGTCAACTTCACCAGCGGAACATTATATTTCACGGCGACTGAGGCGATCCGCATCAATTCGTCCGGCGTGCAGACCCCGCCCGGCATTTCCGGCACAACAGAGAAGGTGCCGTCCTTCTGGATGTTGCCGTGAACGCGATCATTGATGAAGCGGGCGTCGCGCTCGTCTTCATATTCATCGGCCCAGATCGTCGCCAGCAGCGAGGCGAGCGCCGGCTTGCTCGCGGCGTCTTCGACGCCGCCGGCCAGCGCCTGGAAAATGGAGGACACTGATTTCAGCCCTTGTTCGCGCGCGGCCGCGATCAGCTGAGGCTTGGTCAGCGGAACGCAGGGAACATAATAATGGACGGACGGATCTTCTTCGACCTCGCCGCCGCAGAACCATTCGACCACTTCGCCGACGAGACTTTTGCAGGAGCCGCAGCCCTTGCCTGCTCGCGTTGCGTCCATGACCGCTTTGGTGGTTTTCGCGCCGCTGGCGACGCAGGCGCCGATGGCCGATTTGGTGACGCCGTTGCAATTGCACACCTGCATGTCGGCCGGCATTTCATCGATCGTCACCTTTTGACTTGGCGCGCCGAAATCGAACAGCAGAGACAGGCGCTCCTCCGGCAACGGCGAGTCGCGATCGAAGGCCTGCATCAGAAAGGCGGCCTTCGAAATATCGCCCATCAATATGCCGCCGACGAGCCGTCCGTCGCGCACAATCAGTTTTTTATAGGTGCCCTTTTTGGGCTCGCTAAATTGAATGAGCTCGTCGCCCTCAAGCGGCTCGGTGATGCCCATCGAGGCGAGTTCGACGCCCATGACCTTCAGCTTGGTGGCGAGCTTCGAGCCATGATAGGCGGCGTCGAGATTGCGTTGCGTGATATGGTCGGCGAAGACTTTTCCCTGATCCCACAGCGGCGCGACGAGGCCGTAAACCTTGCCGCGATGCTGCGCGCATTCGCCGACGACATAGACGTCGGGATCGTCGATCGCGCGCATATGATTATCGACGACAATCGCGCGCTCCACCGTGAGGCCCGCGCTGCGGCCGATTTCCGCGTTGGGACGGATGCCGGCGGCGACCACCAGCATGTCGCATTCGATCGTCGAACCATCCTTAAAGGCGAGCCCGCTCACATGCTCTTCGCCGAGCACTTCGGTCGTGCTTTTTTCAAGATGCACGTTGACGCCCATCTTCTCCATGCTCGCCTTGAGCAAGGCGCCGCCTGGCGTGTCGAGCTGCATCTCCATGAGGTGTTTGGCGAGATGAACGACATGCACTTCGCAGCCATGGTTGAGGAGGCCGCGCGCGGCCTCGAGCCCAAGCAGACCACCGCCGATGACCGCGGCGCGCGTACTTTTTTGCGCCTGCGCGACAATGCCATTGCAATCGTCGATGTTGCGGAAGCCGAACACGCCCGACTTCAGCTTCTGGTCCGGCCCGAAGACGCCCGGAATAGGCGGGATGAAGGCGCGGCTGCCCGTCGCGATCAATAATTTATCGTAAGGCTCCTCGACCCCGGCCTCCGAAGTAACGATGCGCGCGGCGCGGTCGATCTTGACCACGGGCGAGCCGGCATGCAGCGTTATATTGTTTTCGGCATACCAATCGAGCGGATTGATGAAAATCTCGCTCGCGTCCTGCGCGCCGCTGAGGATATTCGAGAGCAAAATCCGGTTGTAATTGCCATAGGGCTCGTCGCCGAACATAACGATGTCGAACTGGTCGGCGCCGCCGCGGCTCAAGACTTCCTCGACCGCTCTCGCGCCCGCCATGCCATTTCCGACAACTACGAGCTTCCGTTTTGTCATGGGGTTATCCTCTCTTTTGCGCGGCGCGGTCAGATCTCGACAAAGCCGACGTCAAGGACGATCGATCCGGCGATGTCGGCCGGCGCGCCGACGAACACATCGAGCTTTGTCGAAGGCTCGAGGTCTTCGGTGACGGCGAGGGAAACATGGATCCCGGAAGCGGCGCCAACCGGAAAATAACGCATCGGCGCGCCGTCCTTCATGATGATGACATAGATCATGTCATCGGATGAATTGCCGGCGCGAAAATAGGTCAGCTGGCTTCGCCTGTCTGGCGGCACGCAATAGGAAAGTTTGTCGCTCAGCAGCAGAGGTTTTTCATAACCGGCGCCTTCAAAAGAATAGACGCCGTTGAGAAACTTTGGAATCGACTCGCGCATAATGCTTCCTCTCAGTTGTTGGATACAGGGTTGAGGGGTCGGGCCGCATCGGCGCCGACTTTCTCGATCCGGACGGCGCAGATCTTGAATTCGGGTATTTTCGACACAGGATCGAAGACGGCGTTGGTCAATGCGTTGACCGAGCTCGCCCCCCAGTGAAACGGAACGAACAGCGTATCGAAGCGAGTGTCGGACGTGAGCCGCGCCTTGAAGACGACGCAGCCGCGGCGCGTCGTCAGCGCGACGAGATCGCCGTCGCCGACGCCAAGCGTTCTTGCTGTCTCGGAGTGAATCTCGACGAAGGGTTCGGGTGAGGCGTCACGCAATTCATCGACGCGGCGCGTTTGCGCGCCCGAATTATAATGCTGCAGCACCCGGCCGGTCGTCAGCAGATAGGGAAAGCCCGCATCAGGACTTTCGGCCGACAGCCTGTGCTCGACAGCGTGAAACCGCGCCCTGCCGTCCTCGGTCGCGAAGCGTTCAAGAAACATCCGTGGCGTGCCGGGATGGCCGGGCGAAGGACAGGGCCAGAAGACGCCATCCTCGGCGTCGATCCGTTCATAGGTGACGCCGGCGTAATCGGCGACGCCGCCGCTGCTCGCGCGCCCCAATTCATCAAATGTCGCACGGGCATCGGGCGAAAAATGGCGTCCTTTGCCAAGACGGTCGGCCAGCCCCTTCAGAATCTCGTTGTCGGTTCTGACGCCGTCCGGCGGCGCCCTCACCCGGCGGCGCAACAGAATGCGCCCTTCGAGATTGGTCATGGTGCCTTCCTCTTCGGCCCATTGGGCGACCGGAAGCACGACGTCGGCGAGCGCCGCCGTTTCCGACAGAAACAGGTCGGCGACGACAAGAAGATCAAGCCGCTCAAGCCGCTCGACGAGTCGGGACGAATCCGGCGCGGCGACGACAATATTGGAGCCCATCACCAAAAGCGCCTCAAGGCCGCCCGGCTCTCCAACCGCGTTCAAAAGCTCGACGGCGGAAAGGCCGGCCTTTGGCAGCTCCGCTACGTCGACGCCCCAGACCGCGGCGATCTCGTTGCGATGCTGCGGATTGTCGATCCGGCGATAGCCTGGAAGCTGGTCGGCCTTCTGGCCGTGCTCCCGCCCGCCCTGCCCATTGCCCTGACCGGTCAGGGCGGCGTAGCCGCAATGGGGCTTGCCGGCTTTTCCCAGCGCCAGCATAAAATTGATGAAAGCCAGCACATTGTTGACGCCCTGGCTCTGCTGCTCGGGGCCGCGACCGGTCAACAGCATGGCGGTTTCCGCCTCGCCGATCATATGCGCCGCCTGCTCGATCTGCCGCGCCGGCACGCCGGTGATGCGCTCGACCCGGTCGGGCCAGTAGCGTGAGGCCATGCGCCGCGCCGCCTCAAATCCGCTCGTGCGCGTCTCGATAAAATCGCGATCGATCAGCCGGTGCTGGATCGCCACATGCAACAACCCATTGGCGAGCGCGGCGTCGGTTCCGGGCGTCAGCTGCAAATGCAGGCTGGCGCGTTTCGCCGTTTCCGAACGACGCGGATCGACGACGATCAGCGCCCCGCCCGCCTCGCGCTGCGCATCGAAATATTGCATCATCACCGGCAGGGTTTCGGCCGGATTGCCGCCAATCGCCAGGATCGCCTGCGTCCTGCCGATATCCTCCATCGGAAACGGCATGCCGCGATCGAGGCCAAACGCCCTCTGGCCGGCCGCGGCGGCCGAAGCCATGCAGAAACGACCATTGTAGTCGATATTGGCCGTCCCAAGCCCGATGCGGGCAAACTTGCCGAGCATATAGGCTTTTTCATTGGTGAGGCCGCCCCCGCCGAAAACCCCGATCGCGTCCGGCCCGGAGCGCGCCGAAATCTCCCCGAGTTTTGCGGCGACATGATCCAGCGCTTCATCCCACGACACCGGCCGAAGCTTGCCGCCCTTGTGATCGCGCAGGAGCGGCGTGCGCAGACGATCGGGGGCGTCAAGCAGCGCCGCAGCGGTCCAGCCCTTGCGGCAAAGTCCGCCCCGGTTGGTTGGAAAGTCGCGCGAGGCCACAGCCCAATGCTCGCCGTCATTGACGAGCGCCATGCCGCATTGCATGGCGCAATAAGGGCAATGGGTGAGCACCGTTGTAGCCTTCGGCGTGGCCTCGTACATTCGCGTCAAATCCGCGCAACGCCCATGCCCGCCGCGCCCCATGTGGTGCGCCAGCGACGCTTGATGCTGGTAAGTCCGATCAGCGCCGAGACGGCGAGAACGGCGAAGACAAGCAGGCCAAGCTGATAGGTTCCGGTGAATTGCTTCGAATAGCCAAGACTCGAGGCGAGATAGAATCCGCCCACGCCGCCGGTCATGCCGACAAGCCCGGTCATGACGCCGATTTCATTCCGGAAACGTTGCGGCACAAGCTGAAACACCGCGCCATTGCCCATGCCAAGCGCCAGCATGGCGACGACGAAGACGGCGAGCGCCGCGCCCATCTGCGGCAGCCGGAAGCTGACGATCGTCAGCGCCGCGGCCGCGACGCAATACATGATCGTCAATGCGCGAACACCGCCGGTGCGATCGGCAAGCGCGCCGCCGATCGGCCGCACCAGCGATCCGGCGAAGACGCAGGCCGCCGTCGCGTAGCCGGCCGCTACGGGGCTCAGCCCATATTCGCTGTTGAAGTAGATCGTCAGCGATGACGCAAGACCGGAGAAGCCGCCGAAGGTCACGAAATAGAAGAACATGAACCACCAGGCGTCGGGCAGTTTAAGCACCGCCGCATAGTCAGCGAAGGACTTCGGCGCAGGCTGGTTCGGGGCGTCCTTGGCGAGAAACAGATAAACGACGAGCGCGATAGCGACCGGAATGGCGGCGAGGCCGATGACGTTGATCCAGCCAAAATGAGCGGCGAGCGTCGGCGCAAACAGGGCCGCGAGGACCGTGCCGGAATTACCGGCCCCAGCGATGCCGAGCGCGACGCCCTGATATTGCGGCGGGTACCAGCGCGAGGCGAGCGGCAGGGCGACGGCGAAGGATGCGCCGGCGACGCCGAGCACGACGCCAAGAGCCAGAATGCCGCCAAAGCTTGAAATCCCCAACGACCAGGCCACGATCAATCCGACGATGACGATGACCTGGCCTATCAGGCCAGTGAGCTTTGGCTTGATGCGATCGACCAGCACGCCCATGACGACGCGCAGCAGCGCGCCGGCAAGGATCGGAATCGCGACCATGAGCCCTTTCTGACCGGCGTTGAGCCCGAGATCACCGGCGATCTGCACCCCGAGCGGCCCCAGCAGCACCCACACCATGAACGCCATGTCGAAATAGAAAAAGGCGGCGAAAAGCGTCGGGGGGTGTCCCGCCTTCAAGAATTCCTTACCGATCATGCCGTTGTCTCCATTGAGCGATATTAGTCATTGTCTGTTGCTGACGGCTCTTGCCCGCGCGTGATTGAGGTTGCGTCTCGCGTAGCCGGATTGTCGCCCGCGAGACTTCTTCCTCTATCCACGTATCGCGGCGCGCGCCTCTGAATGCGGATGAGCGGCGATCGACGCCGCAGCTGTCGCGTCGCCGACGATAATGATGAGAGGGACGCCTGGCGGAAACCGATCGACTGCGGGCTGTAGTTCGCAGAGGCAGGCGCGCAGCCGCATTTGTGTTGGACGGCTGACGTCGCTCATCAGCAGGACAGGCGTGCGCGCGCCCAGCCCATGCGCCATGAGCCTTCCGGCGATCAGCGCGGCGGCCTCGCGCGCCATGTAAAAGACGGTTGTCGCCTTGTCGTCGGCAAGGCTCCGCCAATCGAGCGCGAGCTCCTCGCCGGCGCGCGCATGCGCCGTGGCGAATTGCACGCGGCGCGCCTGCCCGCGTGTCGTCAAAGAGATGCCGGCGGCGGCCGCGGCGGCTGAGGCGGCGGTTACGCCAGGAATGATTTCAAAGGGTACGCCGGCCGCCTCGAGCGCGGCGATCTCCTCGCCGAGCCGCGCGAAGATCAGCGGATCGCCGCCCTTGAGCCGAATGAGCCTTCGCCCCGGACGCGCGAGGCGCACAAGCATGCGGTTGATATCGCTCTGGGCGATACAGGGCGCGCCGGCGCGTTTTCCGACCGCGATGCGCTTTGCGCCGCGTTTGATCAAACCGAGCACATCATCGCTGACGAGCGCGTCATAGAGCACGACGTCGGCGCCGCCGAGCAGCTTCAGCGCCCGTACGGTCAGAAGATCGGGATCGCCCGGGCCTGCGCCAACGAAGAAAACCGATGGCGTTGTGGCCTCGGGCCCGACGCCTTCGGGCTCAAGGGTCGTAGAGACAAGCTCGCGCGACGCATCATCCGAACGAATCGGCGGAGAAAAAAACAGCGTAGGGCTGACGTCGGCGTGCGCCGAGTCTCGCGGAAGCTTCATTGGGAGTTCGCTCGTTGCTGCCGCGCCAAAGCGCTGCCGGACATCATCCGGAACGAACCGCCGTTGGCCCGCGAAAATATTCGAGGACGAGAATTTCGCCCGCTATGAAAACGCGCCCCTCTTTGGACGATTCTCAACCGCGCAGAACAGGCGTGGCTAACATACCATGCAACTCGGAGGCCAACCGGCGCGGAGCCGCTACAGATGAGTGATAAATCCATATGCGGCATGACGCGGACGCTGTGACTGCTTAATGGCGCCGCACCATCTGGTCAAAAATTGCGCGCACAGCGTCAATCAGGGCGCCGGATCGAATATGGCCCCATCGCAAAAAAGATCGGCGCTCATCGCAATCGGCGCGGGAGCAGCGTCCAGCAACCAAGGGGCGGCGTGGGCGCCTTCCTCCTTGGCGTCGACAAGCGGCGTCGGAATTTCAAGCGGCTTCACGGCGGATCTGTAAAGATCGGGGCGATAAACCCGCGCGGCCAACGCCGGAAGATCGAGGCCGGTCTCGATCAATCCCCAGCGCGTCATCTCGCGCAGAAACCACAACGCATGCGACCGCCAGGGAAAGGTCGCGGCATTGCCATAGAAACTCGACAGATTGTCCCGCGCGATGCCGCCGCCGGGCAGCGAGGGCAAAATCGCATGACTGTCGACATTCAGATATTTCCGCCGGGACAGAAGCGAGGCCGTATAGGATGCGTTTTCCGGCGCGTCGCAGAATTGCGCCGCACGGACCAGCGCGCGGATGGCTCCGCCCAAAGCATCGGGGCGCTGATCGATCCAGCGCTCGCGGATGGCGAAGGCCTTCTCCGGCGCGTTTTGCCAAATATCCCGTGACGTCGCGATGGTGACGCCAACCCCCGCGCGCGCCGCGATTTCGCCCCACGGCGCGCCGGCGCAAAAGCCCACAATCTGGCGCGACCGCAAGGCCTCGACGGCAAGCGCCGGCGGCACGACGGCGAGGCTCGCCTCGCGCCCGATATCAACGCCGGCCGTCGCCAGCCAATAGCGCATCAGGAGATTATGCGTCGAATAGGCGTGCACCACGCCGAAGGGCGGCGCCGGCGCGCTCTGCGCGCGCAGCCAGACGGCAAGCGCATCAGCCGTCGATCGGCGATCACGCCTGATGATGGCGCGAACCGCCGCGGCCACATCCCCCGCGAGCGTAATCGTATTGCCGCCGAGGCTGATCGCGTTGGGAACGATCAGAGGCTGCGGGACGCCCCGAAGCCCGAGTTCGACGGCGAAGGCCAGCGGCGGCACGATCACCGCGGCGTCAAGAAATCCATAAGCCAGCTTGTCGGCAATATTCGCCCAGGACGGCTCGGGCGCGAGTTCAGCGTCAATGCCCTCTTCGGCGAAATAGCCGAACTCCTGCGCGACGATCAGCGGCGCGGCGTCGGTCAGTTGCAGAAAGCCGATCCGCATCCGCGCCGGGCCGGCGCCGCGCGCAGCCATCGGCGCAGCATCTGTCGCGCTCCGGCTCATTGAATGGAACTCCACGCCGCAGACAGGTCATTTGCGGCGCGCATCGGCTTCTTCCTTCTTTACGAACGCGGCGGCGACCAGAAACAATTTGCTGTTCTCGTTCATCGCCTTGCGTTGCAGCCAGCGATAGGCCTCGGGCTCGGTCATCTTCCGATCTCGCATCAGCGCCGCCTTGGCCCGTTCGATGAGCCGGCGCTCGTCAAGTTGCGCTTTGGCGGCGGCAAGTTCGCTTTCGACATGCCGGTAGCGCTGGAACAGGGCGATCGCCGACGCGACAATTGGCTTCACCTCCCGGTTTGCGACGCCGGACAGATTGTAGGAGCAAACCCCCGCCGCGATCGCCTCGCCGACAAACGCCGGATCGTCCTCATCGGAAAACATGACGATCGGACGCGGTGCATTGGCGGAGAGATGGCGAAGATCCTCAAGGGCGTCGCGGTCCGGCAAGGCCATGTCGATAATGATGAGATCGGGCGACAATCGCTCGACCGCCGCAATCAAGTCGCCCCCGCTCGGCGCCCGCGCGACATCGACGAAGCCCGCTTCGGAGAATTTCCGCTCCAAAGCCTCCGCCCGCTCGGAATCGGTGTCGATGAGCAGAATTTTCAAGGACATGATCCGAGTTTTGCGCGAAAAGCCGGTGTTTTGCAAAGCGGGACCTGAGGCTCCGGCGCCCGCCGACAAAAGCTGCCGTTGAAGTCTCGGCTCATCTTCGTCGCCGGACCGGCCCGCATTGCGCAAGCTCAACGACAAGTTTCAAATAGCGTTGTTTTGCTGGGACAGGCTGCCGTTTTTTCGGCGCGGCAAGGAGTCTGGCATGTTCAATGAACGGCTGGCCCGGCGCGCTCTGATCGGGGTCGCCTTGCTCGGATTGGCCGGAGGCCTTGCCGCCGCCTTCCTCGACCGGGGCGGGCTCGCGCACTGGATTTGGGCGGCCGGCGCAATTCCGGTGGCGGCCAGTCTCGCCGTCTCGATTGTTCGGGACTTGCGCGCCGGCCGCGCCGGGGTCGATTCGGTTGCATTCATCTCCATGACGGCGGCGCTCGCGCTCGGCGAGCCGCTGGCCGCGGCGGTCGTCGCGGTCATGTATGCCGGCGGCAGCGTGTTGGAGGATTTCGCGGTCGGGCGCGCCGAGCGGGAGTTGAAATCGCTGGTCGACCGCGCGCCGCGCATCGCCCATCGCCGCGTGGCGGACGCCGTCGCGGACGCGCCGATTGATGAGGTCGCGATTGGAGACCGGCTGCTTGTGCGCGCCGGCGAGATCGTCCCGGTCGACGGCTTGATCATGAGCGAAAGCGTATCGATCGACGAATCAGCGCTGACGGGCGAGCCGATGCCCGTTTTGCGCCACGCCGGCGAAGCGGCGCGCAGCGGCACGGTCAACGCCGGAGAGACTTTTGAGATGGAGGCCTCGGCGACGGCGGGCGCAAGCGCATACGCCGCCATCATCGGTCTCGTCACGGCGGCGCAAACCGCCAAAGCGCCCTTCATCCGGGTCGCGGATCGCTTCGCCCTGCTTCTTTTGCCTGCTGCGCTCGCGCTGGCGGGCGCCGCCTGGGGCTTTTCGCACGATCCCATCCGCGCGCTTGCCGTCCTCGTCGCGGCGACGCCCTGCCCTTTGATTCTCGCCGCGCCCGTCGCCTTCATCGCCGGAACCTCTCGCGCGGCGCGCCGCGGCATTCTGATCAAGGGCGGCGGCCCGCTGGAGGCGCTGGCGCGCGCTCATACCGTCATGTTCGACAAGACCGGCACCTTGACGGTCGGCGGCGCGCGGCTGGTTTCGATCGAAGCGGCTCCGGGCGCAAACGCCGATGAAGCGCTACGCCTTGCAGCCTCTCTCGAACAGGCCTCGCACCATGTCGTCGCCGCCGCCATCGTCGCGGCGGCGCTGGAAAAGGGCCTGGCCTTGCAAATCCCCACATCCGTCCGCGAGACCATGGGATCGGGACTTCAAGGCGTGATCGAGGGGCGAACGATCTGCGCCGGCTCCTATTCGCTCGTGTCCGGCGGAGGCCGGCCGGGGGATTGGGCGGCGCGCGCGCTGCGGCGCGCCTCCTGGCGCTCCGCCCTCAGCGTTTTTATCGCCGTGGATGGGCAAGTCGTTGCAGCTTTGCTGCTGGCGGATGAGTTGCGGCCGGAGGCGCCGCGGGCGATCGCCGCCCTTCGCGCCGGCGGCGTCAGGCGGATCGTCATGCTCACAGGCGACCGCAGGGATGCCGCCGAGACGATCGGCGCGGCGCTTGACCTTGACGCCGTCCTTGTCGTCGCCGATTGGGACGCCGACGTCGCGCTGCGCGCGGCCGGAAATGGCGCGAAACGCGACGCATAGGCGCCTGCCCGATTGAAGTGGCTCCCGCATCTTGCTAACCAAGTAAGCAAACTGGAAGGCGCCATTGCATGGATGAGCCCGGCACAGTCGTCATCATTTCGCGGCCCGGCGGCGACTGGGCGTCCTCGCTCGAGGTGCTCTGCGAGCGCTATGCCTATCGCGTCGTGCTCGCCGGCTCGCCCGCGGAAGCGTTGACGACGCTGTCCTCGATTCACGTCGATCTCGCCATCGCCGAGGATAATGACAACGAAAGCGGCGGCCTCGATTTCCTCACCGGCCTGCGCGTCTCCCACCCCGACATCATCCGCGTCTACGTAACGCCGAAATCGGGATCGATTTCGGAGCAGGCGCTGGCGAAGGCGGCGATCTTTCAGTTCCTGCTGAAGCCGCTCGACGCCGCGCAGCTTGGCCTCGTCGTCGAGCGCGCGCTCGAGACTCGCGAACTCGCCCGCCGCCACCGCATTCTGTCGCGCGAGTTCAAGATATCGGGCGGCGCATTGATGTTCGCCGAGCGCAAGACCGCTTTGTTCCGGCCGGAAAGCCAGCGCTTCGAGAAGCTCGTCTATGTCAGCGAACAAATGGCCGAGATGTGTGATCTGGCGCGACAAGCGGCGCGAACCGAATTGCCCATCCTCATCCAGGGCGAGACAGGCACGGGAAAAGAATTGCTGGCGCGCGCAATCCACTATAATTCACTGCGCCGCGCGAGCCCGCTTCTGGTGCAAAATTGCGGCGGCATGCCGGATGAACTGCTGCAATCGGAATTGTTCGGGCATAAGCGCGGGGCTTTCACCGGCGCTATTTCCGATCGGCTCGGCCTGTTCCGGGCTGCCGATGGCGGCACGGTGTTTCTCGACGAGATTTCGGAGGTCTCGCCCTCGTTCCAGGTCAGCCTGCTGCGGTTCCTGCAGGAGGGAGAGGTGAAGCCGCTCGGCTCCGACAAGGTGCTCCATTGCGACGTCCGCATCATTGCGGCCTCGAACCGGCCGCTCAAGGCGCTGGTCGAGCGCCGCGAATTCCGCCAGGATCTTTATTTCCGGCTGAAGGGCTTCGAGTTCGAAGTTCCGCCTCTGCGCGCAAGGCCAATCGACATTGCGCCGCTCGCCGAGTTTTTCGCCGCCAAACACGCCGACGCGCTCGGCCGGAAAATCCTCGGCGTCAGCGCCAGCGTCATCGACAAATTAAGCAATGGCGAGTTTCCCGGCAATGTGCGCGAACTGGAAAACGAGATTCGGCGCATGGTGGCGCTGGCCCGGGACGGCGAATATCTCACCACCCGAAACATGTCGCCGGCCTTGCTGGCCGCGGCTCCGCGTGAGCGGCCAGGCGCCGCCGGCGGCTTCCAGCCCGAGGGCGTGACGCTCAAGGACCAGGTCGAAAGCCTGGAGAAACAGATCGTCGGCCGCGCGCTCGCCCGCAACCACTGGAACCAGAGCCGCGCCGCGACCGAGCTCGGCTTGTCTCGGGTCGGCCTCGCCAATAAGATCAAGCGGTACAATCTTGTTCCAAGCGGTTGAGTTGAAGCGATGCGCGACGGCGACGAATCCAAGGCGACCCCCGACGCAAGCGTGCTCCGTTTCCCGCAGTCGCGCACATCGCCATCGGGCGCCGGCAAGCCGACGAAATTTCTCGGCCTCGGCGCGATGGCGAAGATCCTCGGCGTTCCGGAGCAACAGGCGACCGGCCATTGGTGCAGCCGCTGCCGCGGCGTCTGGTACGGCTATCTTCTCGAAGTGACTTGCCCGGCATGCGGAAATCGCCACGGCTAGGCGCGCAACAGGCCAGCCAAATCGAGCCCGAAACTTTCTTTTCACCTGCATACAAAGTATACGCAAAGACGCGACAGTAATATTGCGGCGCAGCATCTCCACATTTGAGCAAATCATTGTAAAACAATAGAAGTTTCCTGTCATCAGAAGATGGCGCCACGATTGCGTCCTGGCTTCCAAAGCGCGCCGCACACAAGAATTGCGGCGCCCATCGGGAGGAGGACTTCATGGCCAATCTGTTGTGGCTCCAGGGCGGAGCCTGTTCCGGCAACACGATGTCGTTCCTGAACGCAGAGGAGCCAAGCGCCTGCGACCTCGTCACGGATTTCGGCGTCAACGTCCTGTGGCACCCTTCCCTCGGCATGGAGCTCGGCGACAATCTGAAGAAACTCCTGCGGGCGCTTACGTCGGGCGAAATAGCGCTCGACATTTTTGTATTTGAAGGGACCGTCGTCAACGCGCCGGACGGGACCGGCGAATGGAACCGTTTTGCCGGCCGGCCCATGAAGGACTGGGTCGCCGACCTCGCCAAGGTCGCGAGCTTTACCGTCGCGATCGGCGATTGCGCGACATGGGGCGGCATTCCGGCGACAGCGCCCAATCCGTCGGAGAGCCAGGGACTCCAGTTTCTCAAGCGCGCCCATGGCGGTTTTCTCGGCAAGGACTACAAGTCCAAGGCCGGCCTGCCCGTTATCAACATCCCCGGTTGCCCCGCGCATCCCGACTGGATCACGCAGATCGTCGTCGCGGTCGCCACCGGCCGCGGCGGCGACCTGACGCTCGACGAATTTCAGCGTCCCAAGACCTTCTTTACCTCGTTCACCCAGACCGGCTGCACGCGCAACATGCATTTCGCCTACAAGGTGTCGGCGACCGAATTCGGCCAGCGCAAGGGTTGCCTCTTCTACGATCTCGGCTGCCGCGGGCCGATGACTCATTCGCCGTGCAACCGCATCCTGTGGAACCGGCAATCATCGAAAACCCGCGCCGGCATGCCGTGCCTTGGCTGCACAGAGCCCGAGTTCCCCTTCTTCGAACTCGCGCCTGGCACTGTGTTCAAGACGCAGACGGTGATGGGCGTGCCAAAGGACATGCCGAGCGGCGTCGACAAGACCGGCTATGTCAAGCTGACCGCAGCCGCCAAGGCCGCCTCGCCGCGTTGGGCCGAGGAAGACATCTTCGTCGTCTGAGCCCGCCACCAAGATCATCGCCGTCGCGAACCAAACTCATTGCAGAAAGGTCATGAGGCCATGCCCGCCGCTGTACAGACACTCGATATCTCTCCGGTTGGCCGCGTCGAAGGCGACCTCGACGTTCGCGTCGACGTTCAGGACGGCGTCGTCGTCAACGCCTGGACCCAGGCCGAACTCTTCCGCGGCTTTGAGGTCATCCTGCGCAACAAGGATCCGCAGGCCGGGCTGATCGTCACGCCGCGCGCCTGCGGCATTTGCGGCGCCTCGCATCTCACCTGCGCGGCCTGGGCGCTTGACACGGCGTGGGGAACGACCGTGCCGCGCAACGCCATCCTTGCGCGCAACCTTGGCCAGGTGGTCGAAAGCATACAGAGCTTGCCGCGACACCACTATGGGCTCTTCATGATCGACTACACCAACAAGAATTATGCGAAGTCGAAATTTTATGAGGAAGCCGTCCGGCGCTGGGCGCCCTTTACCGGAACCAACTACGAAATCGGCGTGACGATTTCCGGTCGTCCGGTCGAAATCTACGCCTTGCTTGGCGGTCAATGGCCGCATTCGAGCTATATGGTGCCCGGCGGCGTGATGTGCGCCCCGACTCTTACCGACGTGACCCGCTCCTGGGGCATTCTCGAACATTTCCGGCGCAATTGGATCGAGCCGATATGGCTTGGCTGTTCTCTGGAGCGTTACGAGGAGATCAAGTCGCTTGACGATTTCAAGGCTTGGCTCGACGAGCGTCCGGAACACGCCAACTCCGATCTCGGCATGTTCTGGCGCATGAGCGAGGATATTGGCCTCGACAAATACGGACAGGGGCACGGCCGCTTCGTCAGCTGGGGCTACCTGCCGCACGAAGACAAATACAACAAGCCCACCATCGAAGGCCGCAACGCGTCCTTGTTCATGAAGAGCGGCGTCTATGACTCCAGGACCGACGCGCATCAATTGATGGATCAGTCCTTCACGCGCGAAGACACAATGCGCGCCTGGTACGACGAACCCAGCGGAAAACATCCGTTCGACCGCACAACCACCCCGACCCGCAAGAATACGGTTGACATGGAAGGCAAATATTCCTGGTCGACGGCGGTGCGCCATGAGCAGGCGGGCCGATTGGAGGCGGGCCCCCTCGCTCGTCAATTGATCGCGGGCGGCCCGCATGGCGAGTCGTGGCAGCATTACGATCCGCTTGTGCTCGATATGTACAAGAAACTTGGCGGCGCGAGCGTGATGCTTCGCCATTTCGCGCGCATGCATGAATGCGTGAAACTGTACCGCCGCGCCGAATATTATCTGAAGGAATTCAGACTGAACGATCCCTGGTATATCAAGCCGACGGAGCGCGACGGGCGCGGCTGGGGCGCGACGGAAGCGATCCGCGGCGCGCTTTGCCACTGGATCGAGATCGAAGGGGGCAAGATCAAGAATTATCAGATCATCGCCCCGACGACGTGGAACGTGGGTCCACGGTCGGACGACGGCGGGCGCGGCCCGATGGAGGAGGCGCTGATCGGCGCGCCGATCGCCGATCCGAGCGATCCCGTCGAGATCGGCCATGTCTGCCGGTCCTATGATTCGTGCCTCGTTTGCACGGTGCATGCCCACGACGCCAAAACGGGAAAAGAGCTCGCGCGTTTCAGAACGGCTTGATCGAAGAGGCTTGTCGTTGGACATTCATAGCTAGATATCCAGGGGCGGTTGGGGCCGCGCTCCGACGCGAACCCGGACGAGGCGGCGTAATGAATAGCGAGCAGCAACGCGCTCAGCTCAAGAAAATAGCTGGCCTGATGCGGAACGGGTTGAAGACGCAGACCGAGCCCTTTCCGGAGACGGAAAGGGAGTTCGCGGCAATTCTGGATCAGCTGCGCGCGCTCGATCCGGAAAATATCGAGGCCAAGCTGGTGATCAGCGGCTTTGTCGATCACCCTTACGGCCCCGACAAGCAGCGCTGCATGGAGTGCATGTATTATCTCGTGCATCGGGAATGGTGCGACCTCCCCGAACTTGCGGTGCCGGTCGACGCGGACTGGTGGTGCCGGTTGTGGCGAATCTGAGAAGAAAATTGGCTTTAAGCGGCGGCTGACGGAGGCGACATGAGTCAAGCTGCGACATTGGACGTCGAAGTCCTGGAGCGCATTCGCTCCCTGCTGGCGGGCGGGCTCGAGACCGAGGTTTTTCCGCGCGCCGACACACAGGAGATGACGCGCGACATCATCAACAGGCTCGCGGCCGCCGGGGACGATCTCGAAGCAAAGCTGACGATCTCAGGCTTCACGCTCCAGCCCATCGAATACGGCGGTCTCGAGCAGGCTTGCGAGACCTGCATGTATTATCTCGTCCACCGCCATTTCTGCGAGCTTCCCGAGCTTGCCGTACCCGTCGAGCCGCAATGGTCGTGCCGGCTCTGGCGGATCTGAGGGTCGTGCGATGATCGCCGTCATTGGCTGCGGCAACGCCAACCGGCGCGATGACGGCGTCGGCCCCGAGGTCATTCATGCGCTGCGCGCGCGTGGATTGGAAAGCGCCGGGGTAAAACTGTTCGATGCCGGCACAGACGGCATGGCGGTCATGTTCGCTGCGCGCGGATGCGCCGCCCTGATCATCATCGACGCTGCGAATTCTGGCGGCGAGCCCGGCGCGCTTTACGAGGTTCCGGGGTATGAACTCGAACGGCCCTATAGCCCTGGCCTCAACCTGCATGATTTTCGCTGGGACGCAGCGCTTCACGCCGGCCGGCAAATCTTCCGCGACGCGTTTCCGCACGACGTCGCGGTCTTTCTGATCGAGGCGCAAGAGCTTGGTTTCGGGATCGGCTTGTCGCCTGCGGTTGCGGCCGCGGCCAACAAGGTCTCGCAACGTATTGAGACGTTGATCGGCGCGCGCGCGGAGAAATATCAGACATGAGCGACCCGCCCGGCGTTGTGCAGTTGAGGCGCGGCGGCCTCTATCTGTCATCGGCGATGTGCGCGGAATTTTACCCCGGCCTTGAGACGGTGATCCTGCTTCGCCGCGACCACGATCTGCTCATTCTGCCTGTGCGCCATGCGGCAGCGGGCGGCTATCTGTTGAAGCTTCGTAACAGCGCCGGCGACCGCGTGGTTTTCGCGCCAGATTTCTTTCAAGAGCACGGATTTGAGGATCACCTTGCGGGCGAGTTCGCGGCGGACTGGGACGCGGCGCTAGCGGGCTTGATCGTCAGGGGCGCGTTTGCTGTAAACTAAGTTTCTAGTTTGTAATAGATGTAGACGGGCGTGCCAAAGCAGATTAGCATTCCAGCCAATCAAATTAGCTGCATCGAAAACGCAGCCGGGAGGATGCCGAATTGAACGGCGATCGCATCGACGATGAGTTGCGAGCAGCTTTCGCTGCGGCCGAGGATGGCGCCGCAAGCCCGGCCGAACGCGCCGAAATGCTGATGGAGATCGCGATGGGCCTCCAGCAGCGACCCAAAACACCGCAACAGATCGCCGCCGCGATTGAACTTTACGATCGTGCGCTGGCGCTGGCTCCCAAGAGCGAGCCTCTGCTTTTCGCACGCATCACCGCGCGCAAAGGAACCGCGCTGCTCGCCGCTCCGGGCGATGGCGCCGAGGCGCTCGTCGCCGCCCGGGCGGCCTTCGAGACGGCCATTCCTCATTTCATCGATTTGGGCCGCGCCGAGGAATTGGCCGAGGCCGAAATGAATCTCGGCGTCGCCATCCAAAATCTCGCCAGCCTGCACAAAGCGCGCATCACCGACGCGATTTCGGCTTATCAGCGCGCGCTCCGCACCTTCGACAAAATCCGCTTCCCCAAGGAGTTCGCGATCCTGCAGAACAATCTGGCGACCGCCTTCCTGTCGATGCCATTCACCGACTCCCGCGCCAAAATGCGCGAGGCGCTCGCCGTGCAGGCCTTCGAGGAAGGCTTGCGGATCGTCAACATCATCGATCATCCGGCGGAATACGCCATGCTGCAGAACAATCTCGGCAATGCGTTGCAATATGCGTCTTCGAGCCACACGATTGAGAATAATCTGCGCGCGCTTGACGCCTATGATGAAGCGCTGAAGGTGCGCACCCGCGATGCCATGCCGCTCGAATACGCCAACACCATCGCCAACAAGGCGAATTGCCTGTGGAACCTCCCTGACGATCTCGAAAAAGCCGATGCCGGCAACCGCGCCAACATGATGCTGGCGCAGGATTGCTATCGCGAGGCCCGGGCAATTTTCAGCCGCGGCGGCGAAATGGAAAAGGCGCGCATCGTCGGAGAGGCCTACGATCAGATCGGCCGCGAGCTGCTGTCGCTTGCCTCCACCTGCGACGCCGACAGCCAGCAAAGGACCGCATCGTGACGATTGCGTCCTCGATTTATCACTACAGACATGGCAAGGAGACCAACATATGACGCCAGTGGTTCTGACGGCGGGAAGCTTTACGCTCGCGCTGGTCGTCGGTCTGATTGCGTCTTGCATCGGCGGCGCGCTTGGCGGGATTGCGACCGGCGGGGCCGCGCTCGGCAATGAGCTGGCGGCCATGATGGGCAGTTTCTACGGGCCGCTCGGCGCCGTCGCGGGCCTCGTTGTCGCCCTCGTCGTCCTCGCTCTCATCGGTTGAGGCGCCACATGCTGGAAATGGCCAAAAGCTCAATCGTCCTGTTCTTCCGCGGCAAGCTCTTTTCTGAGCCGTCCAAAGTCTACCGCCAGATGGCGAAAGGGGCCGCGGCGACGGCGATCATCCTCATAGCGCTCGCCAAGATCGGCCTGCCTGTGGCGGTCGCCGCCGGCTTCGCCGGTCTCATCGGCGGGGCGCTGCAGCCCTATCTGTTCAAAGATTTGCGGTATCGCTGAGATGAACGCGGTCGACATCATTGCAACAAAGCGCGACGATCTTGCTGGCTTTGCCGGCGATATCGAGCGGCTTGAAACAATTTTTTCGACCTGGGATGCGACGCAACGTGGCGCGGTAGAGGCTTATCGCCGCGCCGTCGAAGATCTGAACGGCGAGGCGCTGCGCCGCCTTGTACGCATCCTGAAACAGGAGCCGGCCGCGCTCGCCGCGATGAAACAGGCGGCGACCGACGAAATTGTCTACGCAGTGCTGCGCCGCCACAACATCCTGAAGCCGAGCCTCAGCGAACGGGTCGAAGCGGCGCTTGAGGGCGTCAGGCCAATGCTCGCCGCGCATGGCGGCGACGTCGAACTGGTGAGCGTCCGCCCGCCTGCCATCGAGGTGCGTTTCGTCGGCGCCTGCGACGGCTGTCCGGCCTCATCGATGACTTTCCACGCGGGTGTCAAAAAAGCCGTCGCGGAGGCCTGTCCCGAGATCACCGACATTCTTCAGGTCAAGGGCGTGAGCCATGCCGGCGCTGGAAACGTCCATTTCATCAGCCCCTTCGCGCATGGCGCAGCCGATGGCTGGCGCTTCGTGTGTCGCATCGATGAGATCCCGCAAGGCGGCGTCAGCGCCATCACGATCGATGGGCGGGATGTGATCCTTTCGCGTCAGGGTGCGGCATTGTCCTGCTTTGAGAACGCCTGCGCCCATCTTGGCCTGCCGTTGGACGGCGGCGAAATCGCCCATGGCGTCATCACCTGCCCCTACCACGGCTTCCAATATGATCTCTCCAGCGGCGAATGCCTGACCGCGCCGGAAGTGGCGCTGCAGCCGCACGCCGTTCGCGTCGTCGGCCATTGCGTCGAGGTGAGGCTGTCGTCATGACCCACCTCTCGCTCGCGCCCGACTATCGCCGCAACCCGCAGCAGCCGCCTGCTGGCCGGCCGGCGCCCATGCTCGATCCGGCAGGCGCGCGCGTGGTCCTTGGCGACTACGTGCGCCCCGACGGCCTGCCGATCGAGGTCGCGCCCACGCCGAGCACCCTGTTCGGACCGCGCGGCCTCTGCCTCACGCCCGCTGATGGGCCATTGTTCGTCGCCGATACCGGCCACCACCGATTGATGATCTGGCGCAATGCGCCGGAAGACGACAATGCGCCCGCCGATTTTCTGATCGGCCAATCCGATTTCTTCAGCGAGGGACGCAACGCGCGCGGGGACGTAGGCGCGGCAACGCTGAACATGCCCACCGGCCTTTCGACCGACGGAGAGACGCTCGTGCTTGCCGACGCCTGGAATCATCGCGTGCTGATCTGGCGCGCCCTGCCCGAGCGCTCGAACCAGCCCGCCGATCTCGTGCTGGGTCAAGCCGACTTCTCCGGCGGCCTCGCCAATCGCGGCCGGCCTGACGCTGCCGCCGACACGCTGAACTGGTGCTATGGCGTCACCCTGGCGGATGGCCGCCTGTTCGTCGCCGACACCGGCAATCGCCGGGTGCTGGTGTGGAACGCCCTGCCGGAACGCAATGGCCAGCCGGCCGATCTTGTGCTCGGCCAGACAAATACGACGACTCGCGACGACAACGCGTCCGGCGCCGGCGGGGCGGTCGGCATGCGCTGGCCGCACAGCATCGCCGCAGCGAATGGCCAGATCCTCGTCGCCGACGCCGGCAACAACCGCATCATGGTCTGGAATGCGATGCCCAACGCCGACGGTGCGCCATGCAGTTTCGTGGTCGGGCAGCAGACATTCGAGACCATAGATCGCAATCGCGCCGGCTATATTCCAAATGATCGCGCGCTCAACATGCCCTACGGGCTTGTTGTCAACGATGGCGCCCTTTATTGCGCCGACACCGCCAATTCGCGGCTCCTCGCCTATCCGCTTGGCGCCCTTAAGATGGACGCCGCAGCCGCGGGATTAGCGGGGCAGCCCGGCTTTTCCGACGAAGGCGACAATCGCTGGCGCTTCGCCGCGCGCGACAGCATCTGCTGGCCCTTCGCGCTCGCCGCGCGCGGGGGCACGCTGGCCGTCGCCGACACCGGCAACAATCGCGTGCTGCTCTGGGAGACGGCGCCATGAACACGCCGCTGCGGACGCCCTTCGCCGAGCCGATCCAGACGGTGGAGATCAGGGTGCGCGGCCGCGTGCAGGGCGTCGGCTTGCGGCCGGCGATCTGGCGCATCGCGCACGCCATCGGTCTCGATGGCGAGACGCTCAACGACGGGGAAGGCGTGCTGATCCGGGCGCGGGGCGCGGCGGCGCAAATCTCCGCGCTGATCGATGATATGCGCGCCGCGCCGCCGCCGCTCGCCGAAATCGCCTCCATCGACATACGCGACTATCATGGCGACGTCAGGCCGGGGTTCGTAATCTTGCAAAGCGGGTGCGGCGGCGCACGCACGGAGGTCTCGCCTGACGCCGCGATTTGCGTGGCCTGCGCGGCGGAAATTTTCGATCCCTTCGTCCGCCGTTTCCGCTATCCCTTTACCAATTGCACGCATTGCGGGCCGCGCCTCAGCATCGTCCGCAGCGTTCCCTATGATCGCGCCACGACTGCCATGGCGCCCTTCCCCTTGTGCGAGGCCTGCGGCGCCGAATATCGCGATCCCTCCGACCGGCGCTTCCACGCCGAGGCGACCGCCTGCCATGTCTGCGGACCGCGGGCGAAGCTGATCCGCTTCGATGGCCGCGCCTTTTCGTTCGAGCAGCATTCGATGCTCGATGATGTCGACGCAGCGCTAAGCCTCATCCAGAAAGGCGAGATTGTCGCGATCAAGGCGCTCGGCGGCTACCAGCTCGCCTGCGACGCAACCAACGCCCAGGCGATCGCAACGCTGCGCCAACGCAAGGGGCGTGACAGGAAGCCCTTTGCGCTGATGGCGCGCGACCTTGAGGTCATCCGTCGCTACGCGACAGTCGGCGATGATGAAGCAGCCGCGCTGGCGAGCCGAGAAGCGCCGATCGTGCTGCTCGCCGCCGACGGAAGGGAAAGACTGCCCGATCAAATCGCGCCGGGTCTTGCCACGCTCGGCTTCATGCTGCCGTCGACGCCGCTGCATCTCCTGTTGCTTCGCCGCATGACGCGGCCGGTCGTCATGACGAGCGGCAATCTCTCCGATGAGCCGCAGGTCACAGGCGATACGGAGGCCGTGCAGAAGCTTTCCACCATCGCCTCCTATGCGCTGATCCACAACCGCGAGATTGCCAATCGCATCGACGATTCCGTCGTGCGCCGCATGGGCGGCAAGCTCCGCGTGCTGCGTCGCGCCCGCGGCTATGCGCCAGCTTCGATCGCCTTGCCGGACGGTTTCGAGGGGTCGCCCGAGATCCTCGCCTATGGCGGCGAATTGAAATCAACCTTCTGCCTTGTCAAGGACGGACGCGCCGTTCTTTCACAGCATCAGGGCGATCTCGAAGACGCTTTGACCTATGACGACTACCGCAAAAACCTCACGCTCTACCGGGAGCTTTTCGACCACCGGCCGACGGGTCTCGCCGCCGATCTGCATCCTGACTATCTCTCGTCCAAACTCGCGCGGACGACAGCAAAAAGCGACGGACTTCCGCTGATCGAGATCCAGCACCATCACGCCCACGCCGCCGCCTGCCTTGCGGAGAATGGCCGCCCGCTTGACGCGGCGCCTGTGCTCGCCATCGTGCTCGACGGCCTCGGCTATGGCGCGGACGGGGCGATCTGGGGCGGCGAGTTTTTGCTGGCCGACTACCGCGGCTTCGAACGGGTGGGAACCTTCAAGCCGGTCGCCATGCCGGGAGGAGCGCAGGCGGCGCGCGAGCCATGGCGCAATCTCTACGCCCATCTCATGGCGGAGATGGGCTGGTCGGCGTTCGCCATGAATTTTGCCAAGCTCGACGTCTTTGCGGCGCTGTCGGCCAAGCCGCTGGCGACGGTCGAAGCGATGCTGAAGGCCTCGGTCAATTCTCCCAAGGCGTCATCTTGCGGGCGCCTGTTCGACGCGGTCGCAGCCAGCGTCGGCCTGTGCTTCGACCGCCAGGCCTATGAGGGCGAAGCGGCGGCGCGCCTCGAGGCAATCGTGTCGTCGAAGACGCTGGCTGAGGAAGGCGAAGAGCTCGCCTATCCGCTATCGATCCCCACCCTCAAAAGCTCCGCCCTGGCCTATATCGAGCCGCTCGCCATGTGGAGCGCGTTGCTTGGCGACCTCATCTTGAGGACGCCAGCGCCAGTCATCGCGGCGCGCTTCCACAAGGGCCTCGCCAGATCGATCGCCGCAATGGCGCTGAAACTGGCCCGCCGCGGCGACGCTGACGACTGCCCGTCGCGCTTCGACACCGTCGCGCTGTCGGGCGGCTGCTTCCAAAACAAAGTGCTGTTCGAGCAGGTTGTTAGCCGTCTTCAGGCGCTGGATTTCGAGGTTCTGACCCACTCCCGCACGCCCGCCAATGACGGCGGCGTCGCGCTCGGCCAGGCGGCCATCGCTTGCGCCCATCTCATCGACGCCGGCGCTGGCCGGCGGAAAGCGAGCTGACCCATGTGCCTTGGCATTCCCGGACGGATCGTCAAGATCGACGATCCTTTGAAGAAACTGGCGACGGTCGACGTCAGCGGCGTCAGACGCCAGATCAACATCGCCTGTATCGTCGACGACAACCATTCGATCGATGATTGCGTCGGCGATTGGGTGCTCGTGCATGTCGGCTTCGCCATGAGCCGCATCGACGAGCGTGAAGCGGCGGAAACGCTGAAAATCCTCGCCGAGCTTGGCGAGGCGCAATCCGAGATCGAGGCCATGCGGCTCTCAGCCGCGCAATAGCAAAGCCGCGCGAACACATTGCTCGCCGCCGCGCGCGGCTTCGCCGCGCAGAAGGGACCAGCGCAATGAAATACGCCGACGAATTCCGCGACCGCGAGAAAGCGGCGACTTTAATCCTGGAAATCGACAGGCTCGCCGCCACGATAGAGATCGCCAAAACACGGCCGATCAACATTATGGAAGTCTGTGGCGGACATACTCATTCGATCTTCCGCTATGGGCTCGAAGGCATGCTGCCCGGCGCCATCGAACTGGTGCATGGGCCGGGCTGCCCCGTCTGCGTCCTGCCGATGGGCCGCGTCGACGACTGCGTGTCCATCGCCGAGCGGTCCGAGGTCATCTTCGCCACTTTCGGCGACGCCATGCGCGTGCCCGGCTCGAAGAAAAGCCTGCAACAGGCCAAGGCGGGAGGCGCCGATGTGCGCATGGTGTATTCGCCGCTGGACGCGCTCGCCCTCGCCCGCAAAAACCCTGGACGTGAAGTGGTCTTCTTCGGCCTCGGCTTCGAGACCACCATGCCGTCCACCGCGCTGACGGTGTTGCAGGCGGAAGCCGACGGCGTCGAGAATTTTTCGGTGTTCTGCAACCACATCACGATCGTGCCGACGATGAAGGCGATTCTCGATAGCCCCGAGCTCAACCTCGACGGCTTCCTCGGACCCGGCCACGTCTCGATGGTGATCGGCGCCGCGCCCTATCAATTCATCGCCGACGTCTACAAGCGGCCGATGGTGATCGCCGGCTTCGAGCCGCTCGACGTGCTGCAATCGATCTGGATGGTGCTGAAGCAGATCAAGGAGGGCCGCGCCGAGATCGAGAATCAATATGCGCGCGTCGCTCCCGCGGCGGGCAATGCGGCGGCGCTGAACGCCGTCGGCAAAGTCTACGAGCTGCGCGAATTCTTCGAATGGCGCGGCCTCGGCTCCATCGATCATTCCGGCGTGAAAATGCGCGACGAATATGCCCGTTTCGACGCCGAGCGGAAATTCGCCATTCCCAATGTCAAGATCGCCGATCCCAAATCGTGCCAATGCGGCGATGTGCTGAAGGGCGTCATCAAGCCATGGCAGTGCAGGGTCTTCGGCGCCGCCTGCACGCCGGAGACGCCGCTTGGCGCGCTGATGGTGTCGTCCGAGGGCGCATGCGCCGCCTATTACCAATATGGCGGCGTCAGGCGCCATGCGTCCAATGAGGCAACGCAGCGACTGGCCACAGCATCATGAACATGCATCCCATCCCGCCGCCGCGCGCGCTGGGGCGCGTTTTCGTGCCGATGGTGACGCTCGCGCACGGCGGCGGCGGCAAGGCGATGAAGGATCTGATCGACGACGTCTTCATCAGCGCCTTCGCCAATGCGGCGCCGCAAACTCTTGAAGATCAGGCGCGGTTCGACCTTGCGGGCCTCGCCGCGCATGGCGACCGGCTGGCTTTCACCACCGACAGTTTTGTCGTCGATCCGCTGTTCTTCCCGGGCGGCGACATCGGCAAGCTCGCGGTCTGCGGCACGATCAACGATCTTGCCGTCGGCGGCGCGAAGCCTCTCTATCTCTCCTGCGCCGTGGTCATCGAGGAAGGCACTGAGGTGGAGCTGCTGCGTCGCATCGCGCAATCCATGGCGTATGCGGCGCGTGAGGCGGGCGTCGCCATCGTCACCGGCGACACCAAGGTGGTGCAGCGCGGCGCCTGCGACAAGATCTTCATCACCACGACCGGCATTGGCGTGATCGCGCCCGGCGTCGACCTTGGCGTCGATCGGGTGAGGCCCGGCGACGGAATATTGGTCAATGGCCTGCTCGGCGACCATGGCGCCGCCATCCTCTGCGCGCGCGGCGACCTCGCGCTGGAGACAGCGATCGAAAGCGACTGCGCCGCGCTGCACGGCTTGATCGCGGCGCTGCTGCGCGCCGCGCCGGGCGCGCGCTGCATCCGCGACGCGACGCGCGGCGGCCTCGCCACGGTGCTCAATGAAATCGCCGACGCCTCCGGCGTCTCGATCGAGATCGAGGAAGCGCTGACGCCGCTGCGCGAGGAGGTGCGCGGTTTCTGCGAAATCCTTGGCCTCGACCCGCTCTATCTCGCCAATGAGGGCAAGATCGTCATCGCCGTGCCGCGAGACGAGATCGCCGCGGCGCTGGCTGCGCTCGGCGCGCATCCGCTCGGCGAGGGCTCCGCGCTGATCGGCTATGCCGGCTGCGGCGAGCCGGGGCGCGTGACCATGCAGACCGTGTTCGGCGGGCGGCGCATCGTCGACATGCTGGTCGGCGAACAGCTGCCGCGAATCTGTTGAGGGGCTCAGGGAAACGCCCATGCATGAACTCGGCATCACCCGCAACATCGTCTCGATCGTCGAAGAGGCGGCGAAGGGCCGCCGCGTCACGCGCGTCACGCTGGACGTCGGCCGCCTTTCTGGCGTCACGCCCGAGGCGATCCTGTTCTGCTTCGACATCGTCGCGAGGGGAACGCTGCTCGACGGCGCGAAACTCGACATCAACAGCATCGAAGGCCGCGGCCGCTGCCGATCGTGCGGCGAAGCCTTCGAAACAAGGACGCTTTTCGAGGCCTGCGGCTGCGGCTCGCGCTCGATCGAGCGGCTTGCCGGCGAGGAGTTGAAGATAAGAAACATGGAAATCGAGGAGGCGGCCTGATGTGCGGAACCTGCGGCTGCGGCGCGAAGACGCAAGCGACGATCCTCAATCTCGAGACCGGGGCGGAAACGACATTGGACGGCCATGTCCGTTCGCACACGCAAGACGATGGCTCAGCGCGCCAGCATGAGCATAGCCCTCCTCATGCGCATCCACACGACCATGGCGCCGACCATGTCCATGCGCGCCATCACGATCATGATCACCTGCACGATCACGATCACCTGCACGATCATGAGCATGGCGACCACGATCATCAACATGATCACCGTCATGACCATGACGACGGCCATGCCCGCTCTTCGGTGATCGAACTCGAAGCACAGATCCTCGCCAAGAACGATGCGCTCGCCGCCAAAAATCGGGGCTGGTTTCTGGGCCGCGAAATTCTGGCGCTAAACCTTGTCTCCTCGCCGGGCGCGGGCAAGACGACGCTCTTGGAGCGCACCATCCGCGACCTCAAAAACAAGATTCCGATCTCGGTCATCGAGGGCGATCAGGCGACCTCGAGAGACGGCGAGCGCATCCGCGCGGCGGGCGCCGCCGCCGTTCAGATTAACACCGGCGCCGGCTGCCACCTCGAAGCCGACATGGTTGAAAAGGGTCTCGCCGAACTGAAGCCGCCCTTCGGCTCGATGGTGATGATCGAGAATGTCGGCAATCTTGTCTGCCCGGCGCTGTTCGATCTTGGCGAAAGCGCCAAGGTGGTGATCCTCTCGGTCACCGAAGGCGACGACAAGCCGCTGAAATATCCGCATATGTTCAAAGCTGCCGAGATCATGATCGTCAACAAGGTCGATCTCCTGCCTCATGTCGATTTCGACGTCGGCGCGGCGATCGGCAATGCGATGAAGGTCAATCCGGCCATTCTGGCGCTGCGCGTTTCGGCCAGGACCGGCGAAGGAATGGACGACTGGTACGACTGGCTCGATCATCGCATGCTTCAGTCTCGGCTTTGAATGCTCGCGGAGCCCGGCTCCCGGTCGGGCGTCAGGATTTTTGGAGGACAGGACACATGAAATCGACTCTCAGATTGACGCTTCTGGCGCTCGCCGTCGCCGGACTTCCAATCAGCGCAGACGCCCATGTCGGAATCGGCGACACGCACGGCTTCATGCATGGGTTCGCCCATCCGATCGGCGGCCTCGACCATGTCCTTGCGATGGTCGCCGTGGGCATGTTCGCGGCCTATCTCGGCGGACGCGCGCTTTGGCTGACGCCTGCCGCCTTCGTTCTGATGATGGGCGTGGGCGGCGCGCTCGGCCTCGCCGGAGTGGCGTTGCCCTTCGTCGAAATCGGCATCGCCGCCTCCGTCATCGTGCTGGGGCTTGCCGTCGCCCTGCAATGGAGCTTGCCGACCGTCGCCGCGATGGCGCTTGTCGGCTTTTTCGCAATTTTTCACGGCCACGCCCATGGCGCGGAAATGCCCGCTGACGCATCCGGGCTCGACTATGCGCTGGGCTTCATGCTGGCCACGGCGTTGCTTCATGTCGCCGGCATCGGCATCGGGCTCGGCGTCGGCCGGATCGGCGCGCAAACATCCCGCCTCGCCTTTCGGGCCAGCGGCGGCCTGATGGCGCTGGCCGGAGTCGGCCTCCTGACCGGCTATCTCTGAGCCCTGCAAACTGCGCCACATGGCGGAACGGAACGCTCCGCCATGTTCCACGGCGCGGGCGATGGAATCAGACGATTGAAATTGGTCTTCCCCTGCTTGCGCGAGCGGGGGACGGTGGGCATTCATGGTCCGTCGCGCTATATGAGGGCGCGCCGTGTTGCCGGCCGCCTCAAAAATTGAGCAAGGTACAACCATGGAAATCGTCGCCACCCTCGCTGAGATTGACCAACGCATCGCCGACATAAGGGAGAATATCCGCGTGCTCACCGAGCAGGCGGCGGCGTTTTCCGGCGCGGCCGACGAGGATCGTGCGGCGGAGAGAATCGCCGAGCAGGAGGCGCTGCTTGCCGAACTCTTGAAACATCGCGAAACCCTGACGCATTAGAGCGCTTTCCGATCACATGGAAACATGTGATCGACAAGAAATCGCTCCATATCAATAAGTTGGAGCATGTCCTTATCGTCTGGATGTTTCCATCTGAACGGGACATGCTCGCGCCGCCTAATCGGCCTTCCACGATTAGTCCTGCGGTCTATTCGCGACGCTTCCGGTTTCCCCGCGAGGTAGCGCGCGGCGCGCCTTGGCGCGCGGAAGCAATGAACAGCCTGTCCGGCGCGCGATCGTCTCCTCGGTCGACGCCGGATAATTCCAGCCTCATGCATTTCAGCCCGCTTTGAGCACGTTGGCGATCACGGGAGCGCGCCGCTCGGCTCGAGTTTTTTCCTCTGCTCATTGAGCGCAAGCGCAGCGACGCCCCGGCGAGAGTCTCCGTCAACAGGGCTGAAGCCTCTTCGCGAGACTTCTCAGCCAAAGCCGCTCGGCAATCTGCCGCATGCAAGGCTTGGTCTGGGCCGCTCTGTCGGCTAGCCGACCGACAGGCCAAAAACCATCAGATAGGGCTTATGCTCCTTTGGTGCTATCTTCGAATGATCGTCGGCAGCTGGACACAGGAAGCCGACGGCTGAGAGACACTTTCGCGCTCCCCGCCATGCTTTGCGGAGAGCGCTCTTTGTCAGCATTTTCGGATTCGCCGAATCACTTTCTGTCGTCGCTATCTGAGAGCGACCGCGCGCTCTTGGCGCCGCATCTGCGGCCGATGGAATTGGCTCAAGGCGCCATCCTGTTCAGCGCAGAGGATCAGATCAGCCGCATTTATTTCCCCGAGAGCGGCGTCGTTTCGATCGTCGTTGGGCTCAGCACCGGCCAGTTCATCGAAGCCGGCATGTTTGGCAGAAACAGCGTGATCGGCGCCGGGGCGTTAACGAATGGCCCCACCGCCATTAATCAGGCGATCGGGCAGGTTTCGGGCCGCGGCATTGTCGGCGAAACGACGGCGTTGAAGCGCCTCGTCGAGACAAGCGAAACGATGCGCCCTTTGATCGCCAAATATGAGCAAAGCACGGTGGCGCAAATCCAGCAGGTGGGGGCCTGCAACGCCGCGCATACGCTGGAGGAGCGCCTCAGCCGATGGCTCCTGCAAGTGCGTGACCTGATCCAGAGCGACGATCTGCCTTTGACGCAGGAATTCCTGTCCCAGGTGCTCGCGGTGCAACGCAGCAGCGTCACGCTTATCGCCCGCTCGCTGCAGGAGGCCGGCTTTATCACCTATCGCCGTGGCCGAATTCACATCGTCGATGGTGGCGCGCTGAGCGAAAACGGCTGCGAATGCTATGGCGCGATCAACGCGCATTTCCATCGCCTGATCGGATGGAAGCCGTAAGCGGGCAACCATTTGCCGCGCGTATTCCATCGCGCCATACATGACGCCCGGATCCGATGCCATGCGAGTCGACGTCCGGACCGGAAGAAGCCAGGCTTTCGCCTGGCTTCCATCCGTGCAATTGCGGGCCGACGTCGGGAGCCCCCCGCTCACCCGGAGCGCATCTGCCTCGGACGCTACGCTCCCCAGATATCCCTTCTGGTCGATTGATAAATACGCGTATTTTTCATCTTGCGATAGTGCTGTGTCGGGTACCCGACACAATTATTTGTAGCCGGCGCGCGGCGAGCGGGCCGATCTGCAGCATTTGCACGCGTGGGAAAGAACCAAGGGCTCCCCGATCGGCAGGATCCTCAGAACGGCCCGCACAGATCGCCTCGCGATGAAAATCCATGCCTCTGCGACCGGATCTGCCGATCGACACGCCGCCGGTCGGAGGCCGGGAAGATCGATCCGCAGAAATTGGCGCGACGAATATCAAACGATCCAGTTTAATTGCACACAATCTTTCCAAATCATTAACATTGTGATGCCGGGTCATGGAATTACGCGTGACAATGCGCCGCGTATCCGCTAATGAGCCTCACGCTAAACGCGCGCGCTGTTCTGTCTATCGGCGCAATGTCCAAGTCCTGGGAGGACGCCGATTGCATGCTTGCGCCGCTCCGCGGCGCTTCTCATGACGCGGCTGTCTTCGGACGGCGCGATATGCAGGCAAAGCGCGCAAGAGGATTTAAGGGTAGAAGCCGGACGAGGGCGGGAATGCCATGCATTCTCGCCCTTTTCTGTGGCGGCTTTTCCGTTTCTTTCGCGGCTCTTATTTCGGCGTCGCCGTAGCATCGGGCTGGACGGGCGGCGCGGCCGGCGCGCCGGCGGGAGACGCGCCAAGCGGTTGCGTCGGCGCGCCCCGCCGATTCAGCGCCCCGACGTTGTCGTACATTTCGATGCAGGTCAAAATTTCGACGTAGCTCGGCATCGGCGAAATGCCCTGAGCGATGCAGGTCGAGCGCGTCTCCGGCTTATATTTCGACCAATCGCGTTGCAGCTGGGCAAAAGCGTCGTTTTCATCCTGCATGCATCCTTTGAAGGCAAGCTTGGCGTCGCCGCCGCCGCCAAAATCACCGGCTTCCTTGCAGGATCGCGCGACATCGAGCTTCGGCGCCCCCTCGGCCATCGCGTGGCCGGCAGATAAAGAGAGCAACGCCAAAGCCAGCGTTGCAGACAGGCGTTTCATGCAAATCTCCTGCGCGTTCGATTCGCGCGGGGCGAGCCTTGCGCGACCGACGCGCAATCTCCGAAACCTTCCGGCGCGGGCGCAATCTGGACTGACGCCTCGCGTTCTGCAAGCCGCTGCTGGCGGTCGCAACCGTCGCCCGCGGCGGGCCCCTGTCCCGAGCCCGCTCTTTTGTCGACGCTTTCGGCTCATACGGGCAATCTCCCCTTTCGCATCAGGGCGCGGCGCAGCATAAAGACCGACGCCGGTCTGGCTGCAACGGAGAAACAGGAATGGCGAAACCGACCGAGGCCGAAGCCGAAGCCGCCGTGAGAGTGCTGATTGAATGGGCGGGCGATGATCCGGACCGTGAGGGGCTGCTCGACACCCCGCGGCGGGTCGCGCGCTCCTATCGCGAATTATTCTCAGGCTATGTCGCCGACCCGCGCGCCTATCTCGAACGGACATTCGAGGAGGTTGGCGGCTATGACGAACTGGTCGTGTTGCGCGATATTCGAGTCGTCAGCTTCTGCGAGCATCACATGCTGCCGGTGCTTGGCCGCGCGCATGTCGGCTATCTGCCGACCAACAAGGTCGTCGGCATTTCCAAGCTGGCCCGCGTCGTTCATGGCTTTGCGCGGCGCTTGCAAATTCAGGAAAAGCTGACCGCCGAGATCGCCGACGCCATTCAGGATATTCTGGAGCCGCAGGGCGTTGGCGTCGTCATCGAGGCCGAACACAGCTGCATGTCGCTGCGGGGCGTCAATACGATCGGCGCGAGCCTGATCACCAGCCGTCTCCTCGGCGTTATCCGCGACGATCCCCGCACGCGCGAAGAATTTCTGCGGCTTACGCGGGGGACATGAGGGTCTTCAACGCAGGGCGGCGAGGCCGATAAGACCGCCGGCAAGAATGAACAGCGATGGATTGACCCGCTTGGCAAAGGCGACGCCCAGGAAAACGCCGACAGCGAGCGCGAGCGTCGCCCAGTCATTAATCGCCGTGCGCGCGATGGCGATGACGCCGGCGATCATCAGCCCCACCACCAGCGGCGCCATGCCGTCCTGAAGCGCGCGCCGCCACGGGGAGCCCTCGAAATGGTCCCAGAGCCGGGATCCAATGAAGGAGATGAGGCCCGCCGGCACGAAGAAGCCAAAAAAAGCGAGGAAGGCGCCCAGAAAGCCGGTGACGTGATAGCCGATGACGATGACCATGAGCATATTCGGCCCCGGCGCCATCTGGCCAAGGCCATAAATATCGCGGAACTGATCGTCGTTCAGCCAATGATGGGTCTCGACCACCAGCGTCTTCATTTCCGGCAGCACGGCCGAGCCGCCGCCGACCGCCAGCACGGACAACAGCGCGAAAACGCCGAATACGCCGAGATTTTGATCCTGCATGCGGCTGCTACTCCGGCGGCTGCGCGCCGACGCCGCCAGGTCGCGGCCGGTAGATCAGAACGGCGAGCGGGCCGACCGTCAACAGGACGATCACGAGCGAGATGTGGAAGAAGCTCACCATGGTGACGGTGACAAGGATGATGGCGAGGTCGATCGGCGCCGCCAGCTGCTTGCGCCCGATCTGAAAGGTCACCGCGCTCAGCATGCCGACCGCAGCGGCGCCGACGCCGATCAGCCCCGCATTGACGTAGGGATTTTCGGCGTTCGACGCATAGAGCACGCCGAGCGCCATCACCAGCGCGGCGCCAGGCGCCGTCATGCCAATAAAGGCGAGCGCGGCGCCGGGCGGACCGCGCAGCCGGTCGCCGACGATGACGCTCATATTGGTGGCGTTGAGCCCCGGCAGAGCCTGCGCGATCTCCAGCGCCGACAGAAACTGCTCCTCATCGAGCCAGCCGCGCCCGATCACCAGCACATTGCGCAGATAGGCGACGACGCCGCCGCCAAAGCTCGTGGCGCCAATGACGAGAAAGGCCCAAAATATCTCGGGCAGGGAAGCCCGCGGCGCCGCGCCGGAGCGGTCAGCCTCGCGCACTTTCGTCATTCGCGCCCGCATGCTTCTTTATGGCCAAGGCCATAGACGACAGCAGTCTTGGTCGCGCCAAGCGCGACCCAGTCCGGGGCCCGAAGCTGCGCATCCTTGAAGAAATCTTCCGAACGGGCCTTCGCTTTTATATGGAGGGCGTCATAACTGTCGAACTTCACCTGAAACGCGAACTCGCCGATCAGCGATGTTTCCGTGGCGCGGTTACGCCAGATCGCGATCGTGGCCTTGGCTTCGAGGCCATGGCCAAAGTCGAAGGATCCGACATTGACCTGCACCTCCTGCACGGGAAGGTTGTTGACGAGGGAAACCTTCGCGCTTCCGGAGGCGGCGGTCAGGCGGCCGATGCAGGGGAACACCGCCGCGATGTGCTCCAGCCCCTGATTCATCTCGAGTGCGGGAGTCATCAGCACGCAATTATGCGAATAGAGGCTGCGCATGCCGCCGATCTGATCCTTCAGCGGCAGGACCTCTTCCTTGAATTTGATGACGGCATTGGCTTCCATATACGGGGTCACGTCGACCTCCGCGGCTGTCTTCATGTCAGCGTGGCGGAACTTGAACGTGAGTTCATGATCGGGATCGGGCCAGCCGTCGGTGTAGAAAGTGCGCTTTCGCAGGATGAACGCGTTCCGATAGAGGTCGCAAGTCTCGGTATCGTAGAACAGCACTTCGCGCACATGGCGATGGAAGGCGTCCTTGTTCGTGGCGACGCCGACTTTGTGGAGGTCGGCGACCGCGCAAAGCTTCTGCCAATAAATTTCGAACTGGGTCGGATTGAAGAAGCGCTCCGGCCGCAGGAGAATCTTGTATTCGCGATAGTGAATGTCGTCCATTTCGGCTGCCCTGGGGAAAAGCCTCTTTCCTGCATGCTATGGCTTGCGAAAAGGCAAATGGCAACAGATGCGCAAGACTTCGCGCCCTGACGCATGGCGGCAGGCCACTGGATGGTTTGGCGCGCCTGCAGGCTGAGGTTGCGCGGCCGGACCATCGCCGGCCGGCATCAGCCGCAAGAGAAGGAAGGGCGCACCGTCCCGACGCTTGTCCAAATAGTATCGCCGCGCGCGGCCTTGCCAGAATAAAAAAAGGAGCATGACGCTCGGGGAAGAGCGGCATGCTCCAGTTGGGGCTGATCGGGCATGCGGTCCGACCAACGGAGGAAGGCGAATGCGGGTCTCTCCCTCGGAATGCATCCGAAGAGTCCAAGATCCCGCGCCGATAAAAGACTGAGGCGGTTGACCTACTGCCCCAGCTTTCGATTGTCTCAGGCCTGTTGCGTTTCTTTATTTGCGGCCGTCGGCCTGTTGCGCCGGGGCGCCGTCCGTCTTCATCGGAAGCGGCTTCAGCGTGCCCATATATTTGATGTAAGCGACGAGATCCCAGATCTCGTCCGGCGTGAACACGCCGCCCCAGGGGGGCATCGGCGTCGCGCCGCGGCCTCCCTCGGTGATGGTGGCGAACACATAATCGGGCTCAAGTCCCTTTCGGCCGATAAACAGCGGCGGCTCCTGACCATGGCAGAAGGACGCGCAGCTTGCCTCGAAAGACTCTTTTCCGCGCGCAATTCTGGCAGGATCGGCGAAGTCTATATCCTCCGCCGTCTGTGGAGCCAGTGCTCCAGGCGGAGGACTGCCTCCGGCCGAGAGCGGAGCGGCGCCAAGCATCAGCAGGAAGACCGCCCCGATTAAACGTTCATTCATTCCGCGTATCCATTTTCATCAGAGGCTCGCGCCCTTTTTCGGCGTGGCCGAATCGCTGCCAATTTCCACTCCGACCAGACGCGCAGGAAGACCAGCGCCGCCGATCGGCACGACGAGAAACTGCTTTCCGCCCGCCGCATAGGTCATGATGTTGCCGAACGCCGCGCCCGGCAGCTTGAGCTCGCCGAGCAACTCACCGGTCTTCGGGTCATGGGCGTAAAGATAGGGCTCCGCCTCATCGACCGTCGCCTGGGTCACCAGCGCGTTGCCACGCGACGACAGGCCGATAACGCTGTTCGTCCCTTCAGGCGCAACAAACAAGGCCTGATCGGTCAGGAGGATATGGCTCTGGCGCGGCACGCCGACGCGGCCGAGGTTCAAATCCTTGATCGCCGGATTGTCGACCGGGCCTCGGCCCGCCGGGATCTTCCAAAGCTGCTTGCCGGTGTTCATGTCATAGGCCGTGATCGTCGAGAAGGGAGGTTTGAAGAGCGGCAACCCCTGCGGGCCGCCGACGCCCGACCACGTGCCAGTGTACTCGTAAACGCCGGCGACTTCCTTCTTCAGCTTGATGCCGAAGGGGATTGTGAAGGAGGGCACATAGAGGATGTTGCTGTCTGGATTATGCGCCGAGCCGACCCAGCTCGCGCCGCCGAGAACGCCGGGCGTTTCGAGAGTGCCCGATATATCGATCGACGGCGGCGTGAAGAGAGGCCCCGTATTATAGCGCGAGAAAATCTTCTTGGCCTGCTCTTTCAGGATAGGCGTCAGATCGAGAAGATCGTCTTCGGTCGAACCCTGTTGCACGTAGGGCAGCGGCCAGGTCGGGAAGGGTTGCGTCGGCGATGAGTGTTCGCCGGGAACCTGAGACTGCGGGACGGGGCGCTCCTCGATCGGCCAGATCGGCTTCCCGTTCGTGCGGTCGAACGCATAGATGAAACCCTGCTTGGTCGTCTGAACGGCGGCCTTGATCTTCTTTCCGTCGACCGTGAGGTTCATCAGATTTGGCGCGGTCGGCAAATCATAGTCCCAGAGGCCGTGATGAACGATCTGGAAATGCCAGGCCTTCGCCCCCGTCTTGGCGTTGAGCGCAACGAGAGAATCGCCGTAGAGCCCGTCGCCCTTGCGCCAGCCGCCGAAGAAATCATTGTCCGGCGTCGAGAGCGGCAGATACACGAGGCCGAGCTCCTCGTCGCAGCTTGGGCGGGCCCACATATTCATGCTTCCCGCGATCTTCCATGAGTCGTTCTCCCACGTCTCGTTGCCGGGCTCGCCCTCCTGCGGCGGGGCATGGAAATCCCAGGACTGCTTGCCCGTCTTGGCGTCGAAGCCGCGCACGTCGCCCGGCGGATGAAACTTCATCGGAGGACGGCCAACCGCGAAGGAATCCAGCACCGCGAAGGGCGGGATCACCTGCCCGGCGCAGATCATCGGCGCGGAGGTCACCGTCACCAGCGACCGGTCGATGGGGCGGCGCAGTCCTTTCGTCAAATCGACGCGGCCGTGATCGCCCCAGCTCTCGATCGGCTTGCCGGTCTTTGCGTCCAGCGCGATCAGAAACGCATCTGCGGTTCCGACAAAAATGCGCTTGTCGTCGCCATTCGCCCAATAAGCAACGCCCCTGTTGATGAAACCGAGATTTGGCGCCGTTCCGTCGACATAAGCTTTCGGATCATAGGTCCAAAGCGTTTTCCCGCTGGCGCCGTCGATCGCCGAGACGATGCTGAGCGGCGATGAGGCGTAAAGAATCCCGTCAATGGCGATCGGGGTCGATTCATTGACCCAGGTGCGCAGTTCCGGGTTCGCCTCGGGAATTTCATTGCCGGGAAGGTCGATGGTCCAGGCGACCTTCAGCTTTTTGAGCGCTTCAAGCGTGACGCTTTTGGCCGGCGCGTAATTCGACGCCGCCTTGTCGGACATATATTCCGGCCAGTCCCCTGACCCGGCGCGCGCCGCCGTCGCCATGCCAAGGCCGGCCAGCAGGCCAGCGCCCGCCGCAATAAATCTCTGCGGCTTTTGACGGCCGAAGACCTTCCGCGCCCCTTTCGATTTCGATAGTTTTGTCATCGACGTTTCCCCTTTTCGGATTGATCGTTTCTTAAAAGACGCGGGCGGCTCGGTGCTCGACGACGGCTGTCACCACACGTAAGCGAGTTTAAAGTAGCCGGCGTTAGTCATGGTGACGCTTGTCCCCTGGACCGAATGCGAGTAGCGCACCGTCAGCGACATCGTCGGCGAGAATTTGAACATCACGCCGGCGCCGAGGGCAGTCTCGTTGCTGTGCGGCGCGGTGATCAGCCCGCTCTCAACCTGATAGGCGCTGCTCTGCGTCTGCCAGTCGAGGGCGAGAAACGGCTCGAAAATTGTGGCGTTGACCCAGCCGAGGCGCACGTTGAAATGGTACGTCGTCCCTGGCACGGCCTCCGGGGACCCGTTCGGCAGATACTGATTCGAGCGCGTGACGACGCCGAGGTTTCCGGTGAGGCTGGCGATCGGCCATTGCGCGTCAAAAAAGATGCTCGCGTAATTGGCCCAATAGCCGTTTGTGACGTCCTTCATGCCGACCGGCACCTGCAAAAAGTTCTGCACGCCGAGCGTCGAGTTAGGGGTCGGCTTGAACCACATGGCGGGTCCGGTCAACGTATCGCCAATGCCTCGGACGCCGCTGCCGGTGCCCGGGCCGGTCACGCCGACCTCCGGCGTGATCACTTCATAAGCGAAGCCGATGTCATTGATGTTCGGGAAGCACCAGAAGTAGACATATTTTGAGAGGCCGACGAACTGATTCTGTCCACTTCCCGGAACCGAGTTGCCGGATTTGTCAAAGGCGCGGTTTCCTGTGTTGTTCTCGCCATATTGGACAAACACGTTGAACGGCTTGAAGTTGACCGGCAGATCATATTCATGCGGCCCGATGACCGCAAACGTGATGTTGTCGGCGAGCGCCGGCGATGCGCCGAGCCCTACCGCGAAGGCCGCAGCGAGCAGCGCCGAGGTCCCGCTTGACACCTTGTTATGAGCTCCGTCATCACCCAGACCCTGGTATGATTTTTCCGACATTTCCCCTCTCCCTCTTTGACGCTTTCAACATGTAAGATCGGTCGTGCCTCGACAGCGAGCGCCGCCGCTATTTTTGAAGCGCTGACCAAGCTTTCCATGAAGATCCGCGTCGCGAAAGCAGTAAAGGCGAAAACATTCTTGAATCTCCACGTAAGTGTCTGAAATACCACAAGCTTTATCATCTTGTATCGAGCCCACGCCCGGTCGGCCACGCTGGCGTTACGCCCGCGCGGGATCCCTTGATCTTGCTTACTTGCTGTTGCTTTACAGAAGCTTCGCCGCGCGCCTTCGAGGACGCGCAGCGGATGTCTCGAGCTATCTCGGCCGCAGCCGCCACATTAGCAGTCTGTTATGCATCATATTCACTTGAAAACCGCCCGCACTTTCCTGCTACACGCCAACTCCCTGACGAATCAACGCATTCACAGCAGCCGCTTTCTCCATCTGAACCATGTGACCTGCTCCATCGATCACTTCCGCGCGCCAACCCGCCGGCAGCGCCGCCGTGTGGGAAGCGGGGATGATCTTGTCGGACGCTCCCCAAATGACCGTGACGGGGCGTTTCGTCCCGGCGGCTTCATCGGCAAGCACAGAGCTCTGTTTGCCGCCAGGAAACATGTTTTTAGCCAAGGCCTTCAGGGCCTCGGTCACTCCGTCGAGCCGCTTGTATTTGAGCAGATCGTCGATCAACTGGCGGCTGACAAGATTTGGATCTTCAAACAACTGTTCAAGCGCAGGCTTCAGCTCGCGCCGCGAGGACGCGGCGGCGAAGCTCTCGATATAGTCGATGTTGATTTCATCGCCGAGACCCGCGGAGCTGATCAGCGTCAGGGATTTGACAAGGTCGGGGCGATCGATCGCTGTCCGCAGACAGATCGCGCCGCCCATGGAGTGGCCGACAAGATGGGCTGCCGAAACGCCGAGTTTGTCGAGAAAACCGGCCAATGCTTTCGACATCCCGCTCAATGAGGCGTCAGCGAGCGACTTGATCGATTGACCGTGGCCAGGCAGATCGAGGGCATAGACTGTCGCGTGTTCGGCAAGCGCGTCGATGTTGAACAGCCAGTTGTCGAGATCGCCGCCAAAGCCGTGAACGAGAACGATCTGCTCCGGTCCGGTTCCTCGCTTGGCGTAGCGAAGCGTTCCGGCGGGCGTCTCCGCGAACTCATATTGCGCGGCAGCGTCCTCCTCCGAACCTTCCTCGGCTGCGGGCATGACATAGCCCGCGACGAAGGCGTCGATCTCTGCGTCGGGGACATCCGAATCGGCCAGCACTCCGATCAGAGCCTTGATCGGATAGACAGTGTCCGGCTCCCCGAGAATGCGGCGCAGCACGCCGGCCTCGCCAGCTTCGACCACATTGGTGATTTTGTCCGTTTCAACCTCGAGGAGTTCGTCGCCGACCTTGATGGCGGATCCGGGCTTCTTGAGCCAGCCCGTGACCTTGCCTTCGGCCATCGAGAGACCCCATTTCGGCATCACCAATGGCTTTATGCGTTCGTCCGTCATTTGCGCTTTATCCTCAGGCTGCGACCATCTTCTGGATGATCGTTTTTTTGACCGCGCCCGCAATGGTTTCTGCGGACGGGATGTAGATGTCCTCGAGCGTCGGCGAGAACGGCACCGGCGAATGCGGCGCGGTCACCATTTGCGGCGCCGACTTCAGCGCCCTGAAGGCGTGTTGCGCGACGAAGGCCGTGATATCGGAGGCGATCGAGCAGCGTGGATGGGCCTCATCGACGGCAATCAGCCGGCCCGTCTTTTCGACACTTTCGATCACGGTGTCCCAGTCCATCGGCGACAGGGTGCGCAGGTCGATCACCTCGACGTCGACGCCTTCCCTGGCGAGCTTCTCGGCGGCCTCGAGCGAGCGATGCACCATCAACCCGTAAGTCACGATCGTCGCATCCCTGCCTTCGCGGGGGATCGCGGCCTCCCCGAAAGGAATGGCGTAGGATTCCAGCGGCACATCGACCTCGTGCGCGTAGAGATTTTTATGCTCGCAGAAGATCACCGGATCATTGTCGCGGATCGACTGGATGAGCAGCCCCTTGACGTCATAGGCGTTCGAAGGGCAGACGACCTTGAGGCCCGGGATGTGGGTGACGATAGGCGTCAACATCTGCGAATGTTGCGCGGCGGCGCGATAGCCGGCGCCGATCATGGCGCGGATCACGACCGGCGTTTCGGCCTTGCCGCCGAACATATAGCGGAACTTCGCCGCCTGATTGAAGATCTCGTCGAAGCAGCAGCCGATGAAGTCGATGAACATCAATTCGGCGACCGGCCGCATGCCGCAGGCGGCCGCGCCGATGGCGGCGCCGATATAGGCAGACTCCGAAAGCGGCGTATCCATGACGCGCGCGCCATGCTTGGCGAAAAGCCCTTTGGTGACTCCGAGCACGCCGCCCCAAGCGTCGTCTTCGCCGGGCGAACCGGCGCCCCCGACGATGTCCTCGCCCATCAAAATAACGGTCGGGTCGCGCGTCATTTCAAGGTCGAGCGCCTCGTTGACGGCCATTTTATAGCTAAGCTTGCGAGCCATGACTTCGTTACATCCTTCTAATCAATACGAGACGTAGACGTTGGACATCAGATCCTTCGGCGAAGGCAGCGGCGCGGCTTTCGCGCTGGCGACCGAATCCTCGATCAGCTCCGCAACCTCGCCGTCGATGGCATCGAGTTCCGCATCGCTGATGACTCCGGCCTCCGTCACTTTGGCGCGGAAGATTTTCAGACAGTCGCGGTTGGCGCGGTTGTATTCGTTTTCGCCCTTGGCCTTGTAGGTTTGCGCGTCGCCTTCAAAATGACCGAAGAAGCGGATGACCTCGCACTCGAGCAGCGCCGGGCCGCCGCCCTCGCGCGCGCGCTTGATGAGTTCGCCGACCACCTCGTAAACCGCGAAAAAATCGGTTCCGTCTGCGTGGACGCCGGGAATGCCGAAACCCGCGCCGCGATCGACGTAGGATTTCACGGCCGTTCCATAGTCGCGCGAGGTCGCTTCCGCGTAGCCATTGTTCTCGCAAACGAAGATCACCGGCAGATTCCACACCGCCGCGAGGTTCATGCTTTCGAGGACCATGCCCTGGTTGGCGGCGCCGTCGCCGAAGAAGGTGATTCCGACGCCGCCGTCGCCGCGAAACTTCGCCGCGAGCCCAGCGCCGCAGATCAGCGGCGCGCCGGCGCCCAGGATGCCATTTGCGCCCATCATCCCCTTGGACAGGTCGGCGATATGCATCGAGCCGCCACGCCCGAGGCACGAACCGGTTTCCTTGCCGTAGATTTCGGCCATCATTCCATGGACGTCGACGCCCTTGGAAATGCAATGGCCGTGGCCGCGATGGGTCGAGGCGATCCGGTCGCGATCATTGAGATGCATCATGATGCCGGTCGCGACCGCCTCTTCGCCGGCGTAGAGATGGACAAAGCCCGGTATGTCGCCTTTCGCGAAATCGATATGCAGCCGCTCCTCGAACTCGCGGATGGTCTTCATCATGCGGTAGGCTTCGAGAAGCCCGGCCTTGTCGACTGGAAAGGGATTGTCGCTCATTTTTTTCTCCGTGATCCTTATGACGACGCGGACGCCGCCATCAGCAGCGGTCCGTCGCCGGCGTCCTCGTTCGGCGTGTCTTCGCGCAACAGGCCCTGCGTCGCGGCGGCGCGCATGCACGCCGCGATATCGACGCTGCGAAATGCTCCCTCGCGCAGCGTGATCGAAACCTTGTCCTTGCGTGAAAATGCGATTTCGCGCTCTCCGTCAAAGGCGAGCGATCCGGCCTCGAGACGGGGAACGATCGCCTCGCCGGGCGCGATCCTGCGCCAGTCGGCGACGCCGATCGGCGCAATCAATCCCGGAGCGATCGGGGCGCGCAGCCGCGCGCGCGCCGCCCTGCCCTCGCCGGCGAAGATGACCTGCAGGCCGAAAGCATCTCGCCGGGACAAAGGTTCGATCAGACCGGCGATGGCGGACATTCCGATCAGCGTCGGGTCGGCAAAGGCGACATATAATTCGCGGAAGGTTTCAGGTTTCCACAGGGCTTTCGCGCCGACGTGGCGGTCGCTGACGAGCGCAATATCGACAAGGGCGATATGGGTTTGTCCGCCAATGACGGCGTCAAGGCGCTTGTTGGCGCGAAAGGCGAGCGCGGCGGGGAGCTGGCCCGTTACGGCGAGGCCGACGGCCAGGCCGACGACGGTCGGCTCATTCTGTTCGGCGAAGGCGTTGTTTGTTCCGGTCGAGATCGCAGCGATCGGCGTTGCGGCGCAGGCGGATATGACCGCGCGATGGGTGCCGTCGCCGCCAAGAGCGACAATTGCGCCGGCGCCTCCGGCGCGCATCAGGGCCGCTGCCGTGCGCGTATCCTCGACGGTTCCAAAGAGCGGCATGTCGAGCGGGGCAACCTCCGGATAGCGTTGAAGCCCCTGATTTCCCGCGCGGGCTATTCCGCGCAGCACATGATGCATCAGCCCGGCGCGATCCGGCATCATGACCGCATGGCGGACGCCACATGCATAAAGCCCGGCAAGCACGCGCAGCACGGCGTTGGCCCGCTCGGCGATTTGCACGCCGGACGCATCGGCGACAACGCGGCGAATGTCGCGCGCCGAAAATGGATTGGCGATGATACCAACGCTGGGCGTCAAATCCGGTCCCCTGATCCCGCTTGCTTGTTGTCGGGCGCAGAGAGAACAGCAAGGGCGATGCCAAGGCGATTTAGTTTATAAAATTGTAATTAAAACAGATAGTTATAAATTTATGATCCATTGTGCGAAGGCGTTGTGGGCCGCCCCGCCTGTGGCGTGCCGCGCAACAGGTGTGGCGCCTGCCGCAACGTCGATGCGCCCCTGGGCGCCGCCTTGTTGCGGCGCAATACAGAGCGCCTTCCGTCAAAACGCGCTGAATTCCTGGATGGGCGCATTTTCTAATTCACTGCCGCCGGCGAATTCATGCGGCCGAACAACGACACAAGGCCATCGAGCCGCCCGTCAAAAATCCCGCTTCTGCGGCGGGACAAGGCCAAGGCGCCGCATCCGCCGATGCACCGTCGAGCGGTCCACCGCAAGCGCGCGCGCGACCGCGGAGACGTTCCAATGATGCTCGCGCAACGCCTCCTCGAGCCCGTTCAGCGCGTCGGGCTGCGGGCCCTCGTCTCCGGCGCGATTCGCCGCGAGCGCAGCCGGCCCGGCGCCGTTGAGGCTCTTGAGGATCGATTCAGGCAAATCCTCGACTTCGATCTGTTGCTCGGAGCAGACAGCGCTGGCGTAATCGAGACAATTGACGAGTTCGCGGACATTGCCGGGCCAGGAATAAGCGCAAAGAGCGGCAAGGGCCGCATCGCTCAGATGGCGGAGCGCGTCATCCCGGTTCGACCCTCGTTGCAGGAGACGTTCGATCAGCCATTTGACGTCGATCCGGCTGCGCAGCGGCGGCAGGGTCAGAACAGCTCCATTGAGCCGGAAATAGAGATCCTCGCGGAAACTCTTGGCTTTGACGAGTTCGACGAGATCGCGGTGGGTGGCGGCGATCACCCTTATGTCGATCGGGATTGGCTTGACCTTGCCGAGCGGCGTCACCTCCCGCTCGGCAAGGACGCGCAAAAGACGCGTCTGCGAGGCGAGCGGCATGTCGCCGATCTCGTCGAGAAACAGGGTGCCTCCCTCAGCGCCGAGCACCAGTCCCTTCTTGCCCTTGCTCGCTGCTCCAGTGAACGACCCGGCCTCGTAGCCGAATAATTCGCTTTCGATCAGGCTTTCCGGCAGCGCCGCGCAGTTCACCGCGACAAACGGCTTGTCGGCGCGGGGCGAGGCGGCGTGCAGCGCCTTGGCCAGATGCTCCTTGCCGGTTCCGGTTTCGCCCTGGATGAGGATGCTCATCTGCGTGCCGACGATCTTGGCGGCGCGCCGCAACGCCTCGAACATCATCGGATCGCCGGAAAACATTTCACGCAGCGGCAACGGCAGATTGGGGCCCGGCGTCGCCGGCTGGCGCGGCAGAGAGGCGAGCGGCGGCGGCATCGCCTGCGCAAACAACATCGCGCCGCCGCCGACAAGCCGCATGGTGCGCTGATCGCTTGGGCGGAATCGGGCAAATCGCGGCAAGTTCGAGACGTCGCATTCAAAAAACGTCGACAGAGGTTCGCCAATGAAACGATCCTTCTCATGACCAAGCCGACGGCATTCGCGGGCAAGCAGCTCGCGCGTACGGCTGTTATGGCCGATGATGCAGCCGTTGGCGTCGACCGCGAGAATATATTCCGGATCGATGTCGAGGAATTCCTGGGCTTTCGACAGCTTCAAAATCCACTCGCCGCGGAAGCGATTGAGCAAATTCGCATTTTCGATCTTATGGGTGAAGCTTCGCACGAGCTGCAGCGCGAGATGCTGGCTAAGCTTGGGCTCGGGCGAATGAAGCGCCGAAATATCGAGCGCGGCGGCGAGGTCGCCATTGGTGTCGAAGATGGGCGCGCAGGTGCAGGTCAGCGAAATGTGCGAGGCGTCAAAATGATCGCTTTGATGCACGATAAGAGGCTCGCCGGTGGCGATGCAGGTGCCGACTGCGCATGTTCCGGCAAGCTCCTCGTGCCAATCGGAGCCGAGATAGAGGCCCGCCTTGCGCAGATAGCCGCTATAGGTCGGATCGCCCATGAAATCGACGGTGACGCCCTTGGCGTCAGTCAGCAGCATCACATAGTCGAGGCAGGACACCTGGCGATAAAGGGTCTCGAGGCCAAATCGCGCCGTGTGCAGAAATTCCTCCATCGCGTCGCGATGTTCGTTGAGACGCTCCTGCGGCAGGATATAGGCGTCGCGCGAGGCGATCGGATCCAGGCCGTGCTCCGTCACGCAGCGGCGCCAGGATTCCTGAATAACCCTGTCGCGCTCGGTCGTCTGGCCCATCATGAGGGCCAGCACCTCATCAATATGAGCAACGCGGCTTTGCCTGATCAAGGGCTTCCTCCCGGCAAAGAATGCTGGTTCTTATTTTTGCCAAGAAGTAAAAGCGTTTGCGTAAATGTTCAAGCGTAAATGACAGCACTTGCACAGCGACAAAGATTTCGATGATTTTCGTCTTTGGCCGCATTGAAAACGCGAGACGCCCATAATCTTGGGACAGGTCTATTGCTATCTAAGTCGTAGTTGGCCTTGCAGTCGCTCCGTTTTCATCGAAAGATTCACTTTCGTTCATTTGATTCTCGATCTCGGGAGCTGCATCTCGAGCATGATCGGAAAAGGCGCAGCCTTTCCAGCAAGGCGCATGCATAAATCAATAGATCAAGTGCGGCAGGCGATTCACCCTGACCGCCCGGGTGCAGCGCCTTGAAGGCGGGGCGAGCGCCGCGCAAGGCGGACGCCAAGCGCCGCTTCCGTCAATCCCCAAACACCGACCAGCGCATGGCTTTGGCCAGCTGCTCCAGCGCGAGCGATCCCAGCACCGAATTGCCGTTCTGATCGAGACCGGGCGACCAGACCGCGATGGAGGCCTTGCCCGGCGCGACGGCGAGGATGGCGCCGCCGACCCCGCTCTTGCCCGGCAGGCCAACCCGGAACGCGAAATCCCCTGAGCCGTCGTAATGTCCGCAGGTCAGCATCAGCGCGCTGATGCGCCGGGCCCGTTCGCTGGAGACGACCGAAACATTCTGGCCCGGCAGCCGCCCGGAAAAGGCAAGATAGCGCCCCGCCATAGCCAGCTGGCGGCAGGTCATCGCAATCGAGCAATGGTGAAAATAGACGCCAAGCACATGGTCGACCGGATGTTCCAGCACTTTGAAGGCGCGCATGTAATTGGCGAGCGCCGTGTTGAGGAAGCCGGTCTGCTTTTCAGAACGGGCGACATGTTCGTCGATCGAAATTGTTTCGTCGTCGGCGATAAAGCGGACGAAGTCGAGGATCTCCCCCAGCGCTTCCTTTGGCGCGTGTCCGGCGAGCAGCGTATCCGTGACCGCGATGGCGCCCGCATTGATGAAGGGATTGCGCGGCTTGCCTTTCTCATATTCCAGCTGGACGATGGAATTGAACGGATCGCCCGAGGGTTCGCGGCCGACCCGGCTCCACAGCCGGTCGCCTACTTTCCCGAGCGCCAGCGTCAGGGTGAAGGCCTTCGAGACGCTCTGGATGGAAAAGGGCGTCTCGGCGTCGCCGGCGACGATCATCTTGCCATCCGCCATGAACACAGCCATGCCAAACTGGTCGATGGGCACCCGCGCGAGTTCGGGAATATAGGTCGCGACCTTGCCGCGCTCGGTGCGGCGCGACAGGCTCTCCGCGATCTCCGCGACGACGGATTCGATGTCAGGCAAATAAGCTTCTCCCGGATCGGATTGGGCCTTCGCCTGACTATAGCCGAAAACTTATCCATCATATGCTGCGGGCCAAACTCGATGCCTGATTAGCCGTGGGCCGCCGCAACGCAGCTGAACTCTGGCGGCGTCTCAAGTCGCTCGGCTTCCCGGGCTCGCGAGCGTGGCGGGCGAATGGGCGACCCGGCGGCGCACCGAAGGCCAGCCGCCAAGATTTGCAGAAAGCGCTTTTGCGCCGCACCGATGACCACGGCGCGCGATCATTATGCAAGGCGGAAATCGTCGCCATCGCGGCGAGTGAAGCCGGCGCGCCGATGCTCGGCAGGATCGCTTTGACCTGAATCAATGCGGCGCCCAGACCGATAATTGGTAGTAATTGGATGGCTGGCTTGCATTTCAAGTTTCGCGACCGGGCCGATGCCGGCCGCCAGTTGGCAGCCAAATTGGTCACGATGCAGCTTGATCGCCCGGCAGTCTATGCGTTGCCGCGTGGCGGCGTGCCGGTGGCTCTGGAAATCGCGCGCGCCCTGCGCTGCCCTCTCGATCTCATTCTGGTGCGCAAGATCGGCGCGCCCGGCGCGCCGGAATTGGCGCTTGGCGCCGTCGTCGAAGGCGAAAGCCCGCAGACCGTGATCAACGAAGATGTTCGGCGGGCTTCCGGCGCGGACGACGCTTATCTTGAGCGCGCGCGCCAGCGTGAACTCGCGGAGCTCGAACGCCGGCGCGTCCGATACCTTGACGACCGTGCGCGACTGGAGCCAACCGGACGCACCGCCATCATCGTCGACGATGGTCTTGCCACGGGGGCCACGGCAAAAGCCGCGCTCATCGCGATCAAACGGCAGGGCGCCGCCAAAATTGTCCTCGCCATTCCCGCGGCGCCGGAAGAAACGCTGGCTGAAATGCGCCAGCACGCCGACCTTGTCCTGTGCCTGCATCCCGCCAGGCATTTCCAGGGGGTCGGCGCCTTCTACGACGATTTCCATCAACTCACCGATGAAGAGACAATCGGGTTGCTGCGTCAGCGCTGGGCGGAGACCGGGGAAGCCGAGTCGGGTTCAGCCAGGCGTCAGATCGCTGTCCCGCCGCTCGGTTTGGTCGGCGATTTCTACGTGCCGCCGGACCCGCGCGGCGTCATTCTGTTCGCCCATGGAAGCGGGTCGAGCCGCCTCAGTCCGCACAACGCCGCCGTCGCCAACACTTTGAACGCACAGGGCTTCGCCACGCTTCTGCTGGATCTGTTGACAGAGAAAGAAGCGAAGGACCGCCGTAACGTTTTCGATATTCCACTGCTCGCGGAGCGCCTGCTGGAAGCGGCGATTTGGATCCGCGCCGAGCCCGACATCGCCGACCTGCCGCTTGGCCTGTTTGGCGCGAGCACCGGCGCGGGGGCGGCCATGCTGGCGGCGGCTGAACTTCAGGGCGGCGTGGCGGCGGTGGTCTCCCGCGGCGGACGCCCCGATCTGGCCGGCCCCCGGCTGGCGGAGGTCCGCGCGCCGAGCCTGCTGATCGTCGGCGGCGAGGATCGGCAGGTCCTCGCGTTGAACCGGCAGGCGCTGGCTGCGCTGAAATGTGAAAAGCTGCTGAAGATCGTTCCCAACGCCACCCATCTGTTTGAAGAGGCTGGCGCGCTGGAGCTGGCGACCGATATGGCGAGCGCCTGGTTTCAGCATTATCTGACGCCATTGGAGCCCAGCCGTGCGCCGGCGCCCCCGGCAGCGCGGCCGGCGCCACAGATATCGACGGCGGCCGTGCTGCGCGCCGCCGCCGAACCGTTGCTTTCGTTGGATGACCCTACCTTCGCTGCCGCCTTTGACCGCTTTGCCCAGTCCCGCGTCGTGTTGCTTGGCGAGGCCTCGCACGGCGCCTCGGAATTCTACCGCGCCCGCGCCGCCATCACGCGTCGGCTGATCGAGCGGCACGGATTCACGATCGTGGCTGTCGAGGCTGATTGGCCGGACGCCGCCGCAATCGACCGCTATGTGCGGCGCAGCCCGCATCAGCCGATGAGCTCAACGCCATTCGCCCGCTTCCCAACCTGGATGTGGCGCAACAAGGATGTCGACGCCTTCGTCGGCTTTCTGCGCGGCCACAACGCCACGACGTTGCCCGGCGACAAGGTGGGGTTCTATGGCCTCGACCTCTACAACATGACGGCCTTGATAGCCGCCGTGCTCGCCTATCTCGATCGCGTCGATCCCAAGGCTGCGGAAGCGGCGCGGGCGCGCTACGCCTGCCTGTCGCCCTGGTCGCGGGAGCCGGCGGCCTATGGGCGGGCCTCGCTCACCGAAGGCTACGCGCTGTGCGAACAGCCGGTGACGCGCATTCTCGTTGATCTTTTGGAGAAGGAACTCCAATACGCGCGCCTCGATGGCGGGTATTTTTTCGACGCCACGCAGAACGCCCGTCTGGTGGCCGACGCGGAGCGCTATTACCGGGCCATGTATTACGGCGCCCACGAATCCTGGAATCAGCGCGACCAGCACATGTTCGATACACTGCAGAATATTCTCGCACAGGCCGGTCCGGACAAGAAGGCCGTCGTCTGGGCGCATAACTCCCACATCGGGGACGCACGATTCACCGACATGGGCGCCGAGCGCGGCGAGCTGAACATTGGCCAGTTGTGCCGTCAGACGTATGGGCGCGGCGCTGCCTTGATCGGTTTTGGCACGCATACCGGCACCGTCGCGGCTGCGTCCGAATGGGACGCGCCGATGGAGGTCAAGGCTGTCAGGCCGTCGCGTCCGGGCAGTTACGAGGCCTTGTGCCACGAGGTAGGCGCCGAACGCTTCTTGCTGGACTTACGAGCCGGGCAGCATGACGATCTTCGCCGCGTCATGGCCGAACCACGACTTGAACGCTACATCGGCGTCATCTATCGGCCCGAGACGGAGCGCTGGAGCCACTACAGCTACGCGACGCTTCCCGACCAGTACGACGCTTTTGTATGGTTCGACGAGACTCATGCGGTGATACCTTTGCCGACGAAGGTAACCGCCGGCGAGGATGAGACCTATCCCTTCGGCCTCTGATGCGAAATTCAACAGACCGCGACGCATGTCGCGGTCCCGCGCCTTGCAGTTATGCACGCGGCAAACCGACGGCCCCGCCCGAGCATGGACCGGGTGGGACGCGCGGCCGGAAATCGACCGACGCGTTCGTTCATCGGAACGCATAGAAGCTCGCGGCTCAGCGCCAAAGCGATGATTGGAGACGCGCGCGATGAAAGATCTGCCGCTGTCGAAGGTCTACCAGTTGCTCGAACCTGGCCCTGTGGTCCTGCTGACGACCGCCGCCAAGGGCTGCGCCAACGTCATGACGATGTCCTGGCATATGATGGTCGAATTCGAGCCCCCTTACGTCGCCTGCGTCGTCGGCAGCGCCAATCACAGCTTTGCCGCGTTGAAGGCGACGAAAGAATGCGTGATCCCTGTTCCGGCGCTGGAGCTGGCGTCCAAGGTCGCGGAAGTCGGCAATTGCTCGGGCCGCGATGTGAACAAGTTCGAGAGGTTCGGCCTGACGCCGACGCCCGCCAAGCGCGTGGCGGCGCCTCTGATTGCCGAGTGTTTCGCCAATCTCGAATGCAAGGTGGTCGATACGCGGCTCATGCGCCAATACAATCTCTTCATTCTCGAAGTGCTGAAGGCCTGGCGCGATCCGGCGCAGAAGCAGCCCAAGACAATCCATCATCATGGATATGGCCGGTTCGTTGTGGATGGCGAGACGATCAAGCTGAAATCAAAAAAGCGATAGGCAGCGGTCCCGAGGAGCTCGGCGAGCAGCCTCGTCCGGGACGAAGAATATGAGGCGCGGCCCAATTCTATGTAATTAATTAATAATATGACTAGTCATATTAATTCCGATATCCCCGCTTCATCGGCTCGCATTTCGTTTTGCTCCCAGCGAAATTTGGCGTTTTCACGAAACTTTTCTTGCAATTAATCAGACCGGTCATATTATACGGCAACAGAAGATAAAATAGGGAGAAGGGGATGGCCAGAGCCAGCCTACGCGAAAACATCGTCGACGCCGCGCTGGAGCGTTTTCACGCCCAGGGCTTTAATGGCTGCAGCGTGCAGGACATCACCGAGGCCGCCGGCGCGCCCAAGGGATCATTCTACAATCATTTCAAGACGAAGGAGCTGCTGGCGCTGGAGGCGCTCGCGCGCTATCGCGACGACAGCCGGATGGGCATGCTGTTTGAGGGCGACAAGCCGCCGCTGGAGAGGCTGCGGGCGCATTTCGAATTTCTGGCGGCAAGATCGGAAGGCTGGGCGTTCGCGCGCGGATGCATGATCGGCAATTTTGCGGCGGATATGGCTGACGACTATCCGGTCATGCGCGAGGCTTTGAACGAGACGCTTGCCCGGTGGAGCGGCGCTGTGGGCTCGTTATTGCGTCAGGCCCAGGCCGAGGGCGAGCTTGCGCAGGACCGTGATCCGGAGGTTGTGGCGCGTTTCCTCATCAACTCCTGGCAGGGCGCAGTGATGCGATCCCGGCTGACGAAAAGCCGCGCGCCGCTCGATGACTTTTTAACCTGCGCCTTTGACCTCATTCTGGCGCGACCCCTCGTCGCCGCCTGAAACCAGGATCGCGCCGATGATCGTCGCTGAACCGCCGCCGCCGCCAAAATCAAGCGCGCGAATCGATCATCTGCTGATCGGCGCGCTCGCCCCGCTTGGCGACAAGCGCGCGCCAAGCGGCATCGACAAGCATCCGGCCCGCCGTCGCTTGAAACTTGGTCGCGAGGGGTTCGAGGGCGATTTTCAGGGCGATCGCAAGAATCACGGCGGCCCCGACAAGGCGGCGCATCACTATCCCTTCGAGCATTATGCGACGTGGCGGACGGAAATCGGCGCCCTGCCGCGTCTCGATCAGCCGGGCGCTTTCGGCGAGAATTTTTCCACGCGAGGGCTCGACGAGGATAGCGTCGCGCTTGGCGACGTCTTCCGGGTCGGCGCGGCTTTGATCGAGGTCTCGCAGGGACGCCAGCCCTGCTGGAAGCTCAACGTCCGCTTCGCAATCCCCGACATGGCAATGCGGGTGCAGAAAAGCGGGCGCACAGGCTGGTATTATCGCGTCCTCGAGGATGGCTTTGTCGCGCCCGGAGATGAATTGCGCCTCATCGACCGCCGCTCGCCCGACTGGCCGATCAGCCGCCTTTGGCGCGCGCTCTATGTCGATTCGCAAAACAGCGAGGAACTCGCCGCGATGGCCGCTCTCGCCCGTCTCCCGGACGGGTGGCGGCGCATCGCCGAGCGGCGCCTCGCGATGCGGACAATCGAAGACTGGTCGGCGCGGCTCACCGGCGCCGATCCGGCTTAGGCCGTCTCAATGCTGACTTTTACGTCAACCGCGCCGACCGCAGCCGGAGGTGAGCCAGAAATCTATTCAGCGGCCATGCGCCGCTCCGCCGGCGAGGCCGACGCATCGGGGCGCTCCGTCGCCGCCGGGCGGCGGGCGTAGCGCTGCGCCAAAATCGCGCAGGCGAACAGCTGAACCTGATGAAACAGCATGAGCGGCAGAACGATAAGGCCAAGGGGCTGCCCCTGAAACAGGATGCTCGCCATCGGCAGGCCGCCCGCCATGCTTTTTTTCGACCCGCAGAAGACGATAGCGATCTCGTCCTCTTTCGAAAAACCGAGCCGGCGGCTGAGCAACGTTGAAGCGACGAGGACAATCGCCAGGATCAGAAAATCGAGCGCGAGGATCAGCGCCAGCCCCTGCCAGCTGAGCTGCGCCCAGACGCCCGCGGCCGTCCCCTCGGCGAAGGCGACATAGACGATGAGCAGGATCGAACCGCGATCGACGATCGACGTCAGAAGCTTATGCGCCAGGAGCCAGCGGCCGATCAGCGGCCGGGCGAGCTGCCCGAGGGCGAAAGGCAGCAGAAGCTGCAAGGCGACGTCCTCCACGGCCGCGACGTTGAAGCCGTGGCTCTGCGTCGACAGAAGCAAAGCGACAAGCGCCGGGCTGATGAAAACGCCAAGCACGTTGGACGCCGACGCGCTGCAGAGCGCCGCCGCGACATTGCCGCGCGCGATCGAGGTAAAGGCGATCGAGGACTGGATCGTCGACGGCATCAGACAGAGGTACAAAAGACCAACCGCAAGCGGCGACGACAGGAAGGGGCGGAGAGCCGTTGTGAGTGCGAGGCCGATCGCCGGAAACAGAATAAAGGTCAGAAAAAGCACGATGGATTGCAGCCGCCAATGGGAAAATCCCTCTATGACGGCCCGAGGCGCGAGGCGCGCGCCATAAAGAAAAAACAGCAGCGAAACAGCGCCATAGGCCGCGTAGCCCATTGTCTCCGCCGCAGCCCCCCGCGCCGGAAAAATCAGCGCAAGCGTCACCGTGGCGATGAGCGCGAAGAGATAAGGGTCAACCCCGAAGCGGGACAAGAGCTGCCGGTCGAACATGGCGTCACCAAAATTAGGAGAGCGTTTTTTCTAACACGCACGCCGTTATGAAGAAACGTGATAGATTTGATAACAGTCATTTAGAAATGTGATGAAGAACCCATGGCCGATCCGATTGATCCCGTCCTTCTGCGCAGCCTCGTCGCGGTCGCCGAGGCGAAGAGCTTTACCCTTGCAGCCCGGCAGCTCGGCCTCAGCCAGTCAACCGTCAGCCAGCATATCAACAGGCTCGAGCTGAAAACCGCGCGGCGTCTGCTTTCGCGTGACACCCATTCCGTGACTCTGACCCCGGACGGCGACGCCGTGCTGCCTTTCGCGCGGCAGGCGCTCGAAGCCAATGCGCGCATCGCCAGCCTGCTCGCAGGCTCGGATCTGCGCGGACATGTGAGGTTCGGCACATCGGAGGATTTCGTCTTCACCGCTCTGCCGCAAGTGCTGGCCGAATTTACCAAGCAGCACAGCGCCGTCGATCTCGAATTGACGGTCGGCCTCAGCGGCATTCTCTATGAGCGTTATGACGCCGGCGAACTCGACCTCATTTTCGTGAAGCGGCGGCGCGGCGACGAGCGCGGCCGATTTGGCTGGAAGGAAGAGCTGGTCTGGGTCGGCCAGCCTGGTTTCGAGATGAATACGGCCGCGCCGCTGCCGCTGATCGCGCTGCGTCCGCCGAGCATAACCCGCGCCCATGCGCTTGCGGCTCTGGAGAAGGCCAAGCGGAGCTGGCGCATCGTCTGCACCGCCGACAGTCTCAGTGGCATCAGGGCGGCGGCTCTCGCGGGGCTCGGCGTCGCCGCCCATTCGGAGCGCCTCATTCCGGAAGGCCTCGCGCCGCTGCCTGCCTCCCGCGCGTTGCCCGCCTTGGGACATATCGAATTCGTGGTCGTCGGCGGCGGCCACGGCAATGCGGCGGCCGAAGCGCTCGGCCGCGCGATCCTCGACAATGCCAGCCGTATCCGCACCGCAGCCTGATCGTCAGAACAAAAACCGATCCGATTGAAACGCGCTTGCTCGAACTCATTGTTCCAATGCATCCGCTCTCCCCGAAAACGCTGCCACTTCCGGGCGGATGCTCTAGCGGCGCGGCGCGACAGTCGAGGTCAGATCCCATTGCGACGGATCGCCTTCCGGCGCCCCGCCTCTTGCCGCCGGCGCGGAGGAAGGCCGGCCCATTGGCGCGACTGGCGCATAAGCGCTGGCGGCGGCAGGCCGCGTCGGGATCGCCGCAGGCGGACGCATCGCCGCGGCGAAATAAGCGTCGGGGATGCGCGCCGTCGGCCCTGGCCCGGGGCCAACCTGAAGCGCTTCGGCATTCTGCTTCAAAACATTATTATGCGCGACCTCGAGATCGTCGTCGATGTCCGGCGCCTCAGGCAGTCCGTCGGAGGGGGCGGCCGCCGGCGGCGCCACGGCAGGATTGAGCTGCAGGAACGGCTTGCAGATGCGGCGCGGTCCGGTCGAAGTCGCGCCATGCATCGCAAGATCGGCGTGAATATGATTGTAGTGGAAGACATTGGAGCCCGGCCCGAGCACCGTCGTGAAATGGGAGCAGGCGCCCATATGGACCTCCTGCAAAAAGGCGCGGGCCTGATCGTCGCCGCGCGTCCAGTCGCGCACCACGGTGATCTCGCGTCCGTCGGCCAGCCGGAAGCCGCCGATGTCGAGGGCGTTGCCGAACGCATGTTCCGACAGGCGCCCATAGGCGGACCCATTGATGCCGCGGCAGGAATAGGAGCCCATGCCGATGATTTCGACGATGCGCTGGCCGAAGCGGGCCTGCGCCGTCGGCTGCACGACCTCGCGCACCCATTCGTTAAGCGCTGCGACCATCGGACAATCGAGCGTATAGCCGGTCTGAAATCCAACCGTCCCATTGTCGAGGGCGTAGACTTTGAGGGGCCGCGTCAGCCCGCAAATGCCAGGGCCGCTGATCTCGCGCGCCGGCTGGATATAATTTGAGAGCTCGAACGGGCGGCGCGCGAAACAGGCGTTTTCAGCCTGCTCGCGCCAGACCGGCCGGCGCGCGCGCTCATAGTTGGAGCAGCCGGCCAGCGATCCAATCAGGGCTGCAACAAAGGCGAGGAGCAGGATCCGGCGCGCCATTGCGGCAGATTGGCTGCGATTCTTTAACCCCCGCTAAAGCAAGTAGGTTAACGAGGGTTGAAATTTAGCGCCGCCGGGAGCGGCCAAGAGTGAACGCCATGGCAAAAGTCGCAGCGGGTCCGCATCTGTTCATCGACGAGGACGAGATCGCCCTCTCCTATGCGCGCGCCTCCGGGCCGGGCGGCCAAAACGTCAACAAGGTCGAGACGGCGGCGCTGCTGCGGTTTGACGCTGAAAACTCACCTTCGCTCGAGGCGCCGGTGAAGCGTCGCCTGCTGCGTCTTGCCGGCGCGCGCGCGACGAAAGAAGGCGAGATCGTCATTTTCGCGCAAAGCTTTCGCTCGCAGGAGATGAACCGCAAGGATGCCATAGCGCGGCTGCTGGCGCTAATCGCAGCCGCGGCAAAACAGCCAAAGTTCCGCGTCAAAACCCGCCCATCGCTGAGCGCGCGCAACAAGCGTACGGACGCAAAGACCGCGCGGGGAACGGTCAAGAAGCTGCGCCGCGCCCCGGATGATTGAGCAGCCGCCCGAAGCTGAAAGCTTTGTGGACCAGCGGATGCGTTGAAATATGCTCTGGCGCGCATGAAAAAGGCGCCGCTTTCGCGGCGCCTTGAGTTGCCTTGCGGCGGTCTTAGACCGAGGTCGTATTGTCGCGCGAGCGGCGCTCCTGCATGAAGCGGTCGAACTCCTCCCGATCGCGCGCATGGCGCAGAGTTTCCATGAACTCCGTAAATTCGCGCTCGGCGGCGACAAGCTTGCGGCGCTCTTCCTCGAGACGGGCGAGTTCACTATTGCGCCAGTCGTCGAAAGCGCGATTGCCGCTGGAGCCGAAGCCCGCGCTGCGCCAGCCGCGTTCGGCAAAGCCGCGGGCCGAGCCCGAGAACCGCCAGGACGAGGCGCTTTCCCATTTTTCGCGACCGAACGAGAACAGATCGCCCTGGTAACCGCTGCGCTTCTGCCAGAATTTGAAGCCGATCACGGCGACGCCGAGCGGCCAGTACAAGGCAAAGCCGAACACCATCGCGGCGATCTCAAGAGGCTTCCATCCGGCGCCGCACACAGCCGCGCGGGCGCTGGCTCGGGAAAAGCCCGGATCGTAAGGTTTTCTTCCCATGTCTTCGCTCATCGACAAAAGCTCCTGATCGCCGGGACGCCCGCTTCGCGCGGACCGGTGATGATCAAGATGTAGGAGGCTTTTTGCTTTCGTCGAGATTGGGCGCGTAAAATTTAATAATTGCGCCGCCCGCTCCGTCCTGCCGGCGCGCCCGCATCGCGCGCCTGGTGGTAAGGCTATCCCTGCTTCACCAGCGCCAGCAGCGCGCGGTGAATGATGTCGTTGCCGGCGCAGACCGTGCCCTTGGCCAGCGGATCGGGGCCCCCGTCAGCGTCGGTAATATAGCCGCCAGCCTCCTTGATCATGATGATCCCGGCGGCGATGTCCCATTGCTGCAGGTCGCGCTCCCAGAACCCGTCGTAATTGCCGGCGGCGACATAGCAGAGATCGAGCGCCGCCGAGCCGAGCCGGCGGATATTGGCGACATTCGCCATCACGGCGGAAAATTCCTGCTTGAAGCGGGCGTGGCCGCTCGCCTTGCCGATATGGGGCGTGCCGCAGCCGATCAGCGCATCGGAAAGCTCGCGGCGGGCGGCGACGCGCAGCCGCCGGTTGTTGAGATAGGCCCCCTGCCCTTTTTCGGCGACGAACATGTCGTCATTGGCGGGATTATAGACGAGGCCGGCGACGACCTGTCCCTCGCGCACGAGGCCGATCGAGATCGAAAAGATCGGCAGACCGTGCAAAAAATTGGTGGTGCCGTCGAGCGGATCGATGATGAAAGTGTGGCTCTTGTCCGAGCCCTCGACCGCGCCCGATTCCTCCATGATGAAGCCATAGCCCGGGCGGGCCTTGGACAGCTCCTCGAACAGCACTTTTTCGGCGCGCCTGTCGGCGGCGGAGACGAAATCGCCCGGCCCCTTCACCGAGACCTGCAGATTTTCAACCTCGCCGAAGTCGCGCTTCAGCCCGCGCCCGGCTTTTAGCGCCGCGCCGGTCATTACATTCATGAGGGCGGAGCGGATCATGCTTCGGCCCTGCGCAAATAGGCGACCTCATTGGTGTCGACCACGATTTTCTCGCCGACGCCGATGAAGGGCGGCACGAGCACGCGCAGGCCGTTTTCGAGAATGGCGGGTTTGTAGGAGGAGGCCGCCGTCTGGCCGCGCACGACCGGGTCCGCCTCGACGATTTCGAGCGTCACCTGCTGCGGCAGCCGGATCGAGATCGGCCGCGCCTCATGCATCTGCAGCGTGACCTTCATGCCGTCCTGCAGAAAAGCCGCGCGCTCGCCGACAAAATGCTTGGGGAGTTCGATCTGATCATAGGATTCAAGATCCATGAAGACGAGATTGTCGCCCTCGGCGTAAAGATAGCTGAAGTCCTTCAGCTCCAGATCGACCGTATCGACGGTCTCGTCGGCGCGGAACCGCTCATTCAGCTTGCGGCCGTCAATGAGATTCTTGAGCTCGACCTGATTGAAGGCGCCGCCCTTGCCGGGCTTGACGCTATTGGTCTTGACCGCAACCCAAAGGCCGCCGTCATGGCTGACGACCGCGCCGGGCGTGATCTGGTTTCCGTTGATTTTGGGCATTGGACTTTCGCTTGGAGCTCGCGGCGGGAGCCGCTGCGGTTTGCCCTGTCGAGGCGCGCAGGTCAAGGCGCGCGGATTTCGCGCCTCTTGTCCCGGCTTTCGAAAGTTATTACTTCAGTGATAACGTGAGGGACTTGCCATGGTTGAGCTCAAAGTCCGGCGGTTCGGTAATTCGCTCGGCGTCGTACTCCCGAAAGAGGCGATCGCCCGCCTCAAGACGCATGACGGCGCGCCGCTCTTTCTGACCGAAGCGCCGGAAGGCGGCTATCGTCTGACGCCTTACGACTTTGACTTTGCGAAGAAAATGGAAAAGGCCGAGGATATCATGCGCCGCTATCGCGACACGCTGCATGTCCTCGCCAAATGACCGGCTCGTCTGGATCGACGAGCGCGACGCTGTCATGCTTCATGAACGCCTCCTGGCTGAACACGGCGGCGCCGAGGGCCTGCGCGAGGCGGCGCTTTTGCAATCGGCGCTTGCCCGGCCGCGCCAATATGCGGCTTACGCCGACGCGCGGGACATTTTGACCCTGGCCGCGCTCTATGCGGCGGCCATCGTGCAGAACCACCCCTTCGTCGATGGAAACAAACGCACGGGATTCCTGCTCGGCGTGCTGTTTCTCGAACTTAACGGCTACGTCTTCAGCGCGGCGCCGGAAGACGCGGCGAACGCCGTCCTCGCCCTCGCTTCAGGCGCCATGGACGAGCGCGGCTACAACGCCTTTTTGGCCGCGAACGCGAAGCGTTAGACCAATTGGGCGACGCGAGGCGTCAAGCAATGGAGCCCTGATTGCGCCTTGCAGTCTTAATGTGTATGAATAGAATAAATTATACACACAAAGAGACGCATGCGCACCAATATCGAGATTGACGACGAGCTGCTGGCCGAGGCCATGGCAGCGACCGGGCTTTCGACCAAGAAAGCCACCGTCGAGGAGGCTTTGCGCGAGCTTGTGCGGCAAAAGCGTCAGAGCCGCGCGATCGCCGACATGATCGGCCTTGGCTGGCAGGGCGATCTTGACGCGTCGCGGCAAGGCCGATCCGACGATCCAAAATCTTGATCGTCGTCGACAGCTCGGTGTGGATCGCCAATCTCCGCGATCTCGACACGCGAGCGGTGCGCCTGCTGCGGTCGATCGAAGACCCCAACGAAATTTTGGTCGGCGACCTCATTTTGCTGGAAGTGCTGCAAGGCGCGCGGAGCGAGGCGCATGCGGCGCGGATCGAAGCCAGTTTGCGCCAGTTCCGGATCGAGCCCCTGCTCGATGCCGGGCTTGCCGTTCGCGCCGCGCAAAATTATCGCGCGCTGCGCGAAAAGGGCGCGACCGTGCGCAAGACCATCGACCTCATCATCGGAAGCTTTTGCCTCGCCCGCGGCCACGCGCTGCTCCACGACGAACGCGATTTTGCGCCGATGGCGGAGCATCTGGGGCTGCGGGTGGTTTGAGGCTGCCTCCTCCGCGGCCGTGCGACGATGCCGGCCTTGTGCCGGCGCCGGTCCCGATCAGGAGCTTGTGCTCCTTACGGGCGGCGACAATCTTGAAAACTCCATTTCCCTCATCTCGGAGCCATTTCGTGAGAAATGGCGTCTCGAAGGATGCGTTCAGTGCACGTTGTTGACGCCCTCGTGGTTCGAGACGGTCTCTTCGAGCCCTCCTCATCATGAGCGCTGCATCATGAGCGCTGCGGGAGGAAGTGAGCATTTCCAAACGCAAGGCGCTGGAGCTCAAAACACATGGAGGACAGCACAAGATGGATCTATCGCGACGCGCTCCCCATTTTTAACGACGACGTCTCGCTTGTTGCGGGCAACTCTTCACGGCAAGTATTTTGTGTGATTGTATTAAAGTGCCCCAGCAACTGACTTCATGTTTCTACGCACTTAGCGACAAAAAAACTAAACTCAGCCTATGTCCTTCCCAGTCTTAATAATTAATTGCTCCGCAAGATATATTAGGATTTGAATTTCTTTATGGAGCACATCCTCTTGTCCAGAATAAGGAATAAAGCGCGCGATTTCTCCCTCCTTATTATGGACAAGTGCATTTCTTACCGCATAAATCCTAGACGAAATATTATTTATTATTGTATTTTCTGATAAATCTATTCTTGTTTCTTTATTGAAGACATTTGCATTTTCTGTGAAATAACACCCATTTTTATTTTGATATTGTTCTATCCAATTGCGCAAATCACTTTTTTCAAAGTAGGTCGACAAAACCATTTTTAGTGCCCCGACTTCGTCAAGGCGCGTCTCGAATGCAGTTATCAGCTTGACCAACTCGCGTAATTTCTTTGTTTTGGTGTGTGCAAAATCTGGAGAAGCCAAATGATCTTTTATTTTACGGTGCAGCACATCTTCCGAAACAGATGTAAAAAAATACTCAAGTATTTTGTATAAAGCTAGATATCCAAGCACAAGGCTGTCGCTCGCGAGCGCTAGATTGTAGTAACTGATCAGCTCCGAATTATAGGTCCGAACTGGAAATTGGATGCTTTCATGCTCCTTTCGACCGAGCCAGTAATTTGTACGCTCCCAAGATTTAGTGAATGATATCGGTACGCCTTTTCCGTAAGCAAAATGAAAAATAGCAGCTCCGGCGAGTTCGTGCATACGTGCAGCGCTTCGACCGAACGCGTCTCGCACTCCAATCACCTTAATTGTATTGATACGAAACAAGTCAGCCACACTTGTTTCACCTGAGCCGAAAGGGCGAGACAGCAGGCGTCTTAAGCCACCCCCAAGAACATCGACATCTAGAAGACTAATACAAAAAAATTCAGAGGCCCTCTCAACAGAGATTAATGTACCTTCATCTGACTGGACACTTATGTTGTCGGCCATTCTGCTAAAAGGCCTTCTCAAACCACCCTCGAATTGAACTGCGTGCTCGTAATACTCCGGCATCCATAGATCGGTCTCTCCTTGCTTCTTTATTGTGTCCTTTTGTGACCGATATCTATTTAACTCCGATCTACTCACATTAATTTGCCGCCCCTTGTAATAGGCCCGAATGTTCGTATGATCGGTTTCTTCTATGCGCTCAGCTACTAGGCCGCGCAAAACCACATTTGCAAACTCTAAATCCGACATGGCTAGTATGCACCAAAATTAACCGCAAAATCGATTGACCCTTAAACCCGCATCGGCATCAGCACATAAAGCGCGCTGGCCCCGTCGCGGTCCTGCACCAGCGTCGGGGAGCCGGGATCGGCGAGTTTGAAGAGCGCCGTGTCGCTGTCGAGCTGTTCGGTGATGTCGAGCAGATATCTCGCGTTGAAGCCGATATCGAGCGGCGTCGAATCATAGTCGACGTCGAGTTCTTCCTGCGCCGAGCCGGAATCGGGGTTTGTGACTGACAGCGTCAGCTTGCCGTCGGCGATGGCGAGTTTCACGGCGCGGCCGCGCTCGGAGGAAATCGTCGAGACGCGGTCGACCGCGGCGGCGAAGGGTCCGCGCTCGACAATCAGCCGCTTGTCATTGCCGGCCGGAATGACCCGCATATAGTCCGGAAAGGTGCCGTCGATCAGTTTTGTGGTCAGCACCACATCGCCAAACGTAAAGCGCGCCTTTGTCGTCGACAGCTCGACGCGGATATCGGCGGAGAGATCCTCGATCAGCTTCTGGACCTCGGTGACCGCCTTGCGCGGCACGATTACGCCCGGCATGCCGGAGGCGCCTTTCGGGCAGGCGATCTCGACGCGCGCCAGCCGGTGGCCGTCGGTCGCGACCGCCCGCAGCACCGAGGCGCCCTCCGCCTCCATCGAATGCATGAAAATGCCGTTGAGATAATAGCGCGTCTCTTCATTGGAGATGGCGAATTGCGTCTTTTCGATCAGGCGCTTGAGATCGGCCGGGGGCAGCAGGAAATCATGGCTGAAGTCGCCCGCCGCAAGATCGGGAAAATCGCTGTCGGGCAGGGTTTGCAGATTGAAGCGCGAGCGGCCCGAGCGCAGCAGCAACTGGCCGCTGTCGCCGGCGATCTCCAGGCTGACCTGCGAGCCGTCGGGGAGCTTTCGCACAATGTCATAGAGCGTATGGGCCGGCAGCGTCGTCCCGCCGGCGACGCCGACATCGGCGGCGAGGCGCTCGGTGACCTCAAGGTCAAGGTCGGTCGCCTTCAGCAGCAGCGCCTTGCCTTCGGCGCGCAGCAACACATTGGACAGGATCGGAATGGTGTTGCGGCGCTCGACCACGCGATGAACATGGCCAAGCGATTTGAGCAGGGCCGCTCGCTCAAGGGTGACTTTCATAGCGCGTCCAATCCATTCAATTATTGCCGCGCGCAAGCCAGATCGCCTCCCGCCGGGGGCGAGACTTTGGCGCGGCGCTGCAAAATGCGCAAGCGCCGGGGCGGAGTTTTCAAGGGCTTCGCGATCGCCTGTCCCCGCGCCGATCCTCGATCTAGTCAACAGACGAGGCGAGTGGGGATAGGCCGCAAAATCGCCGCACCCGCGCGGTTTACGTCCCGTTAAGCTCAAACCCTCTAGATCAGCGTCATGATTTTGCAGCCTTCAGCTCCAAAATCTCTGTTCTGATCGGATCGACGCGGGACCGCCGATGGCCACTCAAGGCTCCAGCCGCGGAGAGCGCGGCCCCGCCCGCAGCGGCCCGCCGCGCAAGAAGCCGCGCCGACGCGGCTTGACCCTCGCCGGAGCGGCCTCGCTGCTGCTGACGCTGGCGGTCTGGGCCGGCGTCGCGGGCGCGGCGATCATCGCCTTTTACGCGACAAAACTGCCGCCGATCGACCAGCTCGCGGTGCCAAAGCGCCCGCCGAACATCGCGATCCTCGCCGATGACGGCAGTCTCATCGCCAATCGCGGCGACACCGGCGGCGCGAGCGTGCGGATCGCCGATCTGCCGCCCTATCTGCCAAAGGCCTTCGTCGCCATCGAGGACCGGCGCTTTTATTCCCATTTGGGCGTCGATCCGATCGGCATCTTGCGCGCTTTGACCCGCAACGCCGCCGGCGGGGCGACGCAGGGCGGCTCGACGCTGACGCAGCAGCTTGCGAAAAATCTGTTCCTGACGCAGGAGCGGACGGTTTCGCGCAAGATTCAGGAGGCGATCCTCGCGGTCTGGCTCGAACATAAATATTCGAAAAACCAGATCCTCGAACTCTATCTCAATCGCGTCTATTTCGGCTCCGGCGCCTATGGCGTCGAGGCGGCGGCGCAGAAATATTTCGGCCATGGCGCGCGCGCGCTGACGCTGGCCGAATCGGCGACGCTCGCCGGCCTTATGAAGGCGCCGACTAAGCTCGCGCCAAACCGCAACGCCGCCGGAGCGCGCGAGCGCGCGGGCCAAGTCATCGCCGCCATGGTCGATGAGGGCTTTATTACTGACGCGATGGGAAAATTCGCCCTCGCCCATCCGGCGGCGGCGACAAAATCGGATGGCGCGGGCACGGCCAATTACGCCGCCGACTATGTGATGGACGTTCTCGACGATACGGTCGGCGCGATCGAGGAGGATATCACCGTCGCGACGACGATCAGCGCGGCGCTGCAGGCCAATGCCGAAAAGGCGCTGACCGAGGAACTCGACCAGAAAGGCGCGAAATTCGGCGTCGGCCAAGGCGCTCTGGTGTCGCTCGATCCGACCGGCGGCATCAAGGCGCTGGTCGGCGGGCGCAATTACGCCGACAGCCAATTCAACCGCGCGACCGCCGCAAGGCGCCAGCCGGGATCAGCGTTCAAGCCCTTCGTCTATCTCGCCGCGCTGGAACATGGGCTGACCCCGGCGACCATCCGTGAAGACGGCCCGATCAATGTGCATGGCTGGCAGCCGGAAAATTACTCGCGGCAATATTTCGGCCCTGTCACTCTCACCAAGGCGCTTTCGCTGTCCCTGAATACGGTGGCGGTGCGGCTCGGCGTCGAGGTCGGCCCCAAAACCGTGGTCGCCACCGCGCATCGGCTGGGGATCGTCTCGGAGCTCAGCCCCAACGCCTCGATCGCGCTCGGCACGTCGGAGGTGAGCCCGCTCGAACTCGTCGCCGCCTATGCGCCCTTCGCCAATGGCGGCATCGGCGTGCAGCCGCATATCATCGTCCGCGTCAAGACCGCCGCCGGAAAACTGCTCTATGTGCGCAAAGGGTCGAGCAACGGCCGCGTCATCGACGCAGCCTATCTGCCGATGATGAACGTCATGATGCAGGAGACGTTGCTGACCGGCACCGCGCGCAAGGGCGATGTGCCGGGCTGGCAGGCGGCGGGCAAGACCGGCACCAGCCAGGATTGGCGCGACGCTTGGTTCGTCGGATACACGAGCCATCTCGTCACCGGCGTGTGGCTCGGCAATGACGACAGTTCGCCGACGAAAAAGGCCTCCGGCGGCACGCTGCCGGTGGAGATCTGGTCGCGTTTCATGCGCGCGGCGCATCAGGGAATTCCGCCCCAGCCGCTGCCGGGCGGGCTGTGGCAGGCGCCGCTCGTCGCGCCGCCGCCCTTCTGGCCAGATGCGCCGACGTCCGTCGGCTCTCCCCCGCCCGTGGCGGACGCGGGCGGGCCTGCAGCTCCGACCGGCTATCCGGCTTTTCCTTCCGCGCAGCCGCGCCGGGCCGAGGCCGACGCCTCTCCGCGCGGACGCAACGGCGGGCTCGTGCCGCCCGGTCTTATTCCCAGCCCGGGCGAGTCAGCGGCGGCGCGGCCAGCGCCGCGCGAGCGCAATTTTTTTGAAAATCTGTTCGGCGGCGGTTAGGCGAAGGTTTTTATTGCTGCGCCTGCGCGGCCTGTTCCAGCGGGGTCGCGGTCGAATCGCTTGAACTCAGCGTCGCCGCTTCCTCGACGAAATCGATCCGCACCATATTGGTCGCGCCCGGCGTGCCGAAGGGGACGCCGGCGACGATAATGATGCGGTCGCCGACAAAGGCGAAGCCCTCGCGGAAGGCGAATTTCGAGGCGCGCGCCGACATGTCGGCGATGTCGTTCGCGTCCTTGGTGACGACGGCGTGGACGCCCCAGGCCAGCGCCAGACGGCCGGCCGTCTCGGGAAAAGGCGTCAACGCAAGGATCGGCGCGGCGGGCCGCTCGCGGGCGATCCGCAGCGCAGTCGATCCGGACGCGGTCCAGGCGACGATCGCCTTGAGATCGAGCGTCTCGGCGACGTTGCGCGCCGCGACCGCGATGGCGTCGGCGCCGGTCGCCTCGGGCGTCGTGCGCTGCGCATTGATGATGCCGCGAAAGTAAGCGTCGCGCTCCACCTCTTCGGCGATGCGGTTCATGGTCGAGACGGCCTCGACCGGATAATGGCCGGCGGCGCTTTCGGCCGAGAGCATTACGGCGTCGGCGCCCTCGAACACCGCCGTCGCGACGTCGGATACTTCGGCGCGGGTTGGAACCGGCGCATTGATCATCGATTCCAGCATCTGCGTCGCAACGACCACCGGCTTGCCGAGACGGCGGGCGGTGCGGCTGATGCGCTTTTGCAGGCCAGGCACTTTTTCCAGCGGCATCTCGACGCCAAGATCGCCGCGCGCGACCATCAGCCCGTCGGAGATTTCGACGATCTCCTCGAGCTTGGCGATTGCCTGCGGCTTTTCGATCTTCGACATCACTGCCGCGCGGCCGCGGGTCAGTTTCTTGACCTCGGCGACGTCCTCCGGCCGCTGCACGAAGGAGACCGCGACCCAGTCGACGCCGGCCTCAAGCCCCGCCTCAAGATCGGCGCGGTCCTTGTCGGTCATCGGCGAGACCGGAATTTCAGTGTCCGGCAGGCTGACGCCCTTGCGGTTCGATATTTCCCCGGCGACGTCGACAACGGCGACGGCGTGCGAGGCGTCGGCGGTCACGACATGGAGGCGCACCTTGCCGTCGTCGATCAGCAGCGTATGGCCGGGCACGAGAGCGCGCAGGATCTCGGGATGCGGCAGGCAGACGCGGGTCTCATCGCCGGGCTCCGGATTGGAGTCGAGCGTGAAGGTCGCGCCGCGCGCGAGCTTGACGGCGCGGTCCTTGAACAGGCCGATGCGCAGCTTCGGCCCCTGAAGGTCGAGCAGAATGCCGATCGGCCGCTTGAATTCCTTCTGCACGGCGCGGATCATCCGCACCTGCTCGCGCATGGCGTCGTGAGAGGCGTGGCTCATATTGATGCGGAAGACGTCAGCGCCCGCCTTGAACAAGGCCGCCAGCGTCTCCTGCTTCGCGGAAGCTGGTCCTATCGTCGCAATGATCTTGCACCGTCGCAGTCGCCGCATGACAGCCTCTTCGTAAAATAAGTCAGGGAGTTGGCTTTTGAGGCGCGGGATCGGTCAGCTGCACCGTCCAGTTCTTGGCTTCCTTGCCCGTATCGACCTCAAAAAAGCCGGTCCGGTCGAAGCCGCGGACGTAGCAGTCCTCGCGCCCCAGGATGCGGAATTCACGGTCGCGCGTGCACATGAAAGCCTTGCCCTTCCATTCGCCGCCACGCTCATCCATCGCGTAGACATAGTAGAATTCAGCCGCAAGCGGCCCGCGAACGAGGGTTTCACAGGCGCCGGGCTTCAAATTCCACCAGCCCTCGCTCACCCAAATCTCGCCGTCGGTGTAGGCCAGCGAAATGCTGGTCCTGCTCGCGGTGTTATTGCAGAGACGAAAGTCGGCCGACGCAGGGAAGACCGAGGCCAGAAGAAGCCCAAGCCCTATGATCGCGGGAGTAATCGCTTGTTTCATCGCCGTCAAGGTCGTGGTTGAAATTGGCCGGACATGGGTTCTTTTCTGGAACGATATTCTTGCCGCCGCTACGGCGCTTCTATCCCGGCGACAAGGGATTGACCAGCAAACCGCGCCCGAGCGCGCGCCCCCGCCGATGAATGAGCCGCCCCCCCGCGCCGATAGTCGCAAATCCCGGCAAAAACGAGTTGCGGCGGCGCGCCTGCAGGTTATTTTCGCCGTCCTGAGCGCAAGACGCCGCGCCTCTTTTTGAAGGAGACGCATCGATGACCTTGACCAAGCCCGCATCGGCCCTGGAGGCCGCCGCGTTCGAGCCGGTCGAGCGGATCGCGGGCGCACGCGAGGCCGGCGTGCTTTTTATCTGCGATCACGCCTCGAACGCGCTGCCGCCCGCCTATGGAACGCTCGGCCTGCCGCAAAGCGAGCTCGAACGCCATATCGGCTTTGATATTGGCGCGCGGGCGCTGACGCTCCGCCTCGCCGCGCTGTTCGGCGCGCCGGCGATTCTCTCGCGCTTTTCGCGGCTGCTGATCGATCCCAATCGCGGCGCCGACGACCCGACGCTGGTCATGCAATTGTCCGACGGCGCGATCGTTCCGGGCAATGCGGCGATCGCGGCGGAGGAAATCGAGCGCCGCATCGCCCTCTATTGGTGCCCTTACCGCGATGCCGTCTCCCATGCGGTCGATGCTATGACCGCCGCCGGCCCGCTTCCCGTGGTCTTGTCAATCCATTCCTTCACGCCCTGCTGGCGCGGCGCAAAGCGGCCCTGGGAGGTTGGAATTTTGTGGGACAGCGATGCGCGTCTTGCCGCGCCCCTGATCGCCGCGCTCCGCGAGGCGGGGATCGAAACCGGCGACAATGAGCCATACGACGGCGCCCTTGTCGGCGATACGCTCGACGAGGAAGTGACACGGCGCGGCCTCGCCGGGCTGCTCGTCGAGGTTCGTCAGGATCTGATTTCGACAAACGAACAGGCGGAGCGCTACGCCGATCGGCTCGCGCCGATCTTCGCCTCGGTGCTGGCGCTGCCGGAATTGCGCCAGCTCGCCTTTTTGCCAAGCCGCACGGGGCGGCATGCGGAGCGTTGAGGGCATTCGCTGGACCGAAAGCGCAAATAGCGGGGATGACGGCCCCTCGCGCCTTGACGCGCGCGCCGCAACGCCACATGGCGGACGCTAGAACCAATCCTGAAGGACCTTCGCCAATGACGAAAGATATCGCCGAAAGCGGCGTCGCCGCCGCCGAACTCACCCAGTTCGTCGAGCGCGTGGAGCGGCTCGAGGAAGAAAAGAAGGCGTTGGCCGACGACATCCGCGACGTCTATGCGGAGATGAAAGCCCGCGGCTTCGACGTCAAGGTCGTTCGCCAGATCGTCCGGCTGCGCAAGCAGGATCACGCCGAGCGGATGGAGATGGAGGCGATTCTCGAACTCTATATGTCCGCGCTGAACATGAAATAAGGGCTTTAAAAACGCCGGGCCTATGCTGCTTTGCGGCAACGCAAGGGGCGCTTCTGCGTTCTCAGTCATCCTGCCCTGAGAATTACCGAAAGTTGGAGCAATAGATGACCGACGACGCCGAGATTTTGTTTTCGCCGTTCACTCTCGGCGATCTTCGCCTGCCGAACCGGATCGTAATGGCGCCGCTCACGCGCAGCCGCGCAGCCAGGGGCACGCTCGCCCCGCATGATCTTAACGCGACATATTACCGCCAACGGGCCTCGGCCGGCCTCATCATCAGCGAGGCGACGCAGATTTCGCAGGAAGGCCAAGGCTATATCGCAACGCCCGGCATTTATAGCGAGGCGCAGGTCGAGGGGTGGAAAAAAGTGACGGACGCCGTCCATGACGAGGGCGGGCTGATCTTCATCCAGCTCTGGCATGTCGGCCGAATCTCGCATGTGTCGCTGCAGCCGCAGGGCGGCGCGCCCGTCGCCCCCTCCGCCCTTACGGCGAAGGCCGACACTTTTATCGAGAGCGGGCTCGCGCCCGTCTCGGCGCCGCGCGCGCTCGCGCTCGATGAAATCCCGCACGTCGTTGCGGACTATCGCCGCGCCGCCGAGAACGCCAAGCGCGCCGGCTTCGACGGCGTCGAAATCCATGGCGCCAACGGCTATCTGATCGACCAGTTCCTGAAGGACGGGACCAACAAGCGCGAGGATTCTTATGGCGGATCGGTGGAAAACCGCATCCGCTTCGCCCTCGAGGTCACCGACGCGATCCTTGCCGTCTGGGACAAATCGCGTGTCGGCATCCGGCTCTCGCCGGTCAGCCCCTTCAATGACGCGGTCGACAGCGATCCGGAAAAACTGTTCTTCCCGCTCGTCGCTGCGCTGAGCGAGCGCGGCCTTGCCTATATCCACGTGATCGAAGGCGCGACGGGCGGCGCGCGGGATATCGCGTCGTTCGATTTTTCGGCGCTGCGCAAATCCTTCAGCGGCGCCTATATCGCCAACAACGCCTATACGCGCGAGTTGGCGATCGAGGCGCTCGAGGCCGGCCGGGCCGACCTTGTCGCGTTCGGCAAATTGTTCATCGCCAACCCCGATCTCGTCGATCGGCTGCGCGAAAACGCGCCGCTGAACGCGCCCCACGCCGAGACATTTTATGGCGGCTCGGCGGAAGGCTATACAGACTATCCGGCGCTCGACACCGCTTGAGGCGAGGCGAGGCGAGGCCGGCCGCCGCCGGCCTCGCTAATTGCTAGAAGGGCCCGAACTTCTTCAGTTCGGTCTTGAAAGCTCCGGCGATATCCGGGTTGGCCAGCGCGAAAGCGACATTGGCCGAAAGGAAACCGATCTTCGAGCCGCAGTCATAGGTCTTGCCGTCGAAGCGCACGCCATGAAAGCTCTGCGTCGCGGCAAGCTCTTTCATGCCGTCTGTCAGCTGGATTTCACCGCCAGCGCCCTTCTCTACTTTTTCCAAAATCTTGAAGATTTCCGGGCCGAGCAGATAGCGCCCGGAAATGATGCAGTTCGACGGCGCGGTTCCCTGCGGGGGCTTCTCCACCATGCCGGTAATTTCGAAAGATGAGCCAAAATCCTTGCCGATCGAGACGATTCCATATTGGTGCGTCTCTTCCGGCGCCACTTCCTCGACGGCGATGATGTTGCCGCCGTGTTTTTCATAGGCCTCGATGCATTGGGCGAGGCAGCGGCCTGAACTCTGCGGCCCGGCCATTGTCACCATGTCCGGCAGGAGCACGGCGAAAGGCTCGTCGCCGACCAGCTCCCGCGCGCACCAGATCGCATGGCCGAGCCCGAGCGGCGCCTGCTGGCGCGTAAAACTGGTCGCGCCGGCGGCCGGCAATTGCTCCTTGAGGGCGTTCAGCTCTTTCAACTTGCCGCGCTTTTGCAGCGTATCGTCAAGCTCGTAGGCGATGTCAAAATGGTCTTCGATGACCGCCTTGCCGCGTCCGGTGACGAAGATGAAGTGCTCGATGCCGGCCTCGGCCGCCTCCTCGACGACATGCTGAAGCACCGGACGATCGACGATCGTCAGCATTTCCTTCGGGATCGATTTGGTCGCCGGAAGAAACCGCGTGCCGAGGCCCGCGACCGGAAAAACAGCCTTGCGAATCCGTGTCGTCATCGAGTGTCCCTATATGGGCGCCGTCCCGTGGAAAGGCGCAGAATGAACGGCGGCGTGATCATAACGAACATCAGGCCATCAAACCAGCGAGCGCAACCGCAGCATTATGTCGTATGGCTGAAGCGCGCCTTATCGAAGAGGACTAAAGCTTGGGGCGGCCTCAGGTTCCGCAATAAAACCGTCATCAGGCGGCAACGGGACATCGCGAGAGATTATCAGTTCCGCTTCGCAGCAATTTCATTAAACTGGCGCTTGCGCTTAACAGGGGCAGTTCATGGCAGTACTCGTTACCGGCGGCGCTGGCTATATTGGCGGCCATATGGCGTTGGCGCTGCTCGATCAGGGCGAGGAGGTCGTCGTTCTTGACAATCTCTCGACCGGCTTCGCCTGGGCGGTCCCTCCCGCAGCCAAGCTGATCGTCGGCGACTTCGGCGACAGCGCGCTCGTCGATCAGATTTTCGCTGACCATCGCATCGACGCGATCGCCCATTTCGCGGCGAAGATCGTCGTGCCGGAGTCCGTCTCGGACCCTCTCGCCTATTATCTCAACAATACGGCCAAGGCGCGCAATCTGCTCGAATGCGCGGTCAAGGCTGGCGTCAAGCAGTTCATCTTCTCCTCGACCGCGGCCGTTTATGGCGAGCCCGCGGAAAATCCAGTCTTCGAGAATGTCGCCCTGGCGCCGATCAACCCTTATGGCCGCTCGAAGCTGATGGTTGAATGGATGCTCGCCGACGTCGCGGCGGCGCATCAGCTGCGCTATGTCGTGCTGCGCTATTTCAACGTCGCCGGAGCTGATCCCGCCGGGCGGCTCGGCCAGTCCTCGCCGGTCGCGACCCATCTCATCAAGGTCGCGGTGCAGGCCGCGCTTGGCCATCGCGACGGACTTGACGTGTTTGGAACCGATTATCCGACGCGCGACGGCTCCTGTGTGCGCGACTATATTCAGGTGACCGATCTCGTCGACGCGCATTTGCTGGCGCTGGCGCATCTGCGCGCCGGCGGCGGTAGCCTCACCTGCAATTGCGGCTATGGCCGGGGCCTTTCCGTGCTCGAAGTCGTCGAGGTCGTGAAAAAAGTGTCGGGCGTCGATTTCGAGGTGCGGCTGAAGGGACGCCGGCCCGGCGATCCAGCCTCGCTCGTCGCCGGCGCCGACCGCGTCCGGCAGGAGCTCGGCTGGACGCCGAAACATGACAATCTCGCCGAGATCGTCGAGCAGGCGCTGTCGTGGGAGCGCCGGCTGCACAATAGAAAGACCGGATAACGCTATCACAATCGCGTGATCATGTAACGATCCGCATCGACCGACGTAGAGCTTGTGTGGGCCGCAACGGCTCGCGCAACGCCCGCGCCGCCGCGGGTTTTTCTGTGGAGTTCACCATGACCAGCAGCCACGACTCGGGCATTCGGACCAGCAAAGTCGCCTCTGGCGCAAGCCTCGCCATCGCCGCCATCGCTCTCGCGATGAATGGCGCCGCCTTGAGCCCGGCCGCCGCCAAATCGGCGAAAATTGTTCATTGCATGGGGATCAACTCTTGCAAGGGAACGAGCGCCTGCAAGACGGCGGAAAACGCCTGCAAGGGGCAAAACAGCTGCAAGGGCCATGGCTGGCTACCGACCAAGACAACCGCCGCCTGCACGTCAAAGGGCGGTACGGTTATCTGATATAACGGCTCAACTTTGCGGGGCGCGGCGGTGAGATTGAACCGCCCGCGCCTCGCGCCCCCCCCAGCGGCGACCGTCACACCGAGAGCGACGATGGAAAAGCCTGCCCCTCTTGGCTTCGGTCTCGGCCTTCGGCACCGCTATCATGCCGAAATCGTCAAAGAACGGCCCGACATCGACTGGTTCGAAGTGATTTCGGAAAATTACATCGGGCGGGGCGGACGCCCGCTCGCCATCCTCGACGATATCCGCGCCGATTACCGCATTGTCATGCACGGCGTCTCGATGTCGATTGCCTCGACCGCGCCGCTCGATTTCGACTATCTCGGCAAATTGCGGGATCTCGCCCGCCGCTGCGAGCCCGAATGGATTTCCGACCATTTGTGCTGGACCGGCGTCCATGGCGTCAATCTGCACGACCTTTTGCCGATCCCCTACACGCGCGAAGCCCTGGATCACGTCGCCGAGCGCATTTTGCGCGTTGAGGATTTTCTGCAACGCCGCATCGCCATCGAAAATGTGTCGAGCTATGTGACCTTCGCCGAGTCCGAGATGACCGAAGAGGCCTTCTTGCGCGAACTCGCCGAAAAAGCCGATTGCTGGCTGCTGCTCGACGTCAATAATATCTTCGTCTCAAGCTTCAACCATGGCTTCGACCCGGCCCGCTTTCTCGATGACATTCCGCAGGAGCGCGTGCTCCAGCTACATCTTGCCGGACATTCGGACCACGAGACGCATAAAATCGACACCCACGACCAGCCGGTGATTGAAGAGGTGTGGTCCTTGTTCGAACGCGCCTGTCGCCGCTTCGGCGCGATCTCGACCATGATCGAGCGCGACGACAATTTCCCGCCGCTTCACGAGCTTGTCGGCGAACTCGATCGCGCCCGGGCCATCGCCGCCGCGGCGCGCATCCGCCGGGAGGCCGCCGAATGACCCTGAAGGACATGCAGGCGGCCTTTCAGGGCGCCATTCTTTGCGGCGACGAGGACGCCCCGCGGGGCGTCGAGGATGGGCCAAGGCTCAACGCGGCGGCGCGCTTCAAGATCTATTACGATGCGTATCGGCTGCGGCTTGCCGAAGGCCTCTCCACTGAATTTCCCGCACTGCGCGAAACCCTCGGCGACGAGGCCTTCGGCGCGCTGTTTGAGGCCTATCTCGAAGGCCGCCCCTCGCGCGCTTTCGCGGCGCAGGATTATTGCCGCGGCCTGCCGGATTTCATGCGCGAGGATCCGCATTGGCGCGAACAGGATAACGCCCTCGGCCTTGCCGAATTCGAGCGCGCCTTGTCGCGCGCCTTCGACGCGCCGGACGCCCCCCAGCTCGCCATTGACGTACTCGCGGCGCAGACGCCGGAGGATTGGCCGGAACTGACCTTTGTCCTGCACCCTTCGGTGCAGATGATCGAACTTCCGCGCAGCGCGCGCAGCGCCTATGCGTTGAGCCAGAGCGAGCTGTCCGAGACAGCCGACCAAGAGGATGCGGGCGGCGAGGACAACGCGCCGATGGAGACGGTGCTGTTCTGGCGCCAGCGCGATCTTTCCTTTTACCGCGCGCTCAGCGGCGACGAGGAGATCGCTTTGGCCTCGCTGCAACGCGGGACGGATTTCGCGCTGATCTGCGCGGTTCTGGCGCAAAATCGCCCCGCCGAGGACGTCGCGGGCGAGGCCGCCGGGTTTTTGGGGCGCTGGTTCACCGACGGGCTCATTGCCGGCATCCGCGCGGCGGACCCGGCCGGAAGCTAGATTAGATCCAGCCGTCGATCTCGCGCGCAATGATATGACGGATGACCTTCATCCCCAGCGCGCTGTCGTTGAGGCAGGGGATCAACGCGAATTGCTCGCCGCCGGCCTCGATAAAAAACTCGCGATTTTCGACGCCTATCTCGGAGATCGTCTCGAGGCAATCGACGGAAAAGCCCGGCGTCAGCACCGCCATGCGCCGCACGCCCTTCCGCGCCAGTTCCTTGACGGTCTCGTCCGTATAGGGCGAGAGCCATTCGGCGCGCCCGAACCGTGACTGGAAGGTCAGCGGACAGCGCTCGGGCGAGAAATCGAGGCGCTCGCGCAAAAGCCGCCAGGTCTCGACGCATTGATCGTAATAGGGATCGCCCGCCTCGACATAGGATTTGGGGATGCCGTGAAACGACACGAGGACGACTTCCGGCTCGAAATCAAGCGCGCCAACGCCCGCGCGGACCGACTCCGCCAGCGCGTCGATATAGACGGGATCATTGTAATAAGGCGGGACGCTGCGCATTTCAGGACGCCACTTCATCCGCGCCAGCGATTCTTCCACCTTGTCCGTGACGCTCAAAGTCGTGGCGCCGGCAAATTGCGGATAGAGCGGGACGATGAGCAAGCGGCCGCATCCCTGCTCTCGCAGGCGCTGCAGGGCCGAGCGGATCGACGGATTGGCGTAGCGCATCGCCCAATCCGCGACGATGTCTCCGCCGGAGCCAAATTCGCCGGAAGCAATTGAGCCGGCGAGCTGCTCCGCCTGCGATCGCGTCACGGTCTTCAGCGGGCTTTCATTGCGCTCCTTGTTCCAGATCGTCTCGTAATTCTTGCTGCTTTTTTGCGGCCGGGTCGTGAGGATGATGAGATTGAGGATCGGCCACCAGATCAGGCGGGGCGTATTGACGACGCGCCTGTCGGACAGAAACTCCTTCAGATAGCGGCGCACGGGCCAATAGCCGAGCGCGTCCGGCGTGCCGAGGTTGACGAGCAGAATGCCGACCCTGGCAGACCCGGCGACGGGACGCGCGTCGACAGCTTCGGTCTCAGCGGTCATGGCGGGCGTTTTCTCTCAGGCGGACGCGTCGCGAAGATGCACTACGACTTCGATTGCCGCGACGCGTTTTCCCGGCGGCGTCGGCGGCAGATCGAGGGGATCTATTTTCACTTCCGGAATGTCGACCAGCGTCCCATCGATCAGGAAATGATGGTGGATCTGCGTATTGGTGTCGAAATAGGTTCTCGTGCCGTCCACCGCGACCTCGCGCAGCAGGCCGACGCCGCTGAACTGGTGCAGGCTGTTATAGATGGTCGCGAGCGAAACCGGGACATTGGAGGCCTGCGCCTCCTCGGCCAGATTTTCCGCGGTAATGTGACGGTCTCCGCGCGAGAACAACAGCCAGCCAAGCGAAAGCCGCTGCCGCGTCGGGCGCAGCCCCGTGTCCGCGAATTTGATGCGTAGCTCGTGAAATGGGCAACCGGGAAGTTGTCCGAGCGGCGCTTTCAGCTGGCCCGGGAGGCGGCGCGATTTCGAGTTCGATCTTGGCATCAAGCGCTCTCATGAAAACAGAAAATCAAGAATAGGGCGCCCCCGGCGGATGAGCAACCTCGCCGCTCCGGCGCTTGTGAAAACGATATTTTTTATTTTATAGTAGGCGCAGAGGATCACCGGATGGCGCAAATTACGATCTATACCACGACCACCTGCCCCTATTGCATCAGGGCGAAGGCGCTCCTGGAAAAGAAAAATCTCGAGTTCACGGAAATCTCCGTCGATGGGAACCCGAAGCTTCGTAGCGAACTTGCCGAGCGCACCGGCCGCACCAGCGTGCCGCAGGTCTTTGTCGGCGAAAGCCACGTCGGCGGCTGCGACGATTTGTATGAGCTTCACTACGACGGCAAGCTCGAGCAGCTGATCGCTGATCACGCCCGATGATCAAATTTTCGCTGCGTTGCGCCGATGGTCACGAGTTCGAAAGCTGGTTCAAAGAGGGCGTGGCTTTCGACGCCCAGGCCGGGGCCGGCCTGATTTCCTGTCCGGTGTGCCAAAGCGCCTCCGTGTCCAAAGCGATCATGGCTCCGGCGCTCGCGCGCCGCGACCGGTTTAACGAGGCGCCCGCCGTCTCTGCGCAGGCCGCACCGTCGCAAGGCGCGGCGGCCCCCGATGTGCCGGCGGTTGCCGGCGGCCCGGTCGAGATCTTCAGCGCCGCAGACGCAAAATTGCGCGAGATGGTCGCCGCGTTCCGTCAGCGCGTCCTCGAAAACTCCGACGATCTCGGCGACAAACTTGCCGAGGAGGCCTTGAAGATCCATCACGGCCTGGCGCCAGATCGGCCGATCCATGGTCAGGCGAGTTACGAGAACGTCCGCCTGTTGATCGAGGAGGGCGTCAATATCCTGCCGCTGCCGCGCGCGCCGGGGGAATTTAACTGAAAAGCGCGCCGCCTCCGATGGACGGCAAGTCAACTTCAGGCGCGGAGCTGATTGAAATGGCGAAAGTCTCCCGGCGGGGCGTGCTGGTCGCCGCCGCAATGGTCGTTTGCGTCGGCGCCGCCGCAGCTCCGCTCGCGGCCGACGATCCCGATCTCAGCCGCGAAGCCCTTTTGAGCGATCCCGCAACCCCCGTCGGCGGCGATCCGAACGGCGACGTCACCATCGTCGCCTTCTTCGATTATAATTGCCCCTTCTGCATGAAATCGGAGCCGGCGCTGGAGCAGCTGATGGCGTCCGATAAACATGTCCGCCTCGTCTACAAGGACTGGCCGATCTTTGGCGGGGTCTCCGTTTACGCCGCCAAACTCGCGCTCGCGGCGAATTTTCAGGGCAAATATGCCGCCGCGCATCACGCGCTGATGGCGACGTCCCGCCGCAAGTCGAGCGAAGCCGAAGCGCGCCAGCTTGTCGCCGCGGCGGGCGTCGACATGGCCCGCCTCGACGCCGACCTTGCCGGCAAAGCGGCAGAGATCGACGCGATATTGAAGCGCACCGACAAGCAGGCGACCGGCATGAGCTTTGCCGGAACGCCGGTCTATCTGATCGGGCCCTTCCTCGTCGCGGCCGCGCTCGATTTGGACGGCTTCAAGAAAGCCGTCGCCGACGCGAGGGCGAAGCGCGCGCCGTGAGGCTTGCCGCCTGGAAGCTGAAGATTTTGACCAAGCAGACGCGTTAAAACAACAGGTTAGAGCAAAAGTCTGTCAGATCGACTTTGCTCTAGCCTTCCGCCGGCGCGCCGTCGAGACCACGCTTGCGCAGCAGAGCTTCCGGCGACGGCGCCCGTCCGCGAAACCCAGCGTAGGCCGCCTCATAGTCGCGGCTGCCGCCGGCGGCGTAGACGAAATCATGCAGCCGCCGCGCCGTCTCCGTATGGAAGATGTCGCCTGTCTCGTGAAAGGCCTCAAAACCGTCCGCGTCGAGAATTTCCGACCAGAGATAGCTGTAATAGCCGGCCGAATAGGATTCGCCGGAGAAGATGTGCTGGAAATGCGGCGTGCGGTGACGCATGGCGATCGCCTCCGGCATGCCGATGCGCGCCAGCTCCTTCTGCTCGAGCGCGACGACGTCGAGATCCTCCGGCGTCGCGTTGAGATGCAGGCTGAGGTCGACCAGCGCCGAGGCGGCATATTCGAGCGTCGCGAAGCCCTGATTGAATTTTCGCGCGGCGACGAGCTTTTCGATCAGCGTCTCCGGCATCGGCGCGCCCGTCTCATAATGCAGCGCAAAGCGGCGCAAGATCTCGGGCTGCTCGAGCCAGTGCTCATAGAGCTGCGAGGGAAATTCGACGAAGTCGCGCGCGACATTGGTGCCCGAAAGCGTCGGATAGGTCACGTCGGACAGCATGCCGTGCAGACCGTGGCCGAATTCATGGAACAAGGTGCGCGCGTCATCGAAGCTGAGCAGGCTCGGCTCGCCCTCCCCGCCTTGCGCAAAATTCATGACATTGACGATGATCGGCAATTGCGCGCCATCGAGCTTGTGCTGGCCGCGAAAATCGCTCATCCACGCGCCGCTACGTTTTGACGACCGCGCCAGATAATCGCCGATGAACAGCGCGACCGGCTTGCCGTCCCGCGCGACCTCGAAGGCGCGCGCCCCCTTGTTGTAGAGCGGAATGTCGAACCGTTCAGTAAAACTGAGCCCAAACAGCCGGTTGGCGGCGTAGAAGGCGGCCTCGATCAATTTGCCGAGCTGCAGATAAGGTTTGATCTCACCCTCATCGAGGTCAAATTCGGCCTTGCGCTGCTTTTCCGCATAGTAGCGCCAGTCCCAGGGCGCGATGGCGAAATTCTCTCCCTCGGCGGCGGCGAGCTTTTGCAGCGCCCCCTCCTCCTCCGCGGCGCGCCGCACCGCCGGCGTCCAGACCGATTCCAGGAGATCGAGCGCCGCCTGCGGCGTCTTCGCCATGGTGTCGGCGAGGCGGAAATGGGCGAAGCTCTCATAGCCAAGAAGCGCCGCGCGCTCGGCCCTGAGCCTCACCATTTCGGCCGCGATCGGGCGATTATCCGTGTGGCCGTCGCTTTCGCCGCGCGCCGACCATGCGCGGAACGCCCGTTCCCTCAGGTCGCGGCGGTTTGAGAACTGCAGGAAAGGCTCGATGCTCGAACGCGACAGGGTGATCCCATATTTGCCGGGATGGCCGCGCTCGGCGGCGATGCGCGCCGCGCTGGCAATCAGAAAATCGGGCAGGCCGCCGAGATCTTCAATGTCGAGAATCAGCAGATAGGCTTTTTCGTCGGCCAAAACATTCTGGCCGAATTGCGCGCCAAGGCTGGCGAGCCGCTCGCCGATATCGGCGAGGCGCGCCTTGGCCGCTGGCGGCAGGCCGGCGCCGTTGCGCGTGAAATTCAGATGATAGCGCTCGAGCACGCGGGCCTGCTCGGGATCGAGGCCGAGCTTTGCGCGATTGGCGTACAGCTCCGCCACCCGCGCGAACAGGGCCTCGTTCAGAAAGAACGCGCTGCGATGACGCGACAGGATCGGCGCCATGTCGCGCTCGACCGCTTCCAGCGTTTCATCGGAATCCGTGCCGACGAGATTGAAAAAGACGCTGGCGACCTTGTCGAGGTTCTTCCCGCTGCGCTCGACCGCCTCAATCGTATTGGCGAAGGTCGGCGGCTCTGGATTGGCCGCGATGGCGTCGGTTTCGGCCCGCGCCTCGGCCAGCGCGCGATCGAACGCGGCACGAAATTCATCGGAGCGGATGAGGTCGAAGGGCGGCGCCTCGAACGGCCCGGTCCAGGGTTCGAGCAGAGGATTGGCCTCGCCCGGGTGCGACTTCGTCATCAATGGCCTCCAGGCGCAAAACTGCGCAGGTCCAGGAATTTGGCGACGATGATAGCCGATCGCGTCGGGCGCGGCCAATATGGCGCGCGCGAAACGCTCGTCACGAAGCTCCGCCAGAGCCGCCCTATTTCCTGGGTTTCGACCACCTCGACTGCGCCCCGGCTTACGCAAGAAGCGCATTCATGCGTAGATGTCCGAAGAGGCGCCATGGATCTCATAAATATCACCGCCTGCGACCGCGAACCGATTCACGTTCCGGGGGCTATCCAGCCGCATGGGCTATTGCTGGTCGCCGGGCGCGAGAGCTTGAGCGTAAATATGGCGGCTGGCGACGTGGAAGGTCGCCTCGGCGCAGGGGATTGGCTGTCCCGCCCCCTGTCTGATTTCATCGGCGAGGCGTGGGCGGCGCGCGCGGCGGAAACGCCGGAGGGGCCTGCAGGTCTTTTTCTGGGGCGGATCGAAACAGCGGGAGCAGAGCGGCTCGACGTCAGTGTTCACGCCACGAAGGACGTCCTTTTTGTCGAGTTCGAGCCAGCGTCAACAGACGCGTCGCCGGCCGCGTTTGTTCTCTCTGAGCTCGAAGCGGCGACCACGGAGTTTCAAAACACAGACAATATTCAGCAGCTTTGCGACGTCGCCGCTGAAAAATTCCGCGCGCTGACAGGCTTCGACCGGGTGATGGTTTACCGCTTCCTTGACGACGACTCAGGCCGCGTTGTCGCGGAATCGCGTTGCGAAGATCTTGGGTCTTTTCTGCATCATCACTTTCCCGCCTCCGATATTCCCCGGCAGGCGCGGGCGCTCTACGTCCGCAATCTCGTGAGGACGATCCCGACGATCGACTATCAAGCTGTGCCGCTGCGGCCCTCGGGGCCAACGGCGGCTCTCGACCTCAGCGATTGCGCGCTGCGCAGCGTCTCGCCGATCCATTTGCAATATTTGCGCAATATGGGCGTTTGCGCCTCCGCCTCGGTTTCCATCGTGACGGGCGGTCGGCTTTGGGGGCTGATCGCCTGCCACAACATGCAGCCGCTCGGCCTTACCCATGATGCGCGCAACGTCTGCCGGGCGCTTGCCGTCTCCCTCGCGCAGCAGATCAAGGCCAGGGAAGAGGCTGAGACCTATCGCGAGCAGCTGCGGCTGACCAATTTTTCAGCCGGACTGGTCGAGGTGCTCGCGCGGGAGGGGTCGCTTAACGACGCCGTTTCGAACCATCTCGCCGAGCTCGCGCGGATGTTGCGCAGCGACGGCGTCGCCATCCTGCGCGGCGCCGACCTGATCGCTGGCGGGGAAGGTCCGAAAAACCACGAAATATCCGCCCTCGCCCGCTGGATCGTTTCGCGCGGAAAGACGTCCTTTTCCACCGACCGGTTGGCGCAGCTCTATCCCGAGGCCGCGGCGTATCGGGCGCCGGCCAGCGGCGTCGTCGCGGCGGTGCTGTCTTTCGAGGAGCCCTGGCTGATCTTGTGGTTTCGCGCCGAGAAGATCGAAATCGTCAAATGGGCTGGCAATCCGCACAAAGATCCCCAAGCCGGCGCGGCCGCCGAGCTGACGCCGCGCGCCTCCTTCGAGATGTGGTCCGAGACGGTGTTCGGCCGGGCGCGCGACTGGAGCCTCGCCGAGATCGAGGCGTCGGCGCAGCTCGCCAGCGCCGTGCTCGAAGCGCGCCAGAACTGGCGCGTGCGCGACCTTAACCGGCGCTTGACTGACACGCTGCGGGACAAGGATCTTCTGCTCGAGCAGAAACAATATCTGATTGGGGAAGTGAACCATCGCGTTCAAAACAGCCTGCAGCTCGTCTCCAGCTTCCTTACACTCCAGGGCATGCAGTCGCAGGACTCCAGCCTGCGCGCCGCGATCGACGAGGCGAACCGGCGCATCGGCGCCGTCGCCTTGTTGCACAAGCGCCTCTATCGCGGCGACCAGATCGAAATCCTCGAACTCAGCCGCTATTTCGAGGAGCTTGTCGCCGACGCCATCATCGCCCTCGGATCCGGCTGGACGGAAAATATCACGCTCGACCTTGCGCCGGTCTCGGCGTCAACCGATCAGGCGATCGCTCTCGGCCTCATTCTGACGGAGCTTTTGATCAACGCCAACAAATATGCCTATGGCGGCGCGCCGGGCCCGGTCGTCCTCAAACTGAGCGAAGAGCACGGCAACCTGCGCCTCGTCCTCTCCGACAGGGGCGCCGGCAAGGCGCCGGCGGCGCGTAAAGGATTTGGCGCGCGAATGCTGGAGGCCCTCGTGTCGCAGCTCGGCGGCGAGCTCACCTATGAGGACAACAAGCCGGGCCTGCGCGTGACGCTATCGGCGCCGCTGCGTGGACCGCCCTGAGACCTATCCCCGCTCGCTGTCGAGATGTGCCATCTGGGCGGCGTCGTAGCGCTGGCCCGCGGCGACGCCTTTTGGCGCGATCGCCTCGATGGCGGCAAACTCCCGCGGCGTCAGCGTAACGTCGAGGGCGCCGAGCGCCTCGGCAAGACGGTCGCGCCGCCGCGCGCCGATGAGCGGGATGATGTCCTCGCCCTGCGCCAGAACCCAGGCGATCGCAATCTGCGCGACGCTTGCGCCCTTGTCTGCGGCAAGTTTCCGCAGCGCCTCGACGAGCTGAAGATTCTTGTCGACATTGCCCTCCTGAAAACGCGGACTGCGCGCGCGAAAATCGCCCGGCTCGAGCGGCCCGGGGCGCCAATGCCCGCTAATCAATCCGCGCGACAGCACGCCATAGGCCGTGAGCGCGATTCCAAGTTCGCGGCATGTGGAGAGAACGCCGCTCTCAATCTCACGCGAGATCAGCGAATATTCGATTTGCAGATCCGCGATCGGATGCACGGCGGCCGCGCGCCGCAGCGTCTCGCTGCCGACCTCGGACAGGCCGATTTGCCTGACATAGCCGGCCTTGACCATATCCGCGATGGCGCCGATCGTGTCCTCGATCGGCACATTCGGATCGAGGCGCGCCGGGCGATAGAGGTCGATATAGTCGAGCCGCATCCGGCGCAGCGAATAGGCAAGCGACGTCTTGACCGCCTGCGGGCGGGCGTCGAGACCGATAAAGGCGCCGGCGGGGTCGCGTTGCGCCCCAAATTTGACGCTGACCTGAAAGGCGTCGCGGCTTACCCCCTGCAGCGCCTCGGCGATCAGCATCTCATTATGGCCCATGCCATAGAAATCCCCGGTGTCGAGAAGGGTCACGCCCGCATCGAGCGCCGCATGGAAGGTCGCGATGCCTTCGTCCCGATCTGACTTTCCATAGAGATCCGACATTCCCATGCAGCCAAGGCCGATGGCCGAGACCGGCGGCCCTTTGGCCCCAAGTTGACGCGTTTTCATTGGCAAGCTCCCATTTCTTTTACTGGAAGACATGATTATAGGGCCGGGCCTCCTGTGCGATAATCCGTTCAATTCTGAACGCAGCGTACGGAGGAGCGAACGATGCCGCCCAATTTGTCCGAGCTCGACGCTTTCGTCGCCGTCGCTCAGGCGCGAAGCTTTCGCGGCGCAGCCGCACTGCGGGGCGGCTCCGCGTCTTCGCTCTCGGAGGCCCTGCGCCGCCTCGAAGCTCGGCTCGGCGTGCGCCTGCTCAACCGCACGACGCGCAGCGTGACGCCGACGGAAGCTGGAATGCGGCTGATGGAGCGGCTGGCTCCGGCGCTCAGCGATATCGCGGGCGCGCTCGACGCCGTCAACAGCTTCCGCGACAGTCCAAGGGGCGTGCTGCGGCTCAACGCGCCAGGGATCGTCGCGGCAAAAATCCTGCCGCCGATCGCCTGCCGTTTCTTGGCCGCCCACCCTGGGGTGACGCTGGAAGTCATGGCCAGCGACAGTTTCATCGACGTGCTTGCCGCGGGCTTTGACGCCGGCGTGCGCTATGAGGAGCGCCTCGCGCGTGACATGATCGCCGTGCCGATTGGGCCGCGCGTCCAGCGTTTCGTCGCGGCGGCCTCGCCCGCCTATCTGGCGGCGCACGCAGAGCCGGCGCATCCGAAAGAGCTCGTCAACCATCGCTGCATCCGCCATCGTTTCGAGAGCGGCGTTACATCGCCCTGGGAATTCGAATGCGGCGGCGAGGTCGTAAAGATCAGCCCCGAAGGCCCGCTCGTCGCCAACACGGCCGAACTCGAAGTGGCCGCGGCGGTCGCGGGGCTTGGCGTGATCTATGGCTTTGAGGAGTTTTTGCTGCCGCGGCTCGAGACCGGCGAGCTTGTCGCCATCCTCGAGCCCTGGGGCCAGAGCTTTTCCGGCCCCTTCCTCTATTATGCAAGCCGGATCCACATGCCGGCGCCGCTGCGGGCCTTTGTCGACTTCATCAAGACCGACGGCTGAGCGACCTCAGCGCCCCTCGCCCGCCTGCCACAGCGCCTCAAGCCCGACGCGATAGGTCGGGAAGGCGAGGTCGACGTGCAGCTCCTCCTTGAGCTTGCGGTTCGAGGCGCGCTTGTTCTCCGCGTAAAAGCTGCGCGTCATGGGCGAGATATTTTCAGCCAGTTCGATCGGCTGCTCCGGCGGCGGTTCGATCCCCATCAGGCTCGCGGCATAGGCGACGACATCCTGCGGCGGCGAGGGCGCATCGTCCGAGACGTTCCAGACGCCTCCCGGTCCCTCATGCGCGATGGCGGCGGCGATGGCCCGGCTGATGTCCTCGACATGGACGCGGTTGAACACCTGATCGGGCTTGATCAACCGGTGCGCCTTGCCGTCCCTGAGGTTCAAAAGCGCGTTGCGGCCGGGGCCGTAAATGCCGGCGAGGCGCAGGATGTGCACCGTCTTGTCGCGGCTGCGGCCAATCGCAGCCCAGGATTTTTCGGCATTGAGCCGCGTCTTCGAGCGCTGCGAGGTCGGCGTCGGAACGCCGCTCTCATCGACCCATTCGCCCTGCCGGTCGCCATAGACGCCGATCGTCGAAAGATAGACGATGATTTGCGGCGTGCGTAGGCTGGCGATTTTTTGGCCGTAGCGCGCCAGAACCGGATCGACCGAGACGCCGGGCGGGATCGAGATCAAGAGCACATCGGCGGCGAGCATCTTCTCCGTGATGCCGGGGTCCTCGCGGTCCGGCCCGAACACGAAGACCTCGACGTTCTCGTTCGCCAGCTCCTTCGCCTTGTCGGCGCTGCGCACGGTGCCCCAAATCTGATCGAACAAATCGCCGAAGCGCGCGATGAAATCCTGCGCGCAATAGCCAAGACCAAACGCAAAAAGCTTCATGACAGCCGACCCTTTTCAATATCCGGAGCGTTTTGCGCCGCAGCCCATTCCCGGCGCGCCCCGACATCCGTTTCGCGCGCCGCCAGAGCGTTATGATCCGCGAGCAAGTCCGGCGCGAGGCGCGACAGCGCCCAGACGGCCATCGCCCGCATCAATGGCGAGGCGGCGTCAAGATGGCGCAGGGCCTCCGGGCCAAGCTCCGGCGCGCCCGAATTGCCCGCCGCGATCAGCACATTTCGCATGAAACGCGCAAAGCCGATGCGTTTGACCGGACTGCCCGAAAACAGATCTCTGAACGCGGCCTCATTGAGCCGCAGCAACTTGGCCAGCGGCGGCGCGCTCATATCGTCCCGCGGCTGCAGCCTGATCTCGCGCGCGTCCTGCGCAAATTTATTCCACGGGCAGACCGCGAGGCAATCGTCGCAACCGTAGATGCGGTTGCCGATCTTCTCCCGAAATTCTGGCGCGATATGGCCCTTGTGCTCGATCGTCAGATAGGAAATGCAGCGCCGCGCATCGAGCACATGGGGCGCCGGGAACGCCTGCGTCGGGCAAATGTCGAGACAGGCGCTGCAATTGCCGCAATGATCGCGCTCCGGCTGATCCGCCGGCAATTCGAGGCTGGTGAAGATCGAGCCAAGGAAAAGCCAGGAGCCGAATTCGCGCGAGACCAGATTGGTGTGCTTGCCCTGCCAGCCGAGCCCCGCCGCCTGCGCCAGCGGCTTTTCCATCACGGGCGCGGTATCGACGAAAACCTTGATCTGCGGCGCCTCCAGCCCGGCGGCGCGCGCGGCGGCCGAGAGAAAACCCGCAAGCTGCTTGAGGCGTCCCTTGATAAGATCGTGATAGTCGCGATTGCGGGCGTAGACCGAGAGATTGCCGGCGCTCTTTTGCGCAAGGCCCGCCAGCGGGTTCGCCGCCGGGCCGTAATTGACGCCGAGCATGATCGCTGAGCGCGCCTGCGGGAAAATCAACGCAGGGTCGGCGCGGCGCTCTGCCGTCTCCGCCATCCAGTCCATCTCGCCGGCAAAGCCCGCCTCGATCCACTCGGCGAGGCGCGCGCCGGCGCCGCCCACCGAAGGCTGCGTGATTTTCAAGACGTCAAAGCCGAGTTCCTTCGCTTTCGCTTCGAGCCGCGCCGCAAGGCGCTCGTTCAGAAGTCGAGATCCGCGTAGACCGGCGCCGGGCTCATCCCCGGCAGGCGATCGGCGAGCAGCGCGCGGAACGCCGGACGTGATTTCACTCTCGAGTACCAAAGCTTCGCCGTTTCATAGTCTTCCCATGGGACGTCGCCCAGAAAATCGACGCAGGACAATTGGGCGGCGGCGGCAAGGTCGGCGTGCGACAGCCGCTCCCCCGCGAGCCATTTCCGCCCGCCCGCCAGATATTCAATATAACGCAAATGGGTGCGGATGTTGGCGCGCGCCGCGCGCACGAGATCCATGTCCGGCGCGCCGCCGCCGCGCTCGCGCGGCCGAAAGCGCTTATAGACTTTTTCGGTCACGAGCCAATTGGTGACCTCGGCGAAGAATTTTTGGCCGAACCAGTCGGAGAGGCGCCGCACTTCGACGCGCGACAGCGGATCTTCCGGCAAGAGCCGATGCTTGCCGAGCGAGACGCCGCGCGTCTCGTCGAAATATTCGGCGATTGTCGCCGCCCCCGGCACGACGACGGACGGATGCTCAATCAGCACCGGCGTCTGGCCGGCGGGGTCGAGGATCAGAAAATCACGGCGGCGCTCGAAGGAGTCCTCTTCGATCAGGCGTGGTTCGATCCCATATTCCCCCAGCAGCAGCCTGACGAAACGCGAATGGGCGCAGAGGGGATGATGATAAAGAGTTATCATTCAGCTTTCGGGATCGGGGTGGGACGGCTGTCCTCAGCAGATCGGATCTTTGCGGCGGAATAAATTCGCCGGGACAGGCTTCCCAATTTAGGGTGAAGAATTCGTTAAGAAAGAATTTGTGGAGTCTTCGTCGTCGGGCGCGGCCCGCGCAATCAAATCGGCGGTCCAAGCCCAAAACAGAGCCGGCGCGCTCAAGACGCCGGCCCTACAGCCGGGAGGTCTGCTATGACAACCTATGTTCTGTTGCTGAACTGGACCGATCAGGGCGCCGCCCAGGTCAAGGATTCGCCGCGGCGGCTCGACGCCGCCAAACGCGCGCTAAAGGACATGGGCGGCGATTTCAAGCATGTCTTTCTGACGATGGGGGCTTTCGACCTCATCGGCGTCTACGAGGCGCCCGATGACGCCGTGGCGGCGCGCTTCGCCATGCAGCTCGGCATGCTCGGCAATGTCCGGACACAAACGCTGAAGGCGTTTCCAGAGACGGCCTATCGCGAGATCATCGCCTCACTGTCGTAAGACGCGGCGCGGGGGGAGGAGCCTTGCCGCGTCGAGGAATCTCGCCGCGGGAGGAGCCGGGGCCTGCGCGGCAGCCCCTACTCCACCTCGACCTCGACTTCGTCGCGCGGGATGACGTCGACCTGCACGTCGACATCCTGCTCCTTGGCGCCGAGGATGATGCCGGCGACGGGGGAGATATCGGCGTAGTCGCGGCCCTTGGCGAGGGTGATGTGGTCGTTGCCGATCATCATCGAATTGGTCGGATCGAGATCGACCCAGCCGACCTCTGCGCCGCACCAGACCGAGACCCAGGCGTGCATGGCGTCGGCCCCTTCGAGCCGCTTCTTGCCCGGCGGCGGAATGGTGCGGATATAGCCGCTGATATAGGCCGCCGGCAGGCCAAGCCCGCGCAGCGCGGCGATCATGATATGGGCGAAATCCTGGCAGACGCCGCGGCGCTTTTCGAACGCCTCGGAGATCGGGGTCGAGACGACGGTCGCTTTCGGATCATATTTGAAGTCGCTGCGAATGCGCCGCATCAACTCCGCTGCGCCTTCCAGCACCGGCCGTCCGGGCGTAAAGCTCTCCCGCGCATAGTCGACCGCCGGGGCGAAGCGCGGCACGTAGCGGCTCGGCTGCAGGAAATGCACCGGCGAGTCCTTGTCGAGCGACTCGCTGTCATAGGCTTCTTCGCGGACGTCCTCGAATGGCGGCGTCGACGACGGCTCGGGCGGCGGCGGACGATCGACGTCGACGCTGGTGTCGACCTCGACGACGAGCTCGCTATGCTCGGTCGAAATCGTCATCGAAGAGACGCGATTGCCGAAGAAGCAGACCCGCTCGATCAGCTGCGAAGGCGTCGGATCGATGATCAGCCGGTTCGACAGAACTTTCTGACCCGGCAGATCGATCGGCGACAGCCGCAGCGAGCAATGCGCATAGCGCACCGGCGTGCCATATTCATAGGTCGTCACATGGTGAATGTCGTAGATCAAGCGAGGCCGCTCCAGCGATCCGCGCGCGTATTGTGCGGACCTTGCAGGAAATAGCGGGCCGCGACGGCTTCCGCCAGTTCAAGAAGACGTTTTTCGAAGCTGAGAATGAGATCGGTGTCGAGATCGGCGGCGACCGCCGTCGTGACCTCGGCCGCGATCTTGATGATCTGCCGACGCGGTTTTTCCAGCATGCCGTCGTCGCTGAGAACAGGAAGATTTTCGAGATGCTCGCCAAGCCGCTCCAGCTGGAAGGCGACCGAGCGGGGGTTGAACGGATCGAGCACGACCATGTCGCGCACCGTATTGAGCTCGACTCCCATTAGATAGCGCGAACGGTAGGTGATCTGCGAGTCGGCCAGATCGAGCAGCACCTCGAGATCGTCCGCGGGCGCGTTCGCGCCGGAGAACTGGCGGGCGAAGCGGCAGGAGTTGATCGCCCGCTCGAGGCGCCGGCCGATATCGAACAGACGCCAGCCGGCGCCGCGGTTCATGTTTTCCTGAGCCAGCCCGGACAGCGCCGCGATGGTCCGCAGCGCGGCGTCGGCCTGCTCGTAGGCGTCGGCCTCGCTGAGCACCGGCTTGCGGTTCTCGCCGATCGATTGATGCAGTTCGTCGATCAGCCTCAGCGTATCCGGCGACAGCCTTTCGCGAATGACCGACGCAGCGCGGCGCGCGTCGCGCACGAGCGAGAGCGCGGAGCCGTAATCCGCCTCGCTGTGCAAAGCTATGCTGCAAAGCTTCAGAAGATCGCGCGCCGCCGCCTTCGGCGCGGCGTGCCAGGCGACGAGAAGACCCGTCACCTTCTTGATGGTCCAGCCGGCGAGGCCAGTCTCGGCGTCGATATTGATCATCCGGCCGGCGAGACAGCGAATGAGGCGCAAGGTCGCCTCGACCCGTTCAAGGTAGCGCCCGAGCCAGAACAGATTGTCCGCGGCCCGGCTCGGCAGATTACCCATCAGGCGGCGTATGCGCGCGGTCTCATGGGTCGGCAACAGGGTGATCATTTCGACCGGCTTGTCGGCCAGCACCCAGACATCCGCCGATTGAACGCCAGCGCCCATCGAAACCGCGCGCGCGTCGGCGCGATCGGAGATGCGGCAGAAGCCGCCCGGCATGATCGACCAGCCATTGGCCGTGCGCGCCGCATAGACGCGCAGCACGAAGGGCCGCGGCGTCAGGCGATCCTCGTTCCAGACCGGGGTGGTCGACAGATTGACGACTTCCTGCCCGACATAATCGATGCCGCGCTCCTTGATGGCGGCGATCAGCCTCGTCTTTTCGTCGGCGTTGAGAAGCCCGGCGATCACCGGCTGATTCTGCGGAAAGCGCAGCACCGGATTGCCGAAGGCGCCCGCTATGGCGAGGTCGTCGAAATCCTTGATGACCGAGGCGCGCTCTTTCTGCTGGCCGCACCACCAGGTGGCGATGTTCGGCAACAGCAGATCCTCGCCGAGCAGCTTGCGGCAGAGTTTCGGCATGAAGCTCAGCATGGCCGGGCCCTCGAGCACGCCGGAGCCGAGCGCATTGGCGAGCACAACGCCATTCTCGCGCACCGCGTCGACAAGACCTGCGACGCCCAGCCGCGACTGGCTGTTCAGCTCCAGAGGATCGGCGAAATCGCCGTCGATGCGCCGCCAGATCACATCGGCGCGTTTCAGCCCGGCGATGGTGCGCACATGAACCTTGCCGTCGCGCACGGTAAGATCGCCGCCTTCGACGAGGATGAAGCCGAGGTAGCGGGCGAGGTAAGCCTGCTCGAAATAGGTCTCGTTGAGGGGCCCCGGCGTCCACAGGCAGATACGCGGATCGGAGCGTTCCGAGAGCCCCGTCAGGCCGTAGCGGAAGGCCTGAAAGAAGGGCGCGAGCCGTTCGACGTTCATGTCGCGGTAGAGGGCCGGAAAGGCGCGCGACAGCACCAGCCGGTTCGCGAGCGAATAGCCGGCGCCCGACGGCGCCTGCGCTCTGTCGCCAAGAACCCACCAGCGCCCGTCCGGGCCGCGGCCAAGGTCGACCGCGATGAATTGCAGGAATTTGCCGCCCGGCGGCGTCACCCCATGCAGCGGATGCAAAAAATCGGCGGAGCTCGCGACCACCGCCGCCGGCAGATCGCCGGCGGTGATGAGGTCGCCCCGTCCATAGATGTCGGCGATGATCCGCTCAAGCAGTTCGGCGCGCTGCTCGACGCCGCGCGCGATCTGGTCCCATTCGGTCGCCTCGATCAGCAGCGGCAGATGCGACAGCGGCCAGGTGCGCTCGCGCGTGTCGCCATAGCTGCGATAGGAGACGCCGACGTCGCGGATATGGCGGTCGGCCGCGGCGAAACGGCGGCCAATGTCATCTTCGCCAAGGCCCGTCAGCGAATTCAGATAGCGCAGCCAATAGTCGCGGGGGCGCCCATCGGCGCCAATGAATTCGTCAGGAATCCCCGGCAGCGGCTTATAGCCGGCGATCATCGCCGTCAGCCGCTCGGCCGCCGTCGTCTCTGTGGTGGGAGGGGCGTCGCTGATGCTCATGCCAATCTATTGCTTCGGCCGAAAGGATTTAAGCACTGCGGCGTCCGTCTCGAGCCGCGCCGCGCCGATGAGATCGAGGCAATAAGGGACCGCAGGAAACACCGCATCGAGACAGGTTGCGATTGAGGCCGGTTTTCCCGGCAGATTGATGACGAGACACGCGCCCCTCAGCGAAGCGATCTGACGCGACAGAATGGCGGTCGGAACCTGCTTCAGGCTTTCCTGCCGCATCAATTCGCCAAATCCCGGCAGCACGCGGGGCGCCGCCGCCTCGGTCGCTTCCGGCGTCAGATCGCGCGGCGAAGGGCCGGTTCCGCCCGTCGTCAGGATGAGGTCGCAGCCAGCTTCGTCGGCAAGATGGATCAATTCGTCGCGCACGCTGTCGAACCCGTCCGGAATGATGCGGCGGAGGATGTCGAAAGGCGAGATCAGGATCTTCGTCAGATAGGCGACGATCGCAGGTCCGCTCAAATCCTCATAAATACCCGCGCTGGCGCGATCGGAGATCGTCACGACGCCGATTGTGGCCACGCGCTTGTCGTCACCCGCCATTACGTTGCCTCATGGCGCTCGCCCGTTCCCGCGCCGGCCTTGTTATAGCTCAAAGCGAACAGATCCCTCCGGCAAAAAGACAGGCGCCGCGCCGCTTGCGTCGGCTATCCACGAAAATTAATTTACCAGAAGTCATATCGCGGGGCGCGCGACAATACGTCGTTTGACCGCAGGCGCAAGCGGGAGGCGACCTTGGCGACTTTCAATACGCGCCGGATATTTGAAGAGGCGCGGCGTTAGGCAAGCCGCCTCTATTCCGCGCAGATTCGCCGCCGCCCTCCTATTGCTGCGGCGCCAAACTCTGATTGCCGAAAGGTGAGGATTTCGGCGGGGCGATGGTCACGAAACCAACGCCGGCGGCCTTGTGGCAGGCGTTGCACGCCGTCGTGAGATTGGCGAAGGCGAGCTTCGCCTTCGTCTGATCCTTTTGTGTGGCCGGATCCTGCAACGCGACAAGCGGCTTTGCCGCCGCCTCGACGAATTCGATCGGGATCGACTGATAGAGCATCGCCGAAGCGACCAAATTATCCGCCATCAAGCGCGCCTCGAAAGCGGCGAGCGGCGCATTTCCCGCCGAAATCGCCTCGCCGAGCTTGATATGGCGGAGCTGCACGAAGGTCATGATGTCGGCAAGGCTCATAAGATAGGAGTCGCCCGGCCGCGCGGACCGAGCAAAAGGCACGTCATCGGCGAAGGCCAAAGCCCCCATCGAGACCGCTGCCAGCGCAGCAACCCCCCATCGCATCCTGAAGGTCCGATTCATCATGTTCTCTCCGCAAAGCCCGCATTCCGGACGCAAGCTATAGCGTTTTTGGCCCGGCGCGAATGCGGCAGAACATGCCGGGATGCGCCGATGTGCTTTTTGCGGCGCTTGCGTCTGTCCTTGCGATTCTTCGGGCCCGGCGGGCGCGGCGATTGTCCGGCGCGGCCAGCGCCCTTAGAGAGGGGTCGCGCGCCGTTTGTCTCGCCTTGTCCAATCCCGTCCTGGAGCTGATCGCATGCGATCCATGATTCGTCTTATGATCCTCGCCCTCGCTCTATCCGGCCCTTGCCTCTCCTCCTCCTCAGCCGCGACCTGCCGCGACCCGGCTGGATTTGCCGCCTTTATCGCGTCCATCAAGACCGAGGCCGCGGCGCAAGGCATTTCAAGCGCCGCGATCGCCGCGCTCGATGGCGTCGCCTACAGCCCGAGCATCCTCGCCAAGGATCACGGCCAGCGCGTCTTCCAACAAAGCTTCGAGCAATTCTCGGCGCGGATGATCAGCCCCGATCGCCTGCGCCGCGGCGCAACGCTTTTGAAAACATACGCCTCGGCGCTGAGCCGGATCGAGGCCGCCTATGGCGTCTCCGGCCCGGTCCTCGTCGCGCTGTGGGGGCTCGAGACGGATTTCGGCGCCGTCAACGGCGACGAGCCAACGCTGCAGGCGCTGGCGACGCTGGCTTTCGATTGCCGCCGTACGGAGAAGTTTCAGGCCGAATTGCTCGACGCCCTGCGCCTCGTCGCGCGCGGCGACCTTGCGCCCGCCGCGATGCGCGGCGCCTGGGCGGGCGAACTCGGCCAGACCCAGTTCATGCCCTCGTCCTATCTGAAATACGCCGTCGATTTCAACGGCAACGGCCGGCGCGACCTGATCCGCGACCCGCTCGATGCGCTCGCCTCTACGGCGAACTATCTGAAAGGCTATGGCTGGCAGGCCGGCGCGGGCTATCAGCCGGGCGAGCCGAATTTCGCAGTCATTCAGAAATGGAACGAATCAGAGATTTACGCGAAGACGGTCGCAGCCTTCGCGACGAAGCTGGCTGCGACCTATTAGACCGCGGCCCGGCATGGCTGCGACCTGGCTTGTGTCGGCCTCAGCGCCGCGCGGCCGCGTCGCCGCCGTCGATCTTCTGGCCGACCATCGCGATCGCCTGCTGATAGACGCTCGCCGCGTTCCAGGCCTGAAGCGCCGCGAAATTCGCCTCGCCCGGCTGATAGCCCGCGCCGGCCTGCCAGCCATGCGCTTTCAGGAAAGCCGCCGTCGCATTGAGCGCGCCAGACGGCGTGTCGAGATTGGCGCCGCCGCCATAGGCCAGAATATTTTTCGGCAGGAACTGGGTCTGGCCGATCTCGCCATGCATCGAGCCGCGCTCATTGGCTGACATCAGCCCCTTGTCGATCAGGGTCAGCGCCGCATAAAGCTGGTCGGTGAAAAAGGCCGAGCGGCGGCAGTCATAGGCGAGCGTCGCCACCGCCGAAAGCGCGTGCTGATTGCCGTGCACCGCGCCGAAGCCGGTCTCAAAGCCCCAGATGGCGATCAGCGGCCCCGCCGGCACGCCATAGCGCTGCTGGATCGAGGCGAATAGCCCGGCATTGGACTGCTTCAGCGACCGCCCGCGCGCGGCGATGGTCGAGCCGCCGCGCTTGGCCATGAACTGATCGAGCGAGAGACGGAAGCCATGCTGACCACGGTCGGCGCCGATGGTCGCCCCGTTGTAATGCGTCCCCTGGAGGGCGGCGACGCCCGCCGCGCCGACGCCGCGGCCTTTGGCTTCATTGGCGAACTGGCCCTTCCACGCCTCAAAGCCTGCGCTGTTGTTGCCGCATTGCGCGGCGCTCGCGCCGCCGGGCGCGGACGAGAACCCGATCATGGCCGCGACAACAAATGCACCGAACTGGCCGCCCTTGATCATCTGATCCCCCTGCGCGCCCTTGCGCCGGACGACATGCCGGCTTGCGTCCCTTGCCGGGATAGAGCGCGATCCCGCGCCCCGCGCATAGCCCGCCGCGCCGCCCGTGTCAAAAATGCGGCGCAGGCAAGGCGGCGGATCGGGGGCACAAGCCGGCCCTTACCGCGGGAACTGGTGATACTGCCGCCAATAGGGCGTCGGAATCAGTTTCTGATGCTTTCTGACGCCGCCCGTCTGCGGATTGCCGAGCGCGTTCGGCCCCAGCGATTGCGGGACCGGATCGGGCTTCAGATGCTGATGCCTGGACGCGCGCGGCGCCCCTTCCGGCAGGATCGCCGTATTGCCGAATGATTCGGGATAGGGCGCGGGGATCAGCTGCTGGGCGGCGTCGGCGGCGGCGCTGGCGGCAAAAAACAAGGCCAGCGCCGCCAAACCGCGCCTCACCGCGACTTCCCCTTGAACACCCTTGTCCCGCTTTTCCCTCCCGTACTTCTTGGCGCCGGCCGCGCCCCTGCCCGCGGCTTGGCTTCGCCGCCGCCGAAATTATGCGGCCCCATCTCGTCGTCGGTCGGCTTGTGCGGCCGATTGGCCGGCATATTGGCGGCCGCGCCATATTTGCGCTCGCCGGCATAGGCGCCGGCCGAGGCTTCGACGTCGCGCTGGCTCGCCATCGGATCGGCGCTGATCGCAAGCTCCACCGCCTGCAGCCGTTTCAACTCGTCGCGCAGCCGCGCGGCCTCCTCGAAATCGAGATCGCTGGCTGCGGCGCGCATGCGCTTTTCGAGGTCCGTGACGGTCGCCTTGAAATTATGGCCGACGAGCGACTGCGCCCCGACGAGGCCGGCGTCGACCGTCACATGGTCGCGCTCATAGACCGAGCCCAGAATGTCCTGAATGCCGCGCTTGATCGAGGCCGGCGTGATGCCGTGCTCAAGATTATAGGCGGTCTGCTTGTCGCGCCGCCGCGAGGTTTCGGCGATGGCGCGCTGCATCGAGCCGGTCTCGCGATCGGCGTACAAGATGACCTTGCCGTCGATATTGCGGGCAGCGCGGCCGATGGTCTGCACCAGCGAGGTTTCGCTGCGCAAAAACCCTTCCTTGTCGGCGTCGAGAATGGCGACAAGGCTGCATTCCGGGATGTCGAGGCCTTCGCGCAGCAGATTGATGCCGACCAGCGCGTCGAAGGCGCCGAGCCGCAGATCGCGGATGATCTCGATGCGCTCGATGGTGTCGATGTCCGAATGCATGTAGCGCACGCGCACGCCATGCTCATGCAGATATTCGGTGAGGTCCTCGGCCATGCGCTTGGTCAGCACGGTAATCAGGCTGCGATAGCCGCGCAACGCCACCTCGCGCACCTCGCCGAGAAGATCGTCGACCTGGCTGCGGGCGGGACGGATCTCGACCGGCGGGTCGATGAGGCCGGTCGGCCGGATGATCTGCTCGACGAAGACGCCGCCGGTGCGCTCCATTTCCCATGAGCCCGGCGTCGCCGAGACATGCACCGTTTGCGGCCGCATCGCCTCCCATTCCTCGAAGCGCAGAGGCCGGTTGTCGAGGCAGGACGGCAGCCGAAAGCCATATTCGGCGAGCGTCGCCTTGCGCCTAAAATCGCCGCGATACATGGCGCCAATCTGCGGCACCGTCACATGCGATTCATCGGTGAAGACGAGAGCGTTGTCGGGCAAATATTCGAACAGCGTCGGCGGCGGCTCGCCGGGGCGCCGGCCGGTAAGATAGCGCGAGTAATTCTCGATGCCGGCGCATGAGCCGGTCGCCTCCAGCATTTCGAGATCGAACATGCAGCGCTGTTCGAGCCGTTGCGCCTCGAGCAGGCGCCCGCCCGCGTAAAGCTCGGTGAGGCGCTGCTTCAGCTCGATCTTGATGCCCTTGATCGACTGCAACAGGGTCGGGCGCGGCGTCACATAATGCGAATTGGCGTAGATTTTGACGAATTCGAGATCCTGCGTTTTTTTCCCGGTGAGCGGATCGAATTCCGAAATGGTTTCGATCGAATCGCCAAAGAAATTGATGCGCCAGGCGCGGTCCTCATAGTGGGCCGGGAAGAGGTCGATGGTGTCGCCGCGCACGCGAAACACGCCGCGCGAGAAATCGCCGGCCGAGCGCTTGTATTGCAGCGCGACGAGGTCAGCGATGAGCTGGCGCTGGTCGATCCGCTCGCCGGCCTTCACCGTAAAGGTCATCGCCGTATAGGTTTCGACCGAGCCGATGCCATAGATGCAGGACACCGAGGCGACGATAATGACGTCGTCGCGCTCCAGCAGCGCGCGCGTCGCGGCGTGGCGCATGCGGTCAATCTGTTCGTTGATCGAGCTTTCCTTCTCGATATAGGTGTCGGAGCGCGGCACATAGGCTTCCGGCTGATAGTAATCATAGTAAGAGACGAAATATTCGACGGCGTTGTCGGGAAAGAAGCTTTTGAATTCGCCGTAGAGCTGCGCCGCAAGGGTCTTGTTCGGGGCGAGCACCAGCGCCGGGCGGTTGGTCCGCTCGATCACCTGCGCCATGGTGAAAGTCTTGCCGGAGCCCGTGACGCCAAGCAGAACCTGATCGCGCTCATGCGCCGCGATGCCCTTGACCAGTTCGGCGATGGCCGCCGGCTGATCGCCCTTCGGCTCATATTCGGACACGAGCTTGAATTTGACGCCGCCTTCGCTCTTGTCGGGGCGGTCGGGGCGATGCGGAGTCCAGGGCTTTGTCTCGCGCAGATTGGGATCGCCGCGCTCAAGCAGGTCCTTTAGCGATTCGACGGTGGCGACGGCGCCGCTGAGGCCGGGCGGCTGATAGAGCGGAGCCGAAGACCCGTTCGCGCCACGGTCCGGAGAACGGCCAAGCGATTCGGCAAGCTGCGCGTCGATGCGGGATGCCGGGCCGGCGTCATAGGCCGCGGGCGCCTCGGAAAAACCCGGCTGCTTCTGGTTCAGCGCCGGGTTCAGCAAGGCGGCAAGATGTTCGCCGAGCGGCTTGACCTCGGGCTTCGAGGCCTTGGAGCGGGGCGTTTTCGTCGCCTTGGCGGCGGCGCGCTTAGCGGGGACGGAAGATTGGGGCGGCTTCGACATCGTCCCAATATGGGGTGAATCGGCCGGTGTTGGAAGGGTGCGAACCGGCCCGGAAAGGCGAGCGCGGCTGCGGCGGTTACAACCCCTCGACGATAACCCCCAGCAGAAGCGCCAGATAGGCGCCCGCCAGAACCCAGAAGCGATGCGAGCTCACATAGGCGCCCACCACCGGCACCCGCCAATAAAGCGTCGCGATGGCGAGCCCGGCGAGAACGACGGAAACAAGGAAAACGGGAAAGCCCGGAGGCGACAGTCTGAAACGCATGGGGATCCCGAATCGATAAGCTCGCGGCAATTTACCCGAAGGCGCCGCGGCTTTGAACCATTCGCTCGCGGCTTCAAGACGCAGGACGACCGCTCGTTTGCGCGGCTATATAAAAACAACATCGGATTAATTTAGATCAAATCTAAGACAGCTCTGAAAGCGCTAGCTTAAGAGTTATCTCGATTTTCGATTGGGTCTAAAGGAGTTGACAATGAAGCGCTTGGCAGTCGCGGCGGCGGCGATCCTTTGTGCGCAAATCGCCTCGGCGGATGACTTGCGCAACGACGCGCTGGCGGTTTTCAAGCCCATTCCATCCACGGTTCCGGAGGTCCGCGGAAATCCGGTTACCCCCGAAAAAATCACTCTTGGCCGAAAGCTGTTTTTCGATCCGCGGCTGTCGGGCAGTCAGGCGCTCAGCTGCAACAGCTGCCACGACGTTGGCGCGGGCGGTTCGGACGCCGGTCCGACCTCGGTCGGCCATGGCTGGCAGCGCGGTCCGCGCCGGGCGCCGACCGTGTTCAATTCCGTGTTTAACATCGCCCAATTTTGGGACGGCCGCGCTGCGGATCTCGCGGCGCAGGCGAAAGGGCCGCTGCAAAATCCGATCGAGATGAACGCGACCGCGGATGTCCTTCTGGCCGTGCTGAAATCGATGCCGGAATATGTCGCTGACTTTCAGCGCGCCTTTCCCAAAGTCGCCGACCCCGTGACGTTCGACAATGTCGCGAAGGCGCTTGAAGCGTTCGAGGCGACGCTAATCACGCCGGCCTCGCCCTTCGACCAGTTTCTCGCGGGCGACGACAACGCTCTCACCGTCACGCAAAAATCCGGCTTGCGCCTGTTCATGGATAAGGGCTGCTCGGCCTGCCACAATGGCGTAAACATCGGCGGCGACGGCTATTTCCCATTCGGCGTGATCGAAAAGCCCGGCGCAGACGTCCTCCCGCGAGACGACCACGGCCGCTTCATGGTCACCAAAACCGCCTCGGACGATTACGTGTTCCGCGTCGCGCCGCTGCGCAATGTGGCGCTGAGGGCTCCCTACTTCCATTCGGGCCAAGTCTGGAGCCTTGAACAGGCGGTCGCCGTCATGGGCGTCGCACAGCTTGGAACAGAGTTGACGCCGCAAGAGGTCAAGGACGTCACAGCTTTTCTGGGCAGCCTGACGGGAGAACAGCCCCGGATCGAATATCCGCTGCTGCCGCCGCGCACGAAAGAGACGCCCATCCCGCACTAGAGCCTGTTCCGATCAGTTTGAGTCAAACTGATCGAACGGAATATGCCTCACCTTCGAAGCAGGGGCGATGTCTTATCGACCGCATGACTCCATTCGGTCGGTAAGCGCTTTAGATCACGATGCCTTTGGATGGACACATCCGGAAGCTCCGAAGGTCGCCGTCGACCGGAGCCGCCGGCGAGGGGAAATCAGCGCCGGCTCTTTCAATTGAGGCCAGGCGCCGGATTTCTTCCTTCCAGAATTGCGCCGAGGCTGCCGCTCGCGCCGCGCGGGTTCGTGACGGCGCCATATTGAACCGCGAAGTCCGGCGCCCCGCCCGCGGAGGGGCCCTGATACAGGCCATAATATTGATCGGCGCGGGCGGGCGGCGGCGCCCGGCGCCTATCTTTCGCCAGGGCTGCTCCGGAAATCAAAAGCCCGCAGCCGATCAGCGCGATATTGAAAAATTTCATTGTCGTCTCCGTCGTCGGGTCGAGCCGGCGATGCGCCGGCGGCGCTGCGGCCCTTGCGGCAAAGACTCCGGATCGGCGCTTCTATTCCGCTCGATCGCCGGGCCCCGGCTCAAAATCAGGTGATGCGGGGATGACGCGCGATCCATTCGCCGCGGAAACTAGGTCCTGTTGACAAATAAGATTCCCAGTCCCGGCTTTCGGTGATTCAACGTTGCTTTCTCAGGGAGGCGGCTTTGATTCGGGACATGATGAGCGACGAGGAGTGGGCGTTCTTCGAGCCGTTTGTGACCACGCGCGGTGCGCACAGCGGCCGGCCGCCTCGGGATCATCGGCTGGTGCTCGACGGCGTGTTCTGGATCGCCCGCACCGGCGCCCAGTGGCGAGATCTGCCCGAAGTCTTCGGCAAGTGGGGTACGGTCTACCGTCAGTTCCGCCGCTGGAGCCTCTCGGGACTTTGGGATCTGCTGCTTGAGGTGCTGAACGACACCGAAGGCGTCGGGGAAACGGTCCAGATGATCGACAGCACTGTGATCCGGGCCCATCATTGCGCCGCCGGCGCAAGGGGGGGACTCATATTCAGGGTCTCGGGCGCTCGCGAGGTGGCTTTACGACGAAAATTCATCTCCGAACGAACGGAATTGGCCTCCCCGTAGCCGTCGATATCGCCCCCGGCCAGGCCTCCGACTACACGGGTGCGTTGCCACTCCTTGAAGCCGACGGACCGGAACCCGGGGTTCTGCTCGCCGATCGCGGGTACGATGCCGATGCGATCCGCGACGCGATGGTCGCACGAGCTGTCACGCCGATCATTCCGACACGGCGCAGTCGCAAGGTTCAGGTTCCCGTCGATGGCCACATCTACGCCCTCAGAAATCGGATCGAGCGCTGCTTCAACAAACTGAAAAACTGGCGCCGCTTGGCGACCCGCTACGACAAGACCGCCGAAAGCTACCGCGGCTTCGTCCTCATCGCCGCCGTCCGACTATGGATGAGGGTATTTGTCAACAGGACCTAGACGATGACAGCGCCGAGCAGCGCGCCGGCGACGGCGGCCGCGAACAGAATGAAATCATGGAGCGCAAGCATCGCCCGCGGCGCGCCGCGCTGATGCAGCCATTGCGTCGCGCCGAGGGTGGCCAGCGACCAGCCGCAGCCGCCAATAATCAGCGCCAGATCGAAGCCGAAGGCGCTGTTTTGTCCGCGCGCCGCGAGGACGCCGAGGCCTAATAGAGCCAGCCCCACGAGGGTCGTCGCCGCCGCGGGCGGGCGCCAGCCGGAGGCGGCGATGGCGGCGGCGGGCGCATACATGGCCAGCAAATGCCAGGCGATCCCGCCCGAAGCTGCGCCAAGGCCGAGGCCACAGCCAGCCATCGCCAGCGGCGCGCCGGCCATCAAGGCCATCATGCCGAACCAGGCGAGCGCCGCCGCGCTGGTGATCGCGGCGAAGCGCTGGACGAAATCCGTAGGCGCTGAATCGCCGCCGCTCTCCGGCGGCGACAGCTCGACCGTCGCTGGCAGCGGCGCCGCGAGCACCAGAACGCCCAATTGCGCCAGCGCCGCGCCGATCAGCGCGCCGGCCGGCGCGAGCGGCCCCGCCACGGCCTGGGAGAGCCCGACGACGGCTGGCGCGGCGAAAGCGGCAAGGCTCGCCGCGCCGAGCACAATTGCCGCGGCGCGAGCTCCGCCGCCGACGGCATGGCGATAGAACAGTCCAAAACCCTGCGCGACGCCAAGCCAGAAAGCGCCGAGGCAGAGCGCCCCGAACTCGCCCGCGGCGAGGCCGAAGGCGGCCAGCGCGGCGCCGGCGACGCCAAGACTGGCGCCGAGCGCGAAGGCCGAGCGGCGGCCGAACAGCCCGGTCAGGAACGCCGCCGGAAAGGTCGCCGTCGCCGCTCCCGCCAGCATCAGCGCGACCGGCGCCGTCGCTGCCTCCGGCCGCGGCGCGAGCACGGCGCCAGCGATCGGCAGTGCGGCGAAAGCCAATGCCTGCGCCAGCACGGAAAAGGCAAAGCCCGCGGCGATCAGCGCGAGCGGCTGCGCAGGCGCATCGACAGCCCCGTCGTCTGGAACGTCAAAGTCGCAGGCGCAGCTGAGGAGGCCGGCCCGGCGGTCGCGCAGGGCGGTCATGGCGGCAGATCGTCATCGGACAGCACCCGCACGGCGGCGCCGTCGAGGTCTTCGTACTGGCCGTTGCGCAAAGCCCAAAGAAAAGCGGCAAGGCCCAGAAATCCGAGCGCGAGGGCGAGCGGCAAAAGAAAAAGCAGGATCGTCATGGCCGGGCCTCGTTGAGACGGCTTGCGCTGCGGGCTGCTGCGGGCGCGCCGCCGGGCGCGATGGCCCGCGCAGCGCCCCTCGCCCGCAGCGCGTTGAGGGTGACGATAATCGAGGACCCCGACATCGCCGCCGCCGCGATGAGCGGCGTCGCCAGTCCCGCCACCGCGAGCGGCACGGCGACCATATTATAGACGACCGCGAAGCCGAGATTCTGCCGCATCAGGTTTTTTGCGCGTCGCGAGACGTCAAGGACCGCATCCACGGGGCCGAGCAGGTCGCCGAGGAACAGCGCGTCCGCCGCCGCTTGCGCGAGGCCCGAGGCGGTGATCGGCGACAGCGAAGCATGGGCGGCGGCGAGCGCAGGGGCGTCGTTCATGCCGTCGCCGACCATCAGCGGCTTGCGCCCGTTTTTCTTGAGTTCGGCCAGAAATGCGAGTTTCTCGCCCGGCCGCATATCGGCGCGCCATTCGGCCACCCCGAGCGCCAGCGCGCAGGAACGCACCGCGGGATCAGCGTCGCCCGACAGGATGACGATCGCAAGCCCGCGGCGCCGAAGCGCAGCGATGACAGAAGCCGCGTCAGCGCGCAGCTTCTGCCGGATGCGGAAGATGGTCGCCTCGCCGCCATGGCGAAAAGCGATCAGGGAGGCGCCCGGATGAATCAGCCGGAGGCGTGCGGCGTCAGCCTCGAGGCCGCAAAAACCGGGCGAGCCAAGACGAGCCTCGGCGCCGTCGATCGTCGCCTGCACACCGGAGCCCGGAACCTCCTGCGCGTCCGCGACAGGCGCCTGCGCCCGCGACAGGCGGGCGAGCGCCGCGGCGAGGGGGTGATGCGAGGCGAGCGCCAGGCGGGCCGCCCGTTCGACAAGGCCGGGCGGCGCATCGTCGTCGACTTCGACGCCAAGCTCCGGCAAGGTCAGCGTGCCGGTCTTGTCAAACACCACCATGTCGACGTCGGCGAAGCGTTCGATGGCGTCGCCGGCGCTGAGGATGATTTTCGCGCGAAACAGCGCGCCCGCGGCGACGACCTGCACCGCAGGAACGGCGAGAGCGAGGGCGCAGGGGCAGGTGATGATCAAAACCGCGATGGCGGCGATGATGGCGTCATGGACCGATGCGCCGGCGATAAGCCAGAAGATGACGGTCAGCGCGGCCATCGAATGCACCACAGGCGCATAGAGACGAGCGGCCCGGTCGGCGAGGCGAACATAGGCGCTTTTCTCATGGATCGCCCCGTCCAGCAGCCGCTCGATCTCGTCGAGGAAAGTACCCCCGCCGGCGGCCTTGACGCGAATGGTGAGAGCGCCGCTGAAATTCAGCGAACCGGCATAGATCTCATGACCAGCCCCGACGGGGACCGGCGCGGTTTCGCCGGTGACGAGGCTCTGATCGATCTCGGATCTGCCTTCAACGACGATCCCGTCGACCGGCGCGCGTTCGCCCGGACGGAGCAGGACGATCTCGCTTGGCCGGAGCGCCGCCGCCGGCACGAGCCCGACAGTTCCATCGGCGTCGATGCGCGAGGCGGTCGGCGCGCGCAGGGCCGACAGATTGGCGGCGTAGGAGCGCGTCTTGCGCCGCATCGCAGAATCGAGATAACGGCCGGCGAGCAGGAAGACGAGCAGCATGATGGCGCTGTCGAAATAGGCGTGCTCGGCGTGGCGCAGAGTCTCAAACACCGACATCGTCAAAGCGAGCAAGACGCCGAGCGAGATCGGCACGTCCATATTGAGGGAGCGCCGTCCAAGGGCGCGGATCGCGCTGCGGAAGAAGGGCTGCCCGGCGAAAGCCGCGGCCGGCAGGACGATGAGCGCCGACACCCAATGAAAGAAATCGCGCGTCTCCGGCGTGATGTCGCTGACGTTGCCGGCCCAGACCGAGATCGACAGCAGCATGATGTTCATCGCCGCGAAAGCCGCGACGGCGAGGCAGCGCAGCAGCCAGCGCGCCTGCGACGCCTCGACGTCCTCTTCGCGCAGACGCGGCGAGAAGGGATAGATGCGATAGCCGAGCGCGCGGACCCGTTCGACGATCGACGCAGGATCGACGCCGTCCGTCCATTCGACCAGAAGGCGCTGCTCGGAAAAATTGACCCGCGCCTTGGTCAGTCCGGGCAGAGCACGGAGCGCATGTTCGATCGCATGGATCGCGGCGGCGTCCTTGACGCCCTCGACGGCGAATTCGATCCGGCAGCCGCCTTCCTCAAGGCGCTGCACAAAAGCGGAAAGATCGAGCGCCTCGGTCATGATCGCCTTTCCGCCGCGATCGTCCCGAGGGATTTTTCTACGGGAGGTTGCGCCAACCAAAATCCAACGGATTGCGCGGCGGGCAGCTTCAGCGCCGCCGCCGGCCGCAAGGGCCATCGCATAATTTCATCTATTTACCGCGCGCCGCGCCGCTGCGTCTATGCGATGACGCAATAATGACGAGGCCGCCCAGCCCGTCTTGAGAGCGCTAGCGAATCTCGATCCGGTTGTTGGACTTGAACACGCGTTCTCCCTCGCGGCGCGCGTCGATCAGGAGATCCCATTGCCCCGGCCGCGCTGCGACGAGGCCAAGATAAACGCCGGGTTCGATTTCCTTCAGCGTCAGATCGGCGTCGAGTTTTATATCGGCGGGCGAGTCCAATCCGGCCGAGACCGCAAGGCCCGGCACCGGAGCGCCGCCGCGATCCTTGAAGCGCGCCTCGATCGCCTCCTTGCCGCTGACGTCGCGGCCAAGGTGAACGGCGACATCCCAGCCGAGAGCGTCCTGCGCCTTGGCGGCGAGTATGTCTTTCTCATAGGCGAGCCCATGCTCATATGGGCTCGGATCGGCAAGGCCCGTGAACGTCGAGACCGCGTAATAGGCCATTACGCCATTGACCGCGAAGACGACCCCGAAAGCGGCGAGCGTCATCGCCAGCACCATCCAGCCGGTGAGCGGCCCGCGAATTTCGGGAAACGAGAGATCCCGCTTTGACATCGGCTATGCTCCAGTTTTCAGGGCGCGAAGAAATTGTCCGTCGCCGTCGTCGATGCGCCGCTCGCGGCGTCCTTCAACTTGAGGACCAGCTCCTGGCTCGCCGGCAGCGCGTCGTTGCGCGGCATGATGACGAAGACGCGCACTTCCCGAACCTGGTCCGGCCCGACTTCAATGATCGGCGCCGCTTCCGCATTGTCGCCGCCGACGACGGCCACCCTCGCCCCCGCCGGCCGCTCGACTTCGATCGAGAAGCTGCGCGCGGTCGAGTGGCGGTTGACAATATGCGCGGTGACGGCGTTGCGTATCGATCCATCCGAAGTTTTGACAAACATCGGATTGCGGTCGTGCATGACCGACAGGCTCACATCCTTGCGGCCGACCAGGGCCGCAATCATAATGCCGCCGACGGCTGAGATGACGACGGCGTAAAGGATCGTGCGGCCGCGGATCAATTTGAACGCGTTGGGCTTGCCCGCGAGGCGGCGCGCGACATTGAGGTCGGTGTCATAGGCGATGAGCCGGGGCGGACGATCAATCTTGGCCATCACCGTATCGCAAGCGTCGATGCAAAGACCGCATTGGATGCAGCCGAGGCTCGGCCCCTGGCGGATATCGACGCCGGTCGGGCATACGGCCACGCACTGACCGCAATCGATGCAGTCGCCGATCTTCTCACCTCCCGAACGCAGCAGCTTCGCTTTCTTGAGCGATTCGCGCGGCTCGCCGCGATCGTAGCGATAGGTGACGTTCAGCGCGTTTTCGTCAGTCAGCGCGGCCTGGATGCGCGGCCACGGACACATATAAAGGCAGACCTGCTCGCGCATGAAGCCGGCGAGCACATAGGTCGTCGTGGTCAAAATCGCGATCCAGATCAGCGCTGTGGGCGGCGCCTCGAATCGCGCCATCTTGCCGACGAGCGTCGGCGCGTCGGCGAAATAGAGCACCCATGCGCCGCCGGTCCACCAGGCAACGGCGAGCCAGACGACATGCTTTAAGGTTTTCTCGCGCACGCGCTGGAAGGTCCAGGGCCCGGCGTCCTTGCGCATCCGCTCGCGGCGATCGCCTTCAAAAAGGCGCTCGGTCCAGAAGAACAGGTCGGTCCAAACGGTCTGGGGGCAGAGATAGCCGCACCAAACGCGCCCGGCGAGCGCGTTCATGAGGAACAGGGTCATCGCCGCCAGGATCAGAAGCCCGGTCAGATAATAGATTTCCTGCGGCCAGATCTCGATGAAGAAAAAGTAGAATTTTCGATTGGCGAAATCGATCAGCACGGCCTGGTTTGGCGCATCGGGACCGCGATCCCAGCGCACAAACGGAAGAAAATAATAGATCCCCAGCGTCACCGCGAGGAGGATCCATTTGATGCGCCGGTAGGTTCCGGTCACCTTTTGGGGGTAGATCTTTGGGGCGGAGGCGTAGAGAGGTGAGTCGTCTCCGAGATCGCTCGCTTGTGCTTGCGTCATTGTCCAGCTTCGGCCTGCCGGAGCGAACGCGCATCTCCGCGCCACGCTCCTTTTTGTTTCAATGCTTGATTTCTACTCGAAAACGCGATCCGTTTCCGGAAATCATGCATGTGTGGCGAGCGGCTATTTGCCGCCGCCAAGCGTATGGACGAAAACAGTAAGCGCCTTGATCGTGCTTTCGTCGAGACGGCCCTTCCACGCGGGCATCACGCCGCCGCCGCCAACCTCGATGCGGTGCATGATATCTGCCTTGGTCGGGCCGTAAAGCCAGACCTGCGTCGTGAGATTCGCCGCGCCCACATCAACATTGCCCTTGCCGTCCTCGCCATGACAGGGCGAGCAATTGTCGATGAACAATTGCTTGCCCTTGGCGAGGTCGGCTCCAGCGTCAGGAGCGTTGCCGGACAGTGTGCGAACATAATCGGCGATCGTCGAGATTTCCTCCTTGTTCAGGAGTCCGTCGCGGCCGAAAGACGGCATGACGCCGGCATGGGTGTCGGGATCGGCGGTCCATCGCGCGCCATGGGTGATGGTCGTGTGGATTTGATCCAGCGTGCCGCCCCACAGCCAGCGATCGGCGTTGAGGTTCGGATAGCCCCGCGACCCCTGAGCGCCGGCGCCATGGCAAGGCGAGCAATTCTGCGCAAAGGCCGCCGCGCCCTCGGCGCGAGCGAAAGCGAGCAGTTCTGGCGTCGCCTCAATCTGCTGCAGCGAGGCGGCGGCGAGCTTGTCGTTCATGGCGCTGCGCGAAGCCCTGAGCTCGTCCAACTCGCGCGCGACAACCGTGCGCGAGTTCCAGCCAAGAAGACCCTTCGTCGCGCCGCCGAACCAAGGCCACGCCGGAAACAGCACCCAGTAGATGATCGCCCAGACGATGCAGCCGTAAAGCGTGTAGAGCCACCACCGCGGCAATGGCGTGTTCAGCTCCGAGATGCCGTCCCAGCTGTGGCCCGTTGTTGTTTTTCCGGTCGCGGCGTCATAATCGCCGCCGTGAGCATGATCGGCCACGGGATCAATCCTCTCTGAGGGGAATGCGAGCCGCCTCGTCGAAGGCGGCGCCTTTCGACGGCCAAAGCGCATAGACGACGACGACGATGAAGATCACGCTGAAGTAGGCAAGACCCCAGGTCGCCGCGAACTGTCGCAAAATTTCATAGGTGGACATTGAAGCGCCTCACCGGATGTTCGCCTTGTTGTCGTAAATCTTGAAGTCGATCTGCGTGCCGAGCTGCTGCAGATAGGCGATTACAGCGTCGGCTTCGGTCAGCGGTCGCTTGTCCGCGCCGAACTCATGCGCGCTCGCCTTGGGATAGCGCGCTTGCAGATCGGCGACGCCCGGCGAATCCGGCGAGCCCTGCGCCGAAAGATCCTCCTGCGCCTTGTCGATCATGTCCTGCGTATAGGGGACGCCGACGAGGGCGAGCGTTTTCATATTGTCGGCGATATGGGCGCCGTCGAGCGGCGTCTCCTCAAGGAATCCGTAGCGCGGCATGATTGAGGCCGGCACCACCGCTTGCGGATGGCGCAGATGGTCGCGATGCCAATCGTCCGAATATTTGCCGCCGATGCGAGCGAGATCCGGGCCGTTGCGCTTCGAGCCCCATTGGAAAGGATGATCATACATGCTCTCGGCGGCGAGCGAGTAATGGCCGTAGCGCTCGACCTCGTCACGCAAGGCGCGGACCTGCTGCGAATGGCACAGATAGCAGCCCTCCCGGACATAGATGTCGAAGCCGGCGAGCTCCAGCGGCGTCTTCGGACGGACGCCGTCGACCTTTTCAATCGTGGCCTTGAGGAAGAACAGCGGGACGATCTCGACGAGGCCGCCGATCGAAATAGCGACCAGAATGCCGAGGACCAGAATGATCGAATTCTTCTCGAAGATCGCATGGTAATCCCACAGCGAGCGCTTCGGCGTCGGAGCTTGGTTTGTCGCGGACACGCTATAAGTCTCCTACTCGGCCGGAACGAGACGCGGTTGCGGCGAGGGCCGCGATTCCGGCACCTCTGCGGCGTCGGGCGAGACGATCGTCATGTAGAGGTTGTAGGCCATGATCAGGGCGCCGACGAGGAACAGGAAGCCGCCGAGCGCGCGGATCACATACATCGGATGCATCGCCTCGACGGTCTCGATGAAGGAATATTCGAGGAAGCCAAGCGAAGTATAGGCGCGCCACATCAGACCCTGCATGATGCCGGCGACCCACATCGAGCTAATGTAGAAGACAATGCCGATCGTCGAAATCCAGAAGTGCCAATTGACGAGCTTGAGCGAATAGAGGCCGCGGCGGTTCCAGAGCCAGGGAACGATGCAATAGAGCGCGCCGAAGGAAATGTAGCCGACCCATCCGAGCGCGCCGGAATGGACATGGCCGATGGTCCAGTCCGTGTAATGGCTGAGCGAGTTGACCGTCTTGATCGACATCAACGGCCCTTCGAACGTCGACATTCCGTAAAAGGCGATCGAGACAACGAGCAGTCGCAGCACGGGATCGGTGCGCAGCTTGTCCCACGCGCCGGAAAGCGTCAGCATTCCGTTGATCATGCCGCCCCAGGAGGGCATCCACAGGATGATGGACATGGTCATGCCCAGCGTCTGCGCCCAATCGGGAAGCGCCGTGAAGTGGAGATGGTGCGGACCCGCCCAGATATAGAGGAAGATCAGCGCCCAGAAATGGATGATCGACAGGCGATAGGAATAGACCGGCCGCCCTGCCCGCTTCGGCACGAAATAATACATCATGCCGAGGAAGGAGGCCGTCAGATAGAAGCCGACCGCGTTGTGGCCGTACCACCACTGGATCATGGCGTCCTGGACGCCCGACCACACGATGTAGGATTTCGGCGAGAACAACGAGACAGGGATCGCCGCATTATTGCCGAGAACGAGGACCGCGATGGTGACGATGAAAGCGAGGAAGAACCAGTTGGCGACATAGATATGCGGTTCGGACCGCTTCATGATCGTGCCGAGGAAGACGCCGAAATAGGTCAGCCAGACGGCGACGAGCAGAAGGTCCGCGTACCATTCGGGTTCGGCGTATTCTTTGGAGTGGGTAATGCCGAGCAGATAGCCAGTGCCGGCGATGACGATGAAAAGATTATAGCCAAGCGCTATGAACCAGGGCGAGAGGTCGCCGGGAAGGCGGGCGCGGGAGGTCCGCTGAACGATATAGAGCGAAGTCGCGAGCAAGATATTGCCGCCAAACGCGAAGATGACGGCCGAGGTGTGCAGCGGCCGCAGGCGTCCGAAATTGACCCAGCGCGCGAAATTGAGGTCGGGAAAGGCCAGTTCCAGCGCTATGTAAAGGCCGACCGTGAAGCCCGCTATGCCCCAGAATACCGAGGCGAGGGTGCAGAATTTGATCGGGCCGAAATTATAGTTGGGAACGCCGTCCAGCTCCTGCGGCGGCCAGGCGGCCTCGCGCTTCTGGTAGCGCAGATAGATCGCATAAATGCCCGCGACGCTGGCGAGGCAAAGCACGACCATGTGGAAGGCGTAGCCCGGCGTCCACGCCTTGACGGCGATAAAGGCCGTCAGCAAGGCGAGAACAGCAAGCACGCCCGCGAGGCCAATTTCGCCGAATCTTGGAGTTTTGGCGGCGGCGGGAGAAAGCGTTTGAGACATGAAAGGCGCCCGTTCGCAGCGTTCAATTATTGAGACAGCTCAGAGACTGCCTGCGGAGAGAAGCGGAACTTGGACGAATCATAGGGATGAAGCAATGCGTTAAATCAATTCAAAATTGCGCCAAAAGGTCGCCGCGTCGCAGCAATACGACTACAGTCGCAGGCTACGGACGGACAACAGGCTGAGCTGCGGCGCACAAAATAAGGCCATAAGGCGCCGCAAGCGATAAGGCTGCGGCGGCGTCCGGGCGCAGCCTTATACGCGGAGTGGCGTGCGCTACTTGCCCGCGGCGCTTTCAAGCGCGCCGGCGTCGACGCGGCTTGTCGCTTGCAGCAGGCGCACCGCCTGCCTGACGTCGGGATCGAGATCCATGCCGCCCTCGTCGAGATGCTTGACGATCTTCGCCCGCATCGCCGGATCCCAGAACTTGCGCAGATGATCGGCGATGCCCGCGGCCGGATCAGTGTGCTTTTGCGAGGAAAAATATTTCCCGATCTGATTGGCCATATAGACAAGTTTGTTGCTAGGCGACATTGGCGGCGACCCGATCGATAATACGCGCAGGATGCGTGAAGACCTCGAAATCCTTGCCCCGCGCGACGGCGACAAGGGTGACGCCGCAGGCGTCGGCGAGCCGAATCGCGGCTGCGGTCGGCGCGGAGATGGCGACAACGGCGGCGGCGCCCATGCGCGCAATCTTCTGAATGAGTTCGACCGAGACGCGGCTCGTCAGGAGAACGAGCCCCTCGGCCGGCGCGACGCCCGCGCGCAGCAGCGCGCCGGCGAGCTTGTCCAGTGCATTATGACGGCCAACATCCTCGCGCGCGGCGACGAGGCCCCGCGCTGGCGTCCAGAACCCCGCGGCATGAACCGCATGCGTTTGTTCGTTCAAAAATTGCCCCGCCCCGAGCGAGGCGATCGCCTCCGAGATGTCGCGGCGGCCGAAGGTCAGCGCGCTCGAGACGGGCGGCGCGGCGCGCATCGCCTGCTCGAGGCTTTCGATGCCGCAGAGGCCACAGCCGGTCGGGCCGGCCATGGCGCGGCGGCGCGCTGCATGATCGCTGGCGCGCTCCGCCGGCAGCCAGGAGCGCAATTCGACGCCGAGTTTAGTCGGAATCATTTCGAACCCCGAGAGGTCCGAGACCTTGTCGATGAGACCTTCCGTGAAGGAAAAGCCGATCGCGAAATCCTCAAAATCGGCCGGCGTCGCCATCATGACGGCGTGCGTCGCGCCGTTGAAGGTCAAGGCGATCGCCGTCTCTTCCGGCACGTCTCGCGCGGCGGGCGAAAACATCGCGCCGCGCTGCGCGAGGCAGGGCGCCCGCATGACCGGAGCCGGCGCCTCGCACGCCAAGGCGCCATCGCGGTCGAGATCGCTCATTCCGCCGCGTCCGCCTCCTGCAAGATGCGGCGGCTTTGCTCGGCCTGCTGGCGGTAGCTCTCCTGCCATTCGGACGGACCATTTGAGGGCGAAACCTGCACCGCCGTCACCTTGAATTCCGGACAATTGGTCGCCCAGTCAGAAAATTCCGTCGTCACCACATTGGCCTGCGTCATCGGGTGATGGAACGTCGTATAGACAACGCCCGGGGCGACCCGGTCGGTAATCAGCGCGCGCAGCGTGGTATCGCCGGCGCGACTCTGCACCTTCACCCAATCGCCGCCCTTGACGCCGCGCAGCTCGGCGTCGTGCGGATGGATTTCGAGAAGATCCTCCGGATGCCAGGCGACATTGGCGGTCCGCCGCGTCTGCGCCCCGACATTATAATGGCTGAGGATACGCCCCGTCGTCAGCAGCAGCGGGAAGCGCGGCCCCGTGCGCTCGTCGGTCGCGACATATTCGGTGATCACGAATTTGCCCTTGCCGCCGGCAAAGCCGCCGATATGCATGACCGGAGTGCCGTCGGGGGCGGCCGCGTTGCAGGGCCATTGCACAGAGCCCATCTCGTCAAGCTTGGCGTAGGAGACGCCGGCAAAGCTCGGCGTCGTCAGCGCGATCTCGTCCATGATCTCGCTTGGATGTTTGTAGGACATCTTGAAGCCCATGGCGTTGGAGAGCAGCATGGTGATCTCCCAATCGCCGTAACCGTTCTTCGGACTCATCACCTTGCGCACGCGCTGAATGCGGCGCTCGGCGTTGGTGAAGGTGCCATCCTTCTCAAGGAAGCTCGAGCCCGGCAGGAAGACATGGGCGTAATTGGCCGTTTCATTCAGGAACAGATCCTGGACGACGACGCATTCCATCGCCTTGAGGCCGGAAGCGACGTGATGCGTGTCGGGGTCCGACTGCAGAATGTCCTCGCCCTGGATATAAATGCCGCGGAACGTTCCCTCGACGGCGGCGTCTAGCATGTTTGGAATGCGCAGCCCCGGCTCGTGCTCGAGCGCGACGCCCCACAGACTTTCATAGACGTCGCGGGCGGCCGTGTCCGACACATGGCGGTAGCCCGCGAATTCATGCGGGAAAGAGCCCATGTCACAGGCCCCCTGGACATTGTTCTGACCGCGCAGCGGATTAACGCCGACGCCCGGCCGGCCGAGATTTCCGGTGGCCATGGCAAGGTTTGCGATCGCGAGCACGGTCGTCGATCCCTGGCTGTGCTCCGTCACGCCAAGGCCATAGAAGATCGCCGCGTTGCCGCCGGTCGCGTAAAGCCTCGCGGCGCTGCGGATGAGGTCGGCGCGAACGCCTGAAATCTTCTCGACTTCTTCGGGGCTATGGCGCGGCTCGGAGACAAAAGCCGCCCAGTCCTGAAACTCCGACCAGTCACAGCGTTCGCGCACGAACGCCTCATTGACGAGTCCTTCTGTCACGATGACATGGGCGAGCGACGTCACCACCGAAACATTGCAGCCCGGCTGAAGCGGCAGATGGAAATCCGCCTTGACGTGCGGCGTCTCGACAAGATCGATGCGGCGCGGATCGATGACGATCAGCTTCGCTCCGGCGCGCAGCCGCTTCTTCATGCGCGAGCCGAAGACCGGATGACCATCGGTCGGATTGGCGCCGATCACCAGCATCACATCGGTTTCTTCGACGGAGTCGAAATCCTGCGTGCCGGCCGAGGTGCCGAAGGCGGTCTTGAGGCCGTAGCCGGTCGGCGAGTGGCAGACGCGCGCGCAGGTGTCGACATTATTATTGCCGAAACCGGCGCGGATCAGCTTCTGGACGAGATAGGTCTCTTCATTGGTGCAGCGCGAGGAGGTGATGCCGCCGATCGCATGCTTGCCATGCTCCGCCTGGATACGCCGGAACTGCGAGGCGGCGTAATTGATCGCCTCCTCCCAGGACACTTCGCGCCACGGATCCTCGATCGAGGCGCGGATCATCGGCTTCAGGATGCGGTCGCGATGCGTCGCATAGCCATAGGCGAAGCGGCCCTTGACGCAGGAATGGCCATGATTGGCCTTGCCGTCCTTGTGCGGAACCATGCGGACGAGCTCCTCGCCGCGCATTTCGGCCTTGAAAGTGCAGCCGACGCCGCAATAGGCGCAGGTTGTCACCGCCGAATGCTCGGGCAGACCGATCTCGATCACCGATTTTTCCATCAGCGTGGCCGTCGGGCAGGCCTGGACGCAGGCGCCGCAGGAGACGCATTCCGATTCGAGGAACGGCTCGTCCTGGCCGGCGGCGACCCGGCTGCCAAAGCCGCGCCCGTCGATTGTCAGGGCGAAAGTGCCTTGCACTTCCTCGCAGGCGCGCACGCAGCGGTTGCAGACGATGCATTTGGCCGGGTCATAGGCAAAATAGGGATTGGACAGGTCCTTGACGTTGTCGAAATGGTTGGCGCCCTCATAGCCGTAGCGGACGTCGCGCAGGCCGACCGCGCCCGCCTGCGTCTGCAATTCGCAGTCGCCATTGGCCGAACAGGTCAGGCAATCGAGCGGATGGTCGGAGATATAAAGCTCCATCACGCCCTTGCGCAGCGCCTTCAGCCGCGGCGTCTGCGTTTTGACGGAGATGCCGGGCGCGACCGGAGTTGTGCAGGAGGCCGGCGTGCCGTTGCGCCCCTCGATTTCGACGAGGCAAAGCCGGCAGGAGCCGAACGCCTCGATCGAATCCGTCGCGCAAAGTTTTGGGATTTCCGTGCCCATCTCCATCGCGGCGCGCATGATGGAGGTGCCTTCGGGCGCGCTGACTTCGACTCCGTCGATCGTCAGCGTCACCATTTTTTCGGATTTTTGGGCGGGAGTGCCGAAATCGATCTCGGTGATCAGAGCCATCGCTATCTTCCTTCACTCAGCCGCGATTGCGTGGCGCGGGGCAAAATCTTCCGGGAAATGACGCAGAGCGCTCGTCACCGGATAGGGAGCAAAGCCGCCGAGAGCGCAGAGCGAACCGAATTTCATCGTGTTGCAGAGGTCTTCCAGCAGCGCGATGTTCTCCTCGACTTTGACTCCGGCGCGGATGCGGTCGACCGTTTCGACGCCGCGCGTCGAGCCGATACGGCAGGGCGTGCACTTGCCGCAGCTCTCGATCGCGCAGAACTCCATCGCGAAGCGCGCCATCTGCGCCATATCGACCGTGTCGTCGAAGACGACGACCCCGCCATGGCCGATGAGCGCGTCCTTCTTGGAAAAAGCCTCATAGTCGAACGGCGTGTCGAATTGCGAGACGGGCAGATAGGCGCCGAGCGGGCCGCCGCACTGCACCGCCCGGATCGGGCGGCCTGAGCGCGTTCCGCCGCCGATATCCTCGACGATCTCGCCAAGGCTCAGGCCGAAGGCCGTCTCGAACAGGCCGCCGAAGCGGACATTGCCGGCGATCTGGATCGGCATCGTCCCGCGCGAACGTCCCATGCCGAAGCTCGCGTAAAATTCGCCGCCCTTGGCGAGAATATGCGGCACGGCGACGAGGGAGAGCACGTTATTGATGACTGTCGGGCGTCCGAACAGGCCCTTATGCGCCGGCAGCGGCGGCTTGGCGCGGACAATGCCGCGCTTGCCCTCGAGGCTGTCGAGCAGCGCCGTTTCCTCGCCACAAACATAAGCGCCGGCGCCGGTCCGCATCTCGAGATCGAAGGCAAGGCCCGAGCCAAGGATATTCGGCCCGAGATAGCCGGCCGCGCGGGCGACCGCGATCGCCTCGTTGAAGGTTTTGATCGCGTGCGGATATTCGGACCGGCAATAGACATAGCCCCTGGTCGCGCCGACGGCGACGCCGGCGATGGCCATGCCCTCGATGAGGGCGAAGGGATCGCCCTCTATGATCATGCGGTCGGCGAAGGTGCCGCTGTCGCCCTCATCCGCGTTGCAGACGATATAGCGCCGGTCTGCGGGCGCCTCGGAGACCGTCTTCCATTTGATTCCGGTCGGGAACCCTGCCCCGCCGCGTCCGCGCAAACCAGATGCGGTCACTTCGGCGATCGTCGCCGCCGGGCCGATCTCGATGGCGCGGGCAAGGCCCTTCCAGCCGTCGAGCGCGGCGTAATCGGCCAGCGAGACCGGATCGACAATGCCGCAGCGAGCGAAGGTCAGCCGCGTCTGGCGCTTGAGATAGGGATGATCCTCGACCCGGCCGATGCCGAGCGCATGCGCGCCGCCGTTGAGCAGGCCCGCGTCGAACAGAGAGGAGACATCGGACGCCTTGACCGGCCCATAGCCGACACGCCCTTCGGCGGTTTCGACCTCGATCAGCGGTTCAAGGAACAGCATGCCGCGCGAGCCGGTGCGGACGATCTCGACGTCAACTCCGCGCGCCTGCGCCTCGGCGAGGACTTTCGCGGCGACCTTTTCGGCCCCCAGCGCCAGCGCGGCGGCGTCTTTCGGGATGAAAAGCCGGGTCATATGCTCACCGTGTCAACCGCCTCGGCCAGCGTCTCCGCGTCGAGCCGGCCAATCAGTTCATCATCCAGCATGGCCGCGGGCGAGCAGGCGCAAAGACCAAGGCAATAGATGGCTTCGACCGTCAAATCCCCGTCCGCCGTCGTCCCGCCCCATTCGAGGCCGCGGCCGGCGAGGAATTTACGCGCAAGCTCCTCGCTGCCCATGCTCTGGCAGGATTCGCCGCGACAGAGCTTCAGCACATGCCGCCCGGCGGGTTCATGGCGGAAATCATGATAAAAACTTGTGACGCCATGAACTTCGGCCCGGCTCAGATTGAGCGCTTTGGCGATCATCGGAACGGCGTCGGCGCTGACATAGCCGAATTCGTCCTGCAACGCGTGAAGAATCGGCAGCATCGGCCCCTCAAGGCCAAGATGTTCATTGATGATTTGTGCGGCCCGCTCTGCGTTCCAATTGGACGCCCCAGACATTGTTCCACCCATGACGCCTGCTTTTGCTTGTTGTCTGGAAAACGTGGCCCGCCGAACGTCAAAGATCAATGGGCTTGTTTCATCGGTTGATAGAAGCCTTCTATAAAGGGCAGCTTTGCGATGTCCCGTCGGCAGTTAATGGCCCCACGGCGACGGCCGAGGGCGCAGACGCGCCGGCGGCGCTGTGACGCCGGCGGCAAAGGTCAAGTTAGCCGCACTACGGCGACCCGCCAATCAATAGCGGCGGTAGACGCCGCGCGGCGCGTAGACCCTGCGCGCGCCATAGACCGGCCGCGCATAGACGCCGCGGCGCGCGACGACCGCTCCATTGGGCCCGGCGCAGCCTGCGCGATAGACGCCGCGCGCGCAGACGACGGCGCCGGCCTCTTCCACCGACACCGCCATGGCGCCCATCATGACCAAAGCGGTCGACGCCGCGAGAATGAATGTTTTCATTGACAGTCCCCTTGAGAACGGCCGTCCGGATGGACCGCCGCGTTTCCTGAACTCCGGCCTCGCCTTGCAAGCGGCGACTTTCGGAGAGACACAGCTATAGACCTTTTCCGATCGTCACGGCGAGGCCGCCTGCGAGCTCATGCGTGATGGTCAAGAGCGTTGAGTGATATTCTCAGCTCCATGGCGAAGGAGACCAAGGATCCGATCAACAAAAGCAGCGCCACAGAAAACAGAAGCGCGAGACCCGGCTCGTGCGCGATTTGAAAAAATGCGCTGGCGAAGGCGAAGAGAAGCAGGCCCGAACTGGCGATGGCGCTGCAGACGGCAAGGAAGATCGCGCGCCTGATCAAGACCGCGCGTCGCACCAGCCGCGGAATGTCGGCCTTGAGACGGGCGCGAGCCGGGTCGTCGTCCGATATGGCGTTGAGAGCGCGGCTGCGATCCGTGATCTTGTCCATGCGGACGCTGAGGATGGAAGCGAAGGCGGCGACGGCCCCCAGAAGAAAGGCGGGAGCGGTCGCCTGCGAGATGACGCGCGACAGGTGCTCGACATTCTGCATGTCGGAAATCATGCGGCGTTCCCCTGGAGCGGGATCAGGATAAGCGCGCGCCTGGCCCGTCCCATTTTGAGTTCGCTTCGGGCTAGAGGCCAAGGCCACGCGTTCGCTCGCCGGCGCCCGTCCTCCCGCGCCCGCTGAGCGCCGGGGTTCGACCACCCTGAGAATTTGGGTGAACGAATCCAACAGCGCGGGCTCTTTAGCAGCCCTTGCGACGCGATGCATCCGTGTTTAGCGGCCAGCACTGACGCGAGCCGGTCCCGCCGACTGAACCCTGCGTCGCCCGCCGTGTTGAAGCGACGCGCCGCGCGGGCGCGCGATCAAGCGATCCTATTCAGTAAGTGAGGCGGCATGTTCAAGGAATTCAAGGAATTCGCCCTCAGGGGCAATCTGATCGACCTGGCCATTGGCTTCATCATCGGCGCCGCCTTCAGCGGGCTGGTGCAGTCGGTTGTCAATGACATCATCATGCCGATCGTCGGCCGCGTCACCGGCGGCGTCGATTTTTCCAATCTCTATTGGCAATTGTCCGGCGCGCCGCAGCCAACCTTGGCGCGGGCCCGCCAGGCCGGCGCAACCATCGCCTATGGGAATTTCATTACGCTTCTGATCAATTTCCTGATCGTCGCTTTCGTCCTCTTCCTTATCGTCAAGGCGGTGAACAAGCTGACGCCGAAGCGAGCTCCGGCGTCGACCGAACCGCCAAAGCAGGAAGTTCTGCTGGAACAAATTCGCGACCTGCTGGCGAAAAAATAGCGGCGCGGGCTCCGCGGGCCGCGGCGATGGCGGGTTCGGGTTTGTGTCCGTTTCCCGACACTGCCGCATGTCGAGAAAACGACGCCGCCGCCTCGCCGCCGCGCGACGCGCCAATCTCCCAGAGGGAGACCCGCTCTTGCGGACGATCAATGCGGGATTGGCACGACCCGTGCTGTTCTATCGGGAATGCCTCCCGTCGATGCGATTTTTGATCGAAATGTGACGGGAGACCAAGAGCGCGCGGCCCCCTTCGCGTGAAACCCTGAGATAGGCCGAAATGACATCGCAAGCCACGTCCCAGCCATATGGAGGATCGGAATTCGCTCCCAAGGGACGCGATTTCCAGGCAGCCATGCGCGCCAAGCTGCGGGCGGCCGGACTGCGGCCGACCCGCCAGCGCCTGACGCTGGTCGCGCTTTTATTCGCGAATGGCGACTGCCACGTGACCGCCGAGACATTGCACGCCAGGTCGAAGCAGGCGCGGCCGCCGATTTCGCTCGCCACCGTTTATAATGCGCTGAACCAGTTCACCGAAGCCGGCCTGCTGCGCGAGATCGCCGTCCAGGGCTCGCGAACCTGGTACGACACCAATACGGGGCCGCATTATCATTTCCTGCTCGAGAACGAAGAGGATCTCCTCGACATTCCTCCGGAAGCCGTTGGCGTGCTTGGCCTGCCGCAGCCGCCCGAAGGCATGGAGATCATCAGCGCCGACCTTATCATCAGGGTTCGCAAGATCGATCCGCGCCGCTGAGCCGGACTGTTCGTCAGCCTCACGGCCCCCGATCGCTCCGACGCAAAACAAGACCGCCGGGCGAGCGCCATAAATCGATAACAAGCTTGAAAGAACGAAGCGGCCACAGGTCGTTTCCACCGCCGCTTCATTACCCGCGCCGATGATCGGCGGGGCTTGGGAATTCACTATCGCCATGGTTGACCAAGAGCTGCAAACCGCGATCCGGGACTTCGATCTCATCGGAGGCGCCGCCGCCGTCGATCGCCTGGTCGAATCCTTCTACCGCAACATGGATGAGCGCCCCGAGGCGCAAACCATTCGCGCCATGCATGCAGAAGATCTCGGATCGACGAAAGCGATCCTGAAACTTTATCTCGGCGAGTGGCTTGGGGGACCGGCTCTTTATTCGCAGAAGCGGGGACACCCGCGTCTGCGCATGCGGCACGTCCGTTTCTCCATCGGTCCCGGCGAGCGCGACGCCTGGCTCGCCTGCATGAACGCGGCGCTCGATGAGGTCGTCACGGAGCAGCCGCTCCGCGAACGGCTGAAGAGCGCTTTCCTTAAACTGGCCGACTGGCTTCGCAACGATCCGGAAAACGCACATGACAAGCATCACTGAAACGCCCTTCGCCTCTCTCGAAGCCGAAGGCCGACTGATTAACGCGGTCTTCAAGGGCGCCACGGAAAAGCCCGGTCGCTTTGGCTATCGCGGCGGGATCGCGCTGAAATTCCAGCAGTCCTTCGCCGACGAGAAGCGCCCGCCGGAACTTGCCTGCGAACAGGTCATCGCGGTCGCCGACGCCGGCGCCGAGACGATTCCCTTTCTGACCGCCAATTTCCTGTCGTTCGAACATCTGCAAACCTTCGCCGACGTTCTCAAAGGCAAGCTCAGCCCGACCGGAAAATATTTCGCCTTCTGCAACAACATCGATCTGCTCGCCAAATATCATGTCGAGATCGACGGCATTCCCTTCTTCGTGCTGCCGCTCGACGAATCGACTGTCTATAATGAAGTGCTGGAGCTGCTGAGGCTCGACAAAACCGATCTCAAGAAACTGACGATCGGCGGCAAGACCGACGCTGTGGCGGAGGCGGCCCTTGCTTTCGACGATTCCTACGACGCCATCAGTTTCGCGCAGGGGCTGGAGCGGATGGGGCCGGTCAAGAACCGTTACGAGCATCGTCCGGTTTGATCCGCAAGGGGTCGCAAGTCGCGATCTTGAACGACTGAACGATTTGGAAAGGCGCCGCCGCAAATCTGTGGCTGCGCCTTTTTTCTTGTCGCCAGATCCTTGCCACGCTCCGCTCAACCAGATGCACGGGCCGCGACACGCGCCCGCACATCTTGCTCCTCGCGCGACCTTTAGAATTTCTTGACGCGTATATTGTGCTTTCGCAGCGCATAGCCGATCTGTCTTGGCGTAATGCCGAGGACTCGGGCGGCTTTGGCCTTGACCCAACCGGCGCGCTCCATGGCGTCGACGATGCGTTCGCGGTCCGACCGGAACGCGCCCTCGCCCGCCGGAGGCAAGGCGCCCTCCGCCAGCTGGGGAAGCGATGCGGCGGCGGTCTCGGACGCGGCGACATCGCGCGCCGTCTCGACCGGCGGCAGACGCGTAAGGCCGACAGGGGCCTCGATATGCCTGTGACTGACTTGCGGCGCGTCGGACCCTTTCCACAAGATCGCTGACAGGCAGCCATCATTGTGGCAGGCGAAATCGTTTTGCTCGATTTCGTCGCCCGGGGCCATCGTCGCCGTGCGGCGCACGCAATTTTCAAGTTCGCGAATATTGCCGGGGAACTTGCATTCCGCGAGAACGGCGATCGCGGACGCCGTCAGCACCAGTTCGGTTTTCTGCTCGCTGTTGAAGCGGCGCAGAAATTCATTGGCGAGCGGCAGAATGTCGCCTTCGCGCTCGCGCAGCGGCGGCAGAAAGATCGGCACAACCGTAATGCGATAATACAGGTCGGCGCGGAATTCGCCGCGCTTGACGGCGTCCTCGAGGTTTTTGTTGGTGGCGCAAACCAGCCGCACATCGACCTTCAGCGGGCGCGAGCCGCCGACCCGCTCGAATTCCCCCTCTTGCAGCACGCGTAGCAATTTGACCTGGAACGCTGGCGAAATATCGCCGATCTCGTCGAGGAACAATGTGCCGCCGTCAGCAAGTTCGAACCGGCCCTTGCGCGTCGCGAGGGCGCCCGTGAACGCGCCCCGTTCGTGGCCGAACAGTTCCGACTCAAGCACGCTCTCCGGCAGAGCCGCGCAGTTGAGCTTGATGAAAGGCTTGCCGTGGCGAGGCGACAGATTATGGATCGCCGCCGCAAAAAGCTCCTTGCCGGTGCCGGATTCGCCGCGCAACAGCACGGTCGAACGGCTCTTTGCGACGATCCGGATCTTCTTGACCACGGCGCGCACGGCCGGGCTATCGCCGACGATGCCCTCGATGCCGCTGAATCGCGTCTCGGGCGAGCGGGGACGCGCGCTTTTTTCGAGCCGCGCATTTTCCTGCATCAGCCGCTCGCGGTCGCGCGCGACGAGCTTTTGCAGACGGAGAGTCTGGCCAACAAGATTGGCGATCATGGTCAAAAAGCGCACATCATGATCAAATCTGACGCTGGCGCGATTGGTATTGTTACGATCTACGGTCAAGGCGCCTATAACTTCATCGCCATCCTTGATCGGAACGCCGATGAGGGCGAAGGGCTCGCCATCCGCCCGCCCCCAGCCTGTGAGATCCGACCCTTCGAACAGGGGCGAAGCGTAAACATTTTCGACGACCAGCGGCATTTTGGTGGTGACGATCTGGCCAATCGCCCGTTCCGGCAGGCGGTCGAAATAAAGCTTCGCATTCTGTTCCGACCATCCGGAGCCGACGACGATTTCCGGCTTGCCGTTCTTGTCGAGGAGGGCGATCAGCCCATGCCGCATCTCGAGAAAACTGGAGAGCAACGTCAATACGCCGGCCAGGGACACTTCGAGCCTGTTCACCGACGCGAGAAGCTTCGAAATTTCATAAATGCCGACGAGGGTCGTTTCCCCCGGATCGGCTGCGCGACTGATCGGCTGCGGCGCCGTAGACGTCTGTCCATGAATCATTGAGAGCCACATTCTTGAGGACCGTTAAGCGACAATTCAAGCAAGCCCCATGCCGATTGTTCGAAATCATACAAAGCCGCCGGGTCAAATCGAACAATCGCCAAAAAGCCCGTTGCGAAACAATTGTCAGTTTCCGCCGCTATAATGTTGCGAAACGGACAACCCCGACACTTCTGTAAGCTATTCCTCGTTTAATATAGCTGTAACCACCCGTTTGCGGCTCGCTCAAGAGGAAAATCATAGCTTTGCGCTACTGGCCCGCCGCTTGCTATCCGGTCGCTGGAGGGCTTGGCATGGTCGATTATTCACATTTTCCCCCGGGTCGTTCGAGCAGACCCTTCGCCGTCATTCTGGGAGTGAACGAGGTCGCTTCGGCCATCGCCGTCCATCTTCACAGAAGCGGATGGAGCGCCGCTCTCTCCCGCGATTCCAACCCGCCAGTCTACCGCCGCGGCATGTCGTTCCATGACGCCTTGTTCGGCGACCGGGCGATGATCGCCGCGATTTCCGGCGCGCGCGCCGAAACCGGCCTCGAAGTGCTCGCGGCGGTCGCGCGGCCAGATTGCGTCGCCGTAACGACGCTCGGCCTCCTCGATCTTCTCGTGCTGCGCCAGCTCGACCTCGTCATCGACGCGCGGCTGCAGCCCCTTGCGTTGCGGCCGGACCTGCGCAATCTCGCCAGATTGACGATCGGCGTCGGGCCGGGGTTCGACGCCAAACTCAACTGCGACGTTGCAGTGCCGCTGGCGCAGACCGCCGCCGTAAAGATTGCCGGCGGCGCAGCGGAGACCACCGCCGCAGATCCTAAAAACTTCGTCTTCGCGCATCGGCGCGGCTCCTGGCGGACAGCCGTCGATCTCGGCTCGCGCGCCTTTCGCGGTTTCGTCGTCGGCCATGTCGGCGGCGAGCCTCTGGCCGCAGCGGCGGACGGCATTCTCATCGGCATCGTGCGGGACGGAACCGAAGTGGTCGAAGGCGATGTTCTCGCCGAAGTCGATCCGCGCACGCGACAGGCGGCGTGGACCGGAATGGACCCCGCCGGCCGCCTCACCGCCAAAGCGGTCATGCGCGCCCTTCAGAAAAATGCGACTCCGACTCTAAAGCGATCGGCCGTCATCGCCCAGGACGCCCGCTAGATCGCTTTGATCGCCAATTCGGCCGATCCACAAACACATGGGCGACCGCTTTCAGTTGATGGGAGCAGGATGTCGGCCCGAAAACGCTGCGACCTTCCGCGTCGTGCTCAAAGCTTCCAGAGTTCGCCGCGTTCGCCTGCTTGGAGCCCCCGTCCTTGTTCATCTCGACCGGGCGCGCCGCGATTGATTGAGATCATTGTCTCGCGATAGTTTCTGTGGGTTTATCGCGCCGCTGGCAAGGCCGCGGCAATCTTTCGGAATCTGCGGCCCCGTTTTCCGAAGTGTCGATTAACTGACATGGCGGCATTCGCTTTCCGACAGTGTCAGCATCGCGACATCGCCACATCTAATCTAAAATCTCTCTAAATATCAGTTGCTTGCCACGTTCAACCGCGATGGCACGGTTGTTGCCGAACTGTCCTTGCACGGTGCTTTGCTCGACCAGTCAAACAGCAAAGTCGAGCCGCGATCCGAGAGTTCTGGCGCAGAGCCTACCCGCGAGGAACTGATATGGAAGAAGCCTATCAAAACATTGAACATGACGCCGGCGAACCCGACGCCCTCGACGATCTCATGCAGAAGATCGCCGAACACAAGGGATGTGAAACGACCGGCAGCAGCGGCAAATCAAGCTGCGGCACGGGAGCCGGAGCCAATGACCTTGCTCCCGAAATCTGGGAAAAAGTCAAGAACCACCCCTGCTACAGCGAAGAAGCTCACCATCACTACGCGCGCATGCACGTCGCCGTCGCGCCGGCCTGCAACATTCAATGCAACTATTGCAACCGCAAATATGATTGCGCCAATGAATCGCGCCCCGGCGTCGTCAGCGAGAAGCTGACGCCGGAACAGGCCGCCAAAAAGGTGCTCGCCGTCGCCTCGACCATCCCGCAGATGACCGTGCTCGGCGTCGCAGGCCCCGGCGATCCGCTCGCCAATCCGGAAAAGACGTTCAAAACCTTCGAACTGATTTCCCGGACTGCGCCCGACATCAAGCTCTGCCTGTCGACCAACGGCCTCGCACTGCCTGATCACGTCGACACCATCGCCAAATTCAACGTCGACCATGTGACCATCACGATCAACATGGTCGATCCGGAAATCGGCGCGAAGATCTATCCGTGGATTTTCTGGAAACACAAGCGCATCACCGGCTATGAGGCGGCCAAGATCCTGACCGACCGCCAATTGCAGGGCCTCGAAATGCTGACGGAGCGCGGCATCCTCTGCAAGGTCAACTCGGTGATGATCCCCGGCGTGAACGACAAGCATCTCGTCGAAGTCAACCGTGCGGTCAAATCGCGCGGCGCTTTCCTGCACAACATCATGCCGCTGATCTCCGCTCCGGAGCATGGCACGGTGTTCGGCCTTACCGGCCAGCGCGGTCCCTCGGCGCAGGAGCTGAAGGCGCTGCAGGACAGCTGCGAAGGCGAAATGAACATGATGCGGCATTGCCGCCAGTGCCGCGCCGACGCCGTCGGACTGCTTGGCGAAGATCGCAGCGCCGAGTTCACCACCGACAAGATCATGGAAATGGAAGTCAACTACGATCTTGAATCGCGCAAGGCCTACCAGAACAAGGTCGAGGAAGAGCGCATCGCCAAGGTCGAAGCCAAGAATGCCGAGCTCGAAACCCTGGCCGGCGCGTCAAGCGACATCGAGATCCTGATCGCCGTCGCGACCAAGGGCAGCGGGCGCGTCAACGAGCACTTTGGCCACGCCAAGGAATTCCAGATCTACGAACTCAGCACCAAGGGCGCGAAATTCGTCGGCCACCGCCGCGTCGATCTTTATTGCCAGGGCGGCTACGGCGAGGAAGACGCGCTCGAGACGGTCATTCGCGCCATCAATGATTGCGCGGCTGTGTTCGTCGCCAAGATCGGCGGCTGCCCGAAAGATTCGCTGCGCGCGGCCGGCATCGATCCGGTCGATCAATACGCCTTCGAATTCATCGAGCAATCGGCGATCGCCTACTTCAAGGACTATCTCGCCAAGGTGAATAGCGGCGAAGTCGCACATGTTGTCCGCGGCGACGCCGACATCCGCCAAGGCGCTTTCGTCCCGGTCTGACCGGGACGTGCATCTTCCGCGGACGTCGCCGACTTCCGCGCCAGGACGATGCGTCCCATCAAAAGCGACTGAGCGTTTTCACACCCGAAAACGCTCAGTCATAAAATTCGTCAGGAAAGGAGTGAGCCATGACCTACAAAATCGTCGCCTCCCAATGCACGTCATGTTCGGCGTGCGAAGCCGAATGCCCCAATGTCGCGATCACCGAGAAAGGCGGCACCTTCGTCATCAACCCGAAGAAATGCACCGAGTGCATTGGCTATTTTGATATTCCGCAATGCGTCGCGGTCTGCCCGGTGGACAATACCTGCGTGATCGACAACGCGCTGCCGCGCTACCAAGGGAACGCGGCATGAACATCACCCTGACCCCCGCCGCTCATAAATTCGTGCGCCGCCTCGTCATGTTCGACGGGGGGCCAGGCAGCGGCCTCCGGCTGCAAGTGACGCCGGGCGGTTGCTCCGGTCTCAGCGCTGAATTCAGCGTGCAGCCGGCGCCAGTCGGCAATGAGCAGGTCTTCACCCAGGACGGCGTCAGCCTGTTCCTTGGCGCCGAAGCCCGGCTCCTGCTCGATGGCGTGACGATCAATTTCGTCGATACGCCAGCGAAGACGGGCTTTGACTTCATCGATCCGAAAAAGGCGTCTTGCGGCTGCAGCAGCAGCGCGCCAGCGGCTTTGGAAGAAGCAACCCTCACGTCGGTGAAATAGGGCCAGAATGTTCGCGAGCGACGACATAGACGCAAAGGCGCCCGCCGCGCTCGAGATCGACGCCATCGCGGCGTCGATTCTCGGCGAGGGGCTCCCGGCCGTCGCGGAGCGCCGCCTCCGCGAAGCGGCGGCGTCTTATCATCTCGACGACGTCGCCGAGACGCTGTTGCTCGAAGCGCTCGAAGCGGCGCCGCATCATCCCGCGGTGCTGATCGGACTCTACCGTTTCTATTTCTACAAGGGACGCCTCGCCGACGCGATCAGCGTCGCCCGGGCCTGTCTCGACAAGGCGCTGAGCGAGCTTGGCCTTGCCGGCGACTGGCGCGCCGTCCAGCCGGGCGACGCCGATTTCGGCTCCTATTCCGCGGTATTGCCGCGTTTCTTTACCTTCACGCTGAAGGGCTACGCCTATTTGCACATGCGGACCGGCGCGATCGAAGAGGGACGCGCCGCCGTAACCAAGCTCCTCGCGCTGGATCCGTCCGACAAGATCAACGCAGGGCTGCTGCTCGACATCGCCGACAGGATGGGAGCGGAAGATGAAGACTGACATCGACGAAGCCGTCGACTGGCGCGGCGAGGCGGTCATTTGCGCAGATTGCGCCCATGTCGAATTGTTGAATTCCCGCTGCCAGCCGCTGAAGGCCTGCGTGCACGACCGCTATGCGCGGCGCATCGATCGCTTTTTCGACTGGAACCCCACCCTCGCCAACGGCTATCTTGAGCACCCTTATTTCGAGGTTCGCGCCTGCGGCGCCAAAGCGGCCGATGTGTTCCATCTGCCGCGTTTGCTCGACGATCCCGAGGAAGCCGTCCGCTGGAGCGCCGCGCGCCGCCTGCCGAACCGCTATCTTTTGCGGCTGCGCAACGATCCGCACCGCGAGGTGCGCATCCGCGTCGCACAACGCCTCGAAGGCGCCGATCTGATGACAATGATCGCCGACCCGGACTATTACGTGCGCCAGACGGTTGCGCGAAAAATTCCGGCTGATCTGCTCGTCCTGATGATCGGCGACGCCGATGTCGAGGTTCGGCGCGTCGTCGCCGTGCGCATCGGCGTCGAGCATCTTTCGCGCCTTGCCGCCGACCCCGAAGCCGGCGTCCGGCTTGAGACGGCGCGCCGGCTCGAACCCGCAAGTCTCACAAAACTGGCGGGTGATCCTGACTGGCGGGTCCGCTACGAAATCGTGCTGCGCGCGGACATCGAGATCGTGCGCGGGCTCGCCGAGGATGAAGATCCGCTGGTGCGCGCCGCCGCGCAAGACCGGATTTCGGCCGGCCGTCGTGACGGCGATACGCCCGCCGAGCGCGTCGACTTTTCCGTTCCTGCGGCGCCGAGCAGCGCCTCGCCCGAGGCGCTCGAGCGCCCAACCGCTGAGGATTTGAGATGACAAACATCAGTCGTGACAGCGAAGTCGTCGAGCTCAATCAGCCGCCGCTTTACAATTACGGTCAGAAAGTGCGGGCGAAAAAAACCGTCCGCAACGACGGCACCTTCATGGGCAAGGAGATCGGCGAGGTGCTCTGCAAGAAGGGCGACGAAGGCTATGTCGTCAGCATCGGCACTTTTCTGCAGCAATTCTACATCTACGGCGTCGAATTCGTCGCTACAGGCTACCGCGTCGGGATGAAGCGCAAGGAGCTCGATCCCGTCGAAACCATCGCCACAACCGCCAACGGAACTTCATCATGAGCGCTTCTTCGCCGGGAAAATTCGAGTGGGGACAGCGGGTCCGCGCCACAGCGGATCTGTTCAACGACGGCTCCTATCCCGAGCAGCCCGAGAACGCCCTGCTGGTCCGCGCCGGCGACGCCGGGGAAATCGTCCAGGTCGGCTCGCATGTCGAAACTGAAACGCCCGTCTATCTCGTCGAATTCGGCGAGCATCGGGTGGTCGGCTGTCTTGAAGACGAGATCACGCCGCTCTAGTTGCCTGGCGGACCGGCGGCGTCGCCGTCGGCCGCCCTTTTTACGAACACAACCCATAAAGGCGCCCCGTGAAAATCATGATCCGCAGGAGCTCGGAAGGCATCCTCTCCGCCTATGTGCCGAAGAAGGACCTCGAAGAGCCCATCGTCGAGATGGAAAAGCCGGACATGTGGGGCGGCACGATCACGCTGCAGAATGGCTGGCTGTTGGCTCTGCCGGAAATGGGTCCCGAAACGACGCTTCCCATCACGGTGGAAGCGCGGCGATTGAGCGGCGATTAAGATGACGCTTGACGAACAAAGCCTTGGCGCGATCAGCGCTTTTCTGGCGACGGCGGAGCTTGATCCGGCGGCGCTGGCCGAATTGCGGCGCCGCTTTCCCGGCCTCCCGCTCAGCCGCTGCGACGCCTCGGATGTCGCAGATGAGACGCCTTACCGATCGTTCGAGCGCTGCAATCTCTATCTGCTCGACGGTCGCGATCATTGCGTCAAGCTGACGACCGATCCGAGCTGCGCGACCGGACTGGTGCTCGCGTCGAAAGGAGCGAGGTGATGGATACGACCTGGCTGACCCTGTCCGACCCCGACATGTCGGAGATCGAAGCCGCGGCCGCGCGCGACGTGCTGGTCTCGGCCAGGATGTCGTCCGGGCCGGTCACCGAGGAATTCGAGGAGGCGTTTGCGCAATATCTCGGGCGCAAGCACGCCATTGCCGTCTCGAGCGGCATCGTCGGTCTTTATCTCACGCTGCAAGCCTACGGCGTCGGGCCCGGCGATGAAATTGTCGCCCCGTCGCATTCCTTCCGCGAGACCGTCCACGCCATCACGCTGACTGGCGCGCGGCCGGTATTCGCCGACGTTGATTACTGGACCGGAGCCTTGGCGCCCGACAAGGCCGCGGCCTGTCTCACAGAGCGCACGCGCATGATTGTCGCGGGCAATCCCGCCGGGCACCCGGCGCCATGGGCGCCGCTGCGCGAACTCGCGACAGGCGCGGGCGTCGCCTTGATCGAGGATTCCACCGAGGCGATCGGCTCGGTCTACAAGGGCGCGCGGGTCGGCTCCTTCGGCGATTGTTCGGTCTTTGATTTTTCTCAGCCCGGCGCGCTGATCTGCGGCGAAGGCGGCATGGTCGTCACCGACGACGACGATCGCGCCCTGGCGATCCGGCGGCTGCGCTCGCGCAAGCTCGAAGAGCGCACCTCGGTCGTGATCGGCGCCGTCGCGCCGCTGCAGGCGTCCCTGAGCGACCTCGCTTCGGCAGTTGGCCTTGCGCAATTGCGCCGCCTCGACGTGCTGCTGGCGCGACGCAAGACCATTGAGGCCTATTATTGCGACTATTTCCGGTCGTTCGAGGGAATCAAGGATCCCTACATCGCGCCGGAAGTGGATGAGATTCACTGGTTTCTTTTCGTCGTCCACCTCGGCACCCGCTTTTCGCGGTCAAGCCGGGATTCGATTATCGACGATCTGAAGACCGAGAAGATCGAATCGGCCGCCTATTCTCAGCCGCTTCATCTGCAGCGCCGCTATTTCGAAATGGGTTATCGCCGCGGCGATTTCTTCGTCACCGAGAAAGTCGCGGACCGGGCGGTCGCGCTGCCGTTCCACGCTCACCTCACCGAAGAGCAGATCGCATTCATTGTCGGCACGATGAAAGATGCATCCATCAACAACGGCGCCGGCGCAGCGATCTATTGACGCGCTCCGGGCCACTCACCAACAGGAGAAGACAATGCCGCTTTTAACAATTCAGCCTTCCGGAAAGACGATCGAGGCCGCCGAAGGCACGTCACTGCTCGACGCCCTTCTCGCCGCCGGCGAAAAGATCGTCTCGAAATGCGGCGGCAACGCGAAATGCGGCCAATGCCACGTCTTCGTTCAGGAAGGCCGCAAGACCATTTCGAAGATGACCCGCGCCGAGAACGAAATGCTCGACACCATCATCGGCGTCGGCTCGAAGTCGCGCCTCGCCTGCCAGGCGATGTTCGGGACAGAGCCGGTCACCGTCGAGGTGTTGAGCTTCGTCTGAAAGCGGACAAAGCGCAGTTCCCCTGATCTGGTCGGGCGCGTTGCAGATGCGACAACGCCCGATTGCATTCAACGAAAGGCCGAGACAATGAGCGAAGAGAAAAAAGTCATCCTTCACGTCCGCTTCTATCCCGATGGCAGCGTCAGCGAAATCCAGGATCGCCCGGCGGGCCTTGCGCCGCAGGAATGGTTCAACCGCCTGACCAACATCAACAAGACCGGCGAGAGCTTTGAAGCGCTTTCCGGCGGCCGCGGCGTCTTCCGCTATCCCGCGGCAGAAATCGAAGCGCTGAAGGCCGCCGCCCTTCAATAGGCCGACGTCGCCAGCGACCCTCCGCAGGAGAAGACAATATGATTGACCAAATTCTCGCGGCAATGAATCGCGGAGAGGTTGTTCCCTATCTCGGACCGGGCGTGCTCGCCCTCGCCGGCGAGGCCGCCCCTCCGCATTCGCCCGAAACGCTGGTGACCCAATTGACCGCGGCGGCGACGGTGCCGCACAAGATTCGTAACAATCTGACGGCGGCAGCGCAGTTCATCGAAAATTTCAAGCACCGCAAGACAGTCGCGCAGACGATGACGAAGGCGTTCACCAATGCGACGCCTCCGACGACGCTGCATACGTGGCTTGCCACCCGGGCAAAGGCGCCGATCATCGTCAATGCCTGGTATGATGATCTGCTGCAAAAGGCCTTCGCCGGGCGCGCCGACTGGGGCATGGCGCAAGGCGTTAGCCAGGCGGAGCATTTTGGCGAATGGGTGCATTATTTCCGCGCCGACGGCTCGCAGGTCCCGGGCGTCTCGCGCATCCAGGATGGTTCGGGCGCAAAAGCGCCGGCCGACGCGCCGGATGAAACGCTGAAATGGACGACGCTGATCTATCAACCGATCGGCTCAGTCTCGCCCGCAGCGAACTACATCATCTCGGATTCCGATTATGTCGAGGTTCTGACAGAAATCGACATCCAGACGCCCATCCCCGAGGCGGTGCAGTCCATCCGCCGCGGCAAAAGCTTCCTTTTTGTCGGCTGCCGCTTCTCGAGCCAGATCGAGCGCAGTTTCGCGCGGCAGATCATGAAGCGCTCCTCCGATCGTCACTGGGCCGTGATGCCAGGACCGCTCACGCGCAACGAAGAACGCTTCATGCGCGAACAGAACATCGAATGGATCGACCAGCCGCTCGACGCTTTTGTCGCAAAACTGACCGACGGCGCCGCGAGCCGCCCGCAAATGGCCTCGATCGCTTGACGCGAACAGTTCCCGGAAGGCGACGCCTTCCGGGAACGCATGCTTTGATGGGGATCGTTGTTTCGAACCGGATAGAGCAAAAGCCGATCTAACTGAACCAGCTTTTGCCCTAACCCATTGTTTCGGCGTATCCGCCTGGTCAAAAAGCCGTCGTCTTTTCGGGCGGATGCGCTAGCGCTTACCGCCTCCCATTCCCTGTGACCAGAGCTGCGATGGCCTCAGGACGTCTTCAGAACGCTGAGCGGCAGGGCGAAACCGGCGCGTCGTCCGAGCAGAACGTCGACCCTTTCGCGCACCGCCTCGAGCTTTAGCGGCTTCGCGAGCAGACTATGCGCGCCGGCGGCAAGACATTGCTTGCCGAATTCATCGCCGGCCGACTCGACGATCACCAGGATCTTGGCGCCCGGGATCTTCTGCTTGATATCCGACAAAACGCCGACGCCCTCGCTGCGCACGATCGACGACGCAAGCAGGAGCAGATCCGGCTTCCCATCCGGCAATTTCTCGAACGCCCGCTGCACCGATCCGACTTCATGCGTCTCGTTCTCGTCATGGAGCATGAACTGCAGGGCGGCGCGGATGATTTCGTCGTCGTCGACGACGAAAATGCGTTTGTTCTCGACAGCTCGCGACGTCTCTACGCCGATCTGCATGATATTGTCTCCTTGCGTTGAGCTCCTTTGCGGATAGCAATTTACGTACCGGCTACCGCCGCGCCTCGGTTGTGCGCTTTGCGCCACCGGCGGCGGCGGACCTACCGCGCGGGCCAAAAAAAAACGTTCCAAATGTGCCGCTTAGCGCTGTTCGATTCTGCCGAATGCCGACAGCAATGTCTGATTTGAGACACGGCCGCCACGGCCGGCCGTTGAACTGTTTTTTCCTTTAATAACATTGGCTTACATGCCAGCATCGGCTCTGGCACGGTGCTTGCGGAATAGGGCCTGCGTGGGGCGGGTTGTCGCCGTTAAGGCACTTCTCGGGAAAGCGCAACCTCGGCGCCTGCGCCCGGCGCCGCACGGCTTAGTCAACATTCCAATTAGTCAGCCGACGTTAGGGGCGCCGAGGCAAATTAACGGGATCAAGGAGCAAGCAATGTCAGATCTGCGGCAAATCGCATTCTACGGCAAGGGAGGCATCGGCAAGTCGACGACCTCCCAGAACACCCTCGCGGCTCTCGCCGCCATGGATCAGAAAATTCTCATCGTCGGCTGCGACCCCAAGGCCGACTCGACCCGCCTCATCCTCCACTCCAAGGCGCAGGACACCATCCTGAGCCTCGCGGCTGAAGCTGGCAGCGTCGAGGACCTCGAGCTCGAAGACGTCATGAAAGTCGGCTTCCGCGACATCCGTTGCGTCGAGTCGGGCGGCCCGGAGCCGGGAGTTGGCTGCGCCGGCCGCGGCGTCATCACCTCGATCAACTTCCTCGAGGAAAACGGCGCTTACGAAGGCGTCGACTATGTTTCCTATGACGTTCTCGGCGACGTGGTCTGCGGCGGCTTCGCGATGCCGATCCGTGAGAACAAGGCGCAGGAAATCTACATCGTCATGTCCGGCGAGATGATGGCGATGTACGCCGCCAACAACATCTCCAAGGGCATTCTGAAATACGCCAATTCCGGCGGCGTGCGCCTCGGCGGTCTCGTCTGCAACGAGCGTCAGACGGACAAGGAATATGAGCTGGCGGAAGCGCTCGCTGAAAAGCTTGGCACCAAGCTGATCTATTTCGTCCCGCGCGACAATATCGTCCAGCACGCCGAACTGCGCCGCATGACGGTCATCGAATACGCGCCCGACTGCGCGCAGGCCGAGCATTACCGCACGCTGGCGACGAAGATCCACGCGAACAAGGGCAATGGCGTTATCCCGACCCCGATCACGATGGACGAACTCGAAGACCTGCTGATGGCTCACGGCATCATGAAGGCCGTCGACGAATCGCAGGTCGGCAAGACCGCGTCTGAACTGACGGCGTAATCACCGGCCGGACGCCGGTTCCGCATGGAGCCGGCGTCCTCCTCCGATCAACCGATTTTGAAAGGTGCGACCATGAGCCTGGCGCCTGCTGAATCCATCGAAGACATCAAAGCCCGGAACAAAGCCCTCATCAAAGAGGTGCTCGAAGTCTACCCGGAGAAAACAGCCAAGCGACGCGCCAAGCATCTCGGCACGTTCGAAGAGGGCAAGCCTGATTGCGGCGTCAAGTCGAACATCAAGTCGATCCCCGGCGTCATGACGATCCGCGGCTGCGCTTATGCCGGCTCGAAGGGCGTCGTGTGGGGTCCGATCAAGGACATGATCCACATCAGCCACGGCCCCGTCGGCTGCGGTCAGTATTCCTGGGCCTCGCGCCGCAACTATTACATCGGCACCACTGGCGTCGACACCTTCGGCACGATGCAGTTCACCTCCGATTTCCAGGAGAAGGACATCGTGTTCGGCGGCGACAAGAAGCTCGCCAAGATCATGGACGAGATTCAAGTCCTATTCCCCCTGAACAAGGGCATCACCGTCCAGTCCGAGTGCCCGATCGGCCTCATCGGCGACGACATCGAGGCGGTCTCCAAGGCCAAGTCGAAGGAATATGAAGGCAAGACGATCGTTCCCGTCCGCTGCGAAGGCTTCCGCGGCGTGTCGCAGTCGCTTGGCCACCATATCGCCAACGACGCCGTTCGCGACTGGGTGTTCGACAAGCAGGAGGGCAAGCCCGCCCGCTTCGAGCAGACCGACTATGACGTCGCGATCATCGGCGACTACAACATCGGCGGCGACGCCTGGTCCTCCCGCATCCTGCTCGAGGAAATGGGCCTTCGCGTGATTGCGCAATGGTCCGGCGACGGCACCATCGCCGAGCTCGAGGCGACGCCGAAGGCGAAGCTGAACGTGCTCCACTGCTACCGTTCGATGAACTACATCTCGCGCCACATGGAAGAGAAATACGGTATACCGTGGGTCGAGTATAACTTCTTCGGACCGACCAAGATCGAGGAATCGCTGCGCAAGATCGCCAGCCATTTCGACGACAAGATCAAGGAAGGCGCCGAGCGCGTCATCGCCAAATATCGCGCGCTGACCGACGCCGTCATCGCCAAATACCGGCCGCGCCTCGAAGGCAAGACCGTTATGCTGTTCGTCGGCGGCCTGCGTCCGCGCCACGTGATCGGCGCTTACGAGGATCTCGGAATGGAGATCGTCGGGACCGGCTACGAGTTCGGCCACAACGACGATTATCAGCGCACCACCCACTATGTGAAGGACGGAACGCTGATCTATGACGACGTGACCGGCTACGAGTTCGAGAAATTCGTCGAAAAGATTCAGCCCGATCTCGTCGGCTCCGGCATCAAGGAAAAATACGTCTTCCAGAAAATGGGCGTGCCTTTCCGCCAGATGCACTCGTGGGACTACTCGGGCCCCTATCACGGCTACGATGGCTTCGCGATCTTCGCGCGCGACATGGACATGGCGATCAACTCGCCGGTCTGGAAGCTGGCCAAGACCCCCTGGGCGGCCTGATCGGCTTCATTAATAACGCACTCTCCTTCGGGAGAGTGCGCCTCCCGGCTTCGGAACTAAAAGGGTTTAACTATGCCACAGAATCCTGACAATGTTCTCGACCATTTCAACCTGTTCCGGCAGCCGGAATATAAGGAAATGTTCGAAAACAAGAAAAAGAACTTCGAAAATCCCGTCGCTGACGAAGAACTCGAACGCGTTCGCGAATGGACCAAGACCGAAGAATATCGCGAGCAGAATTTCGCCCGCGAAGCGCTGACCGTCAATCCGGCGAAAGCCTGCCAGCCGCTTGGCGCCGTGTTCGCCGCCGTCGGCTTCCAGGAGACAATCCCGTTCGTGCATGGCTCGCAGGGCTGCGTCGCCTATTATCGCAGCCACTTCTCGCGTCATTTCAAGGAGCCGACCTCTTGCGTCTCCTCCTCGATGACGGAAGACGCGGCGGTGTTCGGCGGCCTCAACAACATGATCGACGGCCTCGCCAACACCTACAACATGTACAAGCCGAAGATGATCTCGGTGTCGACGACCTGCATGGCGGAAGTCATCGGCGACGACCTCAACGCCTTCATCAAGACGGCCAAGGAAAAGGGCTCGGTCCCGCAAGAATATGACGTCCCGTTCGCTCACACTCCTGCGTTCGTCGGCAGCCACATCACCGGCTACGACAATGTGATGAAGGGCGTCGTTGAGCATTTCTGGGACGGCAAGGCCGGCACCGCGCCGAAGCTCGAGCGTGTTCCGAACGAGAAGATCAATTTCTTCGGCGGTTTTGACGGCTATACGGTCGGCAATCTGCGCGAGATCAAGCGGATCTTCAACTCGATGAATGTCGAGTACACGATCATGGGCGACAACAGCGATGTGTGGGATACGCCGACCGACGGCGAGTTCCGCATGTATGACGGCGGCACGACGCTCGAGGACGCCGCCGACGCCGTCCACGCCAAAGCGACGATTTCGATGCAGGAATATTGCACCGAAAAGACCCTGAAGTTCATCGAAACCAAGGGTCACGAAGTCGTGGCGTTCAACCATCCGCTCGGCGTCAAGGGCACCGACGAGTTCCTGATGGCGATCTCCCGCATCACCGGCAAGCCGATCTCGGCCGAGTTGACCCGCGAGCGCGGACGCCTTGTCGACGCCATCGCCGATTCGAGCGCCCATATCCACGGCAAGAAATTCGCCATCTACGGCGATCCCGATCTCTGCATCGGCCTCGCCTCTTTCCTTCTCGAGCTTGGCGCCGAGCCGACCCATGTTCTGTCGAGCAATGGCGGCAAGGCCTGGGAAGCCAAGATGCAGGGAATTCTTGACGCCTCGCCGTTCGGCAAGGGCTGCCACGCTTACGGCGGCCGCGATCTGTGGCACATGCGCTCGCTGCTGTTCACCGAGCCGGTCGACTTCCTCATCGGCAACACCTACGGCAAATATCTCGATCGCGATACGGGCACCCCGCTGATCCGCATCGGCTTCCCGATCTTCGACCGCCACCATTATCATCGCTATCCCGTGTGGGGTTATCAGGGCGCGATGAACGTCCTTGTGTGGATCCTCGACAAGATCTTCGACGAGATCGACCGCAACACCAACGTCGTCGCGAAGTCTGACTACAGCTTCGACATCATCCGCTAACAGCGCCGGCGCCTTTCGGGGCGCCGTCCGGAATCGCCGCGCCGCGCCTTGACCGCGGTTGCGGCGGACCGCGGTCAAACGAAAATACGCATGCAACTTGTCTGATCGACTGGCGCAACCCGGGGGCCACCCAAAGAACGCCATGGCTCGTAGTCGAAGAGGTAGGCATGACCAGTCTTGCAAATAAGATCCAGGACGTTTTCAACGAGCCGGGCTGCGACAAAAATCAGGGTAAATCCGACAAGGAGCGCAAGAAAGGCTGCACCAAGCAATTGCAGCCGGGAGCCGCCGCCGGCGGCTGCGCCTTTGACGGCGCCAAGATCGCTCTGCAGCCGATCACCGACGTCGCCCACCTCGTTCACGGCCCGATTGCCTGCGAGGGCAATTCATGGGACAACCGAGGCGCCAAATCTTCCGGATCTCAACTTTATCGCACGGGCTTTACGACCGACATCAACGAGACCGACGTCATCTTCGGCGGCGAGAAGCGCCTGTTCAAAGCGATCAAGGAAATTATCGACAAATATGATCCGCCGGCCGTGTTCGTCTATCAGACCTGCGTGCCCGCGATGATCGGCGACGATATCGGCGCCGTTTGCAAGGCTGCCGCCGCCAAATTCAACAAGCCTGTCATTCCCGTCATTTCGCCGGGTTTCGTCGGCCCGAAAAATCTCGGCAACAAGCTCGCTGGCGAGGCCATCCTCGATCATGTGATCGGCACGATGGAGCCCGAGTACACGACGCCCTACGACGTCAACATCATCGGCGAATATAATCTGTCCGGCGAATTGTGGCAGGTGAAGCCGCTGTTCGACGAGCTCGGGATTCGCATTCTTTCCTGCATCTCGGGCGACGCCAAATACAAGGAAGTCGCCTGGTCGCATCGCGCCAAGGCCTCGATGATGGTCTGCTCCAAGGCGATGATCAACGTCGCCCGCAAGATGGAGGAGCGTTACGACATTCCCTTCTTCGAGGGCTCCTTCTACGGCATCGAGGACACGAGCGACTCGCTGCGTGAGATCGCCCGGCTGCTGATCGAAAAAGGCGCCCCGGCCGAGCTCATGGAGCGCACGGAGGCGGTCATCGCCCGCGAGGAGGCGCTCGCCTGGAAGAGCATCGAACCCTATCGCGCGCGTCTCGCCGGCAAGCGCGTGCTGCTCATCACAGGGGGCGTCAAATCCTGGTCGGTCGTCGCTGCGCTGCAGGAAGCCGGATGCGAAATCGTCGGCACCAGCGTCAAGAAGTCGACCAAAGAGGACAAGGAAAAGATCAAGGAGCTGATGGGCCAGGACGCTCACATGATCGACGACATGACGCCGCGCGAAATGTACAAGATGCTGAAGGACGCGCGGGCCGACATCATGCTTTCCGGCGGCCGTTCGCAGTTCATCTCGCTGAAGGCGAAAATGCCCTGGCTCGATATCAACCAGGAGCGCCACCACGCCTATATGGGGTATGTCGGCATGGCCGAACTCGTCAAGGAGATTGACAAGGCGCTCTACAATCCCGTGTGGGAGCAGGCGCGCCGCGCGGCTCCGTGGGAGACAAAGCCTTCGGAAATGTTTTCCGAGCCCGAGCCGGAACTTGCCGCGCCGACGGCGCTCGCAGCGGAATAAGGGCGAACGCCATGGCGACAGTCCAGAAACCCAAAAAGGCCTGCACGGTCAATCCGCTCAAGATGAGCCAGCCGATGGGCGGCGCCATGGCGATGATGGGCGTGCAGAACTGTATGCCGATGCTGCACGGCTCGCAGGGCTGCACATCTTTCGGCCTCGTCCTGCTGGTCCGGCATTTTCGTGAAGCCATTCCGCTGCAGACAACGGCGATGAGCGAAGTCGCGACCGTCCTTGGCGGCCTCGACAATGTCGAACAGGCGGTGCTGAATATCGTCAAGCGCGCCAAGCCCTCGATCATCGGCATCTGCTCCACCGGCGTCACCGAAACCAAGGGCGACGACGTCGAGGGCTTTATCCGGCTCATCCGCGACAGGCATCCCGAGCTCTCCGGAGTCGAGATGGTCTATGTCTCGACCCCCGATTTCAAGGACGCCTTTCAGGACGGCTGGGGTAAGACTGTCGCCAAGCTCATTCAGGATCTGACGCCAGAGCGAGCCAAGGGCGCGCCGCGCGACATGAGCCGCCTCAATATCCTCGTCGGCTGCCATCTGACGCCGGGCGATATTGACGAACTGCGCGGCATCGTCGAGGATTTCGGCCTGACGCCGGTGTTTTTGCCCGATCTTTCGGGCTCGCTCGACGGGCATATTCCCGACGATTTCACGCCGACGACCCTCGGCGGCACATCGCTGTCCGAAATCGCGACGCTCGGCGAGGCGGGCGTGACGCTCGTCATTGGCGAACAGATGCGGGCCGCCGCGGAGACGCTCGAGAGCAAGACCGGGACGCCCTTCGTACTGTTTGACCGGCTGACCGGCCTCGCCCCGAACGACGATCTCATCTCCTTTCTCGCCAAGACGAGCGGCCGTGAGGTTCCGGCGAAATATCGCAAGCAGCGCGGCCAACTCGTCGACGCGATGCTCGACGGACATTTCTTCTTTGGCGGCAAGCGCATCGCGATCGGCGCCGAGCCGGACCTCTTGTGGAATATGGCCGGCTGGCTGACCGATCTTGGCGCCGTGATTGCGACGGCTGTGACCACGACGGAATCGCCGCTGCTCGCAAAGCTGCCGGTCGAGACCGTGCTGATCGGCGACCTCGAGGATCTCGAGGAACGCGCGAAGGACTGCGACCTGCTCATCACCCATTCGCATGGAAGGCAGGCGGCCGAGCGGCTTCACATTCCCTTCTTCCGTGCTGGGGTGCCGATGTTCGACCGTCTCGGAGCCGGCCACGAGACCTCGATTGGCTATCGCGCGTCGCGAAATCTGATTTTCGAAATCGGCAATCTCTTCATCGTGAATGCGCATGAACCGGATCCCGACAGCTGGCGGACAGATCACGGCGCGGCCGCGCATACGAGGCCAGAGACGTCAAGCGAACCTGCACGAATGGAGGCGTTATGAAAGTTGCATTTGCAACCCAGGATCTGAAGCGGGTCGACGCCCACTTCGGCTGGGCCAAGAACATCATGGTCTATGAATTGACGCCTGAGAGCGCCGCCCTGGTCGAGACCTTTGAATTCCAGGGCGATCTGCAGGAAGACGGCAATGAGGACAAGCTCGGGCCGAAACTCGATGCGATCAAGGATTGCGCGATCCTCTACGTCGCCGCCATCGGCGGCTCGGGCGCGGCGCGTGTGGTCGCGGCGAATATTCATCCGATGAAGGTCAATCAGCCGGAGGAAATCGACGATCTCCTCGAAAAGCTTAGGGCCGTGCTGAACGGCGTGCCCCCGCCATGGCTGCGCAAGGTCATGATGAAGGGCCAGGAACGCAAAATCGAGTTCGAGGAAGAGGTGTAAGATGGTTGAGACCGTAGACGTCGCGGAAGTTCCCGCGATCGACTCTCCGTTCGTCAAGGAGTTGATCAAGCAGTGGCGCGCGCAGGACACGCATGGAAGCTGGGACAACAAGAGTGATCTTGATCTCATTGCGCCCTACATCGTCGACAAGGAGGCGCGCAAGCAGCTTCCGATTATTGGCGATCCCGATCCGGAGATCCTGTGGCGGGTTGAGCTTTTCTTCAACGCCGTCGGTCTCGCCATCGAGCGTGCGACCGGCTGCATGGTCTCGCCGATGATGAAAATGAGTCATGAAGGCTTCGGCCGCCAGGTGCTCATGGCCGGACGCCTCATCGTCGTCAACAAGCAGCTGCGCGACGTGCACCGCTTCGGCTTCCTTACTCTCGAAAAGCTCGCCGAGGAAGGCACGAAATATGTGCAGCAGGGCGTCGAGATGATCGAAAAATTCCCGGAAGTAGCGAAATACTGAACCGGACTTTTCGCAACAGCGCCTTCGGGGGCGAGCGCCCCCGGAGCCCGCGCTCAACCCTCAGGAGGACGATTTGAGCTCCATCGATGAACTCAAGGCCGAGATCAAGAAGCTCTCGTCCAAGGCGACCAACATGAAATTGGCCCTGCACGATCTCTCCGAAGATCTGCCGGTCAACTGGATGACGATCAACGACGTCGCCCAGCAGACTTATGCCGCTTACAAGGCCCTCGAAGACGCCCGCGCGCGGCTCAAGGCTCTGGAGGATGCGTGATGGGTGAACATAAGACCCGTGGCGGCGCCACATGGACGCCGCAATATCTGACCGAGATCGATCCCGTCACCTGCATCGGCTGCGGCCGCTGCTTCAAGGTGTGTCCGCAAAACGTCATGACCCTCTATGGCGTCAATGATGAGGGCGAGATTCTTGGCGCCGTGACGCAGGACGACGACGATGATTTCGACGGCGACCTCAACCGCAAAATCATGGCGGTGGAGCATCCCGATTCCTGCATTGGCTGCAACGCTTGCTCCAAGGTCTGTCCGAAAAATTGCCAGACGCATGTGAGCGCCGACACGTTGTCGGCCTAGCGTCATGATAACCGATCCGGGCCACGGATTGTCGCCGGCGCCCCGCCTGAACGCGGTCGGGCGCGGCGAACCGGCGCCGGATCCCACCGCTCTTTACAACGCCCTGCGCGCCGCCCCGGCGGCGGCCGCGTTGGCCGATCCCTTTACCGCTCATGTCCTGACCTGCATTCTCGCGGTCGGTCTTCACGAGGCGACGCGGGACGGCTCCTCGCTCTGCCGCGCCGTCGGACTTGATCGCGATCAACTCGCGCAGCTGTTGCGGGACTGGCTGCCCGCAGGCCTTGCGCAAATCGACCTTGCCGCCGAGCCTTTGACAGCCGCCTTCGATGATGAAGAAGAACAGCTGCTGCAGCTGCTGCAAAGCCATCAGGCGGATCAATCCGCGCCGGCGCGCTGGTTGACCGCAATGGTCGTGCGCCGCTCCATGTCTGACAATCATCTTTGGCAGGATCTCGGTCTCATCGAACGGGCCGAGCTTACGCGGCTCATGGACGAGCGCTTTCCGCATCTTGCCGGCCGCAACGTCGCCAACATGAAATGGAAGAAGTTTTTCTATCGATCGCTCTGCGAGATGGAAGGCTTCACGCTCTGCACGGCGCCAAGCTGCCGCGAATGCTCCGATTTCGACAATTGTTTCGGCGAGGAGACCGGCGAAAGCGCCCTTGCCCGCATCAGACGCGACGCGACGCGGACGGTCTGAAGCTTTTCCCGCGTCTTGGGCAATGCCCCGCCCGGCCTTTTTTAGAACCATTGCGATTTGTCGTTTTCCGGACATTTGATGGAATTCAGACACGCGGTCGGCCACGACGCAATTCTTTATATTTCAATATCTTACCCGATGGCACGGCTATTGCGAAACAGGGTCTGAGGCAGGTCCAGAAATTTAAGGAATTTCACCATGATCCAGCTAACGGACGGCGCAGTGGACGCGGTGCGCCAGGCGATCGAAGGAGCCGGCGCTCAGGTCGAGGGGCTCCGCATCATGGTTGAGGCCGGGGGATGCGCGGGGCTCAAATATATGATGGGCCTCGTCAGCGACATCAACCCGAGCGACATCCTCGTCGAACGCGACGGCGTCAAGGTCTATGTCGATGAGGCGAGCCTGCCGCATCTCTACGGCACCACCGTCGATTTTGTGTCGGGCCTCGAAGGCGCTGGGTTCACATTCAACAATCCGACGGCCACAAACAGCTGCTCCTGCGGCAAATCCTTCAGCTGATGACCGAAAGCGCCGGGGCTCCCGCCATGTTGGACTACAGCGACAAAATCAAGGATCATTTCTTCAATCCGAAGAATGCCGGTCCTCTCGCCGAAGCCAATGCTGTCGGGGAGGCCGGGACGCTCTCCTGCGGCGACGCCTTGAAGCTGATGCTGAAAGTCGATCCGCTGACCGAGGTCATTCTCGACGCCCGCTTTCAGACATTCGGCTGCGGCTCGGCGATCGCCTCCTCCTCGGCGCTGACAGAACTCATCATCGGCAAGACGATCGTTGAAGCCTCCGGCCTCACCACCCAGCAGATCGCCGCGTCCCTCGGCGGCTTGCCGCCGGAAAAAATGCATTGCGCGGTCCTCGGCCATGACGCGCTGCAGGGAGCGATCGCCAATTTCCGCGGCGAGGCCTGGACGGCCAGCGATGAGCCCGGCGCCCTGATCTGCAAATGCTCCGGCGTCAGTGAAGGCTCGCTGAAGCACGCCATCAGGATGAACAGGCTGACGAGCGTCGACCAGCTCACCGCCTTCACAAAGGCCGGGGCCGGGTGCTTCACCTGCTACGACAAGCTTGAGGCCGTCCTCGCACAAACCAACGCGGAGCTGGTCGCCGAAGGATTGATCGCCAGGGAGGCCGCCTTTTCGCTGCAAACCCGCGCGCCAAAACCGGCGCCGGCCACAGTCGCTGCGACGCCGGAGACGCCGGCGCAGCCGGTCGCGCGCCCCAGAATCCAGATTTCGCCGCTCGCGCCCTCCGCGCCTGCAGGCGAACCGGCGATGACGAATTTGCGCAAGATTAAGCTGATCGAAGAGACGATCGAGGAGCTGCGCCCGTTCCTGCGCAAAGACGGCGGCGATTGCGAATTGATCGACGTCGACGGCTCGAACGTCCTCGTCAAAATGTCGGGCGCCTGCGTACTTTGCAAGCTCGCCAGCGCGACAATTTCCGGCATTCAGGAAAAACTGGTCGAAAAGCTCGGCGTCCCGCTCCGCGTCATCCCGGTCGGCAAGACCCCTTTCGGCAAAGCCGCCAGCGGACATTGAGGAGGCGCAGATGAAGCCGATCTATCTCGACAACAACGCCACGACCCGGGTCGATCCCGCCGTCCTCGAGTCGATGCTGCCCTTTTTTACCGAGCAGTTCGGCAACGCCTCGTCGACGCATTCCTTCGGCGAGACCGTCGCCGGCGCGATCAAGACTGCGCGCAAGCAGTTGCAGGAGCTCCTCGGAGCTGCCCATGATCACGAGATCATCTACACCTCGGGTGGCACCGAAAGCAACACGACCGCGGTCATGGCCGCGCTCGAAGCCATGCCGGGCCGCGATGAAATCATTACGAGCGCCGTCGAGCACCCTTCCGTGCTGCAGCTTTGCGAGCATCTGGAGAAGACCGGGCGCGCCAAAATTCATGTCATCGGCGTCGATTCCTACGGCCGGCTCGATCTTGACGCCTACCGCTCCGCTCTCTCGGACAGAGTCGCCCTGGTCTCCATTATGTGGGCGAACAATGAGACGGGCACGATCGTCCCCGTCGACGCGCTCGCCGATCTCGCCAAGGCGGCCGGCGCCCTGTTTCACACCGACGCCGTACAGGCCATCGGCAAGCTTCCAGTCGCGCTGAAAGATACGGCGATCGACATGCTGTCGCTGTCCGGCCACAAGCTGCACGCGCCGAAGGGAATCGGCGCCCTTTATGTAAAGCGCGGCGTTCGGTTCAAACCGCTCATCCGTGGCGGCCATCAGGAGCGCGGACGGCGCGCCGGGACGGAGAACGTTCCCGCCATCGTCGGCCTCGGCAAGGCAGCCGAACTCGCCATCCAGAATTTCCCCGACGAGCTGGGACGCGTCAAGGCGTTGCGCGACCGACTCGAGAAGGCGATTTTAAGCAGCGTGGCGAATTGCGCCGTCAACGGCGACCCGCACGACCGGCTGCCCAACACCTCGAATATCGCCTTCGACTATATCGAAGGCGAGGCGATCCTGCTGCATCTGACGCGGGCCGGCGTCGCCGCCTCGACGGGATCGGCCTGCACGGCGGGATCGACCGAGCCGAGCCATGTTCTGCGGGCGATGCATGTCCCCGAAGCCGCGCTGCACGGGGCGATCCGCTTCTCCCTTTCGCGCGATAACAGCGAGGCGGACGTCGATCGCGTGATCGAAGCGCTGCCGCCGATCGTCGACAAGCTCCGCGCACTGTCGCCGTTCTGGTCCGATGGAAAGTCGCCTTCCGGCGACGCCACGCCACTTTACGCATGAGGCGCCAGATGTCGGATGAGAACCCCCTGATTTCGATCAACGACACCACGCTGCGGGATGGCGAACAGGCGCCCGGCGTCGCCTTCTCCGCGCGGGTGAAACTCGCGATCGCCCGCGAGCTTGCCGCCGCCGGGGTCGACGAGATCGAGGCCGGCACGCCGGCAATGGGCGCGGATGAAATCGATTCAATCGGCGCCATCGCCGCCGCAGGCCTGCCCTGCCGCGTCGTCGCCTGGTGCCGCTTGAGCAAGGGCGACGTCGACGCCGCGCTCGCCGCCGGGGTCAGCCACGTCAATATTTCCGCGCCCATGTCGCGCGTTCAGATGACGGTAAAGCTGAACGCCGATGTCGCCGAGATCGCCTCGCGGGTGCGCCGCGTCGTGGCCTATGCGGTCGAACATGGCCTGACCGTCGCGCTTGGCGGCGAGGATTCCTCCCGCGCCGATCCGCGCGACATCGGCGAGGTAGCCCGCGCCGCCGCCGACGAAGGCGCGAGCCGGCTTCGCTTCGCCGACACGATGGGCATGCTCGACCCCTTCTCGACCTTCGAGGCGGTGCGCCGCGTGCGCGAGGAGACCGGTCTCCCGCTCGAATTTCACGGTCATGACGATCTCGGACTGGCTACCGCCAACACGCTCGCGGCGCTGCGCGCAGGAGCAAGGCACGCGAGCGTCACGGTTCTCGGCCTTGGCGAACGCGCCGGCAACGCCGCGCTCGAGGAAGTGGCGGTGGGGCTTGGCCACGCCGTCGCCGGCCGCTCCAACGTCGATCCGCTGCGGCTGCGCGCGCTGGCGCGTCTTGTCGCGCAAGCGGCGAACCGGCCGATCGGACGCGCGAAAGCGATCGTCGGACCCGACATCTTCACGCATGAATCCGGCATCCATGTCGCCGCTTTGATGAAGGATCCGCGGACCTATCAAGGCCTCGATCCGGCAATCCTCGGACGGCGCAACAAAGTGGTCATCGGCAAGCATTCCGGCCTTTCGGCGATCACCGGCCTTTGCGCCGAACTCAGCATGGATATCGATCGCGACGAAGCGGCTCAGGTGCTGCTGCTCGCCAAGCGCCGCGCGCTCGCGAACCATCGTCCGCTCGGCCGCGGCGACGTCGCCGAACTTGTCGCGCAGGTTCGCAGCGAAGCACGCCAGCCTGTGACGACTGTTCCCACGGGAGCAGCCTCATGAGCGTCGTAGCCATCGAAAGCGAAACACTCGCGCCAAAATCGCTGTGGCGCATGATCCGGGACGACGTCGCCTGCGTTCATCAGCGCGATCCGGCGGCGCGCAACACGGTCGAGATCGCGCTCCTTTATCCGGGCGTGCATGCGATCGTCCTTCACCGCATCTCGCACGGGCTGTGGACCGCAAAGCATAAGTTTCTCGCCCGCCTGCTGTCGTTCGCGGCGCGGTTCCTGACCAACGTCGACATCCATCCGGGCGCCCGCATCGGCGAGCGCTTCTTCATCGATCATGGGGCCGGCGTCGTGATCGGCGAGACGGCGATCGTCGGCGATGACGTGACGCTCTATCACGGGGTGACGCTTGGCGGTTCGTCCTGGTCGCCCGGCAAGCGCCACCCAACCCTCGAAGACGGCGTGCTGGTCGGCGCCGGCGCGAAGATCCTCGGCGACATCACGGTGGGCCGCAACGCCAGGGTCGGCGCGAATTCGGTCATCATCGAGGATGTCGCGCCGGAAGCCACCGTCGTCGGAATCCCCGGCCAGATCGTGCGCAAGGCGCGGCCGCGCTCGGGACCCGGCGGGCGCATCGATCTCGAGCATCATCTCATTCCCAATCCGGTCGCCGACGCGATGTCGATCATGATCGACCGCATCGACTTTCTCGAAACACGCCTCTCGCATTTGCAACAAAAGGTCGGCGCAGGTCGCGCCGACAAGGGGCGCCCGCATATCCAAACGGAGGATCAAACGTCATGAGCGCAATCGACCAACTTCGCTCGCTCTCGTCCGCCGAAGATTTCTTCGACACACTCGGCGTCGCCTATGACCCAACCGTTCTGCGGGTGGCGCGGCTGCACATTCTGCGCCGCATGGGCGAATATCTCTACACCAACGAGGCCGTCGGCAGCGACGACGACATCTGGCTCGCCTGCCGCGCCTTTCTGGAAAACGCCTATAATGATTTCGTCGAATCCTCGCCGATCGAACAACGTGTGTTCAAAGTGCTGAAAGACGCGGTGAAGCCGAAGGAAGAGCCGAAACCATCGTTCGTCTCGCTGAGCCCGGTTGTCGTGAGCTCGCGCGACATGGAGCGGCAGAACTCGGCCTGAACGATTTTAAGGGACATTCATCATGCATATCCTCGTCTGCATCAAGCAGGTGCCAGATAGCGCGCAGATCCGGATCAATCCGGTCACTCAGACGATCATGCGTCAGGGCGTGCCGACGATCATCAACCCATATGATCTGTTCTCGCTCGAAGAAGCTCTGCGCCTGCGCGATCAGTTTGGCGGGGAGGTGACGGTGCTCACCATGGGCCCGCCCATGGCCTCGGATTCACTGCGCAAGGCGCTCGCCATCGGCGCGGACCGGGCCGTGCTTCTGACCGACCGGTTCTTCGCGGGCTCCGACACTCTTGCAACAAGCTTCGCCCTGACGCAGGCGATCGTGAAAATCAGCGAGACATTCGGCGCGCCGGACATCGTGTTCACCGGCAAGCAGACGATTGACGGCGACACCGCCCAGGTCGGGCCGGGGATCGCCAAGCGGCTCGATCTGCTGCAGCTGACCTATGTCGCGAAGATCGTCGAATGCGATCCGGACAAAAGAGAAATCATCGTCGAGCGCCGGTCCGAAGGCGGCGTGCATGTGCTCAAGACCAAATTGCCCTGCCTCATCACCATGCTCGAAGGCTCGAACGAGGTGCGTCGCGGCGCCATGAAGGATGCGCTGCGCGCGGCCCGCGCTGAGATCGTCACCTGGAGCGCCAAGGACGCCGGCATCGCGGACATGACCAAATGCGGCCTCAAGGGGTCGCCGACGGTTGTGAAAAAGGTCTTTGCGCCGCCGCCGCGTTCCGAGCGCGCTTTCTTTGTACCGACCGCGGATGTGGCTTCGCAGGAAGCGGAGAATCTCATCACGACGCTGTTCGAGCGTCAGCCCGCCCTGGAGCAGGACCTCACCACAACCGCCGCCGGATTCTGAGGAGATCGATATGTCGGACAAGCCCGCCGCCCCCGCATCGGCTCCCAGCCGGGCCTCAATGAAGAAAGAGCTGCCCGAACATTTCCGCGGCTATAAGCACGTCTGGGTTTTGATCGAGATCGAACGGGGAACTATCCATCCGGTCTCCTTCGAGCTGCTCGGCGCGGGACGCAAGCTCGCCGACTCGCTTGGCGTCGAACTCGCCGCCGCCATTCTCGGCGCGCCGGGCGAGACCATGCGCGAGGCGGCGAAGGAAGCCTTCGCCTATGGCGCGGATCTCGCCTATCTCGTCGAGGACGAGACGCTCGCCGACTATCGCAACGAGCCCTATTCCAAGGCGATGACGCAGCTCGTCAACGCACACAAGCCCGAGATCCTGTTGCTTGGCGCGACGACGCTCGGACGCGATCTCGCCGGCTCTGTCGCGACCACCCTTTTGACCGGGCTCACGGCGGACTGCACCGAACTTGCCGTCGACGCCGACGGCTCGCTCGCCGCGACGCGGCCGACCTTCGGCGGGTCGCTGCTTTGCACGATCTACACGCTGAACTACCGGCCGCAAATGGCGACGGTGCGCCCGCGCGTGATGCCGATGCCGCCGCGCGTCGAGGGACGCGAAGGCCGCATCATTTCCTTCAAGCCCGATCTCGACGAGGACCAGATCCTCACCAAGATCCTGAAATATGTGCCCGATCGCGACAGCGCCAAATCGAATCTCGCCTATGCGGACGTGGTCGTCTCCGGCGGCCTCGGGCTGCAGAGCCTCGAGAATTTCCAGCTCGTGCGCAATCTTGCCAGCGTGCTCGGCGCTGAATTCGGCGGCTCGCGTCCGCTGGTGCAGAAGGGCTGGATCACCTCGGACCGGCAGATCGGCCAGACCGGCAAGACGATTCGCCCAAAGCTCTACATCGCGGCTGGCATCTCGGGAGCGATCCAGCATCGCGTCGGCGTCGAAGGCGCTGATTGCATTGTCGCGATCAACACCGACAAGGACGCGCCGATCTTCGATTTCGCTCACATCGGCATCGTCACCGACGCCATCCGTCTTCTGCCGGCTCTGACCGAAGCCTTCAGAAAACGTCTTTCGCCCCATAGCCGCGACCGGCTTGCAGGCTAAGCTCAAGGGGATTGAAATGATCGAGGAAAGATTCGACGCGATCGTGATTGGCGCCGGCATGGCCGGCAATGCGGCCGCTCACACCATGGCCTCGCGCGGCCTCAAGGTGCTCCAGCTGGAGCGCGGCGAATATCCCGGCTCGAAGAATGTGCAGGGCGCGATTCTCTATGCTGACATGCTCGAGAAGATTGTGCCTGAATTCCGCGAGGAGGCGCCGCTCGAGCGCCGCCTGATCGAGCAGCGCATGTGGATGATGACCGACAAGTCGCATACCGGCATGCATTATCGCTCGGATGAATTCAACGAAGAGAAAGCCAATCGCTACACGATCATAAGATCGCAGTTCGATCGCTGGTTCTCGAAAGAGGTTCAGGCCAAGGGCGCGCTCGTCATCTGTGAGACGACGGTCACGGAACTCGTCAGCGACGCCTATGGCAAGGTGATTGGCGTGCGCACCGACCGTGATGCGGACACGATCTTCGCCGACGTCGTCGTGCTCGCCGAAGGCGTCAACGCCTTGCTCGGGACGCGAGCCGGCCTGCGCCCGGCGCCGAAGCCCGAGAATGTCGCGCTGGCCGTCAAGGAAATGCACTTCCTGCCCCAGGAGACCATCGACGCCCGCTTCAATCTGCGCGGCGACGAGGGCGTCGTGATCGAAGCCGTCGGCACGATCTCCAAGGGTATGACCGGCATGGGCTTCATCTACACCAACAAGGAGTGCCTCTCGCTCGGCATCGGCTGCCTCGTATCCGATTTCGCCGAAAAGCAGCAGACCCCCTACGGCCTGCTCGAAGCCTTCAAGAAGCATCCTTCCGTCGCCCCACTGATTCAAGGATCGGAAGTCAAGGAATATGCCGCGCACCTCATCCCGGAAGGCGGGTATAAGGCGATTCCGGATCTCTTCGGCGAGGGCTGGGTCGTCGTCGGCGACGCCGCGCAGCTCAACAACGCCATTCACCGCGAAGGCTCGAACCTGGCGATGACCTCCGGGCGCCTCGCCGGCGAGGCGATCTTCCAGATCAAATCGCGCCGCGACCCGATGACGAAGCAAAACCTGTCGCTCTACAAGACCTATATCGACGACAGCTTCGTCATGAAAGATCTCAAGAAATACAAGGATATGCCGCATCTGCTGCATACCAACTCGAAGAATTTCTTCCTGACCTATCCCGAGCTCATTTCGACCGCGATGGATAATTTCCTGCGCGTCGACGGGAAGCCGAAGCTCGAGAAGGAAAATGCCTCAATCCGCTCCTTCGTGAAGCAGCGCTCGCTGATGGGGCTCTTTGGAGACGCCTTCAAATTCGCCCGCGCGTGGCGTTGACGTCAAGTTTTAGGAGGATGACATGGCAAAGGAACTCGGACGGGTAGAGGAAAAACTCTACCAGAACCGCTACATCGTAGACGCCGGCAAGCCGCATATTGCGATTGAGCCGCATACCATTCCGTCGCGCAATCTGCTGGCGATGACGAAAGTCTGCCCCGCGGGCTGCTACGCGGAAACCGACACGGGACAGGTCGAAATCGTTTCGGACGGATGCCTCGAATGCGGCACCTGCCGCGTTCTTCTGGAGCCGACCGGCGAGATCACCTGGAGCTATCCGCGCGGCGGCTTTGGCGTCCTGTTCAAGTTCGGCTGATCGAGTCGCGCTCCGTCCCGGCGGTTAAGGGCTCGCGCAACAACTCGCGCAGGCGCGGCGTGATGAAATCAAGGAACGCGCGCACGCGGCGGGGGGCGCGCTCGCGGCCCATGTAGAGGGCGTGGACCGCCTCGCTATCGACGAGCGTGTCATCGAGGACCGTGACGAGACGTCCGGCCTCGAGATCCTCCTTGATGTGGAATTCGGCGAGCCGCGCAAGGCCGAGCCCGAGGGTCGCCAGGCAACGCAGAGTCTCGCCATTATTGGCGGTGATTGCGCCCTGCGCCTCGCGCTCGGTTAACCGGCCGCCGGCTTGCAGCGGCCAGACCGCCGCGGCCCGGCGAAAATTGAAACCGAGACATTTATGGCGATCGAGATCGGCAACGGTGCGCGGGATTCCATATTCCTCAAGATAGGTTTTTGAGGCGACGACCCGGCGGCGCGCCTCCCCCAGCCGAATCGCCAATAGCTCTGAATCCGCCAATTGTCCGATGCGGAACGCTATGTCGGCGCCGGTCGCATAGAGATCGACGACGTCGTCCGTCAGCGTAAGGTCGAGGCGAATCTTCGGAAATTCGCGCGCGAACGCCGGCAGTTGCGGCATCAGGCAGTGCTGGCCGAAGGGAACCGAGACATTGATCCGGATTACCCCGGTCGGCGCGCGCGCCTCGCCGACAACCTCCGCGTCGAGCGCATCGAGATCGCCAAGGATCGCCTCCGCGCGTTCGCGATAAAGCTCCCCTTCGGAGGTCAGCCGCAACGAACGAGTCGAGCGTTCGATCAGCCGCGCGGCGAGCCGAGTCTCGATCCGACTGATCAGCTTGGCTGTCGATGAGGGCGTCATGCCGACGATTCGCGCGGCGGCGCTGAAACTGCCGGCGGCGACGACCTGAAGAAAGACCCGCATCTCCCACGCACGTTGATCGCTCATCGCATCATCCTGTCATTCAATGACAAGATGATAGGAATATCTGCGCCATTCAACCATCATCGATGAAGGCTTATTCTACGCCACGACGTCAAATTAAAAAGGAGGATCGTGGTGGATCTGCAATTGGACGGAAAAACAGCCCTCATCACCGGGTCGACGGCCGGCATCGGGCTCGAAATCGCGCGAAAGCTGGCAGCCGAGGGGGCGGACACGATCATCTGCGGCCGGACGCAGGCCAAGCTCGACACAGCGCTTGCCGATCTTGCCTTGGCCGGCGGCAAGATTCGCGCTGTCCTGGCGGATCCGGCGACGGCCGAGGGCGCCGCAACGCTCGCGGCGGTCGTCCCCGCCGTGGATATTCTGGTCAACAATCTCGGGATCTATGAATCGAAACCCTTCGCCGATATTTCCGACGAAGACTGGCTCAGATTGTTCGAAATAAATGTGCTCAGCGGCGTCAGGCTGGCGCGCCAGTATTTTCCGGCCATGCTGCGGCAGAATTCTGGGCGGATCATCTTCATCTCGAGTGAATCCGCGCTGATGACTCCCGCGGAGATGATTCATTACGGGATGACAAAGACGGCGCAGCTCGCCGTCTCGCGCGGTCTCGCGCAGCTCACAAAGGGCACCCGGGTGACGGTCAATTCCGTCCTGCCGGGCCCGACCCGCTCCGAGGGCATTCTCGATTTCCTGAAAAGCGTCGCCGCCGACCCGAGCGCGCCGCCGGCTGGCCTCGAAGCGCAGTTTTTCCGCGACCATCGCGCGACCTCGCTGATCCAGCGCATGATCGAGCCGGAAGAGATCGCAAGCCTTGTCGCCTTTGTGGCAAGCCCGCTTTCGGCTGCGACGAATGGAGCTATCCTGCGCGCCGACGGCGGCATTACGCCGACCGCCGTTTAGAGCCTTATGTTCGCCCCGCGCGAGGGCATCGCCCCACAGGAATCGACGCCTACCCGCGTTCGATTTTCGCGATTAACGCCTTCTCTTCCGCGTCCACCTGCGCAATCGGGTTGAAACTCGCCTTCACATGGGCGAGCGCGGCAAAAAGCGTCGGTTGCGTCTTCCGCAGGAGGCCAAGCAGGAGCCGAGGCGACGTGCTGAGTTTCATATCCAGGAACGTCGCCGAGTCGATATAATGTCCGTGGTAATCAACCGGCCTCTTATGGTCTTCGGATCGGTAGATATTTTCGACAACCTGCGCGTAAAATTCTTCAAAATTCTTGTAGCCTCCGTCGAGGCGAACGAGGCTGTTCACCCCCTGGATATCGCGCGAGGCGTGAAGAAGTTCGTGCAGCAGGATCTGGTCGGCGGTTTCCTTCGACGTGACGCGGGTCGTGGCGTAGTAAATCAGCGCATTGCTGCCGATCCCCTCGCCGATCAAGAGGTCGCCGTCATCGTCCGTTGCATAGGCGAGCCCCTTCATGGTCGCCTTGCGCTCGCTCTTAAAATCCTCCACCGCGATTTCGTCAAAATCCCAAGGCATGTCCTGAAAGACATAGGGGAGAATTGTCACCGAAGGCGACTTCGCTTTCATCTGGCCGAGGACGGCCCTGCCCGTGGCGTGGTGATGTATGAGATCCAGCTGCCGCGTCACGGAGCGCTCGTGAGCGTCTTTCACTTCGGCGAATTTTTCCCGGTTGGCCGGCTCGCTCTTCATTTTGTACGGATCGTACAGGCGGCGCCAATCGCGGAAGACGGGATAACCGATCAAAACGCCGGCAGCGGTCGCATAGGAAGTTGTGTGCACCGGCCGCGTGATTGGCTCGACCGGCAGGCCAAACATCGTTTTGTCAACCATCTGCCCCTCCGGCGCCCTCCCAGTTACCTCCGTCCTTTCTGCCCTGGAATTCTTTGCTTCGATGTGCGCCGTCGTACAGCGGCCATCGGCGCTCGGCTATTATCCTGCTTTCGCTTGCTTATTGCGTTGCAGCGCGGCCCTCGTCATAACGCTGTCTGGCCGGGCGCGATCCCGCTCGGCAGCGGCGCGCCATCGTCAAGGGGCGCCAGATAATCGACAACCGTCTGCCGGTAGCGGGTCAATCCCTTATAGTCTTGCAGTTCAGTCGGCAGATCGAGCAACACGCGGTGAAGCCGCTTGCCCCATTTCTCAACGCGCGCAATATCGGCGACGCTGAGCAGATAGCAGCGGATGCCGAACAAAATCGCATTGGAGCGCGGCAGGCGGAACAGCGTCTGCAATTCAACGCGCAAAAACACCTTTTCGGCGACATTCTCCGGGGTGACGGTGGTGCGGTCCGTTCCCCACAGCGGATAGTTCTCAGGGCTCGTATCGAGCCGCGGATTGATCGTCATCGTCCAGTTGAGCCGCCGCACCGGCTGCCCATATTGCAGTCTCATCAGAAACTTCAGCGCGCGATCGAACACGCCAAGCTGATGGGCGAGCGGCACCGGCCCATGCCATTCATGGAAGGTCATGCCAATGTTGAATTCGAGCGACCAGTCGGCCTGCGTCGTGACCATGCCGCCATCGACAAAGAGATTGTCTTCGCGCTGATCCTGCAAGGTAAAATCGCCCTGCGCCTGACGCGTGATATATTCGAACGGCTCACATGGCAGGGTTTTGGCGTCGCCAAACACAAAGGACTGTTTGATCCCCAGCGGACGATTCTCCCAGACCCAGTTCGTTCCCTCTTTTGTGAGGGAAAAATCCTGCGGATAGTCGCGCGCAAAACTCTCCATGATCAATTCAAGCGTGTCCCACTGCGCCGCCATCATATGCGGCAGCACCTTGCAGCGGCCGGGGTCTTCCTCGAGCACAATCGCCCGCTCCGCGCATTCGGCGACATAATGCTCATCGACGTCGAAAGCGGCCTGAAAAGCCGCGGTCGGGCCGCCCGGCGTATGCGGCTCGATGTTGACCGAATACATGTAGGAATCTTCCGGGAACGGAAACGGGAAACGCAACACCGCCTCGTCGCTGTTGCGGAAGGTGAAGTCGCGCCGGAACGTTTCCGCCGGCTTGAATCGCTGGTTCATCCGAATCCTCCGATTGAATCCGGCCTCAGGTCCTTCGAGCGTCCCGCGACGCCAGCGAAGCGTAAGGTCCGGTCCTTAGTCCAGTCCTACAAGTCGAGCACGATGTTTTGCGTCTTCGCCCGCGACACGCAGATCATGATCGAGCGATTGGACGCGCTTTCAGCGCCCTCCAGAAAATGATCGCGGTGATCCGGCTCGCCCTCGAGCACGCTCGTCAGGCAGACGCCGCAGGCGCCGCCGCGGCAGAGGCAGTCGGGTTCGAGTCCCGCTTCCTCGATCGCCTCCAGAAGCGTCTGGTCGTCGCGCACGGCGACCTTCAGCCCCGATTTCTTCAAGATGGCGGTGAAGGGGAGGCCGCCGGCGTGAGCGCCGCCGAAGGATTCCGAATGCAGCTTTGAGGCCGGCCAGCCATGATCGCGCGCAGCCGCGAGCACCAGCCCCATCAGCGCTTCCGGCCCGCATGTATAAAGATGCGTTCCGAGCGGCTGCGAGGCGAGCGCCTGCGACAGATCGAAGGGCGCGGAGGCCGGATGGATCGTGATCCTGCCTGCGTCGAACCCCGAAAGGATCCTCTCGAAGATCGGAATTTCCTCGTCGCGGCAGAAATGCCGCAATTCGAAGTCGGCGCCCGTCGCTTCAATGGCTTCGAGATAGGACAGGAAGGGCGTCAGCCCGATGCCGCCGCTGACCATCAGATGCTTGCGGGCGATGTGCGACATCGGAAAGAGATTCCCCGGCTCATGGGCGGCGACGACCGCGCCGGGGTGGACAGCCTCGTGCAGAAAGGCTGAGCCGCCGCGCGAGGGCGAGACCCGGCGCACGATGATCGAAAGATGGCTGCGGTCGGCGGGAGCGGAAACAATCGAATAGGCGTTCTTCCAGCGCCGTCCCTCCCCCTCAAGGGTCAGGCGCAGATGGGCGCCGGCGCCGGCCGGCGGCAGCTCGCCGCCATCAGCCGCCTCGAAGACGAAGCGCTTCAGCAGCGGCGAAATCATCTCGGTTTCGCGCACGCGCAGGGGAAGATGGTCGGCGCCGCTCATGGAAAGGCCTCTTCGATCGGGGGAACCTCGCCGGGGGCTTCCGCATCGATCTGGAATCCCATGAAAGCGGCGAGCCGGCGCGAGAAATGATCGCGAACAAACAGATTTGCGCCGCAGCCGCTGCAGGCGACGACATTGGTCGCAACATTCTCGGTGATGGCGCGGCAGTGAACGCAATAGACGCGGCGGCGGTTTGAGCCGACATGCGACAGCCGATATTCGCTGCTGTCCATGCCAAGTCCACGCGCGAGCCGGGCGACGTCCCAGACGAAGGATTCGAGGCCGACGGCATAAAGCCTCAGACCGACGCGCTCGCGTTCCAGACGATAGGCAAGCGCGTCAAGAAGTTGCGTCGTCGAACGAAAATCTCGCGCGAGGGCGTTGGCCCGGGGACCGGCGCCGGAGCCGACGCGAGCCTCGGCCAGCGCGCGCCAAAGCTCGACAGGCGCCTCGGAGGGCAACGCCGCGAAGACGCCCGGGTCCGGCTCGAAGGCATGATCGGCGACAAAAAGATGACGCCGGCCGGCGGGATCGATCGCCAGAGCCTCATAGGTCGGCCGGCTGACAATTCCGGAAACGGGCATATCGAACTCCTTGACCGCCGTCGCGGTCGCCGGGAACTGAATTTTGCGCCGCGACGCAAGATCGGATGGTTTGACGCCCGCCGGCAAGACCATGGCGTCGCGATCGCCCGCGCCGCCAGTCTCTGGAGTCGAGCGTGGTCATCCTATGCGCCCGACGATGCTTGTCAATATTATTTCGTAAGAAGAAACATATCAATGTTGGGGCTTCGGCTGCCCTAAATCCGCCTTTTCCGCCTATCTCACAGGCATTTTGCCGAAAGGAGTTTCTTTAAAAGAAAATCTTTTGACTTTTAATTCGCGTCGATGTTTCGTCTGGACATTCGCCGCGCTCATCCCATGGGCCGCGATTTCTTATTTCACACAACGTTCCCGTGAATTCCGCAAGGAGGGAAAGCGCCATGACAAGCATAGCCGAGGCAAAGGCAGGAATTGAGACGGAAGGAACGCTTCATCGAACGATCGATTGGCGCGGCGCCTTTTGGGTCGCGAGCGGCGTTCCGGCGCTTGTTCTGTTTTCTATTGGCGGCATCGCGGGAACGACCGGAAAGCTGGCCTTTCTGATCTGGACCGTTTCGATCATTCTTGGGTTTCTGCAGTCCTTTACTTATGCCGAGATCGCGGGTTTGTTCCCGAACAAATCGGGCGGCGCCTCGATCTATGGCGCAGCGGCCTGGGTGCGCTACGCCAAGCTCGTCGCCCCGCTTTCGGTGTGGTGCAACTGGTTCGCCTGGAGCCCGGTCCTCTCGCTCGGCTGTTCGATCGCGGCGGCGTATATCCTGAATGCGCTCGCCCCCGTTCCGCTCGCCGCAGGCCCTGAAGTGGCGCAATGGATCGCCGCCCATGGCGCAAGCATTGCGGGTTCCGACGCGGACAAGACAGCGGCGGCCGTCGCGGCGCTGACCCCGGCAATCCGGGAGTGGACCGCCTTCACGCATAGCATCGGCCCGGTCAGCTTCTCCTTCAACGCTTCCTTCTTCGTCGGCGCCGTCCTGATGCTTCTGGTCTTCGCGATCCAGCATCGCGGCATTCTCGGCACCGCGAATGTCCAGAAATGGATCGGCCTCACGGTCATCATTCCGATGGTCATCGTCGGCCTTGTTCCCCTGCTGACCGGCAAGGTGGACTGGAGCAATTTCTCGCCTCTCGTTCCTCTCGCCGCAGCGTCTGCGCCAGACCCCGGCAGCTGGAACATCGCCGGCTGGACGCTCGTCCTTGGCGGCATGTTCATCGCGGCATGGTCGACCTACGGTTTTGAGACCGCCGTCTGCTACACCAGCGAATTCCGTAATCCCGGCACGGATACGTTCAAGGCCATTTTCTACTCCGGGCTGCTCTGCATGGGCCTGTTCATCCTGGTCCCGTTCACCTTCCAGGGCGTGCTTGGCCTGACCGGCATGCTCGATCCCTCAATCGTTGACGGCTCCGGCGTCGCGCAGGCCATGGCGCATATGGTCGGCGGCGGGAAATTCGTCGAAAGCATCCTTGTGATGCTGATGATTCTGGCGCTCATCCTCTCCATCATGACCGCCATGGCGGGATCGTCACGCACGCTCTATCAGGGCTCGGTCGACGGCTGGCTGCCGCGCTACCTCAGCCATGTCAACGAACATGGCGCGCCGACCCGCGCCATGTGGACCGATCTCACCTTCAACCTCATCCTTCTCGCCATCGCCTGCGCCGACGCCACCAGCTTCTTCTTCATCCTCGCGGTGTCGAATTGCGGCTACATCATCTTCAACTTCCTCAACCTCAACTCCGGCTGGCTCCACCGCATCGATTCGGGCCATGTGCCGCGTCCCTACAAGGCTCCGAACTGGATCATCGGGCTGGCCGCGATCCTCGCCTTCGTCAACGTCGTCTTCATGGGGGCGGGCGCCAAGGTGTGGAATCCGATCGCGCTCTGGGCCGGCCTGATCACCGCCGCCATGATCGTTCCGGTGTTCTGCTATCGGCATTACATTCAGGACGGCGGCAAGTTCCCGCATGAGACCTTTGAGGATCTTCAGATCGGCGATGGAACCGCCACCGTGAAAAGGGCCGGAGCGCTGCCTTATCTCACGCTGGCCGGCGGCCTGATCGTTTTGTTGCTGTCAAACTGGTTCTTCCAGCTCTGAATTTAAGCCCCGGGAGGCTCCCTCCCGGGGCCTCTGAATGCCACAAAATATTCTTTAGAAGAAAGTTTCTTGACGCTTACTATGCTAGGCGCCATTGTCCTGCACAAATGGAGAGCGGACGCAACGATCTCTCCGGACGCGGACGGAACGCCACGAAGAAGGCACTGCAATGAACACTCACGTCTACTCCCGCCAATCCATCTTGAACGATCGCCACCGAGCGCTTGGAACGCAGTTCGAAGCCTCATGGAACGACATGCCGATCCCGCAGAACTATGCGGCCGATCCCTATGTCGAGACGCAAACCGTGCGCAACAGCGCCGGCCTGTTCGACGTCAGCGCGCTGCGCCTCATTGACGTTTCGGGCGCGGACGCGCTCGCCGCGCTGAACGCGATGCTGACCTCCGACATCGCCAGGATCAAGCCCGGCCAATCCTCGATCAGCAACATCGTCGACGACGAAGGCTCGCTGATCGACGACGTGCTGATCTATTGCGACGGCCCGAACGCCTACCGCATCTCGCATGGCGGCGGCGCTCTCGAAGACGTGCTGCCCGCCTTCGCGGAAGGCCGCAACGTGCAATTCCGCAAGGATAATGACACACATATTCTCTCGCTGCAGGGGCCGAAGGCGCTTGAAATCCTGGCGCCGCATACGCCAATGAACCTTGCCGATCTGCGCTACTTCGAACATCAGCGCACGAGCCTGTTTGGCCGCGAGGTATCGATCGCCCGCGGCGGCTATTCGGCAGAGCGCGGCTATGAGGTCTTCTGCAAAGCCGCCGACGCCGTGTTCCTGTGGGATCAGATCCTCGAAGCCGGCAAGCCGTTCGGCGCAACCGCCGTCTCCTGGTCCTGCCTCGACATCGTCCGCGTCGAAGGGGCGCTCTTGTTCTTCCCCTTCGACATGCCGGAAGGCGACACCACGCCATGGGAAGCGGGCGTCGACTGGTCTGTCGACCTTTCCAAACCCGCGTTTCGCGGCAAGCAGGCGCTAGAGCGCCGCCGCAGCGAAGTGCGGACCGCGCAGGCCGGCATTGAGATCGACCATCACGAGGCGATCGAGCCCGGCGCCAGGATCTTCAAGGACGGCCATGAAATTGGCATCGTCAATTCGACAACCTACAGCCGCCATCTGATGCGCTCGCTGGCGCTGGTCCATATAAAGCCCGAATTCAAGGCGTTTGGAACGGAGGTTGAAGTTCGCGGCGAAGCTGGCAGCTTCAAGGCTCGCGTCGTCAAGACGCCGTTCTACGATCCGCTGCGTCTGCGCACGCACCCGCTCGAAGAGCGCGCTCCGCGCTGACCCCTGCAATTGACATCCTATTTGACTGACGAGGTTTTCTCATGACTCGTGTTGCAATTATCGGCGCAGGGCCGAGCGGCCTCGCGCAGCTGCGCGCTTTCCAATCCGCCGGCAAAAAAGGCGCCGCAATTCCCGAACTGGTCTGCTTCGAAAAGCAGTCGGACTGGGGCGGCCTGTGGAACTACACATGGCGCACCGGGGTCGACGAATTTGGCGAGCCCGTCCACGGCAGCATGTATCGTTATTTGTGGTCGAACGGCCCGAAGGAATGTCTCGAATTCGCCGACTATTCCTTCGAGGAGCATTTCGGGCGCCCGATCCCTTCCTATCCCCCGCGCGCGGTGCTGCATGACTACATCATGGGCCGCGTTGAAAAAAGCGACGTGCGCAAATTCGTGCGCTTCAGCACGGTTGTTCGCTGGATCGATTTCGATGAAAAGACCCAACTGTTCACGGTGACGGTCAAGGATCTGAAGAAGGACGAGCTCTACTCGGAAACCTTCGATTATGTCGTCGTCGCCAGCGGTCATTTCTCGACCCCGAACGTGCCGCATTTTCCGGGCATTGAAGTCTTTCCCGGCCGCGTGCTGCACGCGCATGATTTTCGCGACGCCAATGAATTCGTCGGCAAGAACCTTCTTGTCGTCGGCAGCAGCTATTCCGCCGAGGACATCGCCAGCCAGTGCTATAAATATGGCGCGAAATCGATCACCTTCAGCTACCGGTCAAAGCCGCTGAATTTCGACTGGCCGGAGTGTTTTACGGTAAAGCCGCTGCTGACGAAACTCACCGGCAAGACCGCCCATTTCAAGGACGGCAGCGAAGCCGTGGTCGACGCCGTTCTTCTGTGCACCGGCTACCTGCATCACTTCCCCTTCCTCGCCGACAATCTGCGCCTCAGGACAAACAACCGGCTCTATCCGGCCGGGCTCTACAAGGGCATTTTCTGGCAGGACAATCCGAAGCTCATCTATCTTGGCATGCAGGACCAGTATTTTACTTTCAACATGTTCGACGCGCAGGCCTGGTACGCCCGCGACGTGATCCTCGGACGCATCAAACTGCCCCCCGCAGCGGAGCGGCAGGCGGATATCGACCATTGGCGCGCGATTGAGGAAAAGCTCGAAACAGCGTTCGACGGCATCGATTTCCAGACGGAATATATGCGCGACCTCATTCCCGCCACCGATTACCCGATGTTCGATCTCGATAAAGTCGCCGCTCTGTTCAAGGAGTGGGAGGAGGACAAGGTCAAGAGCATCATGGGATATCGCGATAATTCCTACGTCTCGATCATGACCGGCAACAAGGCCCCGCCGCATCACACAAAATGGATGGAGGCGCTCGACGATTCCTTCGACGCCTTCCAGAACCGTCCGGAAGCCGCCGCGGAATAGGCGTCGTCTCAGGCGAGGATGTAGTCCGACAGGCATTGAAAAGGCGCGGCCATGAATGTTAACGCGGCGGGCCCGAAAGGGTCGTTCGACCTGGACCCGCCCCGGCGCGTCCAGACCCTTTCGGCGGCGGGCGGCAGCGGGGTTCAGTTCGACCTTTCCTCCGGCGACGAAGCGATCATTACAAATCTCGAGGGGGGCCAGGCCGGCGAATTGCTGACCGCCTGCAGCGATCCCCTCCAGCTCACGCCGGCCTCGGCGACGCTCGACGAGGCTGGCGTCCGCGCCGTCGCTGGCGATCTCGCCGGCGCCTTCCTCGCCGCGCGGCAGGGAGCCGAACGATTTCAGGCGACCCCGCTTTTTCATGCCACCGCGGAGCCGGGCGAAACCTTCCGCTTCAAGGCCGAGGCCGATATGCGCTGCCTTCTGATGGCGCCCGGCGAGCCGATGGCCCCTGACGCGCAGAACCCGCCGACGGAGCTGCGCCTCGATATTTTCTCAAGCCGGCCGACGGGCGGCGCGGCGCCGCCTCCTCTCGCGCCGGTAAAGCTCGATCTCAGGATCGACGCCGCGACCGCGCGCGCCTATCGCGTCAGCGCCGGCGATTATATCCAGATCATCGACGTCGATGGGCGCCAATGTTCCGACCTCCTCGCCTTCGACGCCAGGGCCCTGGCTGAAGGCCGCGAACTCGGCGTCGATCCGACCGTGACGCGCACGCTGATGGGTTCGGCGACGCCAGGCCCCGGCCTCCACGCGAAATATTTCGACGAGGACATGAACCCGCTCTTTGAGATCGTGCGCGACACCGTCGGGCGGCACGACACATTCATGCTCGCCTGCAACGCAAAATATTACGAGGACATGGGCTATCCCGGCCACGCCAATTGCACCGATAATTTCAACGCCGCGCTTGCGCCCTTCAGCGTCGCGCCGCGGCGCGGCTGGCCCGCCATCAATTTTTTCTACAACACCTTCGTCGCTGAAGACAACACGATCGGCCTTGACGAGCCTTGGTCGCGGCCGGGCGACTATGTGTTGCTGCGCGCCCTGACCGATCTCGTCTGCGCGTCCTCATCCTGCACCGACGACATCGATCCGGCCAATGGCTGGATGCCGACCGACATACATGTGCGCGTCTATGACGCTTCAGCCAGCTTCTCCAAAGGGATCGCTCATCGCATGACCGCTGACGCCGCCCCCAGACTTACGCGCGAATCCAGTTTCCATTCAAGGACTTCCGCGTTGACGCGCTCCTTCATCGACTATCGCGGCTTCTGGACGCCGCAATGCTACGCATCCGAGGGCCCCATCGCCGAATATTGGGCCTGCCGCGAGCGGGCCGTTCTCATCGATCTGTCGGCGCTGCGAAAGTTTGAAATCACCGGGCCGGACGCTGAAATTCTGTTGCAGGGCGCCGTCACGCGCAACATCCGCAAGCTTGCGGTCGGCCAGATCGTCTACACAGCGATCTGCCACGAACATGGCGGCATGCTGGATGACGGAACAGTGTTCCGGCTCGGCGACAATAATTTCAGGCTTGTCTGCGGCGATGATTATTGCGGCGTCTTTCTGCGCGAGCTCGCGGCGCGTCAGGGCTTGAGAGCCTTTGTCAGATCCTCGACCGACCAGCTGCACAATGTCGCCCTGCAAGGCCCGAAATCGCGCGACATCCTGCGCGAAATATTGGTCACGCCGCCGCATCGCGCCTCGGCCGACGAATTGAAATGGTTCCGCTTTACCGTCGGCAAGATCGCAGGCCTGCCTGTGCTCGTGTCCCGCACCGGCTACACGGGCGAGCTTGGTTATGAGATCTGGCTGCACCCCGGCTCCGCCGCGGCGGTCTGGGACGCCCTTATGGCGGCGGGGAAGCCCTATGGGATCGCTCCCTTCGGTTTCGCCGCGCTCGACATGGTGCGGATCGAGGCCGGCCTCATCTTCGCCCTTCACGAGTTCTGCGACGAGACCGATCCCTTCGAGGCCGGCATCGGCTTTGCCGTCCCTGCCGAAAAGGCCGACCCTTATGTCGGATCGGAGGCGCTGGCGCGCCGCCGCGCCCATCCGATTCGCCAGCTCGTCGGGCTCGACCTCGCCGGCAATGAAGCGGTTGGTCATGGCGATCCGGTCTTTGCCGGCCGCGCGCGGGTCGGAGTCGTTACCAGCGCGACGCGCTCACCCATCCTCGGCCGCACGATCGCCCTCGCCCGCCTCGACGCGGCCTGCGCCTCGATCGGCGCGAGCCTCGAGATTGGCAAGCTGGACGGGCGGCAAAAACGCATCAGCGCGACTGTGGCGCGATTCCCACACTACGATCCAGAAAAGACCCGAGTCAGGGCTTAGACACGGTTTGACTGTAGGCATGGCGCGGACTTCGCTTTAGATTTCTTCGAAAGGGGAGTCTCGACTATGACGAATATGATTAAATCTGTGATGACCGCGGCCGCTGGCGTTCTGCTCGCGAGCGCCGCCTCCGCCGCCGACCTCGCCGTTGCGCCTGCGGCCCCGCCGCCGCCGCCGATCGATCTCGGCTTCGGCATGAAGCTGGCCAATGATTACGTCTTCCGCGGCATCGACAATTCCAACGGCCACTTCGCCGCGCAAGGCTATCTCGAACTGCGCGCGATTGACTGGATCTACGCTGGCGTCTGGACGTCGAACGTCAGTTTCCCGACCGCCTATGGCCTCAACAATCCGTCGGCTGAAATCGATCTCTACGGCGGCCTTCGCCATACCTGGGGCGCCCTGACCCTCGACCTCGGCGGCCTCTACTATGAATACCCCAGCCAGACGATTCCGGCTGGCGGCTTCACGATGAACTACTACGAGCTGTATTTTAAGCCGACCTATGTGATCAACGACATGTTCACGATCGGCGGCAATGTCTACGGCACGACGAACTTCGCCAACTCCGGCTCGTCCGGCATCTACGCCAGCGGCACGTTGAAGGTTAACTTCCCAACCTTCCTTCCCTGGAAGGGAGTCGCCACCTACGCTTCCGGCGAATTCGGCGGGCAGTTCCTCGACAACAACCGGTTTGGCGTCCAGCTGCCGACTTATGCGACCTGGAACGTCGGGCTCGGCGCCACCTACGACATCTGGACGCTTGACCTGCGTTACTCAGGTTCGAGCCTGTCGCAGAACAGCTGCGCGCTCCTGTCGGGCGTTCGCAACTGGTGCGGCAATCGCTTCATCGCCAGCCTCGCGGTCGATACGTCGATCCTGTCGCTCATGAAATGATCTAGCTCGCGAGATCTCCCCGACCGCCGCGGCCAAAAAATCAACCGGCGCGGCGGTCCTCGCGACATAGTTCCTGTTTCGGACCTGAGAGGATGTTGATCTAACGATCATCATCCTCTTTTTTTGCGCCCATACGAGCCGATTTATGGCCCTGGCGCGGAGGCGGCTACGCGCAGCAGAGCGCCCCGAAGGCAAGCACGAGGCCTCCGGCCGGAACGTCGCGGGCCGGCTTTCAAGCGGCGTGAAACGCTCAACCATCGGATTGAATGAATCCAAGCGACAAGAAAATGCTCTCCCCTGAATCCCGAGCGAGTTCCTCTCGAGCAAATGATTCCAATCGCGCGGAAAGCGCCCTAACCTAAGGATATGACAGTTTAGATTCCGGCTTTGGCGTTTGCTATCCGCCGGCGTTCAATCGTCGGAACCGCGCCTTCCGAGGAGAGAAGAATGCTCCGTTTCATCAAAATCAGTGTTTTCTTTTTCAGCATAGTGACCGCCGCCAATGCAGCGGAGAGCGGGACGACATACCTCTTTCGCGTGGATTGCCGCGACGAAGCCTTTGTTGCGCGCTGGATTCCGGTCCCCGGCGATCCAGACAAAGACTATTTCCGGAGCGCGACCGGCACGCTCAATCTCGATTGCTCGATTTCTGATTACAACCCTAAGACGGACAGAGGGCTGCCGCAGCGGATTTGCAGCGACCCCGGCGGCGTCATAAGCGGCTTTCCCCCCGCCCTGATCGTTGCTGGCCTGACGCACTGCAACTGATCACGCCGCGCTTCGGCAAGGCCCTTGGAGGCCATCTGCACGCGATGGCGGCGCCCCCGTCGAGGCGCTTCGCATCGTATCGAGGCAGCGCCAGAACAATGACGCGGCAGACCCGCCTGAGCGACCCCCCGCGCAATCTAAACGGCGGCGTTGCTAAGGCGAAGGTTCGGTTCGACGGATGTGAACCGCGGCCTCATTTGGCAATCGGCGATCAACTGATTCGTCGAGCGATAAACGCTCAGAAATCGGGATGCGATCGCCATCGCGGCAAGCGCCGGGCGCCAGGGGAAAGGGAGCCGCTCTGGGTTGCTCCTACGTTCTTCCGGAATGCTTCGAGGACGCGCCCAATCGGGATCGTCAGAATCATTTTCCGGAGCGCGGCCTGCCGGCGCGGACCGCGCCTCGGATCACCTCGGCGCGGAGGCGCCGCCCCCGCCCAATTGGTAAAACAGCGCATAGAGCGCGCCGCGCGCGATCAGGGGCGCTTCCCCAGTCGACTTATTATCCGAAACCTGATTGCCGTTCGAGTTCGCAAAAACCACGACGCCGAGGCCGCGGGCCGGCATCAACATGATTTGGGTCGAAAAGCCCGTTAGGCCGCCGTTTTTCAGAACGATCGCGGGAACATGATTGACTTTATCCTCCGGGATCGTCGCCCAGGCGAGGTCTGACAGCAAAATGTTCGCGGGACACTTTGACAAAGAGGGCTTTTGGCCGGTGCACGCCCGCGGGGTCTGCGCGATTTTGAATCCGGCCGCCATAGCCGGCGGGACGAGGACTCCGGGCGATCCGAGCGCGGCCTGCGCAAAGGTCGCCATGTTCTGCACCGTCGAATGCAGCGCCCCGGCCGGCGCCCAGATTGGAACGACGTTGGTGAAGCCGTCGCCCGGATCCACGACGACGCTCAGCGGCAGCGCATATCCATCGCCGCCATCGGCGATGCCCACAAAGGCGACTTCTCCGTTCGCGATCTGAACCGTGCCGGTGGCATTGCGCCCGACGCCGCCGCCAAAGCCGCCCGAAAAAACCACCGTAGGCGCCGCGGCGTAGCCGGCGCCGTGCTCGACGATATTTACGCCGATGATTTTTCCGCCGGAGACGACCGCCTCCCCCTTCGCTGGCGAGGAGGGGGCGGGGAATCCGGGAGCAGGGACGAATGCGACCTTTGGCGGCGAGACATACCCTTGTCCGGCCTGCACAACAGTAAATCCGGTCACGGAGCCATTTCCGCCGACCTGCGCTGTCGCCTGCGCCCCAACGCCGGCGCCGCCGGAAATGGCGACCTTTGGCGGATCTGCCGGAGAGCGGTACCCCGCCCCGGCCACGACCACATTGATCGCGCTCAGCGCGCCGTTGACGACGACCGGCGCGCCAATCGCCTGTTGGTATCCAAGCGCGGTGGAACTGGAGCTCGTCGAAGGATACAAAGCGGTGTCGCGCATGTTCAGCGGACCAAGAATCTGCTTTTGCAGCAAGGCCTCCCATCCTTTAAGCGCCGCATTGCTGAGCAGCCCGTTGGGATTGGCGCCAAGGATGAGGCCGAGCAGCCCGACGGTGAAATCAGAATAGAAATAAGGCGCTGGGAGCGCCTTCAGCGAGGGCGGCGGCGGCTGCAAGTTTTGCGGCGTCGCATTCTGGAAATAACGCAGAAAGTCCTGTGCGGTATACTCGCTCGTCGAAGGACGATCCGTCTTCAGACATCCAGGCGGTTGATTTTTCTCGTTGCAGTTGGGCGCGAGGCTCGGAAACCCCGCCGTGAAATCAGCGAGTTCGGCAAGCGTGACTTTTGCGGTAAGGGGCTTGAACGAGCCAAGCATACGCGGAAAAGCCGAGATCGGCTGGTTAAGGGCGAGCCGCCCGCCGTAAATCGCCTGGCCAAGCAAATTCGTGGTGAAGACCTTGGTGACGGAGCCGATTTCGAACGAGACATCGGAGCCAAACAGCACATTGGCCGACTTGTTGGCGTAGCCATAGGAAAAGAAGGCCGGAGCCTGGCCCGGCGCGATGAGCGCGAGGCCAACGCCGACCGCCGCTCCGCTGTCGACCGCCGATTTGCCGAAGGTCTGGGCGATGAGGGTCATCAGCGCGGCGTTGTCGGCCGAGGCGGGACTCGCCCCGCCGGCGATAAGCAAGGATGCGACGAGGCTACGCCAAGCGGACGCCATCATCATTCTCCGCAAAAATTCGGGTTAACCGACCTTATTGAGGAAACTCGCGAATTTAGCCGACCGTGACAAGCCCCCAAACGGGACCAGCCCTGAAGATCGCGCCAAAGAAAAAGGGAGGCCGACGGCCTCCCTTTCCTAACCTCAGAGCTTGCGGATCGGCCTCGATCAATCCGGAATGATCAGGGTCTTTTCCCAGAAGTCGCATTTATGCGCCGCGGAGAATTGCGCATCCGTCATCGTGGTCAGAACCGGGATGTTTTGCGACAGGATGACAGGCTTGCTTCCGGTCGCTTTGTAGACCGGCCACGGGTTGTTTCCCTGTCCGTTGGGATTGCCCGTCCAGGCGAAGTTCGTCCAGGCGTCGACAAGTTGATCGGAAAGGGCCGCCTGCTTCTTGTTCAGTTCGTGAATCTTGCCCTGGGGGCCGCCATGCCAAAGCGGGAACAAGTACTGAATATCCGAGGTATGGTAGGCAAGGAACTGGAAGCCTGGAAGCTTCGGATAGTAGGTCGGCGCCGTACGCTCATCGAACTCATAAGCGTAGTAAGGCACCTGCGGGCCGAGGATCTTCGAGTAGTGGCGATCCCTGCATGCGCTCGGATCGGTCTGCACCGCATCCAACGCCAATTGTGGCGACGCATAGGCGTAGAGCGGATATTTGGCGAGGACCTTGTCGACGGTTCCCGCCGGATAGGTCGGAGGCGTATTGACCGGGCCGGCGTTGCCCGAGTAGGTCGTCGTGACGTAGCTGGTAAAGTCAGCTTCCGTATAGGGAACTTGCGGATCCTTGAAATATTCGGTGTTGGCGAGACCGAAGTTCGCCTCGTCTTGCACGCGCCCGTCCATCATCGGGATATGCGCGAACTGCCCGTTTGACCAGGCCTGCCACGGCTGCTGCGTGATGACCGTCCCATCGACGAATGGGCCGGTGATGTAGGCGCTCGTCGCGCTTTGCGTCCCGGCCAGCGTCTCGACTTGCTCGGGCGTCAAATTGCGCAGGCATTGGGCAGTGGCTTTGTCCGCCCCTGAACCGCATCCCGCCGCGACTGACATCGCGATTCCGCGCGCCAGGGCGATCTCCGCCGTGGGTATCGTGCTCGGCACGCTGCTTTCGTAAATCGCTCGGTGCAACAAGCCCTGCGACAGCGGCGAAATCACATGCATGCCGGTGTCTTGCGCGCCCGCGGATTGACCGCCGACAGTAACGTTATTTTTGTCGCCGCCAAACCGGTCGATGTTCCGCTGCACCCACTTAAGGGCAAGCTGCTGGTCCATGATGCCGTAGTTGCCGAAGACCCCCTTATTCAGGGCCGGGTGCGACAGCCAACCCATCAGGTTCAGGCGATAATTGATCGTCACCACCACAGTGTGGCCATCGGCGGCAAGCTTCGTTCCATCGTAGCCGGTGCTCGCTCCGTCAAAATTTCCGCCGCCGTGGATCCAGAAGATAACGGGCAGCTTGCCTTTGCCCGACGGATTGAGGTTGGGCGAAAAGACGTTGAGATACAGACAGTCTTCGTTTGCATTCGGAGGCCCGGCGAAGGGACCAAGAGTGGTCACCTGGGCGCAGATCGGACCGTAATTCGAGGCGTCGAGGACGGTCGTCCACGGCGCTTTGCGCTTCGGCGGCTGCCAGCGGAGATCGCCAACCGGCGGTTCCGCGTAAGGAATGCCATAAAACACCGATACGCCGTTCTGAATGACTCCCTTGACCGTCCCGTCCTGGGTTGCAACCTTCGGGCGGTTCGCCGCGCTTGCTGGCGTCACCTCCGCCGCGCTCGCTGGCGTGACCGCCGCCGCGCCGAGCGCGAAGCCGACTGCGCATGAGAGTTTCAGCAAGGATCGTGATCTGACCGCGCTGAGCCGCGCGGGCCGGGATGGCTTATACATGAATCCCCCCAAGTATTTCTTTTTTCTGCCAGGGTCGTAGCGGCAGTGGGGGCGTTTTTATGACTTCGTTTCACCTCAATCTTCCATGAAGTTCCGATTCTTATCACAATCTAGATTTCCGCTGCGAAAGCTTGTCTGCGTGACGGGGCGCGCGCTCGGAGACAACCGGCCACCGTTTTCGAAAAGAACACCCCAGGCCGGCGCATGGCTTCAGCGGCAGGAGGCGTGGCCGCCCCGTCCCGCTTATGCTTCATGCTGCGCCGCCACAGCGGCGCCTCGATCGCGGCGACGAAGGACGCAGCTCCAATTTGACAGCTGCGGCAGAGCCTATTTTTTTGCCGTGTGCGCCGAGGGCTTGCGATAATAGCTCAAGGAGCCTTGACGGCGATCGCGCGCGTCGCGCCAGCCGTCGCTCCATGCTTCGTGAGCTTCAGCGCGAGTCTGGCGATCATACGGATTGTCGCCCAAAGTGTCGCCATTGGCGAACGCCGTAGATCCGCGTCGATAAGCCCGCTCATACCTTGAAGCAATTTCGTCCACGCAAGCCACCTGTCGAAACGAAGTCTCGAGCGGCTTCCATGTTCGAACCTTGTATTCTGCGCCGCTTGGACCTGCTTTAAAGCACCACGCCTATCTTCATCGTTGAGGGGCGCTTAAGTTTTTTTCACGTAGCCGCCAGCTTCTTCAGCTTCACGCCTCAACGAGCGATGGCGAACGTGATTGATTACCTTATGAAGCAAAGCCCCCAAGAAGCGTCGAACACAGCTCCAGGATGCGAAGCCGATCGGCAGCTAAGCGGTTGATCTCCTGGTGGAGCTGAGGTCCACCGAACTATCGTCCATAGGTGTCCATAGCTGTTCCATAAGTACTTGATTTTCAGTCATTTTTATGATATCGTGTTCTCTAGTGTCTTTCATCGTCTACCCCAATCCACGCAAAACGTTGGGGTAAATGTTGGGGTAACGGGGTTCGACGGACAATGGCAACTAATATCAAAAGGCTCAATTCGCGGTCGATCCAAACGATCGCGAAACCGGGGCGCCACGCGGATGGGAACGGGCTCTATCTTCAGGTCGATCAGTCTGGCGCGCGGCGCTGGATCTTCTTGTTTCGGTATCGTACCAAGCCGAAAGAAATGGGCCTTGGAGGATTGGCGAGCGTCGGCCTCAGCCGCGCACGCGAGCTTGCGGCTGAAGCCCGCGCCATGGTCGCCGATGGCCTAAATCCGATAGAAGCCCGTCGCACTGAGCGCGCCGAAGAAAAAGCTCTCGTCACTTTTGGGGCGTTCGCCGACGAATTGGTTGAGAGTCTGACTCCCAGCTTTCGAAACGAAAAACATAAATATCAATGGTCTCGGACTCTCGAAGTTTATGCGGCGCCGATACGATCTAAAGCGATCGATTCGATTCAGACCGACGACGTTCTTTCGGTCCTAACCCCTATATGGACTACGAAAAACGAAACAGCGTCCCGGCTACGGGGTCGCATCGAACGGGTGCTTGACGCGGCAAAAGCTCGCGGCCTCCGCTCAGGCGAGAACCCCGCGCGCTGGCGCGGTCATCTCGACGCGCTGTTGCCGGCCCGCCAGAAGCTTTCGACTGGCCACCTCGCCGCGATGCCATATGCCGACGTTCCGGCATTCATGACACGCCTACGCGAGCGCGAAGCCATGGCTGCGCTTGCGCTCGAATTCGCGATCCTCACCGCTGCGCGGACGAACGAAACGCTGGGTGCAAAGTGGTCAGAAGTCGATCTCGATGTCGCGATTTGGACAGTCCCAGCCGATCGGATGAAAGCCGGTCGGGAGCATCGCGTCCCGCTATCTGACGCCGCCCTTGAGATCTTGGCGAAAGCGCAAAAAGCGCGACGCGGCAATTTCGTCTTTCCCGGCCAACAATTTGGAGAGCCATTGTCAAATATGGCGCTCTCTATGTTGCTCAGGCGATTGAAGATCGAAAACGCCACGGTACACGGCTTTCGCAGCTCGTTTCGCGATTGGGCGTTTGAAGAGACGGAAACTCCCCGCGAAATCGCCGAAGCCGCGCTCGCGCATATTGTTGGAAGCGAGGTGGAGCGCGCCTATCGTCGCGGCGACGCGCTAAAGAAACGGCGCGTCCTCATGGAGAAATGGGCTGATTTTTGCAGCCGACCATGATGCGCAAGTATTGTTTGATATGTCACAAGCATACAGTATGCTATTCTTACTGGACTTTTTTTCTACTTTACATTATACTGTATATCGTCTATATTCGTCTTTAGGCGTCAACGCACCTGCGCATTGCCGAACGTTAACGGTGACAAATGACCGAAATTCGACTGATCCATGAAAACAAAGATCAAGTAAAAAAAATTTCCTACACGATTGGCGAAGCCATTATCGCCTCAGGCCTATCGCGAGCGAAAATTTACCAGCTTCTTAAATCAGGCAATTTGCTGTCTCGATTCGTCGCCGGCCGACGCCTGATCCTTTGCGTCGATCTTGAAAAATTTATCACTTCCGCGTCGAGCGATTACGCCAGCTCGGTCAACGGCGTCGGGCGAGCCAAAAGGAGGGCATGAAAATGCCGTCGCGGACCAACTAACCGATACCCATCTTCGGAGTCAGACAATAGGAGGCCCAACGTGCTTTCTGAAAATGAAAGCGCCCTCCCCGCTGCGAACGGGGAAGGCGCCAACTCAACAGGCTACCAATCAATCAATACCATCAATATAGACGAAGTCTCTGAAAAGTCAAGAGAAAATAGCGCAAAAAAGACAAGAAAAGATAGCGATCCGCGTCCGAAGAATCTACTTTTATTCCGATCGCAGGCGCGAGAATTTTGCATCAAGCGCAGATTTGAAGACTCAGGCTTTTTGCCTTCATATCAACTTTCGGCCGCGTATTTTGCCGATATCCTTGACTGCGCCAATGGTCGCGTCGACCGATTCAAGGGGGAATCGTATCAGTGGCCGAGGCTTACCGTTGTTAACCTACGCAATGAGCTTGGTCGGGCCGCGATCCTGCACAATCTCTCTGATCGTGAGTTGCAAGAAATCATTACCGAAGTGCGCCAACTCCGCAACAACGACGCCATAAATGAAAATGGAGAGCAATTTCTTCATTTCAAATCATGGGATTGGGGCGACAGCTTTAAACTCGGATTCAGGGAGCGCGAACTTGGAAAGTTTTGGTTCATTACTGCCAATGATCGCGATTCAAAAGAATATGCTGAACATGAGTCGGCGAAGGAATTGTCGCGAAAGGCAAAGGACGCGAACCGAAAGAAAGCAGCGCGAGCAGCTGTAGGCGGAAAAAATCGTGATGAGTATATCGCGAGTTCAGTTAGCGAGGCTTGCCGGCGGGCAGGAATCTCGCGAGGCCGCTACTATAAGCTGCCCGAGGAAGAGAAAGAGGCGATCCGGGCCGGCGTCTGGAAAGGCGAAACAGGTCCGTCCCACCCCTCTATAAAGAAAGAGAATATTACCGCTGGACGCACCTGTTCCAAGCGTCAGACTTCAAAAAAAGCTTGTGACGGCGATCCGGCGCCCTCGGGCGCGCCGGTCGCGGCCGACGCTGTGAATGAAGAGCCAACTTCGGACTGTGCAAACATGTCGTCTCCGCCACGTGAGGCGGCTGAACTTCGGCCGGCAGATGCACGGAGAATAGACGCGATCAGATTTGCGTCGTTTGGCCGAAAGCCTACTGTCCCATCGCGAAGCGCGTCCTGTCGCAACGTCCGCGAATTTCGACAAGAGCCGCGAGTCATCTGCAGCCGCAATCATCGCGTCGTGTCATCCTTCCTATCGCGGTTGAGGATGACTCCAAGCAAGATGGACAAAAAGCGTCTGCGAGGCGCTTCGATATTGCGGCTCTGGCGCCGGACCGTGGCGGGTGACGATCTTGCGATTGAATCGCAGTCCATCGGCGGCAGTTCTACTGATGGGGCGATGCAAGCATTCGGATCTCACCGATGAAGCTTTCAAATGTTATGAGATGCGGCCTTACGCTATTGGGGAAGGCTCGATGAAGTCCGGCTGGCACAACGAGGCGAACTCCGGCGTCGGTCATTTCACGAAACTGACCTTCGGAAACGCCCTCCTGAAGCGTCAGAAGATGCTTGATGCGAATTCGATCCGCCTCATTGATGACCTGCCGCCAGCGGTCCTTGCATGTTGTTTTCGCCGCGAGCATGCGTAGTTTGCTGGCGGGAAACTCAAAATTGTCATAGTCGGCTTGTGACGGGAACAGAAAGTCCGGCCGCTTACCTCCCTCGACTACCGGGCGATGAGTAAAAGAGATGCCTGAGACGAGTCCTTCCTCACTCATAATCTCACGAACATGAAGTTCAAGCGAGTTCCCAGAGCGTGACTTGCGACTTTGCAGGATCGTTTGCGCAAGACTGAGAAAGCCATCCACTGATGTGAAGCCGCTAGTGATCCTTGGCAAGAAAACAGCCTGTTCTATGCTGAGGAACATTTCATACTCGCACTGGCGGCGGCGCAGGATACGCACATCAGGATTCATGCCGACGGGAGGGCGCTTCGCGATTGTGCGCCGAATGATCTCTTCGCCGGACGGAAATTTTTTAAACCATTGGACTGGTATTTCTGATGTTTGCAGGTGGCACGTCGTCGGTGTCGCAACCATCGTTGCAAAGAGATCGAAACGCGGTGCAAGTTCGCCCGGCGTCCAAACTACAAACTGCTTCGGTTCTACCGGACCAAGCCTTTCTTCAAACAGGTCCGCTTCGGTTCCCTCGCCGCCGCACACCCAGACGTGGCATTCCATCGTCTCGCTATCTGCATTTGAAACGAAAGCAAAGATAGCAAGCGACCCTGTGCTGTCGGGATCAAGCAGCGCGGAGCTGGCGCCTCCGAAGCCGGTCAGTCTGGTCTCGTTGCGGGTCCCTCCCCGAAAAGCATTGTTGTACCAAACTGCTCGCACTTTGCGATGATCGGGATGGGAGTCGATGTAGAGATCAAACCGAATGTCTGGATTTTCGGCCTCAGGTCTGTTGAGTGCTGGAAAGATGCGGAATAGAAGGTCCTTTGGAAAATAAGGACCAGCTTGATGCGCATTCGTTGCAAGCGTATCGTTGGCAGAGAGACGTTTAGCGTACCAAATGACTCCCGGACGGCCGTATTCGTCCATCCAGTCGGTCACGTCAGCAAGCGCCATGAGCGATGCCCCGTATCTCGCGGTTCTCGGCACCGGTTTGCAACCATGACGACACGTCGGTGATGACGTTGGAAAGCCCGATCGATTCGCGCCCCCTAATCGCGCATTCCCAAATCGTGAGCACGCGCCAATCCGTTTTCCGAAGCTGCTTTCTCACATCTTCGTCCCGCTGTCGGTTGCGGGTAATCTTGGCTGACCAGAAATCGGCGCGGGTCGCGGGCAGACGAAAAAGATGACAGTCATGACCGTGCCAGAAGCAGCCGTTTACGAACACGGCTACCTTGTATCGAGGAAACGCAAGATCCGGCTTGCCCGGCACGTTGGATGGATGAAGCCGATAGCGAAACCCGTTTGCGTGCAGCGCCTTGCGGATCGCAAGTTCCGGCCGGGTATTAGTGCTACGGATACCCGCCATCATCCTGCTTCGGGTGATGCTGTCGACGGTGTCAACCACGGGCTCTCTGCCTTTTCGGCGCTTGCTCGTTTCTCTGAACGTGTTGCTCAACGGCCTTGCGGATATAAGGCTCCATGTGACGCGCTACTGCAGTAACGGCCGGAACGGCCACAGAGTTGCCGAACTGCTTGTAGGCTTGTGTATCCGAAACGGGGATAAGAAAGTCGTTTTGACCCGGCGCATCAAATCCCATGAGGCGAGCGCATTCGCGCGGCGTAAGCCGGCGCGGTGGCTTGTGGGCCTGCCGAATGAGGATTTCCGATCCGTCCTTGTAATAACGCGCTGAAAGCGTTCGGGCTACGTCGTCAGGACCGAAGAGGCCAAAGCCGAATCCATTGCCAGCAAGACGGTGTTTCTCCGCGTAATTTTGAAGATAGGTCCAGAGATGAACTGACAGCGTGTATTTGTCGGATACCTTGCAGTCTTTGCCGGTTGTGTAGTGTTTGTCCGGCTTTTCGGTGCCGTCGCCGGGGTGAAGAATCGTCTGCAACCTCGGCCCCTTTAAGGGGTCTGGGAGCGTGAGCGTTTCGAAGCTGAAATCCGGTTCATCAGCGAAGCCAACGATAAAAATACGTTCTCGATGCTGTGGCAAGAAAGCTTTTGCGTCGATGACGCGATAGTCAACGTGATATCCTAGTTCCTCGGTCAAAACATCGTGAATCACTCTGAACGTGCGTCCGCGATCGTGATTTACAAGATTCTTAACGTTCTCCAGCACAAACGCCTTCGGTCTATGATGGCGAATAATGCGTGCGGCCTCAAAAAACAGAGTGCCCTGTGCCTCGCATGCGAAGCCGTGTGGTCGGTTGAGAGCATTCTTTTTCGATACGCCGGCAATAGAGAAGGGCTGGCACGGGAAGCCAGCAAGCAAAACATCATGCTCTGGCACATCCGCTTCCTTCACCTCACGAATGTCGCCGGCTATCGAATGCCCGTCGTTAGGAAAATTTGCGCTATAGGTTTCTCGCGAATAACGGTCCCACTCACACGTAAAGACACATTCGCCGCCGATGGCCTCGAATCCGCGCCGCAACCCACCGATACCCGCGAAAAGGTCAATGAAGCTGAAGGCGGGTGGCGTGCTACGGTCCTCACAATGAGGTTTCAGTGCGCGTAGAAGATCGAGGATTGCGCGACGCGGTTTAACCTCGCCACGCTCCCAGCGATAAGCCTCGCGTTCAGTGTATCCTAGCTTGGCTGCTGCCTCCGGGACGGAAAGTCCGCTCTTTTGCCGGAGAGATGAAAATTCTGTCACAAAACCTCCGGGGAGTCTTTCTGACAGATTGTCAGATTCGTTCCCTGCAAACAAGTACAGAACAAAAAATGTGGTGGATAGAGTGCAAAACGTTCGCTCACTACCGCGGAATGAGTCTGTAAATGAATTGGTTCTATCTCACGGCCCTCTTAGGAAGGTGTCCACGTCCGGCACGCCCCCAAGCGAAGCGTCTCAACCGCGCCCTCAAACTCGCCTAATACTGGGTCACTTATGCGGGAAAATGCGGCGGCACCGGCCGCTGGCATCGCCAAGCGTCGCGTCCTACGCACAGCGCGCCAACCGTCGGAAGCTCTTTCGCTTCTCCGGCGACTAAGTCGCCATCATCCGTCGTGACGAATGGGGCGCGACGTAATATTTGGCCTTCGCCATGGCGCTCGACCTCATATGTGCGAAAGCGATGAGCGACAATCCCGGCACCGCCCTTCACAACGCAAAATCCCCCCGCGCCGCGCACCTCATTGGACGTGCCGAATAGAAGATTTCCCTCGTCGATCGCACCGTAGAGATCAGGGAAAATGCCATGTGTGACGTGAAGTACTTCCGGATCGGCGCGACCGACGATATGGCGGATGAACTTGACTCGATAGACGGAACAATCTTCTGCTCGCCGGCGCTCGTTACTTTTTCCATCGCAATTCTCCCCGCTCCCGCGCCGCCTTTTCTTCAATCACTCGCTGCTGGCCTTCCGTTGCGACAGCGCCAACACTCCAGAAATATTCCCTATCGCCAGTCAGTTCGGCGGCGAGTGCATCAATCGCCGTCAAGACCCCGTGAGCGAGCTTGTCGACGTTGCTCCCGATTGGGATCTGCATCGACAACCGAATCGTAGCGTCACGACATTCCCAGAGTACGCGAACGCATGCGGCCGGATCACTTGGAATTTCCGGTCGCATTCGCCTCGCCATTCGCCCCCAATGTTCCTTGTTTGTTCTATAATGGCATTAGGGTTTTGTCCAGCCTTTCCCATGGTCATTTGAGACATACGGTATGCCATATGCATATCATATGTTTGATATTACAAGGTTTTTAGGATTTATGAAGTTGACTTCAATCGCCAGACGCGAGATCATTCAGAACGGCAGCGCTTCAGGCTGGAAGGCGTGTCTGCGAGGTCAATCATTCGGGGAAAAGCCGAAATTAATTGCTGAGGAAAAACGATGGATGAGCCGAAGCCTTTAGGCCTAACGACAAACGGCAAAGTGAAAGCCGCTCCTGTTCAAAACCGATCAAGGCGAACGCTTGAAAGCGCTGCTGAAATGAATGCTTCGATGTTGAAAAGCCAACATGAGAAATATGTGAAGGAGGCGGTAAAAGCCTTGAGCAAGGTGCGCCGAAAAGTTTCCCCATCCGAGTTAATTTATGCGGAAGAAACCGGACTTCACACGATAGGCGCGATTGCTGAGCATCGCCTTGGCATTCTCAAATCCATCAACATTGAAAATCTGAATCTGGCCGAGCAAAAGGCCTTTTGCGAAGAGGTCGCAACGTTAACGCTAATCGGGCGGCTGGCTTCTGGCGAGTTCTCGGGCGAGAAATGCCTCGATATAGCTTTCAATAAATAGGCGGAGATTTTCCGACTATTCTTCAACCCAATAGAGGACCATCGACAAGATCGGAATCTTGGGAATTCCTTTTTAATCGCGGCGGCCGGCGGCGTGGCCCCTCACCGGGGGCAGCGCCTATCTTCCATTTCCGCCCTGATCCCCTCTTTTTCGGCCGATTAATCACGACCGAATTAAAATGACAGCGAAGGAGGAAAAGAGCGCGAAAAGAGGTAATATTTCAGTTAATAATTTGAGGGGGTTGGCCTGCACCGCGCGCAGGCCTCCCACCCTATACTTGGCGCAAAGCAAGGAGCTTAGATGACTGAGGAAGAGTTCGAGGTCGTAAAACGAAAATTGGATGAGGAACTCCTTTCTCATCCAGTCGAAGTTGGAATCACGTTCGGTTACGATTTGTACGAGGCATTCGAACAGAAAAAGCTTTTCAAGCCGAGAGTTTTCGAAGCAATCGGCCTCCCGCTGATTACTGCGACGTATCCGACCTACGCTTCCCGCGCGGTCTATATAGTCAGCGAAATGCACCCGGATAGCTATAGAATTGGGAAGCACGGGGACTAAAGAATCCCAGCGCTGAAGCCGTCTGAACTGAATTTAAACTTAGTATTGTCCAAAATGCCGTTCCGCAGCTTCCACACGCGCGACATCGTCCGACCCGCATTGCGGCATTGCTCGAAAACGACAAAAAGAGGATAGAAAAATCTATCCTCTTGATTTAATTCAATTTCAGTCTTTTTTCTTAACATGCTGCCGAGTGCAGCTCAATACTTCGAATTGGCCTCAAACGTACCGATGAATACGGCCCGTTGTAGCGCGTCGGCTTCTGGAGTGTCGGCGCAAAACGCCCATTCGGCGAGCGCTTCAACGCTGCCGTGTTTCTTTATGAGCTGGCCGCGCTCTTCGTTTGAGAGCGCAAGATGCAGTATAACTGCCGCCCCGTTCGCAAAATTAACGAGTGCACCGGGATTGCAGTCACCAGACCAAGCATTTGCGTTCACGAAGTCAAAACTCAAGCGTTTAATTTTGTCATCAATGCTCTCATGTACCGCCATGTCAGTCTCCATTGCTCGATTGAGTCAATAATATAAGCAAATAACTCGCCGTCAACTTGATATTTTTTCCATATTATTCGGATATCTGTATTTATATTACAGATTGTGGAATTGAAAAAGCCGCCCGGCGAGGGCGGCGTTTGCGGCCTCGCGCCGTCAAGGATTTGTCGCCAATACCCGATAGACGCTGGCGCGACCGATGCCAAGGCGCTCGGCAATCTCTGTCGGGCCGAGCCGATCGACGTCGCGCAGCCGTCGGACAGCCGCCACGTCGATCGACGGCTTGCGGCCCTTATAGACGCCCTCAGCCTTCGCTTTGGCGATTCCTTCAAGCTGGCGCTCCTTACGGATATTAGTTTCGAACTCGGCGAACACGCCAAGCATGCCGAGGAACGCCTTGCCGGCAGCAGTGCTTGTGTCGATCGGCTGTTCCGTCGCCTTGAGCGCGGCGCCCTTGCTCTCCAGCTCGCGCACGATGCCCGCCAGATCGCCGATAGAGCGCGCCAGACGGTCGATCCTTGTGACTATGAGAACGTCGCCAGCGCGGATGAAGTCGAGAAGCGTGCGCAGCTCTGTGCGGCCGGCGAGCTTCGTTCCTGTCACCTTCTCTGCCCGGATGACCGTGCATCCGGCGGCCTTGAGCGCGCTCTTTTGCAAGGCGAGGTCTTGGTCTGTCGTCGAAACCCGCGCGTATCCGTAAGTCGCCATGTCGCCCTCAAACGTCTCAATAGCCTCTAGACCCTCTCTTTATGCCGTCTCAAAATGTGAAAGTCAACCCTATTAAGACGCCAAATGTGTCTCGCGCCGGTGTGTCGTAGGGGTTTACCCATTTGAGACGCCTTGGGCGATAGGCTCTGCACCGGCACCAAAAAACTAGTTAGGCGAGAGCGCGGTTACGCCATATCGCGACGGCCGTTGCAGCAATCGCGATGGAACTGCTCATGACGCACCGAATTATTGGTATTATATAGAGCTAATGCCGGCACTATAACTTACGAGCTAAGATCAAAATGACCGCACCATTCGAATATAATTCCAACATACTTGAATTTAATTCCACTGAGCTTACTGCGGTGCTCCGCGACAAAGTTGCCGCGAGAGACGCGATTCATGCCGAGATGTGCAGGTTGGAAGAATGCCGCGCGAGGCTTGAGCCGCGCATCCACATGCCAGCTAGCATCGAAGCAAAGCTGGATGCGCTGGCCGCCGAAGAGGCCACAGCCCTGCAAGGCTGGGCGGAGTCGAAGAGTGCGTCCGAACCGCCTCACCGGGGCGTAGAGCGGGCGCGTCTTGCCGTGGAGCTGAAGGAGGCCCGTGACATCGCTGCTGCTGCGGATGTAGCTCAGCGGTCATTTCAAGCGCAGCAAACGGCATTGATGACGCCCTACGCAGAAGCTAATCGCGATGTCCACGCCGCCATCTGGCCTGTCATCGCGTCAAATTTTGAGGCCGCCTGTGCTGATCTTGTTGCGAAGGTCGCAGCCTTTGACGCCGCGATCTCGCGCGCCAAAGGAGCGATTAGTTATTGTTTTGAACAGGGAAAAGAGATTGGCGCGTCAGACCACGAAAGTGCTGTTCCATTTTTCCAGCTCGGGGAAGTGCTGATCAAACGCATTAAATCGGTCGCCACTCCTGAGCCGGTTGGGGATGTTTCAACGTGGCGAGACATGATCGAAGCCGTGACGCGTGGGGCCGCCCGATGAGTGCCGCCAGCACGAAGTTCTATGGCGAACTACGCCGCATCGATACTGATGCCCGCATGGTCTATGGCTATGCCTCGACGGATGAACCCGCCCTCGACGGGAATGTCATCGCGCGGGAAGCTCTCGATGATGCTTTCGCGGAATACAAAAAATGGGGCAACATTCGCGAGATGCATCAGCCCAGCGCTGTCGGCGTCGCACGGAGCATCGAGCTGGACGAAAAGGGCGCCTACCTTGGCGCCTATGTGCAAGACGACGATGCTTGGTCGAAGGTCAAGGAGGGCGTTTACAAAGGCTTTTCCATTGGCGCTAAGGTGACGAAGCGGGATGACGCCGACAGGGCGATTGTTCGCGGGATGATCATTACAGAAATCTCTCTTGTCGATCGGCCGGCAGATCCCGGCGCGACTTTTGACCTCTGGCGCAGTGCCGATAGTGACTCGACTGCCGAGGCCGAAACCACACCCGATGCGGAAGACAATCCGCTCGCCGATTTGATCGCGGGAGCGCTGGCCATCATTGCCGCCGGCGCGATTGAATCGTCTGCACGACTGCTCTTGGCCGGCGGCGACGTGGTGACGGTGGAAGACGCCGCCAGCCTCGCCGCAGCGGTTGCGAACGGTCTTGATCTCGCACCACTACGCGGCCTCGCGCCGCAGATCGGCGACCTGCTTGCGCAAAACGCCGTTCGCGCCGCAAAGGAAGCGCTGGGCCGCCTTAATGTCATCTTGCCGGCTGCCGATAACGCCGCGCTCGCCGAAGCCGTGAGCGACGCCGCACGGGAACGCGCTGCGCAACTGACAGGGCAAAAATTCACCGTTGGCGGCGAGCTTGCGCCCGATCCCTCGGCTGAAAACGCGATCACGTCGTCGACGCGGTCAATGATCGGGGAAACGATTCAATCTGGATTGGCCGGCGTCGCGACAGGCGTCGCCGCCGCCACATTGGAAGAACTGATAAGGTCCGCATTCGCCTTCTCGCCTTCGCGGGCAAAAGGTATCGGCGTCACCGAGTCCAATCGAGCCAAGGGTTCCGCGATCGTTCAAACAATTCAGGTTGTGAACGAGTCGGGCGCCGGCCATTTTATGAAAGCGTGGATGACGGCCGACAGCGGGTGTTGCGCGGCATGTGCTGACAACGCAGCGCAGGGACCAATCCCGGCTGATCAGCCGTTTTCCAGCGGGGACATGGCGCCCGGCGCGCACACAAACTGCCGATGTAGCGTTCTTACGGTTCCTGCGTCCAATGTCGGACGGATCGCCCGGCGTTCTGACAGCGAATTTGATCGGAAAATTGCAGCGGTGATTTCGGAAACGGAAGAAATGCGGCGAAGCGTTCTGGCGATATTGGAGAGAATGTCGAAACCTCAAAAAGTCGACGATGCTGTTGAACGCCGAATGGTTGAATGGTTATCCGAACCGATGCCTGCAAAGTGCGCGTTAAATAGTTTTGCAAGACGCGCGGTTGACAATACGACCGACGCCGCCGGATCAACTATTGAGGCTTCCATTCCAAAATTGAGCGACGATGATCTTGTGCGCGCGCTCAACGCAATGCCGGAAAGCGAAAGAGTTATGTGTCTCATGCGTGCGGCGCAGCTCAATCCTCTGACACGACATTAAAGACATTAAAGTTCCGCCGTCTGCGTGCCTATGCGCGGATGGCGACGCGGCGGGAAATGAATGGAAAGCATTTCCCGCCGCGAGCATTCGTCTGCGGCACACAGGCGAGAATTGAGCGGCCCGGTTTTCCGTCATTTTAAGGGCCGCTCAAAAGGTCGAGTCGATCCCGGCATTTCGACTCGATCAATCCGGCTCGCGAAATTCCCTGTTCGTCGCGAGCCGGACAGTTTGCCCCTCTGGAAAGTGTGGAACGCGGAGGCAGAGGGGCGATAGGCGCGGCGGCGTTTTACGATTGGCGTCGCCGCGCTTTCATTTTGAAAGAAATTACTGTGGCCAAGTCATGTTCAATTTGCATACATCCCGAGCGGCGTAGGATCGAAGTTCTGCGCGCTGGCGGCGCGTCGTTGGACGAGCTGGCGAAACGATTCAATGTCTCTCGCGACGCGATTCATCGGCATTGGACTCTACACATCGATGACGAGACGAAGGCAAAGTATCTCGCTGGCCCATTAAAAATGCAACAGCTCTTGGACAAGGCAAGAGAAGAAGAACATAGCTTAATTGACTACTTTGGACTCGTTCGAACGGTATTGACAGATCAATTCGTCAGGGCGTCTGAAACCAACAACGCAAATGCCGTTGGCGTTATCGCTGGACGTTTGCTTGAAACACTCCGCCAGATCGGAAAGATAACCGGGGAGATCCGGGAATTTTCAAATTCAACCACAATCAACAACTTCAATCTATTCACTTCGCCAGACTTCGCGAGATTACAGGGCGCTTTAATCAAAGCCTTGGCTCCGCATCCGGCGGCGCGCGCGGACGTAATTCGCATGCTTCGCGATTTTGAGTCCGCCAAACCTATCGATCCGGCAATGAAAACAATCGAGCATATTCCGCCGGAGGAATCGTGATGTCGGAAATGTTTAATAAGATCGCGGATGCGCTAGAAAATTCGTGGTTGACGCAGGCGCGACCCAACCAACTTCCGCCGGATGGTGATTGGAGCATTTGGGCGATTATCGCCGGGCGCGGGTTTGGTAAGACCCGCGCTGCCGCTGAATTCGTCAGCGCCGAGATCGAGAGCGGCAGGGCTCGGCGTGTTGGGCTTGTTGGTAGCACCGCGAGTGACACCCGAGATGTCATGGTCGCTGGAGAGTCCGGCCTGTTATCGATCGGCCCGGAATGGTCAAGGCCTCAATACGAGCCCAGCAAACGCCTTTTGACCTATACGAATGGCGCGATTGCAATGACATTCAGCGCCGAAGAACCCAATCGGCTCAGGGGACCGGCTCACGATTTAATATGGGCGGATGAGATTTGCGCGTGGTCGAATCTTCAGGAAACCTACGACATGATGATGATGGGGCTACGTCTCGGAAAGAGGCCCAGACTTGTTATTTCGACCACGCCTCGCCCGCTCAAGATTTTGAAGGATATACTTTCCCGAGAAGGTCAAGACGTTGCTGTGAGTCGCGGATCGACTCATGAAAACCGGGACAACCTCGCGCCATCGTTCGTCAATTCGATCATCAAAAAATACGAAGGGACGCGACTCGGCCGACAGGAACTCGACGCCGAGCTTTTGGAAGATACGCCCGGAGCGCTGTGGAATCGCGACCTGATAGAGCGCGCGCGGATCTCCGTCGACGCCGTACCGGAAATGACCCGTGTTGTCGTCGCGATCGATCCAGCCATTTCGAACAACGAGGATTCAGATGAGACGGGAATCGTTGTCGCCGGCCTTGGCGTTGACGGAAAAGGCTACATTCTTCGCGACGCTTCCGGAAGATACGCGCCAGTCGAATGGGCGCGGATCGCCGTGGCGCTCTATCACGAGCATCGGGCTGATCGCATCGTCGCGGAAGTCAATCAAGGCGGGGCGATGGTCGAGACGACAGTCCGCGCCGTCGACCCTAACGTAAGTTACCGCCCGGTTCACGCCTCGCGTGGAAAAATCACGCGCGCGGAGCCTGTATCGGCGCTATTCGAGCAAAATCGCGTGCATTTGGTCGGCGCATTTCCCGCGCTCGAAGACCAGATGTCCTCATTCGCTCCGGGCGTCGCCGGCTCGCCAGATCGCCTTGATGCGATGGTCTGGGCAATCACCGATCTCATGATCCAGCCGCAAATGCCGAACTGGGGACTCTACGAACTCGCCCGCAGAGGCGAACTTTTTTAATCAGTTATTCAAGAGGACAAAGAATATGACACCGGAAAACTCCGATATTTTTATCGTCTTGCCGCCGGGCAACGGCCTGCGGAATTCGCAGAGCGTTGGCGGCGTCGTATTTAGCTGCCAGCCGGGAAGCACCCTGACCGTGCCGCGCAGCGTCGCTCAGGCCCTCAGCGCGGCGGGATGGCTCATCGGTGCGCAAGTGGTGACCTCTGCCACGCGCCCGGCGCGGCAGGCCGCCCAGCCGAACGGAGCACCGCGACCCGAGGAATTTGGAGAGAGCGTCTTTGACCAGACGATCGGAAAGCTGATCATCTGGGATGGATGGACGTGGCGCGACCTTACGGGCGCGGCCGTTTGAGCGGATTATCCGCTCCCTCAAAAAGCTCCGACGCGGTCAAGTCAATTTGACTTCTTCAGCAATGCCATTCGCAAAGCTCAGAATGACTTTCGCCAATCGCTCGAAATCTCCCTCGCTAAGAAGATCCAGAACAGCTTCCGAGATGTCGGAGGCATAATAGGCTTGAGGGCCGTCCGCCAAGCCGCGAGCCGATCGAATGACATCCATCGATCGCCGTTGCTCTTTAGTGGCATCTTTTTTGGAGAATTGCGCTTTTTTCCACTCGTCCGCATGGCGAAAGCTATTTGCCGCAGCGGTAACGACCTGTCCTGCCGAATAGCCACCGAAACTAGGATTGCCCAAGTTCCATCTCTTTAAGCTCGCATCGAGATCATTCCTGAATCGGTCTAAAAGGGAGCTGATCACGATCATCAAGCTACCGGCAAGAGCCTCTCGGCTGACTTCCAACGCGCCAATGGCATCATTTACCATGTGGTACAGTGAAACATCGTCCGATTCAAGGAATCGGCCGTTCGCCGGACCCCTGCCAAAAATTGCATCTAACTCCTTCTCGCGCTCAGGCTTCGTACGGCGAAGCTCATGCACGGTATCGAACATCAACCGCATTGCGGGGGCATTGAGGCGCCAAGCTTGCACAAGCCGGAACATCGCGTTGTATGAGGGACTGCCTATTTGAAGATCACCATCTTTGGTTAAGGCAAGATCCCCGTTCGCAAGTCGCAAGTCGCCGAGAAGGAACAAGGCGGTCAGCTCATAGCGGAGGATGACATCTTCATACGGATCGGGATCGATCATAAGTGGCATCCGCTGAGGTAGCCTTCCTCAAAAAAGTGAGAGCGCCGGCCCGCGATCGTCCAAACCAACGTAGGGGTAATAGTTGGGGTAAGCTCACGCTCTAACGCGAATATCCATTACATTTCAATATGATAATGTGATTTTCTGGTGGAGCTGAGGGGAATCGAACCCCTGACCTCTGCAGTGCGATTGCAGCGCTCTCCCATCTGAGCTACAGCCCCGGCCAGCCGCTGTTTACGCGACTGCGCGGTGAGGCGCAAGGGTCTGTGGCGCGCTCGTTTTGGCCTTGCTCGCAGCGCTATTGCAGCGGCCGCCTTGCCAGTTCGGCTCAAGCCGCGTAAACGGGGAATGCGGGCTCAAGGCTTCGGAGATCCAATGCGCGCTCTTCTAGATGTTATTCTGCTCGTTCTCGACCTTTATACTTACGTCGTGATCGCCGCCGTCATTCTGTCTTGGCTCGTCGCCTTCAACGTCATCAATACTTATAATGACGTCGTCCGCGCCATCGTCAACGCCGTCAATGCATTGACGGAGCCGGTGCTGCGTCCGATCCGGCAAATGCTGCCAAGCTTCGGCGGCCTCGACATTTCGCCCATCGTTCTGTTTCTGATTATCTTTTTGATCCAGCGAATCATCATACAATATATCTATCCGAACGTCTTTTGAGCGCAGGCGCCAAACCCGGCGACGCCGCGCCAAACCCCTGGATGCTGCGCGGCTCCGACGTCGTTCTGACGGTGCGGCTCACTCCCAAAAGCGCGCGCGACGAGATTGAGGGCGCGAGCCAATTGTCCGATGGGCGCGCCGTGCTCAAGGCTCGGGTCCGCGCGGCGCCGCGCGATGGCGAGGCCAATGCCGCGCTGATCAAGCTTGTCGCCAAATCATTGCGACTCGCGCCCTCGGCGGTGCGCGTTGAGGCTGGCGCGACGGGCCGCCTCAAAACCCTGTGTCTCACCGGCGATCCTGAAACGCTCCAGCAGGGCCTTGCGGAGCTGGCGGCGCGATCGGCCGGGGCTTAGGCCTGCGCGCAAAAACGCTCAGCTCCCAGCCTTGCGCAAAAAGTCCCAGATCAGCCGCGCGGCTTCGAGGTCGTTATTGTGCGGCCCGAGGCGCGGCCCATCGCCCGTGAGCGGACGCCCCGGAAGGGAATGACCGCCGCCTTCGACGCGCAGCAATTCGACCGGAACCTTGCAGCCGTTCAGCCGGTCGACATAGGCCCGCGTGCCGTCGCGCGGGTCGCGGTCGGGGATCGCGGTGGTCGTGCGGCCCTCGCCGCACCCCGCGGCCTTTCCGAAGATCGCCAGGATCGCGTCAACGGAAGCGACGTCGCTTTTTTGATCGGCAAGAGCGGCCTTGCCGCCTGCGAACGGAACCACGGGATCCGCCGTCCCGGCGATCATCATGAAAGGAACCGGCCGCGCCGGCTTGCAGGCTGTGGCAAGATCGACCGGCATGGCGCTGATCGCGACCGCAGCACCGGCCAGAAGCGGCGCGTTATCACAGGCGAGCTGGAGGGCGGGGAAGCCGCCGTCGCCAATTCCGACCAGGAACACCTTGCGCCGATCGACAAGCCCGTCGGAAACAAGCCGCGCGATCAGATCCCGAATGAAGGCGGCGTCAGCGCCCGGACCGGCGCTCCAACGGCCGCCGAGCGGGTCCGGATAGACGAGAATCGGGCCGCCTGACCCCGACATTTCGTCGAGACCGAACAGCCGCCGCTGGTGCGGCCCTTTCTCGCGCGCCTGCCGCAGGATGACGACCAGCGGGCGGCGGGCCTGTTTGAGCCTGCGCTGCTGCACCAGCAGCGCCGTGCGCGTGACCCCGCCCGACTGGACCGTGATTCGCCCGGAGGCGGCCGCGGCCGGCGGCGCGCCGACGGCGAACAGCGACAGGACAAATGCGAGCCCGATGGCGAGCGCGCCCCGGCGCTCGCGAACGATCTTCGCGCGAAAAACCGGCGCAAGACCGGGCGAGCCGAAGGGCGGGCGAAGAATGCCTCGCTCGGGCGCGTTGCTCGTCTCTTCGGCCATCGCCCGATCTCTTAAAGGGGACAATCTCTCACCCGCAATCTCCACCACGCGCGGCGCGCGAACGGCGCGGCGGGCCGACAGGGAGGCGGCTCCCGATCGCGGCAAGACCGCAGCCGAAACGCTTCTGGCGGCGGCATATTCTTCTACTGCGGCGCGCGCTTTGGCAACAAGCAAAGCCGCTGCAGCGGGGCCTGAACATGCGCTGGACGGGCGCCGCTTTTGCGCCGCGATTAGGTTTGCCCGCCATCCTCGATTGCGATAAGGAAAGGCGAAGCTTGGCTCATGCAATCGGGTGCAGCGTAAATGACCGAGGTCGAGTTGAAATCCGGCGGGCCTGCGAGCCGGCCGTTATCGCCCCATCTGCAGATCTATCGGCCGACCCTCACGATGACGATGTCGATCGTCCATCGCATCACCGGGGCGGCGCTCTACGGCGGGACCTTGCTGCTAGCCTGGTTTCTGATCTCCGCCGCCTCCGGCCCCGGAGCCTTCGCTGCGGCCTCGCATGTCGTCAGCTCGTTTTTCGGCAAGCTCGTTCTGTTCGGCTTCACCTGGGCCCTTTTCCATCATTTGCTCGGCGGCGTCCGCCACCTGATCTGGGATCTCGGCTATGGCCTCGACGACCCGGAACGCGAATGGCTGGCCTGGGCTACGCTCATTGGCGGAATTGCGTTGACTCTGCTTGTGTGGGTATGCGTGGCATTGCGCGCCTGACCGGCGCGCCGCAGCGCGCCGTCCCCGCTCGATCGACGCTTCAGGAGCCGCACTCTCATGGCGCATGACAATTCATCCTCCCGCAGCCCCGCGCGAAAGGGCTTTCTCGGTTCGGCCAAATCCGGCGCGGGCGACGCCTGGAGCATGCATGTCACCTCTGTCGCGCTGCTGCCGCTGGCGATAGGCTTCGTCTGGGTCATGCTTTCGCTGATGCATAAGGACTATGCCGGCGTGAAAGCCGAGCTCGGCCATCCGCTGCCGGCGATTGTGCTGCTTCTCTTCATTCTCGCCGGATGCTGGCATATGAAGCTCGGCATGCAGTCGATCATCGACGATTACATTCACGCCCCGCACGCCAAGGAATGGGCGCTCGTCGGCAATTTCTGTTTCAGCGCGGCTGTCGCCCTCGCCTCCGTTTTCGCGGTCGTCAAGCTCGGGCTGAGTTGAGCCCGCTGGCGCAGCGCCGAACAATCTTCCAGCCGGTAGCAAAAAAAGAAGTGGAAAGGCGATAGAATGGCGTTAGGCAGCACGTCGAACGGCGCCGCCGGACCGGCGCGGCTTGGAGCCGCTTATCCGATCACCGATCACAGCTTCGACGTCATCGTCGTCGGCGCTGGCGGGGCGGGCCTGCGCGCCACGGTCGGCTGTTCCCAGGCCGGTTTGCGCACCGCCTGCATCAGCAAGGTGTTTCCGACCCGCTCGCATACGGTCGCGGCGCAGGGCGGCGTCGCCGCCTCGCTCGCCAATATGGGGCCGGACAATTGGAAATGGCACATGTACGACACCGTCAAGGGGTCGGACTGGCTGGGCGATCAGGATTCCATCGAATATCTCTGCCGCAACGCCCCGGCCGCTGTCTATGAGCTCGAACATTGGGGCGTGCCGTTCTCCCGCACGGAAGACGGCCGCATCTACCAGCGTCCCTTCGGCGGCATGACCACCGATTTCGGCAAGGGCCCCCCTGCCCAGCGCACCTGCGCCGCCGCCGACCGCACCGGCCACGCCATGCTGCACACGCTGTATGGCCAGGCGCTGCGCTACAACACCGAATTTTTCATCGAATATTTCGCCATCGACCTCATCATGGAGGATGGCCGCTGCCGCGGCGTCGTCTGCCTGAAACTCGATGACGGCACGATCCACCGCTTCCGCGCGCAACTCGTCATTCTCGCCACCGGCGGCTATGGCCGCGCCTATTTCTCGGCGACTTCGGCGCATACCTGCACCGGCGACGGCAACGCCATGGTTTTACGCGCCGGACTGCCGTTGCAGGACATGGAATTCGTGCAATTCCATCCGACCGGCATTTATGGCGCCGGCTGCCTCATCACCGAGGGCGCGCGCGGCGAAGGCGGCTATCTGACCAATGGCGCCGGCGAGCGCTTCATGGAGCGCTACGCCCCCTCCGTCAAAGATCTCGCGCCGCGCGACATGGTTTCGCGCGCGATGACGATGGAGATTCGCGAAGGCCGCGGCGTCGGCAAGAACAAGGATCACATCCACCTTCATCTCGATCATCTCGATCCGAAAATCCTGCATGAGCGTCTGCCCGGCATTTCGGAAAGCGCCAAGATTTTCGCCGGGGTCGACCTCACCAAGGCGCCGATCCCGGTGCTGCCGACCGTGCATTATAATATGGGCGGCATCCCGACCAATTATCACGGCGAAGTCGTCATCAAGAAGGATGGCGATCCGGATGTGATCGTACCCGGCCTGATGGCGCTTGGCGAGGCCGCCTGCGTTTCCGTGCATGGCGCAAACCGGCTCGGCTCAAATTCGCTGATCGATCTCGTCGTGTTCGGCCGCGCCGCCGGCATGCGCGCCGCCGAACTCGTCACCGCCGGCGCGAAGCAGGCCGAACTGCCGGCCGATTCGGCCGAGCAGGCGCTCGCCCGGCTTGATGGCTTGCGCTACGCCAAGGGATCGATCCCCACCGCGGATTTGCGGCTGCGCATGCAGAAGGTGATGCAGAACCATTGCGCCGTCTACCGCACCGGCGAGGTCCTGGAAGAAGGCTCGAAACTGATTCATGAAGTGTGGGGAGCGAAGGATCAGGTCGGCGTCACAGACCGCTCGCTGATCTGGAATTCCGATCTCGTCGAGACGCTTGAATTCGACAATCTCATCATCCAGGCCGTCGTCACCATGGACGGCGCCGTCAACCGCACCGAATCGCGCGGGGCCCACGCGCGCGAGGATTATACGCAGCGCGACGACGTCAACTGGATGAAGCACACGCTGGCGACGATCGACCCCGACGCGCACACCGTCTCGATCGATTACCGCCCGGTGCACAGCTACACCATGACCAACGAGATGCAGTACATCGAGCCGAAGGCGCGGGTGTATTGATGCGGGCCGCGTCTCCCCGTCCATTTCAAACCCCGCTCGTCTGACACCGGGAACGCCACATGGTTGAATTCGCTCTCCCCAAGAACTCGCGTCCCGTTGCGGGCAAGAGCTGGCCAAGACCCGGCGCGGCGACGCGCACGACCGAGTTCAACATCTATCGCTGGAGCCCGGACGACGGCGCCAACCCACGCATCGACACCTATTACGTCGATCGCGACGATTGCGGGCCGATGGTGCTCGACGCCATCATCTGGATCAAATCGAAGATCGACCCGACGTTGACCTTCCGCCGCTCCTGCCGCGAGGGCATTTGCGGCTCCTGCGCGATGAACATCGACGGCGCCAACACCCTCGCCTGCACCAAGGCGATCGACGACATCAAGGGCGCGGTGAAAATCTATCCCTTGCCGCATATGTCGGTGGTCAAGGATCTGGTGCCGGACCTCACCAATTTTTATGCGCAGCACGCCTCGATCGAGCCATGGCTCCAGACCAAATCGCCGACGCCCGAAAAGGAATGGCGCCAGGCGCCCGAGGATCGCGCAAAGCTCGACGGCCTTTATGAGTGCATCCTCTGCGCCTGCTGCTCGACCTCCTGCCCCAGCTATTGGTGGAACGGCGATCGCTATCTCGGCCCGGCCGTTTTGTTGCAAGCCTATCGCTGGCTGATCGATTCGCGCGATGAAGCGACCGGCGAACGGCTCGACAATGTCGAAGATCCGTTCCGCCTCTACCGCTGCCACACCATCATGAATTGCGCGAAAACCTGCCCGAAGGGGCTCAATCCGGCGAAAGCCATCGCGAAAATCAAGAATATGATGATCGAGCGACAGCTCTGATCCGTATTTTCGCCGAAACCTCTTTGCGCAAGGCCGCTCCGCACAAATTTCTTGCGCAAGTCTTTCGTCTCGCCGTCCGCGCGCTGGAATGACAGCGACCGCGACCTATTTGCAACAGGATTCGGGCTTCGCGAATCCTGTGCTCAAGGCGCCACTTTCCCGCCATACTCGGGCAGCAACGTCCGCGCGTTGGGGGAATCTTAACCATGCGGCGTCTCTTTCTCAGCCTGTCTTTTGCAACCTTCGCTTCGGCGTCGGCGCTCGCCTACAACGAGAATCACCCCACGCTCTATGATGATTTCATTGCGCATCAGGCGCAAAAACATGGCGTGCCGGAGCGGCTGGTTCATCGCATCGTCCAGCGCGAAAGCCGCTACAACCCGCGCGTGACGCACAACGCCTGCTTCGGGCTGATGCAGATCAAAATCGGCACCGCGCGGTCGATGGGATACAAGGGCGACGCGCGCGGTCTGCTCGACCCGCATGTCAATATGACATACGCCATTCCTTATCTCGCCAACGCCTATCGCATTGCTGGCGGCGACGAAGATCGCGCCGTGCAGCTGTTCGCCGCCGGCTATTATTTCACGGCGAAAAGCAAACAGATGCTATCCGAATTGCGCACCGCCGAATCGCCGCCCCTGACGCCCGAACCCGCCGCCGCCCCGGCGCCCGAGCCGCCGAAAAGCTCCGTCTCCGGCCTTCTGGCATTTTTGGGCGGCGCTCCGGCGCAGCCCGCGCCAAGGGCGGATTATCCACAGGGCGGCGCGGTTGCTGCGATCGCCGCGGCCTCGCCCGCCGCCGCGCCGCCGACCGCGGACTCCCAGGCCGCTTCTGCTGTGGCGTCTGGCCCGCCCGCCGCCACGGCGGCGGCTCCAACGGCGCCGGCGCAAGACGCCCAAGCGCAAGTAGCGCAAATCTCCTCGACAACCGCCGCCCCGGCCGAAGACCTCGCGCCCACGAAGACGCATAAGCGCGGCGCGCGGACCTTGGCAAAGACGGCGACCAAATTGGCGGCAAAGCCTGTAAAGCAGCTCGACGCCGCGAAGACCGCCGAAACGGCCTCCGACGCCACGCGGGAAATCGCGCTCGCCAGCGCGCGCCCCTATGGCGCGCTGTCCCCTGCGACGCCGTCCGACACAATCGCAACGGCGTTGCCCGGCGCAAGCACGGAAGAAAGCGCCCCGCTTCCCCCGACAAGACCCGCGGCGGAGCGTAAATCGCCGACGAAGCACGCCGGCGTCAAAACAGCCCCCCTCAGCCCGTCCAAAGCCGCAGCACCCGCGATCGACGTCGCCGTCACAGAGCCAACGGACGCCCAGCCGGCGGCGCAAAAGCCCGCGGCTCCCCATCGCGCAATCCACGCGAGATCCAAGGCCTCGGCTGTGGCCTCGCATGTCGCGGTCGCCGCCGTCGATCCGCGCGCTCCGGCCGAGACGCACGAAGACGCCGGAGCGAAATAGCGAAGTCCGCTCGCGCGCCGCGCGTTTGGCCTCAAGCTATGTTTCGCGTTGCGCCGGACACAGAATCCTCTAACTTCCCATCGCCCCTGGCCTTGATGGGAAGGCGCCTTGTACCGATCGACGCAACGCCCGACGACTCCGCATCAAACAGAGATAGCGGATAGCCTCCCGAAATCCGGGGATGATTTGCCCATGCCGCAACGCAACGCCGCCCGTCTTGCGGCAGGCGGGATCGCGGCATGTTTCGTCGTGATTTCTTCGCTCGCCGCGCTAGCGCAGGCGCCGGGCGGCGCTCCGCCGAGCGTCGGCGTGGTCAGAGCCGAATTGAAGCCGATCACACAGACGAGCCAGTTCATTGGCCGCGTGCACGCCGTCAACCGCGTCGACATCGTCGCCCGCGTCACGGCCTTCCTCGACAAGGTGGAGTTTCGGGACGGCGCCGAGGTCAAGAGAGGCGACGTGCTTTACCGGCTCGAGCGAGGCCCGTTCGAAGCGGACCTTGCGGCAAAGACGGCGGTCGCTCAGCAATATCAGGCGCAACTCGAAAACGCCAATATTCAACTCCAACGCGCGCAAACGCTGCTGCAAACGCAATCGGGCGCGCAGGCCACCGTCGACACGGCGATTGCGACGCAGCGCAGCATCACGGCGCAGCTTCTTGGCGCGCAGGCCAGCGTCAAGCTATCGCAGATCAATCTCGACTACACGACGATCGCCTCGCCGATCGACGGCAAGAGCGGGCGCACGGCGATGACGCTGGGCAATGTCGTGACGCCGACCAGCGGCGTCCTCGTTACCGTCGTCAGCCAGGATCCGATGTATGTGCTGTTTCCCGTCTCCGTGCGCACCCTGCTGACGCTGCGCGAGCGCTATGTTCCCATCGGCGGCTTCAACGCGATCGTGGTCAGGCTGGGGCTGCCGGATGGGCGCATCTATAATCAGCCCGGGAAATTGGATTTCGTCGATAATACGGTGCAGACTTCGACCGACACCATCATGGTCCGCGCGGTCATTCCCAACCCGCCGCTGCCGATCAAATCATCGTCCGGAGACACGCTGCGCGAATTGACGGACACGGAATTCGTCAGCGTCTTTCTCGAAGGGGTAAAGCCCGTCGAGTTTCTCGCCGTGCCCCGCGCCGCGCTCCTGTCGGACCAGCAAAGCGACTATGTCTATGTCGTCGACGCCGATGGCAAGGCGCAGCGGCAGAACGTCAAGCTTGGCCAGTCGACGCCGACGACGGCCGCGATCGAATCAGGCCTCAAGGCCGGCGATCTCGTCATCGTCGAAGGCTTGCAGCGCGTGAGGCCGGGCATCGCGGTTCAAGCCTCGCCGGCGACGCCTGGACCGCCGGCTCCCGAGCCGCAAAAATAGGCGGCGCGCAAACCTGAGGCTGGCGCATGATTTCTTCGGTTTTCGTCGATCGGCCCCGGCTCGCCATCGTGATCGCGATCGTCATCACGATCGCCGGCGCGCTGTCGCTGCTGCGAATCCCCTTGTCGCAATTCCCCGACATCGTGCCGCCGCAGGTGCAGGTGACCGCCTCCTATCCCGGCGCCTCGGCCGAAGTGGTCGAAGCCTCCGTGGCGCAGCCGCTCGAAGCGCAGATGGTCGGAGTCGACAAGGCGATTTATATGAAGTCGGCGAGCGGCAACGACGGCAGCTATAATCTGACCGTCAGCTTCGAGCTTGGCACGAACCCCGACATCGCGACCGTCAACGTCAACAACAGGGTTCAGACCGCCCAGGCGCAATTGCCGGAGACCGTGACGCATCAAGGCCTCACGGTGCAAAAACGCTCCTCGGCGATTTTGCAGTTCATGATGCTCTATAGCGAGAATGGCGCGCAGGACCCGCTGTTCATCACCAATTTCGCGACGATCAACGTGCTCGACGAAATCGCCCGGACGCCCGGCGTCGGCCAGGCGATGCTGTTCGGCAAGCTCAAATATTCGATGCGGATCTGGTTCGACGTCGAGCGGCTGATCAGCCTCAATCTCGCGCCGTCCGACGTCATCGCAGCGGTGCAGTCGCAGAACACCCAGGCTGCGATCGGCCGCATCGGCGCGCGCCCGATCGAATCCGACCAGCAATTTCAAATCAATCTGCAGACCCAGGGACGCCTGACGACGCCGGCGCAATTCGGCAATATCGTCGTTCGCGCCAATCCGGACGGCTCGCTCGTCCGCGTCAAGGACGTCGCGTCGGTCGATCTCGGCGCGCAGAATATGGACAATGAAAGCCGCCTGTCCGGCAAGCCGGCGGTGGCGATCGGCATCTATCTGTCGCCGGGCGCCAATGCGGTGCAAACAGCCGCCGCGGTGCAGGCAAAGCTCGAAAAGCTTCAGGCGCGGTTCCCGGAAGGGCTGAAAACGAAGGTCGTCTATGATTCGACGACCTTCGTCTCCGACACGATTCACGAGGTCCTGAAGACCCTGGTCGAGGCCTTCGTCCTCGTGGTCTTCGTCGTGTTCATCTTCCTCGGCTCGATGCGGGCGACGATCATTCCGGCCATCGCGGTCCCTGTCAGTCTCATCGGCACATTTGCGGTGCTGCTGGCGGTCGGCTTTTCCGCCAATACGGTGTCGCTGCTCGCGCTGGTTCTGGCGATCGGCATCGTTGTCGACGACGCCATCGTCGTCGTCGAGAACGTCGAGCGCGTGATGGAGGAGGAGCCGGAGCTCTCGCCGGCTGACGCCACCAAGAAAGCGATGGCGCAGATCACCGCCCCGATCATCGCAATCACTTTGGTGCTGCTTTCGGTGTTCGTGCCGGTGGCGTTCATCCCCAGCGTTTCCGGCCAGCTATTCCGGCAGTTCGCGGTGACGATCAGCGTGGCGATGCTGATCTCGGCCGTGAACGCCCTGACGCTGTCGCCGGCGCTGTGCGCGCTCGTGCTGCGGCCCGGCGGCCACAAGGGCTGGATCATGTCCCGCGTGCTCGGGGCGATCGACAAGACGCGCGACGGCTACGCCCATATCGTCACGCATATCGTGCGCCGCGCCTTCGTCTCGATCGTCCTCGTGCTCGTCGTGGGAGCGGCGATCTACGTCCTCTCGCTCAAGACGCCGGTGGGATTCCTGCCCGAGGAGGATCAGGGCGTCTTCTTCACCGTGGTCCAGCTGCCGGACGGCGCCTCGGTCGATCGCACCAGCGAGGCGATGAAGAAAGTCGAGAAGATCGCGCTCGACATGCCGCAGGTCGACGCCACCTTCTCCATCATCGGCTATTCCTTCCTCGACGGCGTCAGCCAGTCGAACGCCGGCTTCATCGTGGTGAAGCTGAAACCCTTCGCCGCGCGGCCAACCGAGGCCGATTCGGCTCAGGCCCTGATCCGAAAAATCACCGTCGAGGCCGCGGCGATCCGCACCGCCTCGGTGATCGCCTTCAATTTGCCGCCGATCATCGGCCTGTCGACGACCGGCGGCTTCGAATATCAGCTCGAGGGTCTTGAGGGTCAAGATCCTGCGTCGCTTGCGAGCGTGATGCGGGGCATGGTCTCGGCCGCCAACGCTGACCCGGCGCTGACCCGGGTGTTCTCCACCTTCACCGCGACGAACCCCTCGATCTACCTCGATATCGACCGCGAAAAGGCGCAGGCGCTCGGAGTAGACATCGCCCAGATTTTCACCGCGCTACAGGCGACTCTCGGCGGCACTTATATCAACGATTTCAATCTCTACGGCCGCACCTGGCAGGTCAATCTCCAGGCCGACGAACAGAACCGGCGCGATTATTCGTCGATCTGGCAGATCTATATCCGCAACAAATCGAACACGATGGTGCCGATGGCCTCGCTCGCGGCGATGCGCACCATTGTTGGGCCGCAGGTCATCACGCGCTACAATAACTACCGCGCGGTGACGATCAACGGAACCCCGGCGCCGGGCGTGTCTTCGGGCGCAGCGCTCGCGGCGATGACGGCGCTTTCGGCGAAGACGCTGCCGCCTGGCTATTCCTTCGAATGGACCGGCACCGCCTACCAGGAGGCGCAGGCGTCGGGACAGACCGGAACAATCCTCACCCTTGCGCTTTTGTTCGCGTTCCTCTTTCTCGTCGCGCTCTATGAAAGCTGGGTCATTCCCGTTCCGGTCTTGATGTCCGTCTCCGTCGCGGTGCTCGGCGCCTTCGCCGGCGTGTTGATCGCGGGGCTGTCGCTCGATCTTTACGCGCAGATCGGCCTCGTCGTGCTGATTGCGCTTGCCGCGAAGAACGGCATTCTGATCGTCGAATTCGCCAAGGAGCAGCGCGAACAGGGCATGGACATTCGCGAAGCCGCAATTCTTGGCGCGCGGATGCGGTTTCGCGCCGTGATGATGACCTCGATCGCTTTCGTGCTCGGCCTCGTTCCGCTGGTTCTCGCGCATGGGGCGGCGCAGGTCAGCCGCCGCGGCGTCGGCACGCCGGTGTTTTCCGGCATGATCGCGGCGAGCGCTCTCGGCATCTTCCTCATTCCCATGCTGTATGTGGTGTTTGAGACGGCGCGGGAATGGAAATGGAAGGGCAAGGCGAAGCCGCAGCCTGAAGCCGGCGGCGCCGAATGACGACACGGTTTTTCACACGACGCGGATTTGGAGTCTCAGCTCTGGCGGGCGCGGCGCTGCTCGTCGACGTCGCCGGCGTCCGCGCGCAGAGCGATCCTGCGTTCCAGCAATTCCTGCTGGCGCTCTGGCCACGCGCCGAGGCGGCCGGCGTCAGCCGGACGACCTTCGATGCCGCGATTTCGGGGCTGACGCCAGACCCATCCGCGCCCTCCGCCGCGGCAAAACAGGCAGAGTTCGACAAGCCGCTCAAAGACTATCTCGCCTCCGCTGTCTCCAAGACGCGGATCGCGCGCGGGCGCGCTGCGCTTCAGAAATGGGGCGGCGAACTGACGCGCATTTCCCAGCGCAGCGGCGTTCCGCCTGAAATCATCCTCGCCGCATGGGGCATGGAGACGGATTTCGGCGCGGCGCGCGGCGGCAAGGACATTGTCCGCACGCTGGCGACGCTCGCTTATCAGCGACAGGACCGCGAGCTGTTTCGCGACGAATGGATCGCGGCGCTGGTCATTTTGCAAAAGGCATCGGTCCCGCGCGAAAAACTCAAAGGCTCCTGGGCCGGGGCGATGGGCGATCCGCAATTCATCCCCTCCGCCTATCTCAAATATGCGGTGAGCTACGACGGCGCGTCCTTCGCCGACATCTGGGACAGACCGCAGGACAGCCTCGCCTCGATCGCCAATTTTCTGCGCCAGTCGGGATGGAAACCCGGTCTGCCGTGGGGCATGGAGGTCAGGCTGCCGCAAAACTTTGGCTTTTCATCGCTGCATGGCGGCTTTGGCGCCTTCGCGGCGCAGGGCGTCGCCAACGCCGACGGCAGCGCGCTGCGAGCGCAGGGCGAGGCCACACTGTTTCTGCCCTCCGGCGCGACGGGCCCCGCCTTTCTGCTGTCCGACAATTATTGGGTGTTGAAGGCCTATAACAATTCCGATTCCTATGCGCTGTCCCTCAGTCTGCTCGCCGATCGTATCGGCGGCGCCGATCAATTGCGCGGGCGCTGGCCGGAGGGCGAAGTGTTTCTCAGCCGCGCCGACAAATCGACGATCCAGCGCGAATTGCAAAAGCGCGGCTTCTACAAGGGAACCATCGACGGACGTTTCGGGCAGGCCTCGCGCGACGCCATCCATGCGTTTCAACTTGCCGAAAAGATTACTCCGGCGGATGGTGTAGGAACGCTGGACGTGTTGCGGCGACTGGTCCGACAATAGATCTCGGCTCATCTCCCGCCAATGTTTCAAGAAACGCCAAGACAACCAAAAGGGGAAACCATGATCGGGAATCGGGTATACCGAACCATTCTTTCAACCGTCGCGGCCTGCGCCTTGATGCTCAGCAACGTTGCGTCATCTGTTGCCTGCACCGGCATCCGCCTCAAGGCGCAGGACGGCTCGGTCGTCGCCGCGCGAACGCTGGAATTCGCTATCGACCTGCACTCCGATGTGCTCGTTATTCCGCGCGGCTATGCGCGGACGGGAACGACGCCGGACGGCAAGGAGGGCCTGAAATGGACTGCCAAATACGCCAGCGTCGGCGCAAATGGCGTCGGCATGCCGGTGCTGTTCGACGGCCTCAACGAGAAGGGACTTTATGCCGGGTTGTTCTACTTCCCGACCTCGGCCGGTTACATGCCCTATGCGCCGGCCGACGCGGGCAAGACTATCGCGCCATGGGAGCTTGGCTCATGGATGCTCGAGAACTTCGCCAGCGTCGAGGAAGTCAAGGCTCATATCGGCGATATCGTCGTCCCCGCCGTCGTCTTCGCACAATGGGGCTTTGCGCCGGAAGTGCATTTCCGCGTGCAGGACGCCTCGGGCGGCAGCATCGTGGTCGAGTATCTCGATGGCAAGCTTAGAGTTTTCGAGGCGCCGCTCGGCGTTATTACGAATTCGCCATCGTTCGACTGGCATATGACCAATCTGCGCAATTATGTGAATTTCTCGATGACCAACCATCCGCCGGTCCAACTCGGGCCGGTGACGCTGGAACCGTTCGGACAGGGTACCGGGATGCTCGGCATGCCGGGCGATTTCACGCCGCCCTCGCGCTTCGTCCGCGCCGTCGCCTTCAGCCAGTCTGTATTGCCATCAAAGACCGGCGACGACGCCGTGCTTGACGCCTTCCATATTCTGAACCAGTTCGACATTCCAAAAGGCTCAGCCCGCGGACAGGAGAAAGACGCCCACGGCAACATCGAGGCCGACTACACGATTTGGACAGCGGCCAGCAACCTCAAGACGTTGCGCTATTATTTCCGCACTTATGACAACAGCCAGATTCGCATGCTGGATCTTGCAAAGATGAATCCCGACGCAAAGGACATCGCGACCTTCTCGATGAAGGGCGAGGAGATCATCAAATCGCTGAACCCCTGAGCGCAATTTGAGAGGGTCAATTTCCGAGGCCCATCTCGGGCCTGACGCCGAAGGTTGGCGGCGCTGTCAGGCCGCCAAGGCAAAATGATCGTCATCTAATAATCGAGGCGCCCTCGCATCTCGACAAACGGCACCATCACATGCTCGCGATAGGCCGCGCGCTGCTGCAGGCGCTGATACCAAGCCTCGACGTTCGGAAGGCTCGGGCGTTCGATCTCAAGTTCAAAATAGCGGTACAACAAGGCGCCAGCCGGGATATCGGCAAGCGACAGACTATCGCCGGCAAGATACGGGCGCCTCGCAAGGACATCATCAAGAATCTTCCAATAGCTGCCGCATCGGGCGAGGCTTTTTTCGATCGCCGACCAGTCGCGCTGCGCTTCCGGCGTGCGATAGAATCCATAAAAAACGCCGTTGAGAAATTCGGGCTGCAGCGCGCTCTGCGACCAATCCATCCAGCCGTCGATCCTCGATCGAACTGCTGGTTTTTCGTCCCAGAAGCGGCCTTGCCCATATTGCGCGGCCAAATATCTGAGGATCGCCTGCGACTCCCAGATCCCGAGCTCGCCGTCCTCGAGCACCGGCACACGGCCGTGCGGAGTCAGCGCAAGAAGGCGCGGGTCGTGCATGCGCCCGAACGGCCCCCCCGCCGGGATGTGCTCATAGGCGAGACCCAGCTCGCCGATCAACCACAGGACTTTTTGAACATTGACCGAATTGCGCCGTCCCCAGACTACAAGCATCAGAACTCCTCCCCCGCGATCATGCCGCCGCGCCAGCTTTCTTTCGTCTCAGCGCGAAACGCATCGAAGCTGCCGGCCGCAATTGCCGCCCGCATGCCCGCCATCAGCTCCTGATAATAGGCGAGGTTGATCTCGGTCAGCAGCATCATGCCAAGAATTTCGCCCGACTTCACGAGATGATGAAGGTACGCGCGCGAATAGGTTCGCGTCGCCTCATTCGTCGAGCCGGGATCGACAGGCGCCGGATCGTTAGCGTGGCGCGCATTGCGCAGATTGAGTTTTCCCGCGCGCGTGTAAGCCAACCCGTGCCGCCCTGCCCGCGTCGGCATCACGCAATCGAACATGTCGACGCCCCGTGCGACGCTCTCGATCAGATCGTCGGGCGAACCGACGCCCATAAGATAGCGCGGCTTTGACAACGGCAGCTGCGGCGCCGTGCACTCGATCATCGCCAGCATGATGTCTTGCGGCTCGCCGACGGCGAGGCCGCCCAGCGCATAGCCGTCAAACTCCATCCCGACCAGGGCGCGGGCGCTTTCCAGCCGCAGCGCCTGCGAGGCGCCGCCTTGCACGATGCCAAACAGCGCCCGCCCCGGCTGATGCGCAAAGGCTTTCCTCGACCGCTCGGCCCAGCGCAGCGACAGCTCCATGGCGCGGCGCGCCTCGGCATCCGTGCAAGGCAGCTTCACGCATTCGTCGAATTGCATCTGGATGTCGGCGCCGAGCAAATCCTGGATCTGCATCGAGCGCTCGGGCGTCAGCACATGGCGCGAACCGTCGATATGCGACTGAAAAGTGACGCCGTTCTCGTCGAGCTTGCGCAGCTTGGCGAGCGACATCACCTGAAAGCCGCCGGAATCGGTAAGGATCGGCCCCGACCAGTTCATGAAGCGGTGTAGGCCGCCAAGCTCGGCGATCCGCTCGGCGCCGGGACGCAACATCAGATGATAGGTGTTGGCGAGCACGATGTCGGCGCCGAGCGCGCGGACCGCTTCTGGATGCATCGCCTTGACGGTGGCCGCCGTGCCGACCGGCATAAAGGCTGGCGTCCGGATTGTTCCGCGCGATGTGGAGATCGCGCCCGTGCGCGCCGCGCCATCGACGCTGAAGATCCTGAAGGCGAACTCCCCGCTCATGCGGCGCCTCGGGGAGCCGCGGGATGGAGCAGGCAGGCGTCGCCATAGCTGTAGAATCGATAGCCGGCCTCGATGGCGTGTTGATAGGCGTCGCGCATGGTTTGCAGTCCGCTGAAGGCGCAGACCAGCATGAACAGGGTCGAGCGCGGCAAATGAAAATTGGTCAACAGCAGATCGACGGCCCGAAAGCTGTAGCCTGGCGTGATGAAAATCGAAGTGTCGCCGGAAAAAGCCATAAGGGCGCCATCCGGGCTGGCCGCCGATTCAAGAATGCGCAGGCTTGTCGTGCCGGCGGCGACAATGCGCCGTCCGGCGCGGCGCGCGGCGTTGAGGACGCCAGCCGTCTCGGCGCTGACCTCGCCCCATTCGGCATGCATTCTGTGATCGTCGGTATCCTCCGCCTTGACCGGCAGGAAGGTGCCCGCGCCGACATGCAGGGTGACGCGCGCGATCTGGACGCCCTTTGCCACGAGCGCAGCCAGCAGCGCGGGCGTGAAATGAAGGCTCGCGGTCGGCGCCGCGACAGCGCCTGGACGATCTGCGAACAGCGTCTGATAGTCTGCGGCGTCGCTCTCGTCCGTGACGCGCTTCGATGAAATATAGGGCGGAAGCGGCATATGCCCGACGCGGTCGAGCGCGCGGTCGAGCTCGGCGCCCGCGACCTCGAAGCCAAGCAGGACTTCGCCGCCCTCGCCCTTTTCGATGACGCGCGCGGCGAGCTTTTCGTCACCTAATGCGAAAACGATCGTCTCGCCGGCTCTCAGCTTTTTCGCCGGACGCAGGAAGGCGCGCCAGAGATCGCCGCTCTCGCGCTTGTGCAAGGTCGCCTCGATCCGCGCCAAAGCCTCGCCCCTGGCGCGAAACCCGTCGAGCCGCGCGGGAATAACGCGCGTATCATTGACGACGAGCACATCGCCCCTCGCCAACAATTCCGGCAAATCGCGAATGAGACGGTCATCGGGCGTGGCTGGAGACGAACCGCCGGGGCGCACGACTAGGAGGCGGGCGGAATCACGCGGAAGCGCGGGACGCAACGCGATGGACGCGTCCGGCAGATCGAAATCAAATTGATCGACGCGCATGGACGATGGCCGTCAGGCCGCGCTGCGCCGGCCGCCCAAAACTCAGCTCAGCGTGGCGCTGATGATCTTATCCGGATCGCGCACGGGTTCGCCGCGCTTGATCTTGTCGACATTCTCCATGCCGCTGACGACCTTGCCCCAGACGGTATATTGCTTGTCGAGGAAGCGGGCTTCGTTGAAAACGATGAAGAATTGCGAATTGGCGGAATTCGGATCCTGCGCCCGCGCCATGGAGACGACGCCGCGCACATGCGGCTCAGCATTGAACTCGGCCTTGAGGTTTGGATATGTCGATCCGCCCGTGCCGGTGCCATGCGGGCAGCCCGTCTGCGCCATGAAGCCGTCGATCACCCGGTGAAACACGACGCCGTCGTAAAATTTTTCTTCGACCAGCTTCTTGATATGAGCGACATGGCCCGGCGCGAGATCCGGCCGCATCTCGATGACGACCGGACCTTTGGTGGTCTCGAGGGTAAGGGTGTTGCCGGCTTCCGTCATGGGAACTCCTGCATGAGAAATGAGAGGCGCGACAGCGACAGGAAATCGCCTGATGGTGGCGCGGCGGGTGAAGAGAGCGACGGCCGCGCGAAGGTTGGGCGGCGGCCGCCTTTGGCGATCACATAGCCGATGCGCTCGCCAAGGTAAACCGGCGCCAAAGATGAACCGGCGCGCCGGCGGACGGCTTATTTCTTGGCGGGCTCGCTTGCCATCTGCATCTTGACGATCTTGTCGGGCGCGCTGACGGCGCCATTGTCGGCTTTCGAGCCCTTCTTGATCTTGTCGACGACGTCCATGCCGGAGACGACCTTGCCGACGACGGTGTAATTCTTGTTCAGGAAGGAGGCGTCGGCGAAGGTGATGAAGAATTGCGAATTGGCCGAATCAGGGTCCTGCGAGCGCGCCATGCCGACAGTGCCGCGCACGAAGGGCTCGTTGGAGAATTCGGCCTTGATGTTCGGCAGCTTGGAGCCGCCCATGCCGGTGCCGGTCGGATCGCCGGTCTGCGCCATGAAGCCGTCGATCACGCGATGGAACACAATGCCGTCGTAAAATCCCTGCTTGGTCAGCGCCTCGATCTGGGCGACGTGCTTTGGCGCGAGATCGGGGCGCAGCTGGATCGTAATCCGCCCGTCCTTGGTGTCGAGATAGACGGTGTCTTTAAGGTCTTGCGCGCGCGCGGGAGCGCCCGCCGCCAGAAGCGTCAACGCGAGGCCAAGGCCAGCGATCAATCGGTTCAGCATCATCGGATTTTGGTCCCTGTTTGACGAACGTCAGCCGCTCGTTTTGCTTTTTGCCTCGAGCGCGCGCAGCACGGGCTGCGGCACGAAACGCGAGACGTCTCCCCCCATCGCGGCGATCTGGCGCACCAATGTCGCGGTAATATGGCCAACCCCCGGCGAGCCCGCGAAAAACACGGTGCGGATCTGCGGCGCCATCGCCGCATTCATGCCGGCCATCTGCGCCTCATAGTCGAAATCGGAGCCATTGCGCAGCCCGCGGATCAGCATTTGCGCCCCTGCTTCCCGCGCCGCCTCGACAGCAAGGCCCGAAAACGGCCGCACGGACAGGCGGCAGGAGCGCTCTTTGAGAAAATCCCGGCACGATTGCTCGATCAGCGCGGCGCGTTCGGCGACGCTGAACAACGGCGACTTGGACGGGTGTGCGCCAATGCCGACGACGAGTTCGTCGCAGATAGAGGCCGCGCTGGCGATGACGTCGAGATGGCCATTCGTCAGAGGATCGAAGGAGCCGGTATAAAGCGCGATCCGGTTCATGGCGGCTCCTTCGGCGTGACGCCGGCGTTAATGGACTCCGAGCTTTTTCTGCAGATTGGTCGAGGACGTCGTGTACTGGAAAGTCAGCTTCTTGTCCGGATAGACGTAGCGGTGGATCTTCTGCGCCGCCAGCGCCCCCTCATGAAAGCCGCACAGGATCAGCTTCAGCTTGCCGGGATAAGTGTTGATATCGCCGATCGCGAAGACGCCCGGCACATTCGTCTCGAATTTCTCCGTGTCGACCGGCACCAGATTTTCATGCAGATTCAGCCCCCATTCTGCGACCGGCCCGAGCTTCATGGTGAGGCCGAAGAAGGGGATGAGCCGCTCGCAGGCAATGTCGCGCAAGGCGCCGTCGGCGCCCTTCAGCGTCAGCCCGCGCAATTGCCCGCCCTCGCCTGTGAGCGAGGCGACCTGGCCGATATGCAGATCGATGAGGCCGTTTGCAACCAGTTCGCGCATCGCCTTGACGGAATGCGGCGCGCCGCGGAAATCGTCGCGGCGATGGATCAGCGTCAGCCGTTCGACGATCGGCTGGAGATTGAGCGTCCAGTCCAGCGCGGAATCGCCGCCGCCGACGATGACGACGTGGCGGCCGCGGAAATCCTCCATCCTGCGCACGGCGTAGAAGACGGAACTCCCCTCATAGGCCTCGATGCCCTCGATCGGCGGCTTTTTTGGCTGGAACGAGCCGCCGCCCGCCGCGACGATGATGGATTTGCACTCGAATATCTTGCCGCCGGTGGCGCTCACCCTGAACAGCGGCGCCTCCGCCGTTCCAAGCGGTTCGATCGCCTCGACCATCTCGCCGTAATGGAACGTCGGATGGAACGGCTCGATCTGCTGCAGCAGATTATCGACGAGGCCCTGCCCGGTGACAATCGGATAGCCGGGAATGTCATAGATCGGCTTTTCGGGGTAGAGCTCGCTGCATTGGCCGCCAGCCTTCGGCAGGATGTCGACGAGATGGCTCTTGATATCCAGAAGGCCAAGTTCGAAGACGGCGAAAAGCCCGGCCGGCCCGGCGCCGACGATCACCACGTCGGTCTTGATGGTTTCGCTCATAAAATGCTCCTTGCGCCGGTCGCAAATGGCGGCCCCGCCTGCGCCCCGGCGGGCCTCACCCGAGGCGCAATCCCCTCTTTAAACACCGGGAATTCGGCGCGCGATCCTCTAAGGCCATGCTCTAGAGCGCCTATCGACCACATGTGATCGACAAGAAATCGCTCCACATCAATAAGTTGGAGCATGTCGTCATCATCCAGACGATTCCATCTGAACGCGACATGCTCTAGCCGCAGCTTGGCCGCGTTGCAAATCGCAGCGCCGCCAATTTGCAAAAAGGGGCTAGCCTTGACGGTCGGGGGTCGTCACATGCAACCCGTCGAGCTCTTCCGTCACCGTGATCTGGCAGGAGAGCCGCGAATTCGGCTGCACCGCATAGGCGAAGTCCAGCATGTCTTCCTCCTGCTCGGAGGCCTTGCCGGTCAGCGTCCCCCAAGGGTCGTCGACATAGATATGGCAGGTCGCGCAGGCGCAGCCGCCGCCGCATTCGGCGGCGATCTCGGGAATCGCGTTGCGGATCGCGGCCTCCATCACGGTCGAGCCCACTTCCGCGTCGACGGTTCGGGCTTCGCCGAGGGAGTCGACGAAAGTTATTTTCGGCATGAATGTCGCTTAAGCTCTGTTACGGCGAAGAAATTGCGGACGCCGGCGGCGTCCCGCGAATGTTCCAGCCTCGGACAAGGACTAAGGTCTAATCTTTCAGCCGCAGTTCATGGCCGAAGTTCGCCGATCCTGCAAGAGCGGAATGGCTGATCCCGAAACAGCGAAATAAAGGACGCGCCTCGCCCGGAGATAAGGGCTCGGGCGCCCGGCGATCGCCCAACCGGATCGTCGCAACAACGCCACAATCAGGCCGACCCATGGCCGCGCCGGCGCGCAGTTTTTCATGTCCTCGCCCGAGAGCGGCGACCGCCGCGTTAACGATGTTTCCAGTCGCTTTCCGGCTGCGGTTTGAATCCATGGGATGGGGATGTAAAGTAACATTTGATTAACTTTACGCTTGCGCTGCGCTGCTCGACTGCCGCTAGACCTTAAACGCCCTCGTGAATATCTTTAAAGAGGAACCAGATGGCGCGCTCCCCCAAAATCCACGATCCGGCTGCGGAGGCGCTTCTTGCCATCGAAGAAGCGCTGAACCTGCGCGGCGGCGATCCCTTTGGAGCGTCGCAGGAGCCCTTGGTCGAGGCGCCCCCAGAGGCAAGCCACAGCGAAAAGCAACCCCTTCGCGGCGCCGGCAATGGGCCACGCATGCCTTCAACCAGCGAGGACCCGCTGCTGCCCTCGCCGGGATCGAGCTTCGCTGCGGCCGTCGCCGAAGCCTCCTCGGGCCAGATCCGGCGCAGCGCATCTCCCGCCAATGACGACCGCCATTCGGCCGGCGAGATGCTGCGCAAGCTTCAGGCGCGGCCGAGCCGGACGCCGACCATCGTCGCCGCGATCGCCTCGCTCGCCTGGGTCGCGCTGACGCTCGGCTATCTGCTGGCCCACCGCGAGGCGCTTTTTGCCGGTCCGGAGGGTTCGACCCTTCCCGTCGGAGCCCTCTATTTCCTGACGATCGCCGGACCGGTCGTGTTCTTCTTCATCACAGCGATGATGATCCGACGCGCCCAGGAGATGCGGGTCACCGCCCGCTCCATGACCGAAGTGGCGCTGCGCCTCGCATCGCCGGAGACGGCGGCGACCGAACAGATGGTGACACTGTCGCAGGCAATCCGGCGCGAGGTCGCCTCGATGGGCGACGGCATCGAACGGGCGCTGGCGCGCGCCGGCGAACTCGAGACGCTGGTGCGGTCCGAAGTTTCCAATCTGGAGCGCTCCTATTTCGACAATGAGCGGCGCGTTCGCGCCCTGATCGACGAACTCGCCACGGAGCGGGACTCCGTCCTCGCCAACGCCGACCGCGTCCGCGGCGCGATTTCCCAGACCCATGAGGCCGTCTCGCGCGATATCGAGACAGTCTCGACACGGTTTTCCGAGCGGGTCGGCGCGGCCGCGGCCGAGGTCGGCGCCGCGCTCAACGCCAAGGGGGAGGAGATCACGAATGCGCTCAACCGCGGCCGCAACGATCTGATCGAGAGCCTCTCGAACCACGGCAACGACCTCGTCGGCCGGCTGACCCAGCGCGGCGAGGCGGCGACCGCCGATCTCGCGCAGGCGAGCGCCGGCGTCGCGCAGACCCTGGACGAGCGCCTCGCGGAGATCAACGCCCGTCTGAGGGATGCGCAGGAAGCGCTCGCCGCCGATCTTGGCGCGCGCGGGGACTCCCTCGCCCAGCGGCTCTCGGTCGTCGGCGCGGACATCGCTGACACCGTGACGTCGCGCGGCGACAGCCTCGCGACTCGGCTCGAAGCAACAAGCGGACGCCTGCATGAGGTGGTGGCCGTTCAGGGCGGCGCGCTCGGCGAGAGCCTCGCGGAAGCCGGCGACCGCTTCAGCCAGATGATCACGGAGCGCGTCAGCTCCGCCCGCGATACGCTCGACCAGTCGGGCCAATCCCTGGTCGCGTTGTTCGGAGCGGGCAGCGACCGCCTGCAGTCGGAATTCGACCGCACCGGCGGCGACTTGCAGCGAAATCTCTTGGCCGCCGCTGAATCGACCGCCGCGACCCTGTCCGCCCATGCCGAGAGCCTGCGCGGAACCCTCGCCCATTCGGTCGAGGAAACAGTTACGCGGCTCGACGATCACGCAAATCGCGTCCATACGCATCTTTCGCTGACGACCGATGACGCCATCGCCGCCTTCGCCGGCCGCAGCGAGCAGCTGAGCGAGCAGCTCGCCGCAACGCTCGAAGGCACGCTTGGCGCGCTCAACGATCATTCGGCGTTCATGAGCGAACGGCTGGATTCCGCCGCCGAACAGGCGGCCACGGATTTCGCCGGCCGTTCCGAAGCGCTGCATGAAAGGCTGACCGCGACGATCGACGACACGCTCGGCGCCCTTGCCGAACGCTCCGAACAGGTCGCCGCCGAATTGGACGCTTCCTCGCGCCGCTCGGCTGCCTTGCTCGGCGATCAGACCGAGGGAGTGCAGCAGCGGCTTTCGGGAACGCTGGAGACGCTTCATGCGCGGCTGGCGGCGACGGTCGAGGAAACCCTCGGGGCGCTCGCGGACCGCTCCGGGCAGGTCGCCGAAGAGCTCGACGCGTCCTCGCGCCGCTCCGCCACCCTGCTCGGCGACCATGCGGAGAGCCTGCAGCATCAAATCAGCGCGACGCTCGAAGCGCTCGACCGCCATGCGCAGGATCTCGGCGGGCGCCTCGGCGCCCTGAGCGAGCACTCGCTCGGCGCCTTTATCAGCCAGACGGAATCCTTGCACGAACGTCTCAACGCCACCGTCAACGCCCTCGACGAACATTCGAATTCGATCAGCCGCCGCCTCGCCGCGAGCGCGCAGGACTCGGCCGGCGCCCTCGCCGCGCAAACGCAGACGTTGCAGGAGCGCCTCGCCGCCGCCGTCGACACGGCCAACGAACGGTCGGACGAGATTGCCCGGCGCATCGCCGACGGCGCGCGCGACCAGAGCGAAACTCTCGCTGCCCGGACCGATGAGCTGCAGGCGCAGCTCGGCGCGACCATCGACGCGGTCGACACGCATCTCGAGGAGATCGGCCGCCGCCTCGCCGTCGTTTCGGAAAGCTCTGTCGGCGCGCTCGCCGAACAGACAGCGGCTTTGCAGGACCGGCTCAGCGCGGTCGCAAGGACGGTCAATGAACACGCCAGCGAAATCAGCCGCCGGCTTGCTTCGAGCGCGCGCGACTCGGTCGGAACCCTGGCCGAGCGCACACAGGCTCTGGAGCAGCGCATCGAGGCCGCGCTGAGCCTTCTCAACGAAAAATCGGACGCCATCGGCGAACGGCTCGCCTCAACCGCGGAACAGTCGGCCGACGCCGTAGCCGGCCAATCCGAGGCGCTGCGCGAGCGGCTCGGCGCCGCTATCGCCGCTTTGACGGCGCATAATGAAGAGATCGCCCGCCGCGTCGAGGCGGCTGCGCAGCAATCGGCGGGCGCTCTTGCCGGCCAGGCGGATTCGCTGCAGGAGCGCCTTGGCGCCGTCGTCGCCGCAATCGACGAGCATTCCGACGCCATCGCCGGGCGCCTCGCGGCCACCGCGGATCTGTCGGCCGGCGCGCTCGCCGAACGGACCGAAGCGCTGCATGAAAGGCTCGGCGCCGTGGTCGGCGCGCTCGACGAGCATTCCATCGAGATGAGCGAGCGTCTCGAGGCGACCGCGCATTATTCGATCGGCGCCTTCGCCGAACACAGCGAAGCGCTGCATCAGCGCCTCAACAACACGCTCGCCGAGACTCTCAGCGCCCTGACGCAGCACACTGAGTCGATGAGCGGCCGCCTCGATTCGACGGCGCAATTCACGGTCGACGCCTTCAGCGGCCATGCCCAAAGCGTGCATGAGCGGCTCGAAGCGACGCTGTCCGAGGCGCTTGCGAGCCTCACCGCGCATACCGATGACGTCAGCACGCGCCTGTCCGAAACCGCCCGCCAGTCGGCCGACGCGCTGACCTCTCCGGTCGAAGCGTTGCGCGAGCGGCTCGCGGGAACCGTCGCGACGACGCTCGGCGCGCTGAGCGACCACGCCGCCGAAATCAGCGAACAGCTCGCAGCAACCGCCGCCAATTCCGCCGGGGCGCTGACAAGCCAGACCGACTCCCTGCGCGAACGCCTGCGCGCGACGCTCAGCGAATCGCTGGCGGCGCTCGACGCGCACGCCTCCGAAATGGGCGCGCGGCTGGCCTCGAGCGCCGATTCATCGGCGAATGCTCTTGGCGCGCGCACCGAGGCGCTCAGCGAGAGGCTCGCCCTCGCCGTCGGCGAGACGCTTGGCTCCCTGACAAAACACGCCGACGATGTGAATCAGCGCCTGAACGCCGCTGTCGGCGAAACGCTGCTGACCCTCGGGGCGCAGACCGACCGCGTCAACGAACGCCTTGAGGCGACGACGCAACGTTCGGTCGGCGCGCTCGCCAGCCATACCGAGTCCTTGCAGACCAGACTGGCCTCGACCCTCGGCGAAACGCTCGGCGCGCTTTCCGGCTATTCGGACGAGATGCAGGATCGCCTGCAAGGGATCGGCCGCCAGTCGCTCGGCGCCTTCGCCGACCATACGGCGGGCCTCGAGGAGCGCCTGACCCTGATGCTTGGCGAAGCCTTCGCCACGCTGACAAGCCAGGCGCGCGAGCTCACCGACCACCTGTCCGCGCGCAGCCAGGAAGCGGTGCTGGCTTTCGCCGGCGAAACCCAGGCGCTGCAGGAAAGCTTCGACGCCACGGCGCAGCAGGCCGCCGCCGCCATCGGCTACCATGCAAGCGACCTCAACGACCGCTTCGTCGAAACGGCCTCACAGGCGATCGACGCGATCGCCGTCCATAGCGAGCGCATCAATGAGGCGCTGTCCTCGCGCCTCGCGATGTTCGAGGAGACATTCCTCGATCACGGCGGCGCAGTCGCCTCGAATCTTAGCGACCAGACCGAGCGATTCACGGCGACGCTGTCCGACCGTCTTGGCGCGATCGAGAACACGCTGACCGTGCGCGGCGGCGATCTCAACGAACGGCTCGCCCAGCGCGCCGGCGAAACGGCGCGGGCGCTCGAAGGACAGATCGGCGACTTCGAAAACCGGACGACAGCGCGAGCGCAGGAAATCGGACAAACGCTGCAGGCGCTGACCGAACGCTTCGACGCCGGCTTTGCATCGCGCGCCATGGCGCTCGACGCCGCCCTCAACGCGCGCGCCGGCGAACTCGCGCGGATGCTGGGCGAAGGCAGCGACAATGTGATCCACGCGCTCGACGACAAGGCGAGGGAGATCCAGGCCGCGCTCGCCTCGGGCGCAGCCGATCTGGCGCAAAGCCTGTCGGATCGGGCGGCGGAGATCGACGCGACCTTCGCGGCGCAGGCGCGCTCGATCGCAACGACGCTCGACACGCGCGTGGCCGAATTCGAAACGCAGATCGCAGGCCGGCTCGACCTCACCGCGAACGAGCTCGAATCGCGCGGCCGCGCTGTGGCCGAGGCCATCGCGGCCCGCACCAGCGAAATCGGCGATACGCTCGGTCAGCACGCGAGCGACATCAATGCCGCGCTCGACCGCGAGCAAGGGCATGTCGCCGCCTCGCTGTCTGGACGGGCCGCCGAAATCCGCGATCTGCTCACGCAGGCGACAGAAGATCTCGACGCGACCCTCGCCGGCCGCGCAGGCGAGATCGGCGATGCGCTCGGCGTGCGCGTCAATGAGATCAGTCTCGTTCTGGCCGACCGGCTCGCCGATATCGAGGGCGCGCTCGGCGGACGCGGCGAAGCGCTGCATCAGGGCTTGCTCGAAAGCGCCGAGAGCCTGCGCGACCTGTTCGACCGGCGCGGCTTTGATCTCGTCGCGGCCCTCTCCGCGCGCGGCGGCGAAATCGCCGACGAGATGACGAGTGTCGGCGATCTCGTGACGCAGACGATCGAAGGCCGCGGCTCAGCCATCGTGCAGCATCTTGGTGCCAAGCAGATCGAGCTCGCCGAGGCCATCGACCGCTCGGCGGCGCATCTGCGTGACGCCTTCGAGGCCGGCGCGGCACAATCGCTCGGCGCCCTGATCGACGCCAATGGCAAACTCGGCGCGGAAATGAAAGAAGTGATCGATCGTCTTGTCGCCGGCAGCGTCGCGCTGCAGGAGCAAATCTCGAACGCCAACGTCGATTTCGCCGGCGTCGAGACGACGCTCGGCCGCCGCATGGACGAATTCCGGACCGTGCTCGCCGCCGTTTCGGGCGAAGTCGCGCGGCTGAACGAGGCGGCCGGAGCAACCGTGCGCGAGGCGGGCGGCCTTGCGGAAATGATCGCCGCGCATCGCGATGCGATCGCCTCGTCGGCCGGCGACCTTGTCCGCTCGCAGGACGAACTCGATCAATCCCTTGAGACGCGGCGCGCTTCCCTTGAGACGCTAATCGGCGCGCTGGAGCTGCGCCGTCGTGATTTTGAGGCGATGATGGGCGCCTTCTCGGAAAATATGGAGCAGGCGTTCGAGACGGTCGAAGGTCGGGCCCGTGAAATCAGCGCCTTCATGACGGAGAGCGTCGGAGCCGCCGCCGGCGAGGCCGGCCAGCAATTGGCGGGCATCCGCGCCACTGTCGTTGAGGGACGCGAACGGGCCGCCGCGGCGATGCGGCTCGCCTGCGAGGAGGCCACCGCCGAAATCGACGGCTTCTACAGCCAGAGTTCGGAGCGCTTCCAGTCGTCCGTCGCCGACCTTCGCGACATGGCGCGGAACATTCAGGACGAACTGGCCGCGACGCGGGAGCTTTTGAAGACGAGCGTCGCGGAACTGCCGCAGGAGACGGCGCTGCAGGCCGCCTCGATGCGCAAGATCGTCGCCGACGAGATCCGGGCGCTGAAGGAATTGAGCGACATCGTCACCCGCTCCGGTCGTTCGCTCGACGTCTCGGCGCCGGCCGAACGGTCCGGCGCCGGCGCCCCCACCCTCCGCCCGTCGCCGCCGGTTCGTCCGCAAGAGCCTGCGCGCGCCCCCGAACCGCCGGCTCCGATCGCGCCGCGCCAGCCGCAAAGTCCGGCGGGGCCTGCGGAGCGCAGCGGATGGCTGTCGGACCTCCTCGCGCGCGCCTCGACCGAAGAGACGGCGCCCGCCCGCCCGCAGCGCGATCTGCGGCCGAAGGCCCTCGCGCCTGCGCCGCTCAGCGCTCCGCCCGCGACCGCGGCGCAAAACGCCAGGCCGCTCGAAGGCATCTCGCTCGACATCGCCGGCATGATCGACTCCGAAGCCTTCACCGCGGCCTGGGATCGCTATCGCCGTGGCGAACCGCGGCCCTTCTTCGAGCGGATCTATATCGGCCGCGGCCGCCAGACCTTTGATGAAGTGCGCCGGCGCTACCGGCTCAATCCGGAGTTCCGCGCGACGATCGACCGCTATGTGCAGGAATTCGAACGCCTGCTCAACGACCTCGATCACGACGGCGCCGACGCCGCCATGACGCAGAGCTATCTCGCCTCGGAGACCGGCATGGTCTACACCATGCTGGCGCATGCCTCGGGCCGGTTCGGTCAGGCTTAAAAATGGCGAAGCATTGGAGCCGCGCCCGACGCGCGGCTCCAATTTCGCCGTGAGGGGCGCCAGCCGGCCTGTAAGCCGGGTTCTGTACGGCGCCGCAGAAATCCACGGCGCGCGATGGCCATTCCTCTGGGACGGCCGTTGCCGGCCGCCTCGAGCAACCAACCCGGGCGACAATCCAGAGAAGGATCTGGGGCCTTCGCCCCGCGTCGCCCCTATTCGGTTTTGCTCCCGGTGGGGCTTGCCGTGCCGCTCATGTCGCCATGCGCGCGGTGCGCTCTTACCGCACCGTTTCACCCTTACCCCCGACGCAAGCCGGATGGCGGTCTGTTTTCTGTGGCGCTTTCCCTGGGGTCGCCCCCGCCGGACGTTATCCGGCACCGTTTCTCTGTGGAGCCCGGACTTTCCTCCACCCTGAGGCGGCGGCCATCCAGCCGACTGGCGCTTGCGGGATAGGCCTGAAGCCGCGCCGCGTCAATGCGCTTTGCTTTTCTGCGACGGCCGACGCTGATGTGTCGAAAAAGGCGCAGGAACGTAGCAAATCCTTAATAAAACCGGGTTCTGACTTGACCCTCCCGCTTTCGTCGCGAGATTGGCGCGACGATAGACGCAATGCTAGGAACAGGCATGAAGAAAAACCTTCCCTTCGTGGTCGCCGTCGCAGCTTCTCTGGCGCTTGCCGGCTGCGGCTACACGCCGGAACAGCGGGCGCTCAGCGGCGCCGGCCTTGGCGGCGCGACCGGCGCCGCGATCGGCGGCCTTGCTGGCGGCAATGTCGGTTCCGCGGTGCTTGGCGGCGTGCTTGGAGCCGCGACCGGCGCGATCGTCGGCGCCAATACGCGTCCGCCCAATCCGCCGCCGCCGCCGCCCGGCTATTATCCGCCGCCGCCGCCGCCGCCGCGTTGCGCACGCGTGGTCTGGGACGCTTATGGCAATCCATTCTGCCAGGGCTATGCTGGTTACTAAGACGCATTCCGCGCTGCCGATGACTCTATGCGCCTCGCCGAACCACGGCGAGCGCAAGGGCGGCAAGACGCCAAACTCGCTCATCCTGCATTATACCGGCGTGCCGACGGGCCAGGCCGCGGTGGCGCTGTTGTGCGACCCGGCGAGCGAGGTCTCGGCCCATTACGTCGTGATGCCGGATGGCGAGATCATGCTGCTGGTGCCGGAGGCGCGCCGCGCCTGGCACGCCGGACGCGGCATCTGGGCGGGCGAGACCGATATGAACGACGTCTCGATCGGCATTGAAATCGCCCATCCCGGCCACAAGGACGGTCACGCTGCGCATCCCTATCCAGAGGCGCAGATCGCCTCCGTGACGGCGCTTTGCCGCGATATCATCGAACGCTGGCGAATCGCCCCCGACCGCGTGCTCGCCCATTCGGACATCGCGCCCGACCGCAAAATCGACCCGGGCGAGTTTTTCCCTTGGGACTGGCTCGCGCATTCGGGGATCGGCCATTATGTCGCCCCCTGCCCGATCGCTGAGGGACCGCGGATCGACCATGACTCACGCGGCGCCGAGGTCGAGGAATTGCAGGCGATGCTTGGCGCCTATGGCTATGGCGCGCCGGTCAGCGGCGCCTATGACGCGCGCACCCAATGCGTCATCCGCGCCTTCCAGCGCCATTTCCGGCCGGCGCTGGTCGACGGGATCGCTGATTTCTCAACCGTCGCCACTTTGAGAAAGCTGCTGGCGATGCGCCCCCGCGCTTAAGAGGCGATCGCCGAAAATTTGGAGCGTCGCGTCTATTCCGCCGCCGCCGCGGCCTCCGCGACGCTCGCCGGATCATAGTTGAGGATCGGCGCCAGCCAGCGCTCCATCTCGGCGACGCTCATCCCCTTGCGCAACGCATAATCCTCGACCTGATCGCGCTCGATCTTGGCGACGCCGAAGTAATGCGCCTGAGGATGGGCGAAATAGAGCCCCGACACCGAGGCGCCGGGCCACATCGCAAAGCTTTCCGTCAACGAAACGCCAATCCGCTTTTCAGCCGCCAGCAGGTCGAACAGCGTCGCCTTTTCGGTGTGGTCGGGCTGGGCCGGATAGCCGGGCGCGGGACGAATGCCACGATATTCTTCGCGCAAGCGATCGTCTTCGGAGATCGCCTCGTCAGGCGCATAGGCCCAGAATTCGCGCCGCACGCGTTCATGCATGCGCTCGGCCAAAGCCTCGGCGATGCGGTCGGCAAGCGCCTTGACGAGGATCGAGCCGTAGTCGTCATTGGCTTTGGCGAAGCGGTCGGCGATCTTGCCTTCCTGCGCCCCCGCCGTGACCACGAAAGCGCCGATGTAGTCGGGTTTGCCGCCCTCGGGGGCGATAAAATCCGACAAGGCGATGTTGGGTTTTCCATCGCGGCGCATCAGCTGTTGGCGCAGCGTGTGGAAGGCCGCAAGTTTTTCCGTGCGCGACTCGCCGGTGTAGAGCGCGATGTCGTCGCCGACGGAATTGGCCGGCCAGAAGCCGATCACCGCCTTCGGATCGAGCCAATGCTCCTCGACCATGCGCTTCAGCATGGCCTGCGCATCGTCAAAGAGGCTGCGCGCCGCCTCGCCCTGTTTGGGATCGTCGAGGATCGCCGGATAGCGGCCGCGCAGCTCCCAGGTCTGAAAGAAAGGCGTCCAGTCGATGTAGGGAATCAATTCCGCGACGTCGTAGCTGCGGAACACCCGCGAGCCGGTAAATATCGGACGCGGCGGAGCGTAACCGGCCCAATCGATTTTTAGCGCATTGGCGCGCGCCTTGCCGATCGGCAGGCGGAGCTTTTCCGCTTCGCCGCGGCGGTGCGCCGCCGCCACCTTTTCATATTCGGCGCGAAAGGTCTCGGCCGCATCGCGCGCGTTCTCGCCAAGCAGCGACTGCACGACGCCGACCGCGCGGCTGGCGTCATTGACATAGACGGTCTGTCCGCGCGTGTAGTTCGGGTGGATCTTGACCGCCGTGTGCACGCGGCTTGTTGTGGCCCCGCCGATCAACAGGGGCAGGTCAAAACCCTCGCGCTCCATTTCGGCGGCCACATAGCACATCTCGTCAAGCGACGGCGTGATAAGGCCGGACAGGCCGATGGCGTCGACTTTTTCAGCCCGCGCGACGCTGAGAATCTTCGCGGCGGGCACCATAACGCCGAGATCGATGATCTCGTAATTGTTGCAGGCGAGCACGACGCCGACGATATTCTTGCCGATATCGTGCACGTCGCCCTTGACTGTCGCCATCAAGATCTTGCCGGCGGTGGAGCGCTCCGAGCCGCCGTTCCTGCGCTTCTCCTCGTCCATATAGGGAAGAAGATAGGCGACCGCCTGCTTCATCACGCGAGCCGATTTGACGACCTGCGGCAGGAACATCTTGCCGGCGCCGAAGAGATCGCCGACGACGTTCATTCCGGCCATCAGCGGACCTTCGATCACATCGAGCGGGCGACTGGACACGGCGCGCGCCTCTTCGACGTCGCGCTCGACAAATTCGGTGATGCCGTTGACCAGCGCATGTTCGAGCCGCTTGATGACCGGCTGCTCGCGCCAGACGAGGTCTCTTTCGGTTTTTTCGACGCCATGGCCGCGAAACCCTTCAGCGATCGCAAGCAGCCGCTCGGTCGCGTCGGGACGCCGGTTGAGCACCACGTCCTCACAGGCCTCGCGCAGTCCCGGCTCGATTTCGGCATAGACCGCGAGCTGGCCCGCGTTGACGATGCCCATATCCATGCCGGCCTGGATGGCGTGGTAGAGAAACACGGCGTGCATCGCTTCGCGCACCGGTTCATTGCCGCGAAACGAGAAGGACAGATTGGAGACGCCGCCGGAGATGTGCACGAGCGGGAAGCGTTTGCGAATCTCCCGCGCCGCCTCGATGAAGTCGACGCCGTAATTATTGTGCTCCTCGATGCCCGTCGCGATCGCGAAAATATTCGGATCGAAGATGATGTCTTCGGGTGGAAAGCCCGCTTCCTGCGTCAGGATTTGATAGGCTTTGGCGCAGATCTCGACCTTGCGTTCAAAGGTGTCGGCCTGGCCCTTCTCGTCGAAAGCCATGACGACGACGGCGGCGCCATAGGCGCGCACCGTGCGGGCGTCGGCGATGAATTTTTCAACCCCCTCCTTCATCGAGATCGAATTGACGACCGATTTGCCCTGCACGCATTTCAGCCCGGCCTCGATCACCGAGAATTTGGAGGAATCGATCATGACCGGCACGCGCGCGATATCCGGCTCGGCGGCGATGAGATTCAGGAATTCGACCATCGCCTTTTCGGAGTCGAGCAGGCCCTCGTCCATATTGATGTCGATGATCTGAGCGCCGGCCGCGACCTGATCTCGCGCGACATCGAGCGCGGCGGCGAAATCGCCCTGCTTGACCAGCTTTCTGAATTTGGCCGAGCCGGTGACATTGGTGCGCTCGCCGACATTGACGAAGGGAATTTCAGGCGTGAGCACGAAGGGCTCGAGGCCCGACAGGCGCAGCAAGGGCGCGATCTGCGGGATCTCGCGCGGCGCAATCCCCTCGATGCGTTTGGCGATCGCATGGATGTGCGCGGGCGTCGTGCCGCAGCAGCCGCCGACGACATTGACAAGGCCTGCGTCGGCAAATTCGCCGACAAGGCTCGCCATATATTCAGGGCTTTCGTCGTAAAGGCCGAATTCGTTCGGAAGACCGGCGTTCGGATAGGCGCAAACGAGCGTATCGGCGACGCGCGAGAGTTCGGCGAGATGGGCGCGCATTTCCCGCGCGCCGAGCGCGCAGTTGAGCCCGATCGTCAAAGGATCGGCGTGGCTCAGGGAATGCCAGAAGGCGGTCGGCGTCTGACCGGACAAAGTGCGCCCGGAAAGATCGGTGATCGTGCCGGAAATCATGACCGGCGCCTCGACGCCAAGCGTGGTGAAAGCGTCGCGCACGCCGGCAAGCGCGGCCTTGGCGTTCAGCGTGTCGAAGATCGTCTCGATGATCAGAAGGTCGGCGCCGCCCTCGATCAGCGCCCGCGCGGCTTCGTCATAGGCCGCGCGCAATTCATCGAAACTGACGGCGCGAAAGCCCGGATTATTGACGTCCGGCGAGATCGAGGCCGTGCGGCTCGTCGGACCAAGCGCGCCGGCGACAAACCGGCGCCGCCCGTCTTTTTTTTCAGCGGCGTCGGCGGCCGCGCGGCAAAGCCGCGCCGACTCGTAATTCAGCTCGAAGACAAGCTCCTGCATGCCATAGTCGGCCTGCGAAATGCTTGTCGAATTGAAAGTGTTGGTCGCGATGATGTCGGCGCCGGCGTCGATATAGGCGCGATGAATCTGCTCGATCGCCTTCGGCTGGGTCAGGCTCAAAAGATCATTGTTGCCGCGCAGATCGCTCGGCCAATCGGCGAAGCGCTCGCCGCGGAACTGCTCCTCCGTGAATCTATGCTGCTGGATCATCGTGCCCATGGCGCCGTCGAGCACCAGGATTCTTTTCCGCGCAGCGTCGAGGAAAGCGGCTCGGGTTTCTGCTCCGTCAAAGCGATGGGTCATTCAGGCGGCCTCTTTTTGTTCAGGTTTCGGCCGCAGCCCGAGGAGATGGCAAATGGCGTAGACGAGATCGGCGCGATTGTTGGTGTAGAAATGAAAGTCGCGCACGCCGTGATCGACAAGGTCGAGCACCTGCTCCGCCGCGACGGTCGCTGCGACGAGCCGCCTTGTCTGAGGATCGTCATCCAATCCCTCGAAGCGGTCGGCGAGCCATTGCGGCACGCTGGCGCCGGTCTTTTTGGCGAAGCCCGCAGTCTGCTTGAAATTCTGCATCGGCATGATGCCCGGCACGATCGGAATATCAATGCCCGCCGCGCGCAGCCGGTCGAGATAGCGCAGATAGATTTCGTTCTCGAAGAAGAACTGGGTGATCGCCCGGCTCGCGCCGGCGTCGACCTTGGCGCGCAGAAAGTCGATGTCGGCGTCAAGCGACAGGCTTTCCGGATGGCGTTCCGGGTAGGCCGAGATGGAAATCTCGAAATCGCCGATGCGCTTGATGCCGGCAACGAGCGCGCAGGAATTCTTATAGCCCTGCGGATGCGGCTCGAATGTCGCGCCAAGCCCGTCCGGCGGATCGCCGCGCAAGGCGACGATATGGCGAACGCCGGCGTCCCAATAGCCTTGCACGATGCCGTCGATCTCCTTCATCGAGGCGCCGACGCAGGTCAGATGCGCGGCGGGCCGCACAACGGCCTCCCTGGCGAGACGCGCAACAGTCTGATGGGTGCGCTCTCTGGTCGATCCGCCGGCGCCATAGGTCACCGACATGAAGCTTGGCCCGAGCGGGGCAAGCCGATTGATCGATTCCCACAGCAGCGCCTCCATGGCGACCGTCTTCGGCGGGAAAAACTCAAACGAGACGCGGATATCGGGGCAATGCGTGCGGCTCGCGCGCGGCAATTCACAGGTTGGATGTTCGCTCATGCGACTTCTCGCGCGGTCAAAGGAAGTTGATCGGAGATAATTCGTCGGTCTTGTCCGAGCCAGATCGACACCGTGAGCTTGCGGCCTTCGCTGCGATTTGGGGCGAGATCGCGGCGCAGCGCGACGTCGAGACCGGACGCCTGCATGAAGCCCGCGACCTCCTCGCCGGCGAAACCGAGACGGCGATGCGCATGGGCGGCGCGCAGATGCTCCTCCTGATGCGGCGCGAAGTCGACGATGAGGAGCCGTCCGCCCGGCCGCAGCGCCCGCGTCGCCTCGCGGATCGCGCGCAGCGGATCGTCAAGATAATGCAGCACCTGATGCATGACGACGAGATCGTAATGGTCGGGTTCGACCGGAAGCGCGTAAATGTCGCCCTGCCGCAATTGCGTGTTGCGCAGGCCTGCGCGCTCAAGGCGCGCGCGTGCGACAGCCAGCATCTGCGGCGACTGATCGACGCCGACGGCGCGCGCGGCGAGCGGCGCGAGAAGTTCAAGCATCCGCCCCGTGCCGGCGCCAAGGTCGAGCAGCGCATGGATCGGCGATTTGCCGACGATGTCGACGATCGCCGCCTCGACGCGCTCCTCGGGAAGATGCATCGCGCGAAGCTCGTCCCAGTTCGCCGCATGGGCGGCAAAATAGCGCGCCGCCTGCTCGGCGCGCGCCTGCCGCACTTCGGCAAGGCGGGCCCTGTCGGCGCCAAGGAGCGGCTCCTCCGCGTTGAGCCTTGCGACGATGTCGCGCGCAAAGCCCGCAGCGGGCCCATGCTGGCTCATCAGAAAGAAGACCCAGGAGCCCTCGCGATGGCGCTCGACGAGGCCAGCTTCTGCGAGCAGGCGCAGATGGCGCGAGACGCGCGGCTGCGACTGGCCAAGAATGGTGACGATTTCGGTGACGGTCAGTTCGGCTTCGGCGAGGAGCGCGAGCAGGCGAAGGCGGGTCGCTTCACCTGCAGCGGCGAGAGCGTTGAGAACGACGTCGAATGGAGCGTGAGATTGGGTCATGGCGTCCATCTTCAGGGGCAGCAACATATATATGCAGATATCTTTATATGTAAAGACAAAAATCTCTGCCGCGGCGCGGAGCGCGCCGGCCTTTGATTTGCCGCCAGTTCGACCTTAAGGTCGCGGCCCGCCTGTTCGACTGCGGGCGAATCGTTTCAACTGAAAAGGCGCTTCCATGAAGCTCATGCTTTCTTCTCTGCTCGCCGGCTCGCTCATCCTGTCGTCCGTCGCAGCTGGCTTCGCCCAGCAAACGCCCACGGCGGCGCCCGCAAGTCCCGCCGCCGCGCCTGCCGCAGCTGCCGGCGCGACGGGCAAGGCGAGCGGCCTCTCCGACGAGGCCAAAAAAGCGAAAGCCAAGGAATGTTCGACTCAGGCCGACGCCAAGGGGCTGCACGGCAAGGAGCGCAAGGCGTTCCGGCAGAAATGCAAACAAAGCTGAACCGAGGCGGTTTTTAGCCTGGCGGGCGAGATCCGGCTCCACTTCATCGATGACAGCCATCTGGCGCGGCGCAGCTTTCGAATAGCGCCCCGCGCCTATATATGACCCAAAACCGTCGCCTCCCGCGGATCGCATCGCGCGCGGCTCGTTTACAGCGCGTCCCAACAAAAGCCATGACCGTCATCCGCTCGATCCTTTTCAATGTTGCGTTTTACGTCAACATCACCGTGCTGGCCTTCGCTGGATTGCCGACTCTCTTGATGAAGCGCGGGGCCGTGCAGGATCTTGCCCGTCTGTGGGCGCGCAATTCACTCTGGCTGCTCGACAAGATCTGCGGTCTGAAAGTGGAGTTTCGCGGCCGGGAGAATTTACCCCGCGGCGCCTGCATCATCGCGGCGAAGCATCAGTCGGCGCTGGAGACCTTCGCGCTAACGACGCAGATGGATGATTTTACTTTCGTCCTCAAGCGCGAACTGATGGCGATTCCGTTTTTCGGCTGGTACCTGAAAGGCGCCGGCCAGATCGGGATCGAACGGGCGAGACGCGGCCAGGCGCTGGCGGAGCTGACGCGGCAGGTGAGCGTGGCGATCGACGAGCGCCGCCAGGTGTTCATCTTTCCGGAAGGAACGCGGACGCTCCCCGGCGCCGCGCCGGACTATAAGGCAGGCGTCGCGCATCTTTGCGCCGCGACGGGGGCGGTCTGCGTGCCGGTCGCGCTCAACTCCGGCCTGTTCTGGCCACGTCAGGGTTTCTTGCGGCGTCGCGGGCGCGTGGTTATCCAGTTCTTGCCGCCGATCGCCGCCGACGTCGACAAGCATAAATTCATGCGCCTTCTGCAAAGCCGTATCGAGGCGGCGACGGAGGAACTGATCGCCGAGGCGATCGTCGCAAATCCGTCCCTGTCTTCGGAGCTGGCGACCGTTTGAATTTTTGCGCGGCGTCAAGCGTCTCACGCCAAAATCAAGAACAAATCTGCACATAAGGTTGACAAAATCTCCGTTTGTTCTATGTCTGTTCCAGGCGTTTTTGATGGAGTTGGAACAGATGGGCGTCGTCCTTCGTCTTTCGCAAAAAGGCCAGACCCACGCGGAAACGCCTGCGCTCTATTGGGGCGAGAATGGCGGCTCCGATTGCCGTCAGCCATTGCGAAACACGCCGCTGCATTGCCTTGCAGGGGGCGATCTCGCCGGTCGCTTTCATAAATGGCGCGCCACTTCCGGCCGCTCTTATATTTTCTCCGTCTTTCCCGTTTCTGCCGCCGATGACCTCGGCGGCGGCGATCTTGGTGGTCTTCCGCCGTTCGAAAGCGCCGTCGTTCTCGCCATGGGCTTTAATGCTGCGGGCGAGCGCCGCAGACTCGGCGCCTTCGAACTCTGCTGTCCTGGCAGCAGGGCCTTCGCCGGGGCAAGCGCGACGGTCGCGGCGCTGTTGCGTCTCGGCGCCCGCGAGTGGCATGTCCATCTGCTGGCGAAGGGGGCCAATGCGCGGCGGGCGATTCTCGCCGATTTGACGGATTAGAACGCATTCCGACCGAATGGAATCATTGGTCGATCAGAAATCGCTCCACATCAACAAGTTGGAGCATCGCCCGTGGGCGGGATTTGCCGCGATGGCGCCGATCCTCGGCGTCAACCGCGTCGGCGCGCCCGTTCCGACGCTCGGCCCGAAGCCGGCGGCCGCGTCAGACTTGCAGCAGAAGCGCGACCAGTTCCCCTTGCCGGTGGGTTCCCGTCTTGGCGAAGATCGACTTCAACTGGTTGCGGGCGGTTTCGCGCGAAATATTGAGCTCGATCGCCGCCGTGTCCGGGCCGACGCCTCGCGCGATGATCGCCGCGAGCTTGGCTTCGGACGGAGTCAGCGAGAAGATCTTGGCGAGCAGGGCGGCTGGCGGTCCGGGACGAGGCCCAAGGGAATTCAAGGTCAAAAGCGCCCGTACGTCGGACGACGGCCAGCGCGCGCCGCTGTCAATCGGCCAGATCCGGACCAGGACTGGCAGCTTCTCCTGCCGCGGCACAATGATCGGCTCGATCGACGGGGCAAAGCGCGGCGTCGCATATTCGAATTGATCGACATAGATGCGCAGCTTGTTGCGGGCGTCCGGATCTCGGATGAAAAGGCGGCGCTGGCGCACCCTGATGTCATTGTCGAACAGCGCCCCTGCCGCAGCGTTGCTCTCGACGACGCAGCCATCGAGATCAAGCAAAAGCGCCGGCAGCGACAGAATATTCAAGGGATCGGTTGTGTTGAGATCCCCAACCGGCGCATGCGAGAGGAGGCCAATCTCGGCGACGCGCCGCGTCAGGCCGGCGTGGGCGCGCTTTTCCTCGCATTCCAGATTGATTTCATCTAAGTACATTGCAAAGGGAGTCATGATTTAATTCTACGCTGGCAAGGAAGCGCGAACGCGCGGAAACGAATTGATCGTTGGACCATCGACGCTTCGCGCGCCCAAAGGATTTAGCTAAAAGCCGAACGACTCAGCCAAAAAAAGCTCCGTGGCTAAAAATCAAAGCGCAGCTGTTCGGTCTTTAACTCTCTGTTTCTGTAGAATGGTTTAATACCCGACTGCGGATTGCGGTGTGCGGCAGCGCACACATGCATTGTTATTACGGGAATTTAACATTCTAGCCATAATATTGCCGGCGCTTAACGTATATTAAGTTTAGTTTAGCCGGGCTGTAAGCAAATATACTTCGCCATAGGCGTCAAGCAAAACGCTCCGCCGCCTCCCGCTAACTCAGGGCGAAAATGTGGCATAATCCTGCCCGCTTGTCATCACGTCGCGACGTTTCCAGGCGACGCTCTGCTGATTATGGCGAAGCTGTGGTGAAAAAGCGACAGCAGCTGGACGCCGCCCCGCGCAGGGCTTGAGCCGCGCCGGCAAACAGACTATGTCCAGCGCCGGACGAGGGCGCCCGCCCGGAAGGGTTCGCTCTGCGGTCGCTCCCACTCGACCAAAAGGCGAACGGCGAAGGACACGCGCCGACGCCCGCCTTTTTAAAACTGCGCATTCGCTTACGCCGATTGGTTTCGGCGACTGAGCCGAGGAGTTCACGATATGATCGACGTCACTTTTCCCGATGGCGCCACGCGTCAATTTCCCGCCGGCGCAAGCGGGTTTGACATCGCCAAAACCATTTCCCCCTCGCTCGCCAAACGCTCCATCGCCATGATCGTCGACGGCGCCCTTGCCGACCTCGCCGATCCGGTCCCCCAGGGCGCACGCCTGGAGTTCATCGGCCGCGAGGACAAGCGCGCGCTTGAACTCATCCGCCACGACGCCGCGCATGTTCTCGCCGAAGCCGTGCAGACGCTCTATCCGGGAACGCAGGTGACGATCGGTCCCGTCATCGAGAACGGGTTTTACTACGATTTCTTTCGCGATGAGCCCTTCACGCCGGACGATTTTGCCGCCATCGAGAAAAAAATGGCGGAAATCGTTGCTCGCGACAGGCCCTTCACAAAAGAGGTTTGGAGTCGCGATCAGGCGCGGTCCTTCTTCGAGACGCGCGGCGAGGCGTTCAAGGTTGAACTCGTCGACTCCATTCCAGGCGACGAGGACCTGAAGATCTACCGGCAAGGCGATTGGCTTGACCTCTGCCGCGGCCCGCACATGACCTCGACCGGCAAGATCGGCGACGCATTTAAGTTGATGAAGGTCGCCGGCGCCTATTGGCGCGGCGATTCGAACCGTCCCATGCTGCAACGCATCTACGCGACCGCCTTCGCTACGCGCGAGGAGCTCGCCGCCTATCTAAGGCAGATCGAGGAAGCTGAAAAACGCGACCACCGGCGGCTCGGGCGGGAAATGGATCTGTTCCATTTTCAGGAAGAAGGACCCGGCGCGATCTTCTGGCACCCCAAGGGCTGGACCCTGTTCCAGACGCTGATCGCCTATATGCGGCGGCGAATGGAGGCTGACGGCTATGTCGAGGTGAATACCCCGCAGGTGCTCGATCGCGCCCTGTGGGAAACTTCCGGCCACTGGCAGACCTTTCGCGAACACATGTTCCTGACCAAGACCGAGGACGAGCGGATCTTCGCGCTGAAGCCGATGAACTGTCCGGGCCATGTGCAGATCTTCAAGAATGGCCTCAAATCCTATCGCGACCTGCCGCTGAAGATCGGCGAGTTCGGCGTCGTGCATCGGTACGAGCCATCGGGAGCCCTGCATGGGGTGATGCGGGTGCGCGCCTTCACGCAGGACGACGCGCATATCTTCTGCACCGAAGATCAGATCATGGCGGAGAGCCTCAAGGTCAATGAGCTGATCTTGTCCATTTATCAGGATTTCGGCTTCGACGACGTCATCATCAAACTTTCGACCCGGCCCGAAAAACGCGTCGGCTCGGAAGAGGCCTGGGATAAGGCCGAGGCCGCACTCGGCCGCGTCGTCGACATGCTCGCTGCGGGCGGGGCGAAGACCGGGGTCAATCCCGGCGAGGGCGCGTTTTACGGTCCAAAACTGGAATATACGCTGCGCGACGCGATCGGCCGCGAATGGCAATGCGGCACGACGCAGGTCGATTTCAATATGCCCGGCCGCTTCGGAGCCTTCTACATCGACGCCGACAGCGACAAGAAGACGCCCGTCATGGTCCATCGCGCGATCTTCGGATCGCTCGAACGCTTTACCGGCATTCTGATCGAGCATTTTTCCGGCAATCTGCCTTTGTGGCTGGCGCCTGTGCAGGCAATCGTCGCGACGATCACTCAGGACGCCGACGACTACGCCCTGGAAGTGGCGGCGGCGGCGCGCAAATGCGGCCTGCGCGTCGAGGCGGATCTCCGCAACGAGAAGATCTCCTACAAGATCAGAGAGCATTCCCTCGCCAAAACGCCGGTGCTGATCGTCGTCGGAAAACGGGAAGGGCTCGAGCGCACTGTATCGATCCGGCGGCTCGGCGCCTCAGACACGACGAGTTTGAGTCTCGAGACGGCGCTGGAGCGACTCGCTGACGAAGCAACGCCGCCTGATCTCAGGCGTCTTCGCAGCGCAGCATGAATATTGCTTCGCGGCGGACGAATCCTGCAACTGCGCCGTTGCCAAGATGGCGCGCTTGCTACCCTAAGATGTACAATGAAAGGACTGCAGCGGCCGCTAACGTTCTTCAATGAAGGAACGATGAATACTCGCATTCGTAAATAGTTCAAACGCGCTTGATGGAGTGATATTTTCGTGAATACGACGTGCTGTCGCGCACATAGCGGGCAGAATGACCACTCCAAGGCTGGCTTTTAGGTTGATTTTTCGGGGTTACCGTAGCCTAATGCTAACAGAATCCAGCGGAACATTGCGAGTCTGGGAATGTACTTTAATCGCTTGAGCCAGATTGCTGAATCCGAGATTGACGGGGACGTGGTAGCCACGTCGCCGGCAAGACTTTATGTATCTTATAAGAACATTGAGGTGATTGCGGGTTGCGTTGATATATTCTTGATTACCGTTTCCAGCGTATTAGGCGTCCTTTTCTATGAGTATATTTGGGCGGGGGAGAGCGCCCGTATTGAAATAAGTCTTGGCGTCGGACTGTCTCAGGCATTGCTCTACACCTATGTCGCGAGTTCGCGTGGCCTTTACCGCCTGCCCGTGCTTCTTGCGCCATCGCGATATTTGGGCCGCATCTTCATGACCTGGGCGGTCGTGGTGTTGTTTGTGGCGATCTTTCTTGTCTTCTTGCGCGGCGAGACCGTGCTGCCGCGCGGAGCCATAACGGCAGCCGCCGTTATGCAGATTTCGCTGCTTCTCGTCGCGCGCTGGCTCGCCGAGAAAACGTCGCGGTCGCTGATGGCGAGGGGCGGGCTTGCTGGCCGCCGGGTCGTCACCCTTGGCGAGCCTTCCGAACTGCTGCGGCTTTCCACGGCTGTCCTGTTCCGCTATTTCGGCCTCAATGAAGTCGCCCGCGTCTCATTGGCGAGCGGAAGCGGCGCATCGGCGGAAGACGTTCTGGTCGATCTCGACCGCGCCTTGCACGAAGCCCGCGAATGTCACGCCGATCAATTCGTGGTGGCCCTGCGCTGGAACAACGCCGCGCTGCTCGAAACAGTGCGTGAAAGATTGCGCGCGTCCCCGCTGCCCGTGGAGCTTCTGCCCGACTATACGATCCGTTCGGTTCTCGGACGCCGCCTGCTGTCGACCAGCGGGCCCGGCCTGACCCTCGAGATCCAGCGGGCGCCGTTGACCCGCGTCGAGCAGGGGATCAAGCGCACGCTCGACATCGTCTGCTCCTCGATCGGCATCGTCCTCTTGTCGCCGCTGTTCGTCATGATCGCCATTCTGATCAAGCTCGACAGCAAAGGGCCCGTCATTTTCAAGCAACGCCGCAACGGCTTCAACGCCAGACAGTTTCAGATCTATAAATTCCGCTCGATGACAGTGCAGGAAGACGGCGACAAGATCGTGCAGGCGAGGCGCAACGACCGCCGCGTCACGCGAGTCGGTCAGTTTCTTCGGCAGTCAAGCATGGATGAGCTGCCGCAGCTGTTCAATGTGCTGAAGGGCGATATGTCGCTCGTGGGCCCGCGCCCGCACGCCCTTGCGCATGACAACGAATATAAGGTGCTGATCGCAAAATATGCGTTCCGCCATCACGTCAAGCCGGGGATCACCGGCTGGGCGCAATGCAATGGCTTGCGCGGCGAAACCGGCCAGCTGGAACAGATGATCGAACGCGTCAAGCTCGACCTCTGGTACGTCAACCATTGGTCGATCGCGCTCGACATCAACATCTTGTTGCGCACCTGCTTTGAAGTGCTGCGCAACCGAGCCTATTGAACGGGTCCGCAGCCGCCACGATCCTCTTGGCACAAAGAAGCCAATGATTTGCAAAAGATGATCCGATGAAAAGGATCATCTTTTTTGCTTTCGTGAACCTGACCTCCGCAGAGCGAGGGATTTAGATCTTCGACGGAGCCGCCTTTGTGGGTCCGCCGGAGACCCCATGCGGCTGTTGTCGCGCAGTCAATAAAGCGCGGGCAGACGCAACGACGTACGGATCGGCCCGATCGACACATAGCCATCAGCGACGCGCAGGGGCAAATGGATCGCCTGCGGCGCCTCCTCCTTGGCGGGCGGCCCTTTCAGGAGGCTCGTCAGCAGCGAGCCGGCGGCGATCAGCCCGGGGTTGACGCCAAACCGGCGCAGCACCGGGTCGAGCCCGCGCAAGGACGCGTCGAGTTCCCCGCGCGGGCGCCGCCCTTCGTCGATGTAAAGGCTACCTGTCGCCTTGAGCTCCGCCGTCCCGCTGACGAGGCGGGCCGATTTGACGTCGATCCTGCCGCCCTCGACGCGCCAGCGCTCGACGCGATCGAAAAGGTCCCCCGACCCGGCAAGACCGGCCCCGACGACCACCGCCGAGACGGTCGCGTCAAGCGGCGCCCGCAAGGCGAACGCATTGCTCAACGGCGGCGCGGTCACCCCTTTGAGGGTGATGGAGACCTCCTGCGCCGCCTCCGCGCCCGGCGTCGGCGCCAGCGTCGCCTGCGCGGTTTCCGCCGCCGCCTCGATGGGGGCTCCGGCCGCGGTCGACCCCGTCAGCGCCAGTCCAGCGCCATCGAGCGTCAGCCGCGGCGCCTGCTCGGAGCCGCCCTCGATCTGAAGCTGCAGATGTCGCCATTGCAGAGAAAAATGATCGCCCTCATGCGTGCGCGCAGTGAACGGCGGCTCAATTCGAATTTCAACCCGCTGCGGGTCGAACACGCCGGAGGCGGCGCGAAAACTCCCGACCGATCCCGAAAAGCTGCGGTCAAGGATCGCTCCCTCAAAGCCGAGCGCCGGGCAGCTCACTTCCACGGAAAATGGAAAGCCGCCGATGCGGCGCTGGGGACAGCTCCATTGGCGTCCGACCTGCGCCTCCTGCGCGATCCATGACGTCAGCACCGCCTCCGTCTGGCTGGCGGCGAGGCTCCAGAAGTAGAACCAGGCGGCTCCAACCGCGGCCACGGCAAGCGCCAGAGCGACGCCGAAGATCCGCGAGGCGCCGGAGCGCCGGAGCGGCGATCCTGTCATCAGCATTATTCGCTTCCCATCTTTCCGCGCCGGGCCTCATCGTTTATAGCGCGGGTTCGCCAGGAGCAAATCGACGATGAGCGCCGCACAGGATCTGTGGGTCTTCGGCTACGGATCGCTAATGTGGCGGCCCGGCTTCGCCTTCCTCGAAAGGCAGGCCGCCGTCGTACGCGGCTACCATCGCTCGCTTTGCGTCTATTCTCATGTTCATCGCGGCACCGCCGCGGTTCCGGGGCTGGTGCTCGGCCTCGATCGCGGCGGCTCATGCAAGGGCGTCGCCTTCCGCGTCGGCGCGGCTGACGCTGCGCAAACGCTCGCCTATCTCCGCGCGCGCGAGCAGGTGACCGCCGTCTATCTTGAGGTTTCTCTTTCCGCGCGCCTTTCCGACGGCCGCGCGGTTTCCGTGATCTGCTATGTCGCGGATCGTGGCCACCTCCAATATGCGGGGCGGCTGCAAAGGGACGAACTCCTGCGGCTCACGCAGCAGGGGGTCGGCCTGTCGGGCGCAAACGCCGACTATGTGCGCAACACGCACGCCCATCTCGCCGAATTGATGATTTCCGACGACACGCTGGATTGGCTCGTAAGGCGATTTGACTGAACGCGCCGGTTTCAGGCCGAGATTTCTTTCGATTTTGGCCGACGCTGAAGGAAACTCGGGATCGCCGCTGCATCCTCGCCGGCGACGTCTATTATGACGAGATCGATCAGGGTCAGCACCTCTTCGCAGGAGGTGGCGACATGGTCGTTCCACTGCGTCAAAGTGCGGTCATAGCCATACTGCTTGCGCAGGACAGCCGAAAATCTTCTTTCAAAATATTGAAAATAATATTCCTCACGGGCGGCGTCGAGCATGCGCCACGCCTTGCAGAGCGCCCCGGACAAACAATAGCGGCACGCAGAACCGCTATTTGCGTCCACCACATTGCCTGTTTCGTCGCGAGCGATACAAAACTGATTCCAGCCGCTACGCTGGAGCAACGATCTCGCCTCAAGAAGGATTTCGACTATAATTTTCTTTTCCACGCGTCACTCTCGAGAATCACAGCGGCTACTTCCAGATAATATGATGATCCAAGCCTTTAGTGAGCGGGGTTCATGTTTTTTCGCTATTTATATTATCAGATTCACAGTTCGCAGATCGAATAGGGAGGCCGTTCCAGTTGACGAGGCTGCTCTTTATTGAGTTACGAAATTCATCACTCATCATAGCAAAATTTCGCGAATATTCGTGAACCTAAACGAGCCCTATCCTCCGCACAAGCAGCGATATCCGGCGGCTCAGCCGCTTATTCTTTGGATACACCTGATCGGCCGGCGAAAACATTGATTTTGTGACCGTTTTTTTTGTCCGCGCTGGCGTGGCGCGCAAGCGCCGCACCCCCGGGCGGTCGACCCCTCGCCGCCCCCCATGTTAAGGTCTCGCCATGACCGAGATCGAACTGAAGCTCGCCGTGTCGGCCGATCCTGTCGCCCGCGCCCAAGCGCTGGCAGCCCTCAAGGCGGCGATGACCCGCGCCCGCGCGCAAAAGCTCGACTCCTGGTATTTCGACACCGCCGATGAAGCGCTGCGCGAGGGCGGATTCACTCTGCGGGTCCGGCGGGCCGGCAAGCAGCTGCTGCAAACGGTCAAGCAGGAGACCGGATCGGTATCCCAGCGCGGCGAGTGGGAGCGCCCCATCGACGGTCAGGCGCCGACGCGCCGACAGCGCGACAGCGCCGCCTGCATCGACTTTGCGATGATCCGTGAGACGCCCCTTGCAGATCTGGCCGAGGCGGTGCGGCCCGATCTGCGCCAGGCGTTTCACATCTCGGTCAAACGCGCCTTTCTATCGCTGGGCGAAGCGAACGCGCAGATCGAGGCCGTCCTCGACGCCGGTGAGATCATGGTCCCCGGACCGACCGCCGCCGAGCCCATTTTCGAGGTCGAGCTCGAACTGAAAAGCGGCGACAAGAGCGCCCTCTACACCCTGGCGCGCCGGCTGGCGGCGCAGGCGCCCTTGTCGATCAGCCTGATCAGCAAGGCAGAACGCGGCTATCGTCTGGCGGCCGGAGCGTCGATGCGTCCGGCCAAGGGATCGCAGCCGCGCCTGGGCGACGCGATGACGGCTGGGGCTGCATTCGAAGCCATCTGCAATGTCTGCCTTCACGACTTCATGTTGAATGCGCGTCTCCTTACGGTGCGGCCGGAGCCCGCCAGTCCGGTCGAGGCGATCCATCAAGGTCGCGTGGCGCTGCGGCGCCTCAGGGCGGCGCTCGCTCTGTTCCGGCCCATCGCGGACGACGAGTATTTCGCTGCGGCGGACAACGAATTGAAGCGAATGGCGCGATTGTTCGGCGATGCGCGCGATCGCGATGTCATGCAGGAAGCCGGGGCCGCCGGCGACGAGCTGACAGCCGAGGCGCGCGAATTCGCCGCCTGGCGCCAGTCCAAACGCATGGCCCTGCGCGCTGCCCTGATCGCGGCGATCGAAGCAAGACCCTGGCGGATCTTTTTGATCGATTTCTGCGAATGGCTGGGAAGCGGCGGCTGGCGGGCGCATAAAGCCGAGCGCGCCGAAACGGCAAAATTCATTCGCAAGCGGCTCGCCAAGCGGCGCAAGATGCTCCTGAAACAGGGAGAAATCCTCGAAAGCCTCGACCCCGAGGCCCGCCACAAGGTCCGGATCGACGCCAAGAAGCTGCGCTATATGACGGAGTTCTTCGTCGACTGCCCGGAGGTCGCTGACAAGAAGAGCGTCGGCGCGCTGTTGAAGCGCCTTGAGACGATCCAGTCGTCGCTTGGCGCAATGCATGACGCCGAAACGACGCTGGATGCGGCCGAGGCGGATCTTCGCCTTTGGCGCGCGGAAACCGGGCGTGCTGATGCCGGCGAGCTTTCCCACGGTGACGCCGACGTCCTTGAAGTGTCGGTGGAGGATAGTCAAAAATGGCTTGGCGAGGCGGTGCGGGCGTTCGCCAAACTCGCGAAGGACGACCCGTTCTGACTATCTCTCGGGTTGAAAATGCTCTAACACTGAGGCACGCGGCCGGGTTGCGCGGCGCTGCGGCGCCTTGACGGCGGAAACCGGCCAGGATTTATCGAGCGCAGGCAAAACTCACACGAATGTGGAAACCGCGTCTATTCGGAGCCGCCCCGGCGACGCCGACTCTTCCCGCCGGCGTCCGAATATACGCGATTGGCGATATTCATGGCCGCGCCGACCTGCTCGATCAGGTTTTTTTGCGAATCGACGCGGATCTGGCGCGTCATCCGATCGCCCATCCCCTGCAGATTTTCCTTGGCGATTATATTGATCGCGGATCGAATTCGGCTGAGGTCGTGACCAAACTTATCGAGCGCGCGAGACACCAGAGCGTCGTCTGCCTCAAGGGCAATCACGAGATCTATGTTCTCGAGTTTCTGCGCAATCCGCCGATCCTCAGATCCTGGGGACAATATGGCGGCCTCTCGACGCTTTTGTCCTATGGCCTTGCGCCGAGCTTTTCTCCGACCGCCGAAGAGGAGGAGGAGCTTGCGCGGGAGTTCGCGAGAGTTCTGCCAAAAAGCCATTCGCATTTTTTCAGCTCTTTGCCCGCTTCTTTCGCCTGCGGCGACTATTTTTTCGCCCATGCGGGAATCCGTCCGGGCGCGCCGCTCGCGCGCCAGAGCGAGGAGGACCTGCTCTGGATCCGGGAAGAATTCCTCTCCTGCGAAGAGTCCTTCGAAAAAGTCATCGTCCACGGCCACACGCCGGTGATGGAGCCGGAGGTTCGCCGCAACCGAATCAATGTCGATACGGGAGCCTATGCCACGGGCCGGCTCTCCTGCGTCAGGCTGGAAGGCGATCAGATCAGTTTCATCTAGATTTTTTTGCGCCACAGTCTATTCAATCCAAGGTGAAGCTTTACGGCGCAAGATCATGGGGGAGTGAGCGATGAGCCTCGAACCGCCTCGACCGAACTTCATGTTCGAGCGAGAACCCCGCCCCGCCGCCCTTGAAGAACCTTTGACGCTGCGCATCGGTCTTATCGCCTTCGCCGGCCTCCTCGCCCTCGGCGCCGTCTGGATGCTGCTTGCCGCGCTCATCGCTCCGCCGGCGATCGCCCTGCCCTCCGACCGGCAAAGCGCGGGCGCGGCCGCGGCGCACCGGACCAGCGCGCAATGGGCCGCGTGGCTCGGGCTCGTCAGAGGCGATCTCTATGCGCAGGCCGCTTTCGCCGACGCCGATCTTGCCTACCTCGACAAGGCGGGCGCGGAAGATCCGGCCAATGCGGCGCGCATCGCCCGGGCCCGCTCAAACGCGCTCTCGGCGACCTCGCTTTCGCCCGTCAATGGCGCGGCGTGGCTTTTGCTAGCCGAGTTGCCGGCCGCCGCCGGAAAAAGCGGCGACGCAAATCCGGCGACGCCTCTTTTCATGTCCTACTTCACCGCCCCGAACGATCCGACGCTGGCGCGGGTGCGCCTCGACCGGGCGCTCGCGACTCGCGCAGGGCTCGACAAGGACTTGCAGCAATTCATGAAGAGCGATCTGCGTCAGATTCTTGCAGACGGTCCGCAGGGCAAGGCGGCGATCATGGCCGCCTATAAAGCCGCCTCGCCACAGAATCAGGCCGTTCTCGAGTCCCTCTCAGCCGACGTCGATCGCGATTTCGCGCGGTCCCTTCGCGGCGAACCGCCGAAATGAACAGGCTTTCCCCCCTCCCCTCGCGAGCTCCGCTCCGTCGATCTTCGACGCCGGCAGGCGAGCGCATTTTTTCATAAACTCCAGATGAAAAGGTCGAACTAATGAGCAAGATCAAGGTCACAAATCCCGTCGTCGAACTTGATGGCGATGAGATGACCCGGATCATCTGGCAATATATTCGCGAAAAACTCGTTCTCGCCTATCTCGACCTCGACCTCGAATATTACGACCTTTCTGTCGAAAATAGAGACGCCACCGGCGATCGTGTGACCGTGGACGCGGCGAACGCCATCAAGAAGCACGGCGTCGGCGTCAAATGCGCGACGATCACGCCCGACGAAGCGCGCGTGAAGGAATTCAACTTAAAGCAGATGTGGAAGTCGCCGAACGGCACGATCCGCAATATTCTCGGCGGCGTCATTTTCCGCGCGCCGATCATCTGCAAAAACGTTCCGCGCCTGGTGCCGGGCTGGACGCAGCCGATCGTCATCGGCCGCCACGCCTTCGGCGATCAATATGCCGCGACCGATTTCAGGGTGCCCGGCAAAGGCAGGCTGACGATCAAATTCGAAGGCGACGACGGAACGGTCATCGAAAAGGAAGTCTACAATTATCCCGGCGCGGGCGTCTCGCTGTCGATGTATAATCTTGACGATTCCATCCGCGATTTCGCGCGCGCCTCGCTAAACTATGGCCTCGACGCCAAATATCCGGTCTTTCTGTCGACCAAGAACACCATCCTCAAAGCCTATGACGGGCGCTTCAAGGACCTGTTCCAGGAGGTGTTCGAGACGGAATTCAAGGAAAAATTCGACGCCGCGGGCATCATCTACCAGCATCGTCTGATCGACGACATGGTCGCCTCCGCGCTGAAATGGTCCGGCGGCTATGTCTGGGCCTGCAAAAACTACGACGGCGACGTCCAGTCCGATACGGTGGCGCAGGGCTTTGGCTCGCTCGGCCTCATGACCTCCGTGCTGCTCAGCCCCGACGGCCGGACGGTCGAGGCCGAGGCCGCTCACGGGACGGTGACGCGTCACTACCGCGAGCATCAAAAGGGAAAAGAGACCTCGACCAATTCAATCGCCTCGATCTTCGCCTGGACGCGCGCCCTGTCGCATCGCGCCAAGCTTGACGACAATCCGGAACTCGCGACTTTCGCGCAGACGCTCGAGAAGGTCTGCGTCAGGACCGTCGAATCGGGTTTCATGACCAAGGATCTCGCCCTGCTCGTCGGCGCCGACCAAAGATGGCTTTCGACCACCGGCTTCCTCGACAAGGTCGACGAGAACTTGCGCAAGGCGATGACCGCGCCAAAAGCATGACGCCGAGAAGTTGCGGCGTTTTCGGACGGCATCATGATGTAAATATATGGAGTCGATCGCGTTTCGTGATTTTGGAGTGATTCGTCCAATATCGTCGCGATCTCGGGCGTGAAAGCCGCGCGCTTCAGAATTTCGTCCTTGATCGCCGGCCGTTCGCCGGCGGCCGAGACGGGCGCGACAGGGGAATAACTCAAGGCGGCGGCGCGACTTAGATTGAACAAGCGCACTGCGATATGTATAAGGCAGCCATTCATCACGACGGAGGCTTTCCGGTGGCTGCCGATATGATCGATGACGGCTATACGCCTTCCGAATCAGAGACGTTCATGAATGAACGTCAACGCGATTATTTCCGCCGCAAATTGCTCGCCTGGAAAGAAGACATTCTGCGCGAGAGCCGCGAAACCCTGGTCGCGCTGCAAACTGAAAACGAGAATCACCCCGACGTCGCCGACCGCGCGTCTTCGGAGACGGATCGCGCGATCGAGCTTCGCGCGCGCGACCGCCAGCGCAAGCTCATCGCCAAGATCGAATCGGCGTTGGGACGGCTGGATGACGGCACTTATGGCTATTGCGAGGAAACCGGCGAGCCGATCAGCCTGAAGCGTCTCGATGCCAGGCCGATCGCGACCCTCTCGGTCGAGGCGCAGGAGCGTCACGAGAAGCGCGAGCGCGTCTATCGCGACGGGTAAGGGATCTCCGACGCCTTAGCGTTGCCCCCTCAAGCGGGCCTGCAAAAGCTGCAAAATCAGAAAATCTATGCGGGAATATCGGCGCCTGCGACGCTTCAGACGCCGCCCGGCCCACGCCCCAGCAGCTTGGCCAGTTCTTCCTCCAGCGAATCATGCGCCGGGGCCGAAGCGAAGCTTTTCCCAACATTGGCGTGCTTTTCGGTGGGCGGCGCCTCGATGTCCAGCGGAGCATCGGTCTCTGGCCGCCGCGTTGAATCCCTGGCTTCGGCAAGAGGCGTTTCCGCCAGATCCTCATGTCGGGGCGGCGCAAGCAGCGGCGCCTCCTCCGGCTGCTCCAGGGCTGCGGCGACAGCCGCGACGAAGTCGAACGGCTCGCTCGCCCGCAAAGGCGCCGCCGGCGTGAGTGGCGCCGGCTGTTTGGCGCCCGCTTCGACGACGTCCGGCGCCAGCTCCCGCTCGGCCCCCTGCGAAGGCGCGGCCGCTTCAGGCGGTTGGTCGGCGCCCGGCGCAGTTTGCGACGTATCCGCGTCGGCCGACCGGGGCAGCGTGGCGGGCTGCGCGCCCTCGATTGCGCCGACAGGGGTCGTTTGCTCGGAAACCGGCGGCTCGGCTGGCGGCGTCTGCGCCGGCGGGCCAGCGGGCGGATTGATCTGCCGCGCAAGCGTCTCGGCGAGCTGGCGCGGCGGCGGCGGGCGCAGGAATGGCGTCGCCAGCGAGGCGCGCTGGAAGGCGCCTGCCGACGCGCTCTCTGGGCGCAGGGCCGGATCGGCGCGAAGCAGCGGTTCGCGCGGCGGTCTCGGCGCAATGGCTGCGGCCGGCGCCGGGCGGCGCGTCGGCGAAAAAGCCGCCCCCCGCGCCGGGCCTGTGGGCGTGAAGCCCGGATTGCCCTCCGGCACGCCGGCTTCATTCGCTGCTGCGGCCGGAAGCTCGCCGCCGACTGTCGCGGCGGCGAGCGCGGCGATTGGCGGAATCGGAGCCTTCCACGCCGGCGGCGGATTTGGCGCCCGGGTCGCGACGGCTTCGCTCTCCGGCGGCAAGGCCGGAGCCGCCGCGGCGCCCGGTCCGAATGGAGCCGCGACCGACGTCAGCGCAGGTTCTTTTTCGCGCAAGTCCTTTTCGCGGGGCTCCTTCTCGCGATGCCGCTCGCGCGCCTCGGCGCGGATGATCTCCGATTCGATGACAAGGTCATTCGGGCCGCCGATCATCAAGAGATGCTCGACATTGTCGCGTCTGATGATGACGAGCTGGCGCTGACGGTCGATGTCAAAGGCGTCGACGACGCCCAGTCGCGGCAATCGCGTCCGCCCGCCGCCCGGCGCCTTGACCCTCCGGCCGAAGGCGAGCCGAACCGCGAACAGAACCAGCGCGCCGGCCAAAAGCAGGGCGACCACTGCCGCTATGAAGGTGAGCGGCTTGTTTTCGAAGATCTTGTCGATGAGGCCCTGCATCGGCTCGGCTCGCTTGGGAGGGATCTGCGCCAATGCGGATCGTGATTCGTTCGATCGCGGGCGAGCAACAAAAGATGGCGCGCACAATAGAAAATGCGCTCTCGGCGATCAAGGCGGAGTGTCGCCGCGCGTCAGAAAAGCAGCATATTCAACTATTTTGTTTACCGGCCCCGAAGTTTGCGCGCAATGCGGGCGCGCTGGACGGCGATTTCGCGCCCGGCGCCGTTGAATGACAATTGCGCGCGATCCGTTTATTGAGAAAATCGGCGCGCAATCGCAAGCGCCGGAGCGAGTCGGCCCGAACGTCAAGGTCGCACGCGCGCGGCGCGCCGCGCGAGGATTAAGCATGATGATCGATCAGCGAGGCGCCTTCGGCAAGACGAGCCGCGCCGGAAGCCTGGCGCTGATCTTTGCCCCGATGATCCTCATCGCCGGCGCGGCCGCGCTGGTCCTGCTCGCGCCGCCGCAGACCGCCGTCATGATCGCGACCGCCGCCCTTGCGCTCTTCGCGGGGATCGGCGTCTTCGCCACATTCGCCCTGTCAGCCGGTCTGCTCAGGGTCGCGGAGCGGGGCTCCCGCGGCGGCGATCTGACAAGGTTCGTCTGCGACGCCAATCCGGACGGGCTGATCGCGACCGACGCGAATGGCGCGATCCTTTACGCCAACCGCGCCTACAGGGCATTTTGCGCCGCCTCCAGCCTCGAAGAACTGCGTCCGGTCGAGCGGCTCGCCGGAGGCGGATCGCCGGAGGCGTCCGAGGCTGTCTACAGGCTCGCGCAGGCCGCGCGCGAAGGCCGCGCCCACGTGGAGGAGACCCGCCTTTGCCTCTCCCCCGGCGCGGGGTGGCGCCGGATCGAGGCGCGCCCGCTAGAGCTGTCCGGCGCGCAGCGCGCGACCCTCTGGACCGTCGCAGACATCACGCGCGAACGCGAGCAGCAGGAGACGACCTTCCAGGAGCTTCGGCGCGCAATCGATTGTCTCGACAACGCGCCTGCCGGTTTTTTCTCCTGCCGCAGCGACGGGACGATCGACTATCTCAATGCGACGCTGGCCTCCTGGCTTGATTGTGATCTTGCGGAGGCCGGCTCCGGCGGCCTGAAGCTCGGCGTTTTCCTTTCCGACGACGGCGCCGCACGGATCGCCGTGCTTGACGCGACGCCGGGCGCGGTAAAAACCCAGATTTTCGATCTCGAGCTCAAACGGCGCAACGGCCAAACTCTGCCGGTCCGCCTGATCCGTCGCGTCGCCTTCGATGCCGACGGGGCGGCCGGCCCCTCTTACGGTTTGGCGGTGGATCGCGCCAGCATCGCGGAGCGGTCGGAGGATGCGCGCCTCGCCGAGACGCGGTTTCCGCGACTTTTCGAGGCCACCCCGATCGCCATCGCGCTGCTCGACGGGCAGGGGCGCATCCTTCGGTCGAACGCCGCCTTTGCGCGGGTCATGCCCGAAGCAGCAAAGCCCTCGGACAGCTCGGCGAGCGGTTCGATCTACGCCGGCGTCGCCGCGCGGGATCGAACCGCGCTGGAATTGGCGCTCGCCGCCGCCGGCAAGGCGCGGAGCCCGATCGCGCCTGTCGATGTGGCGCTCCCCGGCGAAGGCGACCGCTCGGCCCGCCTGTTCATTTCAGCTTCGCAGGAGGAAGATGGCTCGGGCGCGACGATTTTCGCGCTCGACACCACCGAACAGCGCGCCCTGCAGACCAATTTCGCCCAGTCGCAGAAAATGCAGGCGATCGGCCAGCTCGCCGGCGGCGTCGCCCATGATTTCAATAATGTTCTGACGGCGATCATCGGCTTTTCCGATCTCCTGCTCGCCAATCATCGCCCGACCGACCCCTCGTTCCGCGACATTATGCAGATCAAGCAGAACGCTATCCGCGCCGCCGGGCTGGTGCGTCAGCTGCTCGCTTTTTCCCGCCGCCAGACGCTGCGGCCGCAGGTGCTGCAGCTCGGCGACGTCCTGTCGGAATTGCAGATGCTGATGCGACGTCTCGTCGGCGAAAAGATCCATCTCGAATTGCGCCACGGACGCGATCTCTGGCTGATCAGAGCCGATCTCAACCAGTTCGAACAGGTGATCGTCAATCTCATCGTCAACGCCCGCGACGCCATGCCGGACGGCGGCGAAATTCTCCTGAAGACCCGCAATGTCGCGCCGCATGAATGCGACGGCTTCGAGGAGAAATCGCTGCCTGCCGCCGAATATGTCGCGATCGAGGTCGAAGACTGCGGCCATGGCGTCCCGCCCGAGGTGAGGGACAAGATCTTCGAGCCCTTCTTCACCACCAAGGAAGTCGGCAAGGGAACCGGCCTTGGCCTCGCCATGGTCTATGGCATCGTCAAGCAGACCGGCGGCTTCGTGTTCTGCTCGAGCCCGCCCGGAAAGGGCGCGACCTTCACCGTGCTGCTGCCCCGCCACATTCCCGAGGCGGTCGAGACCACCGTCCCGCCCGAGCGGGCGAAGCCGGCGGCGGACCTCACCGGACGCGGCGTTATCCTGCTGGTCGAGGATGAGGAGGCGGTGCGCGCCTTTGCGGCGCGGGCGCTCGCCTCGCGCGGCTATAGCGTGCTGCAGGCCGGCTCCGGGGTCGAGGCGCTCGAGGTTGTCGACCGCAATCCGGGCAAGATCGACCTCGTCGTCTCCGATGTGGTCATGCCGGAGATGGACGGGCCGACGATGTTCGGCGAATTGCGCAAGCGCGGCGTCAAGGCGAAGGTGATCTTCGTCTCCGGCTATGCCGAGGAAGCCTTCTCGAAAAACCTGCCGGAAGGGGAGGATTTCGCCTTTCTGCCAAAACCGTTCTCGCTCAAGCAGCTGATCGAGGCGGTGAAGGGAACGGCGGCGGCGAGCTGAACCGCGCCGCCGCGCGCCGGTCTTTAAGCCAGGCGTGCCCGGCGGGTTACTCGATGCCCGCCGCCCGGGCGCGCGAATTATAGGCGTCGCGAAAGCGCTTTTCGATCGCCGCCTTGTCGGTTTCGGCCTCTGTCGCCATGGCGAAAGCGCCGCGCACGAGAGAAGCCTCCTCGACGGTCAGCACGATGGGCCCAGCCATGAAAGCGGCGTTCGGCAGCGCGCGCAGGATCGCCTCCTTGTTGGGATGTGAGCCGACCTCGACGATCTGGTCGGCGACGGGGTCGCGGTCGACGCAGATATAGGGGCCGATCACCTCGATCTTGCGGCCGTCGGAGGTTTCTCTGATGAATGTCGCTTGCATCTTCGCCTCACAGTCCTTTCACTTCACGATCACTTCTGTCGCAGACGCCTCGGCCCGATCGCAGGGCTGCGTTGCGAAAGAATGCTTGTCCGTTTAATCCACGCCCGCGGCGAGGGCGGCGATGACGCTGCCGCCGACCGTCTCCATCGCGCCAAGCTCGGCGATCTTGTCGAGACACAGCTGCGCCAGCGCCTTTTCGTTGCGGCGCAAATGGATGAAGGCCAGCGCTTTCAAGGTATAGAGCGCGAAATGGCCTGGACCGTTGACGTTGCTTGAAATATCGCCGCGCCGCCACGCCCGCCAATCCGGATCGATCCCGGCCTGGCGCGCCGCCTCGGCAAGGCCCGCCTGCGCGATCGCCAGCGATTCGTCGAGATTGCCCTGATAAGTGTGGATCTTATAAAGGCAGAGATAGGTCGGCAGAGCGTCAGGGCGCAGCTCAAGCGCGGCGCGGAAGGCGAGATCGGCCGCCGCCTTGTCGCGACGGTAGAGCGCGACGCCGCGTTGCAGCATCGTATTGACCTCGGGAAGGATCTCGCCGAAATCGACAAGATCGTCCATCCGGACGAGATTGTCCGCTTCCTGCCGCATCGAGTGTCGCGTCTCCGACATGCCTTGCGCCGCCGCCGGGGAAGACGGGCGCGCTCCCTTCGCCGCAGCAAGAGCCGTGCCCGCAATTACCCCGGCGCGGGCCAATTGCTTCGGTCCGGGGCGCTGATTAACCATGCGCGATTATTTTCGGCGTCGGCTGAGCGCCTCCGATTCGCGCGAATTTCCTCGTTTTTCCCGTCCTGCGCGCCCTGCCTCGCCCGCGCCGGTTGCAGGTCCCTCTGCGGCGGCGCACGCGGCGCGTTTTGACCGACGTTTGCGCGTCGAGAATAGAACATAAAAAGAACTTGCGGGTGAGAACAAACCGGATACATTTAGCAGCAACGCGGATCGCCAAGCCGATTGCATTGCACATTTCGCCAAGCCTGTGTCAGAAGGATTATCCAATGAGCCAAGCCAAACTTCGCCTTGTTGAAGGAACATCCGTGGACAAGACCAAGGCCCTCGACGCCGCCCTGTCGCAGATCGAACGCGCCTTCGGCAAAGGCTCGATCATGCGGCTCGGCAAGAATCAGAAAGTCGTCGAGATCGAGACCGTGCCGACCGGCTCGCTCGGACTTGACGTCGCGCTCGGCGTCGGCGGCCTGCCGCGCGGACGCGTCGTTGAGATCTATGGTCCGGAATCCTCCGGCAAGACGACATTGACCTTGCATGTCATCGCCGAAGCCCAGAAAAAGGGCGGCGTCTGCGCCTTCATCGACGCCGAACATGCGCTCGACACGATTTACGCGCGCAAACTTGGCGTCAATCTCGAAGATCTCCTCGTCTCGCAGCCCGACACCGGCGAACAGGCTCTCGAGATCACCGACACGCTGGTGCGCTCAGGCGCCGTCGACGTTCTGGTGATCGATTCCGTCGCCGCTCTGACCCCCCGCGCCGAGATCGAGGGCGAGATGGGCGACAGCCAGCCGGGCCTGCAGGCGCGCCTGATGAGCCAGGCGCTGCGCAAGCTCACCGCCTCGATCTCGCGCTCGAACACCATGGTGATCTTCATCAATCAGATCCGCATGAAGATCGGCGTGATGTACGGCAGTCCGGAGACGACCACGGGCGGCAACGCGCTGAAATTCTACGCCTCGGTGCGACTCGACATCCGCCGCATCGGCTCGATCAAGGACCATGAGGAAGTGATCGGCAACCAGACGCGGGTCAAGGTCGTCAAGAACAAGGTCGCGCCGCCCTTCAAGCAGGTCGAATTTGACATTATGTACGGCGAAGGCATCTCGAAAATCGGCGAATTGATCGATCTTGGCGTCAAGGCGGGCGTCGTCGAGAAATCGGGCGCGTGGTTCTCCTACGACAGCCAGCGGCTGGGTCAGGGCCGCGAGAATTCCAAGGCCTTTTTGAAGGCGCATCCCGAGATCGCCGACAAGATTGAACTGGCGATCCGCGAGAATGCGGGGATGATCGCCGACAAGATCCTCGACGTCGGCGAGGATGAAGGCGAAGACTAAGGGCGCCTGCCCCGCCGGACTGCGCTAGGCCCGCAATCGGGCCCCGGCGCAGAATGACGGCGGGCCGCGGCGCTGACGCTGGCCGCTCGGCGCGCGGGCAAGGCGCGCGCTCGCGCCCTTGCGCGCTTGCGTTTTGACTTCGCCCCACGCATTTTGCTTTGACCCATGAAAAGGCGCAGCGCAAAGCAGCGGCCTTGCAAACGGAATAGCAAATGAACGGCGTTAACGAGATACGGGCGGGTTTCCTCGATTACTTCAAGAAGAACGGCCATGAGATCGTGGCGTCTTCGCCGCTCGTGCCGCGCAATGACCCCACCCTGATGTTCACCAACGCCGGGATGGTCCAGTTCAAGAACGTTTTCACAGGACTTGAGAAGCGCCCCTATACCCGCGCGGCGACCGCGCAGAAATGCGTCCGCGCCGGCGGCAAGCACAATGATCTCGACAATGTCGGATATACTGCCAGGCACCACACGTTTTTCGAGATGCTCGGCAATTTCTCCTTCGGCGATTATTTCAAGCCGCTCGCGATCGAGCTGGCCTGGAAGCTGATCACGCAGGAGTTCGGTCTGGCGACGGATCGCCTGCTTGTCACCGTCTATCACACCGACGACGAAGCCTTTGCTTTATGGAAGAAGATCGCCGGCCTTACCGATTCGAAGATCATCCGCATCGCGACTTCCGATAATTTCTGGGCGATGGGCGATACCGGTCCCTGCGGCCCCTGCTCGGAAATCTTCTACGACCAGGGCGAGAAGCTGAAGGGCGGGCCGCCCGGCAGTCCCGACGAGGATGGCGACCGCTTCCTCGAATTCTGGAACCTCGTCTTCATGCAGTTTGAGCAGCTGGGACCAGGCGAAAGGATCGATCTGCCGCGTCCATCGATCGACACCGGCATGGGACTCGAGCGCATTGCCGCTTTGCTGCAGGGCGTCACATCCAACTATGACATCGACCTCATGCGCGCCCTGATCATCGCGGTCGCCGCCGCGACCGGCGTCGATCCTGATGGGCCGCAAAAGGCGAGCCATCGCGTCATCGCCGATCATCTGCGCGCCTGCGCCTTCCTCATCGCCGATGGAGTAACGCCCGCCAACGAGGGCCGCGGCTATGTGCTGCGCCGCATCATGCGCCGCGCCATGCGCCACGCGCAGCTGCTTGGCGCGCGCGAGCCTTTGATGTGGCGGCTCGTCCCCGTGCTCTCGCGCGAGATGGGGCAGGCCTATCCCGAGCTGATCCGCGCCGAGCCGCTGATCGTCGAGACATTGCGGCTCGAAGAGGCCCGCTTTATCGACACGCTGGCGCGCGGCCTGTCGATCCTCGACGAGGCTGTACGCGACCTGCCGGAAGGCGCCCCCCTGCCCGGCCAGGTGGCGTTCAAGCTCTATGACACCTATGGCTTTCCGCTCGATCTGACGCAGGATGCGCTGCGGGCGCGCTCGCTCGCCGTCGACGTCGACGGCTTCAATAGCGCGATGGAGCGGCAGCGCGCCGACGCGCGAAGGGCCTGGGCCGGCTCCGGCGAGGCTGCGACCGACAAGCTCTGGTTTGCGATCAAGGACGAGGCCGGCGCAACCGATTTCCTTGGCTATGAAGCCGAACGGGCGGAAGGAATCGTCGCCGCGCTCGTCAAGGACGGCAGGCCGGTTGAAATTCTCCGCGCGGGCGAGAGCGGAGCCGTGATCCTCAATCAGACGCCATTCTATGGCGAATCGGGCGGACAGGTCGGCGACACTGGCGTGATGGCCGCTGCCGGGGTCCGTTTCCGCGTCACTGATACGAAAAAGAGGCTTGGCGATCTGTTCGCGCATGAAGGAATCGTCGAGGAAGGCGAGATCGCGCCCGGCCTCGCGCTCGAACTGTCGGTCGATCACGCGCGCCGCTCGGCGATCCGGGCCAATCACTCGGCGACCCACCTCCTGCATGAATCGCTGCGGCTCGTGCTCGGCGATCACGTCGCGCAAAAGGGCTCGCTCGTCGCCGACGATCGTCTGCGCTTCGACTTCACCCATCTGAAGCCGATTTCGCCGGAAGAACTCGTCCGTGTCGAAGACATCGCCAATCGTGCGGTCACCGACAATGCGCCCGTCGTCACCCGGCTGCTGGCCGTCGACGAGGCGATCGCCTCCGGCGCGCGCGCTTTGTTCGGCGAGAAATATGGCGACGAGGTCCGCGTTGTGACGATGGGCTATGCGCAGGACCGCGAGGATGGCGGCGAAAGCGGCGCCAACAGGGCTTTCTCCGTTGAACTTTGCGGCGGCACCCACGTCGCGCGCACGGGCGACATCGGCCTCATCACCATTACGTCGGAATCGGCCGTCGCCGCCGGCGTGCGGCGCATCGAGGCGAAGACAGCGGCCGCGGCGCGGCGCCATCTCAACGCGCGCGCCGACAAGCTTGAGCACATCGCCGCCCTGCTCAAATCCTCCGAGGACGACGCCGAAAAACGATTGACCGCGCTCCTCGAGGAGCGGCGCAAGCTCGATCGCGAGCTGGCCGAGGCGCGCAAAAAACTGGCGATGGGCGGCGGTGAAAAGGCCGCGGCCGAGGCGCAGGAGATCGGCGGCGTCAAATTTTTCGGCCGTTCGGTTTCGGGCGTCGATCTAAAGGATCTTAAATCGCTCGCCGATGAAGCCAAACAGACCGTTGGTTCGGGCGTCGTCGCCATCGCCGGCGTCGACAGCGACGGCAAGGCGGGCGTCGTCGTCGGCGTGACTGCGGACCTCGTCGAGCGCTTCGATTCCGTCGCCCTGGTCCGCCTTGCCGCTGCGGAGCTCGGCGGCAAGGGCGGCGGCGGCCGGCGCGATATGGCGCAGGCGGGCGGACCGAATGGCGCAGGCGTCGACGCGGCCTTAACTGCGATCGCCAACGGGCTGCGTGGCGCTCAAAACGCCGCTTGACGCTCCTTTCGGACTTTTTTTTTGCGGCAGGTCAAAACCCGACCGCGAGGCTGGCAGTTAACTCCGAACTCATGGAGGAGTCGACATGTCAGACACCGACCAAAAGACGGCCGATCAAGCGGCGCAGGTCAGCAATGCGGCGGCGTCTATCGCCACCAGGAATTTGCAGGCTTTCGCCGCTGAATGCGCGGAGATATCGCGTCAGTCGATCGAGCACACGACTGAGACGGTCGAAAAGCTGCGCCACGCCAAGGGCCCGGCTGAAGTTCTCTCGATCCAGTCTCAATTTCTGCGCGAGGCCTTTGAAAATTTTACGCAGCACTCGCGCCGGTTTATCGAACTCATGGCCGCATTTCCGCTGGAAATGACCAGGACCTATAGCGAAGCCTTGACCCAGTCCATGAACGTCGCCACCGAGAAGACGCGCGAGGTCGGCGAAAAAGTCGCCTCCAACGTTGAGCGGCTGACGAAACCGTAAAGACCCGGCTGAGCTTCGCGCGCGAAAAATGTCAACACGGTCGCCAATATCCTGGCCGCCGATGAGGGAGGCTGCGTCGTCGCGGACCGAGACGCCTGTTTTTTTCCGTGTCATAACTTCGCGTCTCGTCGCTGCAAAGTTGCCTTGTCCATGCTTCGGCTTCTTCTTCTTCGCCACGCCGAAGCTGCGCCCGCCGCGGGAGGGGGCGATATCAACCGGCGCCTGACGGCGGGGGGCCGCGCCGCAGCCTCGCGCATCGGCGCCTATTTGCGTAAAGCGCAACTTGTGCCCGGGCTTGCGCTGGTTTCTCCGGCCCGGCGCACGCTCGAAACATTCGAGGAGCTTCAGTTCGGCGCCTCATGCGAAATCCCCCGCATCGTCGCGCCCTCGCTTTATAACGCGAGCATGGGGACAATTTTCGCGCTCTTGCAGGAAACGCCGGCCAATATCGAGCGCCTTCTCTTTATCGGCCATAATCCGGGTTTGGCTGAGGCGGCGGTTTTGTTGTCGCGAGAAGGCGAGCGGGCAGCGCTTGCCCGGCTTCGCGCCCAGTTTCCGGCGCCCTCCCTCGCAATCATCGATTTCGACGCTAACGACTGGAGGCAGGCGAGCCAGGATGCGGGCCGGCTCGATATCTTTCTCACTTTGACGTCGAACGAGTTGCAGGGCGGCGCATAAGCTGCAAAATCCGCTTGCCCGCAGCAAGCGCGCGGCCGCCTGCCCCGGGAACGCCCATGCTTCTCGAAATGCTGAGTTTAATCGCGCTCGCACTTTCCCCCAACGCCTCTCCCGACGGCGCGCTAAGCCACAGCTCGGAATTCATCGGAGCGATAGCGGAGGGACCGCTACAGGCCCCCTTCCCCGCCGCGACGTTTCAGCCGGCTCCGCGCGCCGTATCGAACTGGCGCTTCGAGGCGGCGCGGAATCTTGACGCGCCCGCCGCCCAGCTGGCCAAGCTCGTCGCCACGGACGCGCCGTCCCCGCGATGTGTAAAACTCAATAATTACTGGTGCATCAAGAAGGCGGGATGGGCCGGCGAGATCGCCGCCGACGCCGACGGTCATGTCGCTTTCGCCTCCGCGGCCGAAGGCGCCGTCGTCGCGGCGATGCTGCTGCGGCGCTACTATCTTGTCTATAATTTGCGCTCGGCGCAGGCGATCCTGTCGCGCTGGGCGCCGGCGCAATGCGGCGGTGGAGCGCTGTCGCGCGGCCGTGGCGGCGGGTTGCAGCTTGGCGCGCTGGCGCCGCGCGGGATCGGCAATACGCTGCGCGCGCGCTGGCTCGCCGCGCATCGGCCAGGATCGGCGCTGAAGAAAACCGCCAAAGGCGCCGGGCCCAGCGCGCCGACGCCAAAAATCCGGAGGTCAATCATCGCCGACCGAAAGATGCGGATGATCGAAGCCCCCGAAATCGCTGTCGGCATGGGCGAGCGAAGCGGCGCGCTGCAGCAGCCCTTCAAACTGGCCTCGCTCGAAATGCCGAGCCTCTCGCCGCTCCTTGCCGCGCCGACCTGCGTCGACGAGACCGCGCGCATCCGCCAATATGCGCTGCGGGCGATCGAGGGCGTCGTCTCCAGCCCCGACGACGATCTGCTGCTTTTCACGGCCGCGGGCGATCCCGGCGCCAATCTGCCGCTGGTGATGCAGAATATGGCCAAGGTCGAAATCGGCCCGCTGGCGGCGCGGTTCGATTTGATTTCAGCTGCGGTCGAAACCGAAGCGCGGCGGGAGGCGCGCACCCGCGGCGTCCCCTCGGCCGGCGCGCCAGCCGAGGAGCGGTAGGCCGCGACAGAGCAAGGAATCAGGCGCTGCTTGCAGGGGGCTTGATTCATACCTATCCCTTTGCCTATCCCTCCGCTTCCTCTCCCGCGAGGGCGCGCAGACGCCCGCCTAACGCCGTCTGGATCCCAATTGGCTCTTTTTTCCGACCTCCTTTTTGAAGCGCGCGCCGTCGCCCAAAGCCTCGTCGATCTGTCGGCGGGAACGCATATCAGGCTCGGCGTCACAGGGCTTTCGCGTGCGGGCAAGACCGTCTTCATCACCGCGCTCATTGAGCATCTGACAAAGGCGACGAGCCCCGGCCTGCGCGGGCGGAAAAATACGCTGCCTGTTTTTCGCGTGCACGCCGAGGGGCGCCTGATCAGCGGCGCGCTGGAGCCGCAGCCGGACGATAATGTGCCGCGCTTCGCCTATGAGGAGCATGAAGAAGCGCTGAATGGCGAAGGCGGCAAGGCGGAGCGCCGCATATGGCCGCAATCGACCCGCCGCATCTCCGAGGTGCGGCTGCGTCTGCAATATCAGCAGAAGGGCGGCATGAATCCCGGCCGGCGCGCGCTGACGCTCGATATTGTTGATTATCCCGGCGAATGGCTGCTCGATCTGCCGCTTCTCGAAAAATCCTTCGCGCAATGGTCGCAGGAGTCCTTCGCCGCCGCCTCCGGCGCGGCCCGGGCGCCGCTCGCCGCCCAATGGCGCGGCTTTTGCGCGCAAAAGGACCCGAGCGCCAAATTTTCCGAAGACGACGCCCGCCGCGCGGCCGAGTTGTTCACGGCCTATCTGCGCGCCTGCCGCGGCGAGGAATTCAGCTTTTCGAGCCTGCCGCCCGGCCGCTTCCTGATGCCCGGCGATCTCGCCGGCTCGCCCGCGCTGACCTTTTCGCCGCTCGCCGTCGATCCCAACCGCGCCTATCCGGCCGATTCGCTGGCCGCCATGATGGAGCGGCGCTATGAGGCCTATAAGTCGCACGTCGTAAAGCCGTTCTTCCGCGATCATTTCTCGCGGCTCGACCGGCAGATCGTACTCGTCGACGCGCTCGCCGCGCTGAACGCCGGGCCCGCGGCGATGCGCGATCTCGAAATTGCGCTCGGCGACGTGCTGACCGCCTTCCGCGCCGGCCGCAGCAATATTTTCTCGACCGTATTCCGGCCGAAGATCGATCGCATCCTGTTTGCGGCGACCAAGGCCGACCATCTGCATCATACCAGCCACGATCGGCTGGAAGCGATCCTGCGCCATCTGACCGCCAAGGCGATCGCGCGCGTGAAGGGCGTCGGCGCCGAGGTCGACGTCATCGCGCTTGCCGCAGTGCGCGCGACGCGCGAGGCGAAGGTCAACGGCCATGGCGGCCCGGCGCTCGAAGCCGTGATCGGCACGCCGCTCGACGGCGAGCGGATCGGCGACGAAATGTTCGACGGCAAGACCGAGGCGGCGATTTTTCCCGGCGAACTGCCGCTGGACCCCAAAGCCGTCTTTCGCGACGCTGGAAGGGATGCGGCGCCGGGCGAGGTCGATTACCGCTTCGTGCGCTTCCGGCCGCCGATTCCGATCCGCGCCGCCGACGGCTCAGCGCTGCCGCCGCCCCATATCCGCCTCGACCGCGCCTTTCAGTTTTTGTTCGGCGACAAGATGACGTGACGCAAATGCATGATGCCGAAAAGTTGCAGACTTTTCGGATCGACATCATGCTTCAAATTCTTCGGGTCGATCAGGTTCACGATTTTGGATCGATTCGATCCAAATCGTGATCTAAAGCGATCCCCGCGATACTGATCCCTGTCCCGAAAAGCGCGCCAAAAACAGCAAGCCGTAAAGAGCCGCCCCAATGCCCGAAGACCAGAAGCGACCGCGCGCGTTTCGCCTGCAAGATCTCAACCTCGAGGAAACCGAGCTGCGGGAGAATCCGCGCGGACCGATTTTGATCGAGCCGACCAAGGACCCATACGAGGCGGAAGCCGAAGCGCTGATGGGCGCCGCGCCCGCCGACACTGAGGAAGCCGCGGTCGAAATCGCCCAGAAGAAGGGCCTCGGCCAGCATTGGCTCATGTCCTGGGCGGGCGTCTTCTGGTCCGCCGCCAGCGGGCTTGTCGCGCTCAGCTTCGGCGTCTGGATCAACAACCTCGTCGACGATCTGTTTTCGCGCGCCCCCGCCCTTGGCGTCGTCGGGCTCATCCTTGCCGGGCTGGCCGGACTGGCGCTGCTTGTCCTCGCCGCGCGCGAGGCGGCCGGCGTCCTGCGCCAGCGCCGCATCGCCGAACTCCACGCCGGCCTCGCCGCGGCGCGCGAATCCGATGATTTCAAGGAGGGGCGCCGTCTCGTCCAGGAGCTCAGCGCGCTCTACGCGGCGCGCGCCGAAACCGCGCTCGCCCGTGACCAGCTGCGCGACCTCGCGCAGGACATCGTCGACGGGCGCGACCTCATCGACATCGCCGAGCGCACGCTGATCCATCCGCTCGACCTCAAGGTGCGCCAGGAGATCGCCGACGCGGCCAAGCGCGTCTCGATGGTGACTGCGATCGCGCCGCGGGCGATCATCGACGTCGTCTTCGTCATCGCCCAGGCGATCCGGCTGATCCGGCGCATCTCGACCATCTATGGCGGCCGGCCGGGTCTGCTCGGATTCCTGAAGGTGCTGCGTTCGATCGGCGCCCATATCGCCATCACCGGCGGCATGGCGGCCGGCGACAGCATCGTGCAGCAGGTGCTGGGACATGGCATCGCCGCCAAATTGTCGGCGCGGCTCGGCGAGGGCGTCCTCAACGGATTGCTTACGGCAAGAGTCGGCCTCTCGGCCATGGCCGTGTGCCGCCCGATGCCCTATGCGGTCTCGCGCGCGCCGGGCATACGGGACGTCGCGCCATTTTTGTTCAGCAAGGGCGAGTCGAAGGGGTGACTTGCCGTTCCAAGCGCAAAGCCCCCCACCGTCTGCTCATTTTATGTATCTGGCGTCGAACGTCGAGCGGAACACGATGACCGCCGCCTTGCCAAAGCCGTAGCTCGTGACGACAAGGCTCGTCAGAAGATAGACAAGAAAGATTTTGGGAAACACGCCGTCCGGCGGCGTCGGACTGTCGAGCGCGGGAAACATGGCCTGCAACAGAAACAGGCTCGAATTGGTGAAAGCGCCAACGACCATCGCCCAGCGCACATGCCCGGGCAACGGCGTCTTCGCTGCGTAAAAGCCAAGGATCAGCGCCGTCATCAGCAGGAAGTCGATGTGGGCTTGAAGCACTCTCGTCGTCTTGCCGGGAAATATATCCTTGATGAGGGGCAGGCCGAAATTAAGCGCAACGAGACACCAGGCCAATATTAGCGCCGCCAGCAGCCAGAGGCAGCCTCCTCGCAGCAAGACGACATTGCCGGCGTGTCTTGGATCTTCATTCATCGCTTCTGTCCTCGCTTTGGCGGGCATTTGGCGTAGCGAGGCCAAGAGAGAATCGACAGGGACGAGGCGGCGCAAAAAATTGACTGAGGCGGCTGTTTCCTGAGAAAAGAGCAAGATCCCCGCCTCGAGGGCGGGCCGGGAGGCGAGATCGCGCGATGGATGCTCTCCAACCGACGAATGAAGCGGCGAGCCGGGAGCAGAGCCGCCCGCTGCGGCTTTCCACGAATGACGTCGCGCCGGGTGAGCGATCCGGCTGGCTGCGCGATGTGATTTGCCGCGAATACGCCAATGTCGAAGTAACCTCGCCGACCCGCCAAATTCTGTCACAGGACCTGACGATCTATCCTTGGGATTGTTCGCGGCTGTCCGTTATCCGGTCCTCGGGCGTCGGCCTGAAGCGCCTGCCCCGCGAGCCGCTGCTCGCGGGGCAGGACGCCTATTTTGTCGTGGTGCTGCTATCAGGTGATTACGCGCTGGAGCAGGATGGCAAAGAGGTTGTCCTGCAGCCCGGCGATATGACGCTCTACGACGCCACTCGGCCACACAAGATCGATTGCCCGCGAGATTTTTCGAAGCTCATCTTGGCGATCCCCCGGCCGCTGCTGCGAGAGCGGATGGCGGGGGTCGAACATAGCGCCGCCCTGCGAATTTCAGGCTCCGCGGGGATCGGCGCCGTCGCCTCGCGCTTTTTGCGGTCCTGCGGCAAGAACGCCGATGAATTTGCGCCAAACGAAATTTTGGCGCTCGCCGACCAGGCCGTCGATCTTGTCAGCCTGGCGGCGGCCTCGGTTCGGCCTTCGGGCTTTTCGTTGTCGCGGAGCCGGGCGCTTTCGATGCGCCGCGTCAAGGCCTTGGTCGAAGGGCGCCTGGCCGATCCCGAGCTCGACACGGCCAAAATCGCCCGTCTCGCCAGGCTCTCGCCACGCTATCTCAGCGGCCTTTTCGGCGATGAAGGGACTTCGCTCATGCGCTATGTCTGGTCCCGCAGGCTGGAAAATTGCGCGAAGGATTTTTCCGATCCCCGCCGGGCGGCCGACGCCCTGTCCGAGATCGCCTTTCGCTGGGGGTTTAGCGACGCGTCCCACTTCAGCCGCGCATTCAAACAGCGCTTCGGTTGCGCGCCAAGGGAGTTCAGGCAAGGCCGATAATTTTCCGCGCGACACGCTGGGATCGATTGGCGCGGTCGCCGGAACCTGCCGCACGACGGAGCATTTCCACGCGAGTGCGAGCGAAGGGGAACACAATGGCGAAACTGACCAGCAAACAGCGTGACAAACTGCCAGAGGCCAAATTCGCAGGACCCGGCCGAACCTATCCGATTCCGGATAAGGCGCATGCCGGGGACGCCAAGGCCCGCGCCGCCCAGGCCGTCAAAGCCGGCCGTATGGGAAAAGCGCAGGAGGCCAGGATCGACGCCAAAGCCGACCGCGTGCTCAAGAAGGGGTGAGCCCTCATCCCGATACGTCTTTCGGGATGAGGGCGAGACTCAAGCCGCCTTCTGCTTCGGCGCGATCAGCTTGCGGTTGATGAGCGTCTCGGCGATCTGCACGGCGTTGAGCGCTGCGCCCTTGCGCAGATTATCGGCGACGCACCAGAGGATCAGGCCGTTCTCGACCGTCGGATCCTCGCGGATGCGCGAGATATAGGTCGCGTCCTCGCCGGCCGCCTCATGCGGCGTGATGTAGCCGCCGGTCTCGCGCTTGTCGATCACGAGGCAGCCGGGCGCCTCGCGCAGAATATCGCGCGCCTCGTCCGCGCTGATCGGATTCTCGAACTCGATGTTGACCGCCTCGGAATGGCCGATGAACACCGGCACCCGGACGCAGGTGGCCGAGAGCTTGATCTTGGGATCGAGGATTTTCTTCACCTCGACCATCATCTTCCATTCCTCCTTGGTCGAACCGTCCTCCATGAAGACGTCGATCTGCGGAATGACGTTGAAGGCCATCCGCTTCGGGAATTTATGCGACTGGACCGGATCGGACACGAAAATGGCTCGGGTTTGCGCGAAAAGCTCGTCCATCGCCTCCTTGCCCGCGCCCGAGACCGACTGATAGGTCGACACCACGACGCGCAGGATCTTGGCCTTGTCGTGCAGCGGCTTCAGCGCGACGACGAGCTGTGCCGTCGAGCAATTCGGATTGGCGATGATGTTGCGCTTGGAAAACCCGATGATCGCGTCGGCGTTGACCTCGGGAACGATCAGCGGCACGTCGGATTCATAGCGCCAGGCCGACGAATTATCGATCACGACGCAATTTTGCGCGGCGATCCGCGGCGAATATTCTTTCGAGACCGCGCCGCCGGCCGACATCAGGCAAATATCGACGCCGCTGAAATCGTAATTTTCGAGCGACTTGCATTTCAGGGTCTTGTCGCCGAATGAGACTTCCGTGCCGATCGAGCGAGAGGAAGCGACCGCGATCACCTCATCGACCGGGAACCGCCGCTCAGCCAGAATATCGAGCATCTCGCGGCCGACATTTCCTGTCGCGCCGACGACTGCAACCCTGAAACCCATGATCGTCTCCACGCGGCGGCAGATCGCCGTCGCCCTGATTTGCGCCGCGCCTTGGCAAAAGCAAAGGCGATCGAATGTAAAATGCTTGATCAGAACATAGGCGATGCGGGGGAGCCCCGCAATGCAGCAGCGCAGCCGGCGCAAGTTCGGTCAAGCTCAAGAAGCGGTTAATGCCGGCGGCAATCGTAAAGGCCGCGTTGAGCCTATTCCCAAACAGCGCGCCAACGTAACGTTTGACGTAAGCCCCGGCCACTATAGTCGCGCCAATGCCGCCGCGGGGCGCGGCAAAGGGCAATGAGGCGATGCAGCATGGCGCATTTGGCTGTCGATGACGACCGGCCCGCGACGGAGGTCCCGACGCGAAGTCGGCGACGCGGCGGAGGGCGAACGATAGGGAGCGGACTGACGCGCTTGATCGCCGTGGCGGCGCTCGGAGCCATCGCCTTTGGCTGTCTGATCGCGTTTTACGGTCAAGAGCAGGAGGGCGCCGGCCCGGCCGGCCCGCGGATCGCCGCCCGGCCCGAATGGACCGCCAATGGCGCGGCGCCGCCGATGTTCAGGGTCGAGGCGCCGGACGGGGCGGCTGAACCGCCTTCGCATGAGGTTCGCTTGCGGCGCGGCGGCGGCCGCCAGGACATTTTCGTCTTTGGCGATGTCAATGGCGATGGTCCCCTGGCGCGGCTTGCGCTCAATCCGCGCGGCGAGGCCAACGCCTCCGCTTCGCCATTCTTCGTCGTTCTTGCGCGCATGGCCGCGGACGTGGGGCGAAGCGTCGCCTTCGCGGCGCAGCCAGCCGCTCTTCTGACGCGGCTTGGCGTATTCGAGGCGGCCGAAGCCTCGCTACGCCGCAGCGGCGGCGGCGCGTCGAAATGCGTCGGCTTCCGCTATGTTCCGGGGGCCGGCGCGCCGGACGACGCCGGCGCGCCGCTTGCCGTCGCGGGTTTCATCTGCGCCGGCTCGGATCCGGGCGGCGCCGCGCCGTCCCTGCAAGAGAGTGCGGCCTGCCTCATCGACGGCATCGAGCTTTTGCCGGGAGTCGACGATCCCGCCCTGGCCGCCGCCTTCGCCGAGCGGGACCTGCGGCAAACCACCGCCTGCGTCGACCACGCCATGGACACGGGCGCGCGGATTTTACGAAAATCGCTGGATCGTGGGTTTTCTTTATCCGCGCGATGAACGAAAACGCAGCGGCTGCGTTATAAGCGTAGCAATAGAGGATTTTATCCATGGCCCTTGGCGCGTCTTTCAGATTTGCTTCGCTCTTTCTCGCCGCCGCTACGCTGGCTGCATTCTCGGGTTCGGCGTCTGCGGAGACGAAGACCCGCCATCGGCAGGCAACGCCCGCGGCCTATGCCGAGGAGAGGCCGCCGCTGACCGTCAACAAGCGCAGCTTCCTTGATCCCGGCCCGGTCGTGCCGGTCGGCAGCATGTCGAACTATGTGACGGCGAATACGATCTTCAACCGCACGCCGGATCAGGTCGCGCAGCGCTCGAAATACGGCAATGAAATCCTGCCGGCGCCGCTCGAAGTCCCCGGCCGTCAGACGCCGCTCTTCGAATTCGAATCGCCCCGCATTGACTAAAGCGAGCTGAATCGAGGGACGTTCAGGGTCCCTCGGACAGTCGCGGTTGAGGCGGAAGGCAGAAACAAATCAGCCAATAAAAGCGGCGCTTCTCCACGGAGCAGCCGCTTTTTGTTTGTGTCCTGCGGATCTATTCCACGTGACACACCTGGAACGCGATTACCGCTTCCCGTACGCTGTGAATACGTAATCCCTCGCCTTCACGATCGTATGGCATGCATAGCCGCAATCCGCGCCGCTCCCAACAGGCGTGAACGAGCCGGACGCCGGGTCAGAGTCGAACTGGGCGTATCCCCATCCGCCGCTGTCCGGAAATCTCTTGCTGTCGCGCACCATGAAATCAATGTCATGCAACGCGCCCGGCACAATCGTCGGAGAGGGCGACTCCGCGCTCTTTTTCGCGTTCCAATGGATCTTGGCCAGCTTGGAGCCGTCGGGAAAAAGCTGGCCGTTGTCGGGCGCGCCGGCCCGGTAGGCCTCGATCATCACGGGATTGGCGAGGATCACCTCGATCAGATCGCCGGTCTGACTAACGGCGACTGTTGGCCAGTCTTCGAATCCCCTGAATTCAGCGAATGCGAGCCCGTTCGGGACCTTGAGGGTGCACTTGTCCTGCGCGGAGACGGCGGGGCCGCCGAGGCTGGCGACCATTACCGCGATGGCCGCACCAATTGCGGCGGACGCAGTCAGAAAATTGCCCTTGGTCGGGAGCGGCGACGGTTGGCGGATGATCGATCTCCTCGGCTGGCGTGAGCTAAGCTGAAGAACTCTTCAAAGCCGGTCACGCACGCATCGGCGGCTCCAGCTTCCCACGACTCCGCGGTTAACCGACCGCCGCGAGGGACGTGGCGGCAGCGCAGGATAGGATCAAGTCCAAAATCATCCCGTTCTAATGCACGGCGACCTTCAACTCCTCGAGGATCGCGTCGCCCATCTGCGCCGTCGAAATCGTATTTTGCGCGCCGCCGGCGATGTCGCCGGTGCGCAGACCCTTCTCCAGAACGGCGGCGATCGAGCGGTCGATACGGTCGGCGAGATCCTCCAGATTGAAGGAATAGCGCAGCGCCATCACCAGCGACGAGATCATCGCGATCGGATTAGCGATTCCCTTCCCCGCAATATCTGGCGCTGAGCCATGCACCGGCTCATAAAGCGCCTTGCGCGCCCCGGTCGTCGCATTGCGTTCGCCAAGCGAGGCCGACGGCAGCATACCGAGCGAGCCCGTCAGCATCGCCGCGACATCCGACAGCATGTCGCCGAACAGATTGTCGGTGACGATCACGTCAAACTGCTTCGGCCGGCGGACAAGCTGCATGCCGAGGGCGTCCGCGAGCTGATGCTCAAGCTCCACGTCGGGGAATTCGCGTGTGTGCAGCGCCGAGATGACCTCGTGCCACAACACGCCGGATTTCATGACATTGCGCTTTTCCGAGGACGTCACCTTATTGCGCCGCTTGCGGGCAAGCTCGAAGGCGATACGGCCGATACGCTCGATCTCGTAAGTGTCGTAGACCTGCGTGTCGATTGCGCGCTTCTGCCCGTTGCCAAGATCGATGATCTGCTTTGGCTCGCCGAAATAGACGCCGCCGGTGAGTTCGCGCACGATCAGAATGTCGAGGCCGTCGACCACTTCCCGCTTCAGCGAGGAGGCGTCGGCGAGGGCGGGATAGCAGATCGCGGGGCGTAGATTGGCGAACAGCTGCATGTCCTTGCGCAAGCGCAGCAGCCCCGCCTCCGGCCGGTTCTCGTAAGGAACAGAATCCCATTTCGGCCCGCCGACCGCCGCCAGCAATACGGCGTCGGCTTCCTGCGCCCGCGCCATATCGTCTTCGCTGATCGCGACGCCGTACACGTCATAGGCGCTGCCGCCGACGAGGCCTTTCTCGATCTCGAATTTGACGAGACCCTCATAGGTCAAAAAGGCGGCGATCTTCTCGACCTCGGCCATCACCTCGGGGCCGATGCCGTCTCCGGGAAGGACGAGGAGCTTATATGTGGTCATTGGTCGAAAGGTCCCGATTCGTTTTGTTTTTGCGTGCGGCGGGAATAAAAGCCCGGGTCGCGGCGCGAGCAATGCTGCTTAACGCTTTGCCAGGCAAAAGGTCAGCAAAATTTCGCGATTCTGCGCCGGATGGCTCATCCAGACGACGCACGCCAAATTCGCAATTCCTCGCACGGCCCCAATCTTGAAAACGGTCTTGAAGAGCGGCGCGTCCCAAGGCGCGTCGCTCCAACTTTTCAACTCTCGCGCCAGCGCAAGGCTGGCGCTTCAGGCCACGGCGAGCTGGCGCAACACGAAGGGCAGGATGCCGCCGTTCTTGAAATAATCGAGCTCGTCAAGGGTGGCGATGCGGCACAGCAAGGGCGTCTTCTTCTTTTTGCCGTCCGGATAGGTGATCTCCATCTCCATCATCTGGCGCGGCTGCAGCGAATCGCCAAGGCCATGAATGGTGACGGATTCGTCGCCCTTGATCTTGAGGCTCTTCCACGACGTGCCGGGCTCGAAGGTCAATGGCAACACGCCCATGCCGACGAGGTTCGAGCGATGGATGCGCTCGAAAGATTCGGCGATCACCGCGCGCACGCCGAGCAGACGGGTGCCCTTGGCCGCCCAGTCACGCGAGGACCCGTTGCCATATTCGGCGCCGGCGAAGATGACCAGCGGAACGCCCTCCGCCTGATATTTCATCGAGGCGTCGAAGATCGACATTTCCTCGCCGTCCGGCCAATGCTTGGTGTAGCCGCCTTCCGGCACCGCGCCATCTTTCTCGCGGATGAAGTTCTTGATGCGGATATTGGCGAAGGTGCCGCGCATCATGATTTCATGATTGCCGCGCCGCGTGCCGTATTGGTTGAAGTTTTCGGCCGAAACCTGACGTTCGAGCAGATAGTTTCCGGCAGGCGAGGCGGCCTTGATCGAACCCGCCGGCGAAATATGGTCGGTCGTGATCTTGTCGCCGAAGATGGCGAGAATCCGCGCGCCGTCGATCTCCTTGACCGGCTCCGGCTCCACCGTCAGCCCGTCGAAATAAGGCGGGTTCTGCACATAGGTCGACCCCATGTCCCATTTATAGGTTTCGCCCGCCGGCGCCTTCACCTTGCGCCAATTGACGTCGCCGTTGAACACATCGGCATAGCGCTCCTTGAAGACCTTGCGCGTCACATATTGCTCGGTGACCTCGGCGATCTCTTCATCGGAAGGCCAGATGTCCGACAGATAGACGGGATTGCCCTTCTTGTCGTGGCCGAGCGGATCGATCTTCAGATCCTTCGCGACGGTTCCGGCCAGCGCATGGGCGACGACGAGCGGCGGCGAGGCGAGATAGTTCGCCTGCACGTCAGGGCTGATGCGGCCCTCGAAATTGCGGTTGCCGGACAGCACCGCCGCCGCGACGATGCCGTTTTCGTTGATGGTTTTCGAAATCTCGGCGGCGATCGGTCCCGAATTGCCGATGCAGGTCGTGCAGCCAAAGCCGACGAGATTGAAGCCGAGCTTGTCGAGACTTTTCTGCAGGCCGGAGGCGGCGAGATATTCGGCGACGACCTGGCTCCCGGGCGCAAGCGAGGCCTTGACCCACGGCTTGACGCTAATGCCCTTTTCGATCGCATTGCGGGCGAGAAGGCCCGCGCCGATCAGCACGCTCGGATTGGAGGTATTGGTGCAGGAGGTGATGGCGGCAATGACGACGTCGCCATGCCCGAGCGTGAACTCCTTGCCCTCGACCTTGAAGCGCTTGTCGGATTCGCCCGGCTTGCGGTACTCGGTCTCGAGCGCCGTCTTGAACCCCGCGCCGACGCTTTCGAGCGCAATGCGGCCTTCCGGCCGCTTCGGCCCGGCCATTGAGGGCTTCACCGTGGTCAGATCGAGTTCGAGCGTATCGGTGAAGACGGGATCGGCCGCATTGCGCGTCCGGTAGAGACCCTGCGCCCGCGCATAGGCCTCAACCAGCGCCACCCGGGCGGGCGTCCTGGCCGAGGTGGTCAGATAGGCGAGGGTTTCCGAATCGACCGGGAAGAAGCCGCAGGTCGCGCCATATTCAGGACCCATATTGGCGATCGTCGCGCGGTCGGCGAGCGAAAGATGGTTGAGGCCGGGGCCGTAAAATTCGACGAATTTGCCGACGACGCCCTTCTGACGCAGCATCTGCGTCACGGTCAGCACGAGATCGGTCGCCGTCACGCCTTCGTCGAGTTCGCCTGACACCTTGAAGCCGATCACTTCCGGCAGCAGCATGGAAAGCGGCTGGCCGAGCATGCAGGCCTCCGCCTCGATGCCGCCGACGCCCCAGCCGAGCACCGAGAGGCCGTTGACCATGGTGGTGTGCGAATCCGTACCGACAAGTGAATCAGGATAGGCGATCTCGACCGTCGCCGCCTTGCCGCGGGCGGGCTTGTATTTTTCCTTCCGCGTCCAGACCGTCTGGGCGAGATATTCCAGATTGACCTGATGGCAGATGCCGGTTCCGGGCGGCACGACGCGGAAATTATCGAACGAGCTCTGGCCCCATTTCAGAAAACGGTAGCGCTCGCCGTTGCGGGAATATTCAAGATCGACATTGGTCTTGAGCGCCTTGCTGCTGCCGGCGACGTCGACGATGACGGAATGGTCGATGACAAGATCGACCGGCACCAGCGGGTTGATCTTCTGCGGATCGCCGCCGAGCTTGGTCATCGCGTCGCGCATGGCGGCGAGGTCGACGACGGCCGGAACGCCGGTGAAATCCTGCATGAGCACGCGCGTCGGCCGGAAGGCGATCTCGCGCTCGGTCTTGCCCTTGTTGTCGAGCCAGGCCGCGACCGCTTCGATGTCTTCCCTGGTGACGGAGCGGCCGTCCTCGAAGCGCAAAAGATTCTCGAGCAGGATCTTCATCGAGAAGGGCAGCTTCGAAATTCCGGCCAGCCCGTTCTTCTCGGCGGCCTTCAACGAATAATAGTGATAGGTCTTGCGGCCGACGGTGAGTTTCTTGCGACATTTGAAACTGTCGAGCGAGGCCATGAGCATTTTTCTCCGCACGTCGGACGAGAACAGGAAAAGGGAAAAGCCGGAGGGCTTATAGGGAATATGTACGCTGAGAGCTATGCGGATGCTAGACAGTTCGCCTAAGCAATTTGTGCGATATGAGGACGCTTTATGATGCGGATTTCGGCATCGCGCCTGACCATTGAACGCGGCGGCCGCACCATTCTTCGCAATCTCGATTTTACCGTCGACGCTGGAGAAATGCTCATCGTCACGGGCCGCAACGGCGCCGGCAAATCGACGCTGCTGCGCGCGCTCGCCGGCCTCGTGCCGCTAGCTTCGGGCGCGCTGGCGTTGAGCCCCTCATCCGAAGAGAGCATCGCCGAACAGGCGCATTATATCGGCCACGCCGACGCGCTCAAGAATTCGCTCACCGCCGCCGAAAATCTTGAATTTTTCGCCGCCCTGCTTGACCTCGGACGCGGCGGCCTCGAGCCCTATGCGGCGCTCGATTCCCTTGGCCTCCGCCATGTCGCCGATCTTCCGGCGGCCTATCTCTCCGCCGGGCAGAAGCGCCGCGCCGCCCTCGCCAGGCTGCTTGTCGCGCGCCGCCCGATCTGGCTTCTCGACGAGCCGACGACGGCGCTCGACACGGCTTCGCAAGCGCTGATCCTGTCGGTCATCGCTGCGCATCTTTTGACCGGCGGCCTTGTCGTCGCCTCGACTCATGCCCGTCTCGATCTGCCGGCGCGCGAATTGTCGCTGGGAGCAGCCGCTTGAGCGTCGGCGCGACCGCCCCCGCAGCGGAAGGCGAAGCCGCGCCGCGCTCGCCGCTTCGCGCGCTTTTTATACGCGAATTGCGGATCGGCCGGCGCATCGGCGGCGGCGGCAGTCTCGGCGTCGTCTTCTTCCTGATGCTCGTCGTGCTGACGCCCTTCGCGGTCGGCCCCGATCTCGCCTTGCTCGGCCGCATCGCGCCCTCCATGCTGTGGATCGCCGCCCTGCTCGCGACCCTGCTCGGCCTCGATCGGCTGTTCCAGTCCGATCACGACGACGGCTCGCTCGATCTTCTCTTGATGAGCAAGGCGCCGCTCGAACTGATCGTGCTCGTCAAATGCCTCGCCCATTGGCTCGTCACCGGGCTTCCGCTCGTCGCCGCGGCGCCTTTTTTCGGCTTGATGCTGGCGATGCCGGCGGGTCAGCTGTGGAGCGTCGCGCTCTCGCTCATGATCGGCACCCCGGCTCTGACGCTGATCGGCGCGATCGGCGCGGCGCTGACGGTCAGCCTGCGCCGCGGCGGCCTTTTGCTGCCGGTGCTGATTTTGCCTTTCTGCGCGCCGGCGCTCATTTTTGGCGTCGCCGCCGCGGCGGCTGGAGCAGCAGTCTCGCCCGCGCCGGCCGCGCCGCCCTTTTTGATTCTTGCCGCAATCAGCCTCCTCGCGCTGGTCGGGGCGCCGATCGCCGCGGCGGCGGCATTGCGCCAGATGAGCGAATAGCAAGGCCAGACCGCGCAGCATTCGTCCGCTCATTGACAATTTTAGTCTTTGATTTTGCAGAGCCTTCAGGTCTCAAGCGCATCAATCCGGAGCACCTTGCTCCAAATTGCTCTGTCTTGAGGGTTTTAACCATGAATCGCAGTCTCAACGCCGGCGCAATCCTATTGTCCCTCGCGCTGTCTCTCGGCGCGGCGACATCCGTCGACGCTTTTGAGGGCAGCTTTCACGGCGGCGGCAGAGGCGGCGGGTTTGGCGGCGCGGGCGGCGCAGGCGGGTTCGGCGGAGCTGGCCGCTCAGGCTGCTTCAATGGGGGAGCCGCGGGCGCCGAAGGCGGCGGCTTCCGGGCGGGCGGCGCCGAAAGCGGCGAATATCACGCCGGCGCCGCCGTTGGCGGCTCAGGCGGACAGGCTGGCGGCGCCGGCGGCGGGCGTCGGGACGCCTGGCAGGCCGGCGAGGAGACCGCAGCCAGCATCATTGGCGCCGACGCCGTCCTGGGCGGCGGCGCGACGGGGCCCTATTACAACGGAGCGGGAACGACCTATGGCCAACCCTACAGCGGCGGCGCGGGGGCTGCGGTCGGCGGCGGCTATTATTCCGGTCCCGGCGGCGAGGGATGGAGCTCCAGCTCGGGCGCCGCGGCGGCCGGCGGAAGCTGGAGCGGCGGCGCGGCCTATGGCGCTGGCGCCGAGGGCGGCGAGCGCCATGCCGAAGGCGGCTTCGCGGATCACCGCGGCGCCGGCGGCTTCGGCGATGGCCGCGGCGACGGCGAATTTGGCGACGCCGAGGGACGCGGCGGGGCCGGTGGATTTGGAGGGCGCCGCTAGGCAGTCATTTAATTTCGTTGATCGCCGTCGGTCCGCTTTCCATTGGCGCTTGGCGTCGATGCTTTGAAGGGGCTGAAACCGCCCGACCGCCCAGCGCGCCCGCAAAAAATAAGAATTTGAGGCGGTCAACGTTGACGCCTAGGAGCCCTCATTCCTGACGCCTCCGTCGAGCCGCCTCAAATCCTCGTCGTCGCAAAGCGATGCGACGGATTGGACTCTAGCGTGATGGATGCGCGGCGATCTTCCATGAAGTTCCGCTCCTTATAATGATTTGGATATTTTCATAAGCCGCAGCCATTTCAAAGCTGCGCTCAAGGTAGCGCTTTCCCCCTCCACGAAAATCGAGGCGAGCCGCGCGGGAACAGCCCGCCGAAGGCCGGCAATTGCGTTTCGAGAGAGGGCGGAATAGAGAGTTCCTCGCGATCGTCCGGGATGGCTAATCCGCCTGATCGCGCCAGTGCGATGGAAAGACATGCGGAATTACGCCAATCCGACAAACTTCCTGGCGGCGGCCCGCGTCGCGACGCCGATACTCGCCACGCTGACGGGCGCGCTTTTGGGTGTTGGCCTTTATCTCGCATGGTTCGTCGCGCCGGCCGATTATCAGCAGGGCGAAACCGTCCGCATCATGTATCTGCATGTGCCTGCCGCCTGGCTGTCGATGTTCATCTATGTGACGATGACCTTCGCCGCGCTTGGCAGTCTGGTCTGGCGCCATCCGCTCGCCGACGCGGCGCAAAAGGCCGCGGCGCCGCTCGGCGCGGGCTTCACTTTTCTTTGTCTCGTCACCGGCTCGCTGTGGGGCAAGCCGATGTGGGGCGCCTGGTGGGTCTGGGACGCGCGGCTGACCTCCGTGCTCGTGCTGTTCCTGATCTATCTCGCCCTTGTCGCGCTCTGGCGCACGATCGAGGATCCCGGCAAGGCGGCGCGGGCGGCGGCCATTTTCACCCTCGTCGGCGCGGTCAATATTCCGATCATCAAATTCTCGGTCGATTGGTGGAACACGCTGCACCAGCCGGCCTCCGTGTTCCGGCTCGGCGGGCCGGCGATCGCGGGCTCGATGCTTTGGCCGCTGCTCGTCATGGCGCTGGCGTTCACTCTGCTGTTTTTGACGCTGCATATCATGGCGATCCGCAATGAAATTTTGCGCCGGCGCCTGCGGCGGCTGTCCATCCAGACGGCGGACGCCGATCGCAGCGAATTTTCCGCGCCCGCCTCGCTCGGGACGGCGCGATGACGCAGGACCCGCATTTCCTCTACATCGTCGCAGCCTACGCCCTCGGCTTTGTCGTCATCGGCGCGATGATCCTGTCCATCCTCATCGATTATGCCAGTTTGAAGCGGGCGCTGGCGCGCTTTCCTCAGCGCGCTAACGATCCCGAGCGTCCCGCGCAATGACGTCGACCGATCATCCCACGGTCGCGCCCAGGAAACGGCGCTCATGGCTGGTGTTCCTGCCGCTGCTTTTGTTCGCCGCGCTCACCGGGCTGTTCTTGCTGCGGCTGTTTGCAGGCGACGCCTCGCGCCTGCCCTCTGCCCTTGTCGGACGGCAGGTTCCAGCCTTCGCCCTGCCCGGCGTCCAGGGCCTTCCCCGCGCCGACGGCTTTAGCGACGCCGATCTGCGGCAGGGGCATGTCACCGTCCTCAATGTGTTCGCCTCCTGGTGCGTGCCCTGCCGCGAAGAGCATCCGGTGCTGACGCGCATCGCCGACAATGCGGCGCTGAAGGATCAGGGCGTGCGCCTCGTCGGCCTCGCCTATAAGGACGCGCCGGACAATGTCCGGACTTTTCTTGGCAAGCTCGGCAATCCTTACGCGACGATCGGCGCCGACGAGAAAGGCCGCACGGCGATCGACCTCGGCGTCTATGGCGTTCCGGAAACTTTTGTGATCAAGGGCGACGGAACCGTGGCCTATCGGTTTGTCGGCCCGATTTCGGAGGCCGATGTCGCCAAGACTCTGCTTCCGGAAATTGAGAAGGCGGGGCGGTAAACCGCCCCGCCTCGCGCATTGTCGGCGCAAGCGCAGACTATTCGTTTGCATGCGCTCAAGCCGCGAAGATAGGCAGCGGGCCTGCAAAAAAACTTCCGAACACGCTAGAGCGCGGCGCGAACGATTTCGTCGCGCGTCCGTTCGCCTTCCATCGAACGACCAACAAGATGGAGGCAATATGGGACAGTTTGACACGCCGCGGACCGATCTCGCCGAGTCGGAAACGGCCAGTTTGATCGCAGCCAGCAAAGTCAACGGCACGAATGTCTACAATTCAGCCGGCGACTCCCTGGGATCTATCCATGACGTCATGATCGACAAGCAATCCGGAAGGGTAGCCTACGCCGTAATGTCTTTTGGCGGCTTCCTCGGCATCGGCGAGGATTATCATCCCCTTCCCTGGAACGTTCTTCATTATGACGAACAGATGGGCGGCTACGTCGTCAATGTCGCCGCAGAGCGTCTGAAGGAAGGCCCGGCGTTTGCGGCAAATGAGTCGCCCGACTGGTCGACCGGCTACGGAAAGCGGGTTGACGACTACTACGGGTCGGGACAGGCGATTATGTAGCCTGCGGCGCATACTGCGCTCTGCAGTGCGAAACGGTCCGCGCCACGCGCGCGGGCCGAATTTCTCCGCGCTTGACCCGTTTTAGCCGCTCCGGCGGCTTGAGCCCGCGCCGGCCAAACCATCAAATGGCTGGTCCCTACCGCTCGCTGGCGCTCGGGAAACGCCACTTGCCGTCCCGCAATGGCAAGAAGGCGCCCTCGTCCGCGCCAACTTCTTCCGCGATCCGGGCGTTGAGCTTTTCATTCATCGCCATAATCAAATCGGCGTTGGTCTTCGGGTTCGCCGCCAGATTATTGACCTCTTCTTCGTCCTCCTGAAGATCATAGAGTTCGAGGTCGTTTTTAGCGAAAAGATCCTCAAGACGCGCCGGCGTGTTGAAAGCCAACGGCGAGAAATAGCGGCTAAAGCGGTAGCGCCCGTCGAAGACGCTGCGGATCGCGCAGCGATTGTGGAAATCCGGCTCCTCTTTCAACAGCGTCGCGATTTTTTGCGCCATCGGCATGTCCGAGCGCTTCAAAAAAACGTCCATTTTGAGAGCCCATTTCGCATCCTGAAACGACAGCATGTTGTAATTGTACAGTGACCCCGGCCGCAGGGACTCGAAGCCCGCCTTCTCCGGCGCGGTCAAGAGCTTCGAGAAATCGCGGCCGACAAGACCCGCGCCCGCCGTTCCAAGGCTCGCCGCGCCGGCGCCGGTCAAAGCCATCAGCGTCGGCGTCAAATCGACCTGCGAGGTCACAGCCTTGCAGGTCCGCCCGCCCGGATAGGCGGGATGGACGATCATCAATGGCAAATGGTTCTGTTGCCTGTAGGCGGAATTGCCCTTGCCGCGCATCTGATGATTGCCGCCGAGTTCGCCATGATCCGCGGTGAACACGATGATCGTGTTCTTGTCCATGCCGTTGGCTTTGAGTGAATCAAGGACGCGGACCACCTGCTGATCGCAGTCGCGGATGCAGTTGTAGTAATAGTTTCGCAGCAGCCGCCAGCGGCGATCTTCGTCCGGCCATGCGCCAACCAGAACGTCCTGGACTTCCTGATAGATTTTCTGCGCGGGCGGGCGCCCCGGCGCATCGAACGCCTGGCCTCTCGTCGCCGGCAAGGGCGTATCCCACTCCGCCTGATAGATTGCGTCGGCGGGCGGCCGGGCGATCGACATCGCCGTGTTCTTGCTCTGAACGGTTTCGCCGGGGAGATCTGAATTGACATACATGACGTCATGCGGATTGACGAAATTGACCGCAAGATACCAGGGCTTGCCCGCCTCCCTCAGCTCTTCGCCCTTGGTGCGCAGCCAGCGCGTGACGAAAGCCGAGGTGGTGTCGTCAAAATTATAGCCGCCAAGCGTCGTGTCGTTGATATCTCCGACGCCGAAGAAATCCTTGAAACCGTAGCTCTCGATGATCTCCCTGTATTTGCTGAACGGCGCGTCGATGGCGTGCTTGGCCTGATCGAGATTGACGCTAAGGTGCCATTTGCCCTGATAGGTCGCATAATAGCCAAGCTCGCTCATGCGATGACCGATGGTCTTCACCGCCGTCGACATATCCGCCTGCCACAGCGAATTGGCGTTGTCGAAAATGCCCGTGTGCTGAATATGCAGTCCAGTGTAGATCGTCGACCGTGCCGGCGAGCAGACGCAGGACGCCGCCTGATGATTGGCGAAGGTGACGCCGTTCGTCTTGATCCATTCCCGGCCGGGAACGGGCATCGGCCAGTCCTCGAAGAAATGCTCCTGATCGACCAGTATGAACAGAATATTGTAGCCGCCCGGGGGCGAGTCCGGCGCGACGAGAGGCAAGGCAGACGTCTCAACCACCGGCGCGTCAGCGCTGGCGGCGCCGGGCAGAAGATTGGCGCCGATCAGGCCGGCGCCAGACGCGACGACAGCGCGCCGTGACGGATTGCGGCTGCGATCGGACTTTTCTGTCACGCGGATCTCCCATGATCTTTCATATCACGCGGTGATCGCGCCTAGATTGTCTTCCGAGACCCAACCGGCTCGCTGGCACGCAGGACCGAGTTTGAACAGCCGCATCGCATTCAGGCGTCCGATTTTCTGGCGGTCTTCTTCGCTGATCGCACAATGATCGAACCATTCAACCGCCTGGTCCGTCCGCTCATAGGGATAGTCGATCGCAAACATCACGCGATCGGCGCCGACTTCCGTGATGACGTTCAACAAACTCGGCGTATGAAAATTGCCGCTGGTGGTGATGTAGAAATTATCCTTGAGATATTGCGCGACCGGCTTTTGAAGCCTTCTTCCGAACGAAGCGTAGTCGAAGCGATTCTGAAAACGCCACATCATGGGAACAAGGCCTTCGCCAAGATGGCCAATGACGACCGTCAGCTTGGGGAACCGATCGAACAGCCCGCTTGTGATCAGCCGCAGCGCGTGGGTCGCTGTTTCGACTCCAAAGGCCCAGGCTGGGCCAAGGAGCTCCTTGTGGCCGTCATAGATCATCTGCTGCGAGTCGAGCGGACTGCGCGGGTGCAGGTAGAATGGAACCCCGAGATCATCGACCCGCTCCCAGAACGGCAGAAACTTGCGCAGATCATAATATTCGCCGGTATCGCGATCGCCGACATTGCTGAAGCCATTCGCAAGCGCGCCGACAAAACCCAGCTGCCTGACCGCGCGTTCGAGTTCATCCGCCGCAGCTTTCGGGTCCTGAAGCGCGACGGCGGCAAAGCCCGCAAAGCGCGTCGGATGTCTGGCGACAAAGCGCTCCGCGAGTTCATCATTGGCGCGGCTGGCGATCCTCGTCGCCTTGTCGCGATCAGGCTCCATCTGGACGCCGTCCGCGGTCAACGACACGAGCTGAATTTCGACGCCATGCGCGTCCATGTCCGCAAGCCGATAGTTCTCGACGTCGGTCAGACCGTCATCGATCCTTTTCTGGACTTCGGGCCTCACCCCGAGCGCCGGCAGATAGGCCTTCGCGTCTTCCGACACGAAATGCTCCTCGAGTGCAATTTTTCCGATCATGGATGGGGTTAGTCGCCAAAAGTGAGGAAGATTCGACTGCGATGATAAGCCGCGGACGCAGCTTGTCGAGACAATCGCGAACCGGCGTGCGCCGGCGCGGCTTTTCCCAAATGGGTTGCACAAGCCCTCGTCGAGTTCGGACCTACGCCCGCCCCACCAGCTTCAGCCAGTCCTCTTCGCTGATCGTCTCCACCCCAAGCTCCGCCGCCTTGGCGAGTTTGGATCCCGCCCCCGGTCCGGCCACCACGAGGTCGGTCTTCTTCGACACGGAGGCGGCGACCTTGGCGCCCAACCGCTCCGCCATGGCCTTGGCCTCGTCGCGCGTCATGCGCTCCAGCGCGCCGGTGAACACCACCGTCTTGCCGGCGACGGGGGTGTCGAAGACGATCTCCTCCATCGGCTGCGGGATCACATGGGCGAGCAGCGCGTCGAGCGCTTCCTCATTGTGCGGCTCGGCGAAAAAATCCGCGACCGCCTCGGCGACGACTTCGCCGACCCCTTCGATATTGTTGATTTCCGCGCGGGCCTCGGACCCCGGGGCAGCCGCCCGGCCGGTCTCGCGCAGCGCGGCGAAGGAGCCGAAATGGCGCGCGAGGCGGCGCGCATTGGTCTCGCCAACATGGCGGATGCCGAGCGCAAAGATGAAGCGGTTCAGCGGCGGCGCGCGGCGCTGCTCGATCGCGCGGAACAGATTGCGGGTCGAGGTCTCGCCATAGCCCTCGCGGTCCTTGAGTTTCTTGAGCGAGGCTTTGTCGCGCGCTTCGAGCGTGAAAATATCGGCAGGCTTCGTAATCAGCCCGTCGTGATAAAACTGCTCGATCTGCTTGTCGCCCAGTCCTTCGATATCGAGCGCATTGCGCGAGGCGAAATGTTTCAGGCGCTCGACTGCCTGCGCCGCGCAAATGAGGCCGCCGGTGCAGCGGCGCACGACGTCGGCGACGCCGGTTTTTTCGTCGATCTCGCGGATCGCGGCCGAGCCGCAGATCGGACAATGATCGGGAAACACATAAGGCTTCGCCGCGGCCGGGCGCTTATCCAGGACGACGCCGAGCACCTGCGGAATGACGTCGCCGGCGCGCTGGATCTTCACTGTATCGCCGATGCGCACATCCTTGCGCGCGATCTCGTCCTCATTGTGCAGCGTCGCGTTGGCGACCGTGACGCCGCCGACGGTCACGGGATCGAGCCGCGCCACCGGCGTCAGCGCGCCGGTGCGGCCGACCTGGATTTCAATGTCGCGCAAAATGGTGGTCGCCTGTTCGGCCGGGAATTTATGCGCAACGGCCCAGCGCGGCGAGCGCGACACAAAGCCAAGCCGCTCCTGAAGCACAACAGAATCAACCTTGTAGACCACGCCGTCGATGTCATAGCCGAGCGCGGCGCGCCTCTCCTCGATCGAGCGATATTTGGCGATGAGCTCTTCGGCCGAATGGCAAAGAACCATCAGCGGATTGACCGGCAGCCCGTAGGATTTGAACGCCGCGACCATGCCCATTTGCGTGTCGGCTGGCGGACGGGGAAGAATTTCGCCCCAGGCATAGGCAAAGAAATGCAGCGGCCGGCCTTTGGTGATGTTTGGATCGAGTTGGCGCAGCGAACCCGCCGCGGCGTTGCGCGGATTGGCGAACAGCGTTTTGCCGGCCTCGGCCTGACGCGCATTGAGCGCGGCGAAATCGGCGTGGGTCATATAGACTTCGCCGCGCACTTCGAGGACTTCGGGCGGCTCCCCCTTGAGGCGTGCGGGAATCTCGGCGATGGTCCGCACATTGGCAGCAACATCCTCGCCCTCAAAGCCGTCGCCGCGCGTCGCCGCCTGAACCAATTGGCCCTTCTCGAAGCGCAGCGAGCAAGAAAGCCCGTCGATTTTCGGCTCGGCGGTGATCGCCAGGGGCGCCTCAGCGGGGAGGCCAAGAAAGCGCCGGACGCGCGCGACAAAATCCTCGACTTCCTCCTCGCTGAACACATTGCCGAGCGAGAGCATCGGGACCTTGTGACGGACCTTCGCGAATTTTTCCGAAGGCGCGGCGCCGACTTTTTTGGTGAGCGAATCCGGGCTCGCGAGTTCAGGAAAGGCGCTCTCAAGCTCGCCGTAGCGGAGGCGCAGCCGATCATATTCCGCGTCCGAAATCGTCGGCGCGTCCTCGCGATAATAGCGCGCGTCATGCGCCGCAATCTCGGCGCCGAGCCGCGTATGTTCGCGCTTAGCCTGCGCGAGCGTCATCGCCGATGGGGGCTTTGCGAGTTTCATCGCGGCAGAATTAGCATGAGGCGCGCTGCAGTGGGAAACGGAACCGTGGGACTTTATCTTATAATGGCATCTCAAATTGACGGCCCGCTATCGGCGCGCTGGACTAAGTGGCCGATGAACCGACCGGGTAGAGAAAGACAGACGCCGTTCAGCGCTGTTGCTTAACATTGAAGCGTAACCGAATAGCCACACAAGCCGGAAGTCTTACAGAGGAATAAGCTGAAATTTGCGTATCCTGCCGCCCATATTGCACTCTAACAAATTGGAATAATACGTGTTTATGGCCCCGGATCGAGCCGACGGAAAGCAAGCGCGGATCTCGCGTCAAGCTTCAGCCACACGACAGTTGAGGCAGGATATGCAATCCTGACGTTAAGGTGCAGCGCGTTCAAGAAACACGAGACTATGAGGCGGTTCAAGCCAGGAAAATCGACTTGGCGTAGGGTGGTCAGTGTTTCCATTGCGCAGCTGATCGTCCTGCAGGCGCTTCTCCTCGGCGTCATCGCCGGAAGCATGGCGTTTGAGGACGCATTGACGTCGTTTCCGATCTGCCGCGGAATTGAATCATCCCCCGCTGGCGTCCCGGACAACTCTCGAATTTTTCACCACCATTCGGCCTGCGTCTTCTGCGCGCTGGCCTCGCTTGCGCCGCTCTTTCCGGGCGATTTCTCGATCAATTTCCCAACGGCGATTCATAGCCGAAAGCCGAGTTTCATCGCGTCGGGCGTATCAATCGCCGAACGTCGCGAGCCCCGTTCGTCACAAGGCCCCCCGAGAACGGCAACCGTCTGACCTCACAGCCGATTGCAGTCTTTATCTCGTGGGAGATTTCCATGTCTCATGCGCTCCGCATGCTATGCGCGGCATCCGCAACTTTTGCTTCCATTCCCTCGGCCAGCTATGCGCAGTCCGACACCTTGCCGACCGTCATCGTGCAGCCAGCCGAGACTGGCGCCGACAGCCAGAACGTCGCCGGGCCTCCGGTCGAACAGACAACGGCCGGCCCGGTCCAGGGCTATCGCGCGCTGACAGCCGAGAGCGCCACCCGCACAAACACGCCAATCAACGAAATCCCTCAATCCATCCAGGTCATTCCCCGATCGCTTATTGACGATCAGGACAGCCTTTCGGTGACGGAGGCGCTTCGAAACGTCAGCGGCGTCGTCGGCACCAATGTGCTGCAGACGCCGGCGTTTAACTCCACCTATATCAGGGGCTTTCCCGCCGATCACTGGGTTGACGGGTTGACCACTTTCTACAATGGCGGCGACCGTGACTCTCTCGTCAATGTCGAACGCATCGAAGTGCTGAAGGGGCCAAACGCCATTCTTTATGGCGGCGGCGCCGGTGCCCCCCTCGGAGGCGTGGTCAATCTCGTCTCCAAGCTTCCCACCGATAAGGCCTTCGCCGAAATGGGTATGAGCTTCGGCAGTTTCACCTTTCTGCAGCCCTACTTCGACATCAATACGCCGATCACCCAGGACGGAACCGTCTTGTTCCGCATAACCGGAGAATATACTTCTGCGAACTCTTTCATCGATGTGATCGAGACGAATCGCTATTCGTTCAATCCGACGCTGACCTTCACCAACAAGTCGGATACGACCCTCACGCTGCAGGGACGCGTCACGAGCTGGGAGCAGCAGGAATATCAGGGCCTGCCCGCCACGGGCACGGTGACAGGGCCTTTCAGGCTGAATCCGGATCTGTTTGCCGGCCCCTCGGATATTCCGAAGTCCTATTCGCGAGTCCAAAGCGTCACAGCCAATTTCGATCACAGCTTTAACGAAGTCTGGTCCACGAATGTCCAGGCCCGGGTCAGCAACACTGAATTCAAGGAGCTGGCGCAGAATTTTACAAGCGGGTTCGATTTTGCCGGCAACTCGCCGGCTTTGCCCGTCGCCTACTGGAATATAATGAACATGGCGCTCTACCAGCAGCAGAAAGAAGTCACGCTGGCGGCAAGCTCACTGTTGAAATTCAACGTCGGGCCGACTGAAAACAAACTGCTGCTTGGCGCCGATTACAGCCGCGTGACGGACACGGGCTATATGTACGGCGATCTCAACGACATTTTCACGCTGGGCTACGTGAATCTGCTCAATCCCGCGTTTCCATCTTTTGTCGAGCCGGGGCCGGGCGTCAATAACGCCAATCTGATCGCGGGCGGCGACAATACCTATCTTACGGCTGGCGGCTATGCGCAGCTTCAGACGACAGCATGGGAGCGCATCCATCTGCTTGGCGGACTGCGGGTGGCAAATCTTCAGATCGAGAACGGATCGACTACGTCCCGGACTTTACAGAATGCCGACGCCAGCGCCATTCTTCCGCGCGCTGGAGCGGTGATCGACATTGTCGGCGGCTTTTCCGTCTTCGCCAGCTATAGCCAGGGCCTCAAGGGCAATCCGTTCACTATTTATGTCGGCGCTCCGACGCCAGAGCGGTCCGAGCAGGTCGAGGCAGGCGCCAAATTCGATCTAGGCTACGGCTTTACCGGCTCGGCCGCCGTGTTCGATATCAACCGCACCGGCGTGCCGGTTTTCACCGGCGTCGCCTATGAGGGCATCGGAAAACAGCGTTCCCGCGGCGTTGAAACAGACCTTCTGTGGCAGCCAGACAGCCACTGGAAAGTGCTGGCCAATTATTCCTACATCAACGCCATCCTTTTGAACGACATTCCCGGCACAGCCCCGGCGGGAAGCACGCTCAATATCGTGCCGCCCCATTCAGGTCGTCTCTGGGTCAATTATAGCTTCGATGGTCCGCTTCAAGGCTGGAGCCTCGGGGCCGGCGTCTATGCCGCATCGGGCGCCTATGTCGACCTTGCCAATCTGTACCGGACCAACGCCTATTTCACCGTCGACGCCACTCTCAGCTATCAGAAAGATAATTTTGCAGCGTCCGTCACGGTCAAGAACCTGACCGGCGAGCAATATTATGTGCCGTATAATTACTATGGCGGCCGCGTCGCGACGGGCGACGCCAGGGGCGTTTACGGCAAGGTCTCATGGAAGTTCAAATGAGGAGTCCCTGATGGAAATCTCAAGGCGAGCGCTGGGTTTCGCCGGTCTTCTCGCCTTTCTTGGCGGCGGGAAGGGCCATGCGCAGGAGGGAGGCGGGCCATCCGCCTCAACCCAGGGCGCCGTGCATGACATGTCGGCGATGCCGGCGTCCTGGATGGGCAAGGAGCAGATCGCCTTCCTTATCTATCCTCAATTTACCGCTCTCGACATGGTTGGCCCGCAATATATGCTGGCCAATCTGATGGGAGCTGCGACCTATGCCGTCGCCAGGACGAAAGACCCGGTGCAAAGCGACACGGGCCTGGTGTTCACGCCAACCCGGAGCTTCGATGATTGTCCTCTAGACCTCGATGTCGTCTGTGTGCCGGGCGGCTCATCGGGCACGCTCGCCGCCATGCAGGACGACGCCACGCTGCGCTTTCTGAAGGACCGCGGCGCCCGGGCGAAATATGTGACCTCTGTATGCACGGGCTCGCTGCTTCTCGGCGCAGCGGGGCTTCTCGAAGGCTACAAGGCGACATCGCATTGGGCGGCAAAGCCGGCGCTGGCGACTTTCGGGGCCATCCCGACAGACGGGCGGGTCGTTCTGGACCGCAACCGGATGACCGGGGGCGGCGTCACCGCCGGCATTGACTTCGGCCTGACGCTGGTCAGCCTCATGCGGGACAAGACCTATGCCCAAGCCGTGCAGCTTCTTTCGGAATATGCCCCGCAGCCCCCCTATGACGCGGGAACTCCCGATCGCGCGCCCGAGGACGTCAGGGCGATGATCGACGGGATGTTCGTCGACTTCGTCAAACAGGCTGAAACCGTTGGAGGCAAAGCCTTCGCCAGAGCGAAGACCCTCTGATCACGATGATTTTGGGACTCCTCGACCCGAATTAGCGAACGCGTTCGAAGAAGCTCGTCGCGTCATTCAACGCCAAGCAAAAATCACTTCGCGCGCTGCATCAGCTTTGCGGCCGCGGCACGGGCCTCATTGGTGATGGTCGCGCCGGCCAGCATGCGCGCGACTTCCTCGCGCCTTGCCTCCGCCGCCAGCGCCGTGACGCGCGTCGCCACGCGGCCGGGCTCGGCAGCGTCCTTGGCGATGCGGAAATGGCTTTCCGCCTTGGCCGCGACCTGCGGCGCATGGGTGACGGCGAGCACCTGCACGCGGCGGCCAAGCCGCTCGAGCCTCTGGCCGATGGCGTCGGCCACCGCCCCGCCGACGCCGGTGTCGATCTCGTCGAAAACGAGGGTCGGCGCCGACCCTCGTTCGGCGAGCACGACCTTCAAGGCCAGCATGAAGCGCGCGAGTTCGCCGCCGGAGGCGATTTTCAACAGCGGCCCGGGCCGCGTGCCGGGATTGGTCTGAACCCAGAATTCGACCGCGTCGATCCCCTCGGGGGCCGCCGCCTCGGGGCAGATCGCGGTCGAAAAAAGCGCGCCTTCGAGTTTCAGCGGCGCGAGTTCGGCGTTGACGGCGCGATCGAGCGCGCTCGCCGCGGTTTTCCGCGCGGCCGACAGCTCTTTGGCAGCCTTCCCGTAATCGGCTTCCGCGAGCGCCACATCCCTGGTCAAACCTTCAAGCCGCGCCTCGCCGGCGTCCAGCTCCCCGAGCGCTGTCGCGAAATTTTCCGCAAGCTTGGGCAAGGCGTCGACGGGAGCGGTATATTTGCGGCTCGCGGCGCGGAGGGCGAACAGGCGCTCCTCGACCTGCTCCAGTTCGCGCGGGTCATAGTCGGCCTCGCGCAGCGCCTGGGCCAGCGCCTCGCCGGCGAGGTCCAGCGCGGTCAGGACCGCGTCCAGCGCCTGCGCCGGCGGCTCGATCAGCTGCGGCGCCTGCGCCTCTCGCCGCTGCAGCCGGCGCAGCGCGGCCGAGAGCGCGGACATCGGCGAATGATCGCCTGCGACAGACTCATAGGCGTCGCGGAGATCGGCCGCGACCTTCTCCGATTGCATCATCAAGGTGCGGCGCGCCGCGAGCGCCTCCTCCTCGCCGGGTTCCGGGCTGAGTTTGTCGAGTTCCGCAAAGGCGTGGCGCAGATAATCGGCGTCCGCGCGCGCCTTGGCGATGCGAATCTCCTCGCGGGCTTTTTCCGCCGACAGATCGCGCCATCTGACATGCGCGGCGCGCGCCCGGCGCAATTGCGGCTCGAGCCCGCCATAGGCGTCGATCAGCGCGCGGTGCGTCGTCGAATCGACCATGGCGCGGTCATCATGCTGCCCGTGGATCTCGACCAGTTCGCGGGTGACGAGGCGCAGCGCCTGCGAGGTGACGCGCTGGTCGTTGACGAAGGCCCGCGTGCGCCCGTCCGCGAGCTGGACGCGGCGCAAGATGAGAGAGCCGTCGGTCTCGATGTCCTGCGCGTTCGCCGCCTTCAGGGCGGGATGGTCCGGCGTCAGATCGAAGGCTGCGGTCACCTGGCCCTGTGCCTCGCCCTCGCGGACGAGGGAGCCGTCGCCGCGCGCGCCAAGAGCGAGGGAGAAGGAATCGAGCAGGATCGATTTGCCGGCGCCGGTCTCGCCGGTCAGCACGCTGAGGCCGCCGGAAAAACTCATGTCGAGCCGGTCGATCAGGACGATGTTGCGGATGGAGAGCTGAACCAGCATCGCGGCGCCGCTTTTTCCGCCCGAATGAGCGATGTCAGGTCGCCCGGCGGAAAAGCCGCGCGCCATGCGTTCTTAACGTATGGCGCGGAAAAATTGCAGAGGTTTCGCGCCGGAACAAGGCTCAGCAGCGATCGGACGCGGACGGTTCGGCGGCCCGGAACGGCGTCGGCGGTCTAGCCGAGGCCAAGTTTCGAGAAGGCTTTGGAGATCCACGAGCCCTTGTCCTCGTTCGGCTCCAGCCCGTCGGTGCGCAGCAGCGCGTAAGCGTCCTTGTACCAGACCGAATCGGGGAAGTTGTGGCCAAGGATCGCGGCCGCGGTCTGCGCCTCTTGCGGTACGCCGAGGGCCAGATAGGCCTCCGTCAGGCGCATCAAGGCCTCCTCGGCGTGGCGCGTCGTCTGATATTTGGCGAGCACTTCGCGGAAGCGGCCGACGGCGGCGACATAGTTGCGCTGATTGAGATAAAAGCGCCCGACCATCATTTCCTTGCCGGCGAGCTGGTCGCGCGTCACCTGCAGCTTGTAGCGCGAATCGTCGACATATTCGGACTTCGGATATTTTTCGATGATCTGCGCAAAAAGATCGGCGGCCTTGGCCGAGCGGTCCTGATCGCGGCTGATGTCTGGAATCTGGTTATAATAGGACATCGCCTCGAGATAGTAGGCGTAGTCGACGTCCGCCGCCTGCGGAAACAGCCCGATATAGCGCTTGGCCGAGCCGATGGCGTCCTCATAGGAGCCGGCTTGATATTGGGAGAAGATGGTCATGATGAGACCTTTCCTCTGCCACTGCGAATAGGGATATTGCTTGTCGAGCGCAGCGAAAGACTTGGCCGCGGCGGGATAGTCTCTCACCTTCAGGCGGGCGAGACCTTGATTATAGAGATCCTCGGCCGGCGTATCCTTGAGGACTTCCGGCTTGTATTTGTCGCCGTTGAACCAGTTCATCGGGTTCAACGAATCAAGCATGTCGGCGCTGGCGGCGACGGGCAGCGCGAGCGCGCCGGCAAGTCCCAGCGTCAAGCCCCAGGAGCGCGCGATGGATCGCCCGATGGAGCGCCGCGTGGGGAAAAAACGAACAGCCTTCAATGCATGGTTCATGCGGATCGCTCGATCGTCGTCCGTGAAAAACACGTGTCTTGCGCCGGAACAGCCGGCCAAGGCCAACCATGCGCGGATTTAGCTGTGCGGCGTCACAAAGGCATTAATGTGGCGCCTCGGCCAGCGACAAATACCCCGCACCTATTTTTCAAAAGGGACGCCGCCCCCGCGTCCCGTGCGGGACCCAGGGGCGCGGCGCGTTCAGCTCGACTGGCGGCGCAGGAAAGCCGGGATTTCGAGCTGGTCCTCTTCGCTGACGCGGGTCTGATAGGCGGCGCGCGCATGCGGATCCTGTTGCGGCGGCCGCTGCTGCGGAGCCGGCTGCTGCGGACGCTTGCCATATTCGGCCTGCACCGGGTTTGGCCCCTGCGGGCGCGGCTGCGGCAGGCGCAGCTGCGGCGTCGGCTGACGTTGCTCGGGCGAGATGGCGACGCCCGGACCCTCCTCCTGGCGGCCCGCACCGAAGGAGGCGAGCCGCTCCAGCAACGAGCGGCGCTTGGCCTCGGGGTGAGGATGCTGCTGCGCCGGAGCCTCGCCGCGCTGGGCGCGCAGCTGGTTTTGCGCCGGCAGCGGCAGATCGTCGATCTGCGGCATTCTTTGCGGCCGCACCACCGGCGATTCCGGCGCCGCAGGAATGAACGGGCCGGGATCGAAATGATCGTCGACGCGCGCCTGGGGCGCGGCCGGCTCGGCGTAGCGATGCTGCGGCGCCTGGGCCTCCTCAATATAGACGCCCTGCGGCGCGGCGGCATATTGCGGGCGCGTCTGCTGCGGAATGCGCTCCTCATAGGCTTCGCGAACGGGCGAAGGATAGGCTTCGGGCGCCGCGGCATGTTCAAATACGGGCGCTGGCGCCGCCTCGATCGGCCGCGCCGCGGTTTGCGCGCGCAGCCGGTTGGCGACTTCAGTGATGCGGTTCTCGGCGGCAGTGAGCTCATAGGCGCCAGCCGGCTGGTCGATGCCGGTGGCGACGACCGAGACGCGGACAATGCCGTCGAGCGAGGAATCGAAGGTGGCGCCAAGGATGATGTTGGCGTCCTCGTCGACCTCCTGACGGATGCGGCCGGCCGCCTCGTCGACCTCGTAAAGGGTGAGGTCGTTGCCGCCGGTGATCGAGATCAACAGGCCGCGCGCGCCCTTCATCGACACTTCGTCGAGCAGCGGATTGGCGATCGCCGCCTCCGCCGCGAGGATGGCGCGCCGGTCGCCCGAGGCCTCGCCCGTGCCCATCATCGCCTTGCCCATCTCGCGCATGATGGCGCGCACGTCGGCGAAGTCGAGATTGATCAGGCCTTCCTTGACCATAAGGTCGGTGATGCAGGCGACGCCTGAATAGAGCACCTGATCGGCCATCGCGAAGGCGTCGGCGAAGGTGGTGCGCTCGGTCGCGATCCGGAACAGATTCTGGTTCGGGATGATAATCAGCGTGTCGACGGCCTTCTGCAGCTCGTTGATGCCGGATTCGGCAAGCCGCATCCGGCGCGAGCCTTCAAACTGGAACGGCTTCGTGACGACGCCAACGGTGAGGATGCCCATGTCGCGCGCGGCCCGCGCGATGACCGGAGCCGCGCCCGTGCCGGTGCCGCCGCCCATGCCGGCGGTGACGAAGCACATATGCGCGCCAGACAGATGATCGCGGATTTCCTCGATCGCCTCTTCCGCCGCGGCGCGCCCGACCTCGGGCTGCGAACCAGCGCCGAGGCCTTCGGTCACCTGCAAGCCCATCTGGATGATGCGTTCGGCGCGAGAGGAGGTCAGCGCTTGCGCGTCGGTGTTAGCGACAATGAAATCGACCCCGATCAGCCCCGAGACGATCATATTGTTGACGGCGTTGCCGCCGGCGCCGCCAACGCCGCACACCATGATGCGCGGCTTGAGCTCGCGGAGCTCGGGTGCTTTGAGATTGATCGTCATCGTCTGGCCTCTCGACGTTGGAGCGCCGGTGAAGGTCGCCCAGGATTGGTTTGGTTCATTTGAACGAAGCGCTCGAGGCCGCCACCCCTTGCGTTCCGCCTTCGACTCTATTGCCTGACCGCTTTGCGCGACGCTCAGGCGATCCTTTCGATCTCAGGGCTTTGGGAGGTCCGCTCCTCCCTGAACCCAGGCGATCAGAAACTGCTCTTCAGCCAGCGCCCGACGCGCCCCATGTAGCCTGGCGACTGAGAGGCCGCGATGCTTGGGACCCGCGAGGGCCGGAAATGTTCGTTGCCGCTGACCTGAGGATAGACCAGCAGGCCGACCGCCGCCGAAAAGGCGGGGTTCTTGGCCGATTCCGGCAGGCCCTGCACACCGAGCGGGCGTCCGAGGCGAACCTGGCCCGAAAGGATGCGCTTGGCCGCCTCCGGCATGCCGGAAAGCTGGCTCGCCCCGCCCGTCAGCACGATGCGCCGTCCGGCATGACCTGGAAAACCTGAGGCCTTCAGCCTGTCGCGCACGACCTCTAGGATCTCCTCGACGCGCGGCTTGATGATCGCGATGAGGTTCGACTTCGGCAGATGCGCCGGGTGGTCGCCGTCCTCGCCCACCTGGACGACCGCGACCGTCTCGCGCTCGTCGGAGGCCGACGTCATGCAGGCGCCGTAAAGCGTCTTCAGCCGCTCGGCGTCGGCAAGCCGGATGCTGAGGCCGCGCGCGATATCGGTCGTGACATGATTGCCGCCGAGCGCGAAGCCGTCGACATAGGTCAGATTGCCGCCGGCGAACATGCTGACCGTGGTGGTGCCGCCGCCCATGTCGATGAGGGCGGCGCCGAGTTCTGCTTCATCATCGGCGAGCACCGATAAGCCGGCGGCGTAAGGCGTTGCGACCATGGCGTCGACGCGCAGGTGGCAGCGCTCGACGGCGAGCATCAGATTGCGCGCGGCGGCGGCGTCGCAGGAGAGCACATGCATCTCGGCGCCAAGTTCTTCGCCGATCATGCCGCGCGGATCCTCGATATGGCGCGTCTCGCCAATCGAGAAGCCGATCGGCAGCGAATGCAGGACGGCGCGCCCGTCGCGCCCGCCATGCGCGGTGCAGGCTTCGAGCACCCGATGGATGTCGGGCTGGGCGACCGCGCGACCGCCGATCGCGACCTTGGCGTCTAACAGCTGCGAGCCAAGACGCCCGCCGGTGCCATTGATGATGACGCTTTCGACCTCGACGCCGGCCATCCGCTCGGCGGCGTCGACGGCGCGCCGGATCGAATCCTCGATCGCGTCCATATCGATGATGGCGCCGCCCTTGACGCCGCGCGAGCGCTGGTGGCCGATGCCGAGAATGCGGCAGCGATGCGTGCGCCCCCTTGGAGCCTCAGACGACGTATTGGGATTGAGCCGCGCGATCAGGCAGACGACCTTCGAGGTGCCGATATCCAGCACGGATAAAATCGCGCTCTTGCGTTCCGAGAGAGGACGCAGGCGCGGCGGCAGGGTATCGAAATTCATATCTGGCCGCCTTTCGACTTTGGCTTATGCGCGGCGGCCGCAGCAACGCGCTCGGCGCTCGCCTCTTCCGTCAACCGTGCGGTCATACGGCCTGGCTGGCGCAGGTCGATCGACAACACCGCCTTGTCGAGCACGCGTGATTCGCGCTGTAGCCGGACCAGCGTTTCGACCGCCGCGGCAGGAGCAGTTTCGGGAAGCAGGACATCGACGCCATCGTTCATTTTGAGGTTCCAGCGGCGGCCTGAGACAAAAACTCCGGCTCTGATTCTTTCGCGCAGCGAGCCGGCCGCCTCCAAAATCGCGCGATAGTCGTCAAGCTTCATATTGGCGTCGTCGCCGACGACGAGCGGCAGATTGGCGAAGCGCTGGTCGCGCAGATCGTCGATCGTCATGCCGTCGGTCGCTACGATGTGGACCGTTCCGTCTTTCTGCCAGAGCGCCGCGGGCTGGCGCTCCTCGATCTCGATCAGCAGGCGATTGGGGTAGAGCTTCGCGACGCTGACCTCCTTGACGAGAGGAATTGCACGCAATCTCTCGCGCACCTTGGCGACGTCGAGGAAGGGAAGCGAATTGCGCTCACCGACGCCGGCGGCGGCGAGGATTTCTGCTTCCGTGAGCTCGTTCTGGCCGGCGATCGTCACGGCCTTGATACGAAAGCCGAGCGCCCGCGCCATGATGTCGGCGGGCTCCCCATAGGCCTCGATCATCGTCTGATAGTGGCCGCCCCTCACCGCGCCATAGACGCCAGTCGCGGCGAACAGCGCTGCAACGAAGACGAAGGTCGCGCCGCTGCCGCTCAGCCGCGCGAGCAGACGATGACGCGCTCCCGGCCTCGGCCGGCGCGCCCGCGGCTTCGCCGTTGGCGCGCGCCGGACAGCCGCCGGGGCTTTGAGCGCCGCCCCGAACGGAGCCATCTGCGCAAATTCGCCCTGCCTCGCGCCTAGCGATCGCAGGAAGCGTCTTCGACCATCCATCGAACAAGCTCGCCAAAAGATATGCCGGCATATGCCGCGATCTCTGGCACCAGCGACGTCTCGGTCATTCCGGGTTGGCTGTTGACTTCGAGCACGACGAGCTCGCCCGTCCCTTGAGGCGTATCGTCGTAGCGAAAGTCAGTCCGGCTTACCCCGCGACAGCCGAGCGCTCTGTGCGCCACAAGAGCTAACTCTTGTACATTTTGGTAAACAAATTCTTTAAGATTCGCCGGAAGGATGTGGATGGAGCCTCCAGCCTTGTATTTTGCGTCATAATCGTACCATCCGCCGTCGGCGGCGCGGATTTCGGTGACGCCATAGGCCTTGTCGCCGATGACGGCGCAGGTGAGTTCGCGTCCGGCGACGAAACGTTCGACCAGAACGAGGTCGCCATAGACCCAGTCCTCGCGCGTCAGCTCCTGCGGCGGATGCGCCTGATCGGCGCGCACGATGATGACTCCGAAGGACGAGCCCTCTCCGAGCGGCTTGACGACATAGGGCGGCGCCATGACATGGGCCTTGGCCGCCTCGAAACGGCCGATGGTGACGCCCTCGGCCACCGGCACGCCGGCGGCGCGCAAAACATCCTTGGCGCGATCCTTCTGCATGGCGAGCGCCGAGGCGAGCACGCCGGAATGCGTATAGGGAATGGCGAGCATTTCAAGCACGCCCTGGATCACGCCGTCCTCGCCGTAGCGTCCGTGCAGCGCGTTGAGGGCAACGTCCGGGCGCAGCGCCGCGAGCGTCTGCGCGATGTCGCGATCGACGTCGAGCGGCGTGACCTTAAAACCTTCCGCTTCGAGCGCCTTGGCGCAGGCTGCGCCCGAGCGCAGCGAGACCTCGCGCTCGGCGGAAAGCCCGCCCATCAGAACGGCGACATGTTTGGTCATTGGTAAAATCCGTTTTTTGGTGAAGGCGGCATTGCGGAGCTTTAGGAAATCCTCATCCTGAGGAGCCGCGCAGCGGCGTCTCGAAGGACGAGGATTTCCGATGCAGGGCGCGTCGATCTACATTCTGCGCTGCGCCGATGGCAGCCATTCCACAGGAATTACGCATCGCTCAGTCGAAGAGCGGGTGAGCGAACACGCGCGCGGACTGATCGAGGCCTGCTATACGAAAAATCGCTCACCCGTCGAACTTGTCTTCAGCGAATATTACGAGCGAACGGATGAGGCCGTCGCGGCGGAGCGGCGCATCAAGGGTTGGTCCCGCGCAAAAAAGAAAGCGCATATGCGTGGGGATTTTGACGCTTTGTCTGCGCTTGCGCGGCGCAAGAGCAAGATCGAAACCTCATCGAGCGATCCCTCGTCCTTCGAGACGCAGGCTTCGCCTGCTCCCCAGGATGAGGGATCTTGAGGTTGAGGCGCGCGAGAAAGTTCATGCCTCCCCCACCCGCAAAATCTCCCATTCGAGCGTCACGCCGCTTTTTGCCTTGACGCGAGCGCGGACCTCCTCGCCGAGGGCCTCGATGTCCGCCGCGCTGGCCGCCCCCTGATTAATCAGAAAATTGCAATGCAGTTCGGAGATCTGCGCATCGCCGATCCGCAAGCCGCGGCAGCCGGCGGCGTCGATCAGCGCCCAGGCTTTGTGGCCCGGCGGATTCTTGAAGGTGGAGCCGCCAGTGCGGCTGTTGACCGGCTGGGTCTTGCCGCGCTCCGCCGTGATTTCCGCCATCTCGGCCATCAGCTTTTCAGACTCGCCAGCCAAGCCTTCAAACGTCGCGCCGGTAAAGATGATGTCCGGGCCGATTGCGCTGTGGCGATAGGAAAATCCCATATCGGCGTTGGCGAATTCGATGATGCGTCCGGCGCGGTCGACGCCGCGGCAGGAGATCAGGCGATCCTTGATCTCCGACCCATAGGCGCCGGCGTTCATGCGCAGCGCACCGCCGATCGATCCCGGAACGCCGCGCAGGAACGACAGACCCGCGACGCCGGCCCGGCCTGCGACCAGCGCGAGCTTCATGTCGCGCGCCGCGGCGCCTGCCGTGACGCGCAACCCCTCGATGGCGATCTCCTCGAACGGGCGGCCTAGCCTTATAACAACGCCCTTGAGCCCGCCGTCGCGCACGAGCAGGTTCGAACCCGCGCCGAGCGTCACAACCGGGAGCGACGGGTCGAGCCGCTGCAGAAAATAGGAAAGGTCGGCTTCGTCGGCTGGTTCGAACAGGATCTGCGCCGGGCCGCCGGTGCGAAAGAAGGTCAGCCCCGACAGCGGCGCGTTTGCGGCAAGCGCGCCGCGCAGGTCCGGCATCGCCCGCCGTAGATCCGGCGTCAAATCCGGAAACGCCACGGGTCGAGGCTCTGATAAATCCGGCTGCTGTCGCAAACGCTTACGCCGCGTTCGCCGCGAGCTCGCCCGGCAAGGCGTAGGCCCATTGCGTGATGTTGCCGGCCCCGAGCAGCACAATGTAATCGCCCGGCCGCGCCAGCTGGCGGACCAGCCGCGACAGATCGGCGGGACGGGCGAGCGGCATGGCGAGGCGATGGCCGCGCGCCTTGATCGCGGCGACAAGGCCGTCGCGGTCGGCGCCCTCGATCGGCGCTTCGCCGGCCGCATAGACATCGGCGACGATCACCGCGTCGGCGTCGTTGAAGCAGGCCGCGAATTCATTGAACAGCGAATGCAGGCGCGTGTAGCGATGCGGCTGCACGATGGCGATGACGCGGCCCTTGGTCGAGGCGCGCGCGGCCTTGAGCACGGCGGCGATCTCGACCGGATGATGCGCGTAATCGTCGAAAATGATGGCGCCGTTCCATTCGCCAGTGCGGGTGAAGCGGCGCTTGACGCCGCCGAACCCTGCGAGCGCGCCTCGGATCTGGTCGGGGCTCATGCCGAGCTGGTGCGCGACGGCGATGGCCGCCGTTGCGTTCAGCGCATTATGCAGGCCGGGCATCGGCATCAGGATTTTCTCGATCACCGTCTGGCTGCCGCTCTTGCGGTCGCGCACGATCACGGAAAAGCGCGACATGCCGCCGGCAAGATCGATTTCGACAAGCCGCACGTCGGCGTGCGGATTCTCGCCATAGGTGATGACGCGCCGGTCCTCGATCTGGCCGACGAGCTCCTGCACCGTCGGATGATCGAGGCACATGACGGCGAAGCCATAAAAAGGGATATTTTCGACGAAGGAGCGGAACGCCTTGCGGATGTTCTCGAAGGTGCCGAAATGGTCGAGATGTTCGGGGTCGATATTGGTGATGATGGCGACGTCGGCCGGCAGTTTCAGGAACGTACCGTCGCTTTCGTCGGCCTCGACCACCATCCAGTCGCCGGCCCCCAACCGCGAATTGGTGCCATAGGCGTTGATGATGCCGCCATTGATGACCGTCGGATCGAAGCCGCCGGCCTCGAGCAGCGTGGCCACGAGCGAAGTCGTCGTCGTCTTGCCATGCGTGCCGGCAATGGCGACGCATTGCTTCAGCCGCATCAGCTCGGCGAGCATTTCGGCGCGGCGCACGACCGGCAGGCGCATTTCGCGCGCATAGACGAGCTCGGGGTTGTTGCGTTTGATCGCCGTCGAGACCACCACAACCTCGGCGTCGCCGAGATTGTCGGCGCGATGGCCGATATGGATGATCGCGCCTTTGCGGCGCAGACGCAGCACATTGGCGTTCTCGGCGGCGTCGGAGCCCTGCACGGAATAGCCGAGATTGATCAGCACCTCGGCGATGCCGGACATGCCGATGCCGCCGATGCCGATGAAATGGATCGGTCCGAGTTCATGCGGAAGTTTCATGGCGCGGCCTTCTCCTTATGCCCGGCGACGCTGAGGACGAGATCGGCGAGGCGGTCCGCGGCGTCGGGAATCCCCGCGCCCCTCGCCGCCTCGGCGCGACGGGCGAGGCCCGCCAGGTCTTTTTGCGCCTCGCTCAAGGCATTGGCCAGCCATTGCGGCGAAAATGCGCTCTGCGCGACGACGCTCGCGCCGCCCGAGGCCGCGAACTGCCGCGCATTGGCCGCCTGATCCTGATCCAGAGCATGCGGCAGCGGCACGAGGATGGCGGGACGGCCGATCACCGTCAGCTCCGAGACGGTCGAGGCGCCGGCCCGGCCGATCACGAGATGGGCCGCCGCGATTCTGAGCGGCAGATCGGCGAAGAAGGCTTTGACCTCGGCCGCAACGCCAAGTCTTGCATAGGCTTCGCGGACGCGCGCCTCATCCTCGCCGCGCGCCTGCTGCACGACGATCAGGGCTTTGCGCTCGGCTTCGGACAACAGTTCGATGGCCGCCGGCACGATGTCCGACATCACCCGCGCTCCTTGCGAGCCGCCGGTGACGAGCAGACGCAGCCTTCCATCGGAAAAATCGGGGAAGGGAATTTTCGCCGCCTCGATCACCATCGGCCGCACCGGATCGCCAGTCAGATGGGTTTTTGCGGCGAGCGCGGCGGAAATTCCGTCGAGCGTCGCAAAGCCCTTGGCGATGGCGCGCACGCGGGGCGCGAGGAACAGATTGGCCTTGCCGATGACGGCGTTGCCTTCGTGGATGACCGTCGGCACGCCGAGCTGGCTCGCCGCCAGCACCGGCGGCACGCTCGGATAGCCGCCAAACCCGATCAGCGCGAGCGGCCGTATGCGCGCGATGAGCTTTCGCGCCTGCATCGTGCCGCGGGCGAGCGCCAGGGCCGCGGTCGCGCGCGAGATCAGTCCTGAGCCGCGCGGCGAGGCGGAGCTGACAATATGAATGGCTCGCGCAGGAAAATCCTGGCCATATTTTTGCGCTCGCTCGTCGGTGAAAAGCTCGACGGCAAAGCCCCGCGCGGCAAGCGCCTCGCTGGTCGCCAGCGCCGGGAAAAGATGTCCGCCCGTGCCGCCCGCCGCGAGCAGAATAGGCCGATCTGCGCTCATGGATAGATTTCCCGCCGCGCCGCCTCATGGCCTTTGAGCGCGGCGGCCCGGCCTTCGCGCTGCGCCTGCGCGCTGGCGATGATGCGTTCGCCGGGGCGCTTGCGCGTCACCGCGATCAGGAAGCCGATGCCGATCGCCAGCGAGATCAGCGAGGAGCCGCCATAGGAGATGAACGGCAAAGTCATGCCCTTGGCCGGCATCAGATGAAGATTGACCGCCATGTTGATGGCGCTCTGGATGCCGAACATCAGAACGAGGCCGGCGCTCGCGAAACGGCAGAACGGGTCGTCGTTGCGCGAGGCCTGAAGAAGGCCGCGCAGCACGACAAAAGCGAAAATCGAGGCGATGAACAGGCAGGCGGCGATGCCGAATTCCTCGCCCGTCACGGCGAAGATGAAATCGGTATGCGCGTCGGGGAGGATGCGCTTGACCGTGCCCTCGCCTGGTCCCTTGCCGAACCAGCCGCCGGACAGGAAGCTGTCGAGCGCGGTGTCGACCTGAAAGGTGTCGACGATGCCGCCGCCGGAGCCGGGATCGAGGAATTTGAGGACGCGCGCGCGCACATGCGGCACGAATTTATAGGCGAGCAGCGCGCCGCCGAAGCCGGCGCCGCCGATGCCGAAAACCCAGAACCAGTGCAGCCCGGCCATGAAGAACAGCGCGCCCCAGACGATCGAGATCAGCAGCGTCTGGCCAAAATCGGGCTGCAGGATCAAAGGCGCGATGGTCATCGGCAGGAGGATGATGGCAAGAAAGTTGCCCGGCACGTCCTTTCGCTTGCCGCCTTCGGAAAAGGCCCAGGCGGCGAGAATGACGAAGGCGGGTTTTAAGAACTCCGACGGCTGAACGCCAAAAATCCAGCGCCGCGAGCCCTTGACCTCATGGCCGAACAGGAGCGCCGCGATAATGAGGCCCATCGCGATCACGAAGATGATGAGCGCGGCGCGGCGCACCTGACGCGGGGTCAGGAAGGAAACCAGCAGCATCACGGCGATCGTCGGGAAGATGGCGAGCGCCTGACGATGAACGAAATGGAACGGCGGCAGGCCGAGCCGTTCGGCGACCGGCGGGCTGCCCGCCATGGTCAGGACGAGGCCGATGACGATCAGCGCGCCAATGGCCGCCAGCATCCAGCGGTCGATCGTCCACCACCAATTGGCCAGAGCCGATCGTTCCGTGCGCGCCGCCATCGCCAATTCCTAAAGGTTAATTCGAATCGTCCCGATTTTGTCCGCTTTTGGTTAAATTTTCTTCTCCGCCATCAGCGCGCGCGCAATATCGCGAAAACGGTCGCCGCGCTTTTCGAAATCAGGAAACTGGTCGAAGGAGGCGCAGGCGGGGGAGAGCAGCACGACAGGCTCGGCGCTCGCGCTTTGGAGCGCGTCGCGCGCGGCGAGCGGCAATGCGTTTTCGAGCGTCTGACAGAAAGCGACCGGAAAGACGCCGCCGATCGTCTTGGCAAAGTCGGAGCTGGCCTCGCCGATGAGATAGCCTTTGGCGATCCTGCCGAACAGCGGCTTCAAGGGCTCGATGCCGCCCTGCTTGGCGCGCCCGCCGAGGATCCAGTAGATATTGTCGAAGGAGAGAAGCGCTTTTTCGGCGGCGTCGGCATTGGTCGCCTTGGAATCATTGACGAGCAGCGCCTTGCCATATCTGCCGACCTCCTCCATGCGATGGGCGAGGCCGGCGAAGGAGCCAAGCCCCTTGGCGAGCCCTGCCCCGTCAAGGCCGATCGCATGCAGGACAGCGACGGCGGCGGCGGCGTTCTGGCCATTGTGCGCGCCGCGCAAAGAGCCGATGCCGATCAGATCGGCGATGAGGCTGAGGCGGCCGCCCGCCTTCCAGTAGAGCGCGCCGCCTTCAAAGACGACGCCATCCCCGTCGAGTTTTCCGGCGGCCGAAACGCCGATGACGTCATGGCCTTCGGCGCGCAGTCTCAAAGCAATCGTCGCGCAGAAGACGTCGTCGAAGCCGATCACGGCATGGTCGGCGGCCGAAACGAGGCGCGCCTTGATCGCCGCGTAATTTTCCATCGTCCCATGCCGGTCGAGATGATCCGGGGTGATGTTTAGAAGGACGCCGACGGTCGGATCTAGCGAGGGGGCGAGATCGATCTGATAGGAGGAGCATTCGACGACATGGACGCGCTCGGAGCTTGGCGGCTCCAGCGCCAGAATCGGCGTGCCGATATTGCCGCCGACCTGGACGTCGAAGCCGAGGGTCGCAAAGAGATGCGCGATCAGGGCGGTGGTGGTCGATTTGCCATTGGTGCCGGTAATGGCGATCAAAGGCGCATCCGGCGCGAGGCGCCGCCGCTCGCGGCAGAACAGCTCGATGTCGCCGATGATTTCAACCCCGGCCTCGCGCGCTTTGACAGCGGTCCAATGCGGCGCTGGATGGGTCAGGGGCACGCCCGGCGACAGCACGAGCGCGCTGAACCGACGCCAGTCGACGCCGGCGAGATTTTCGATCCTGAGACCGGCGGCGCGCGCCTTTTCGCGCGCATGCTCATTGTCGTCCCAGACGTAGACGCTGGCGCCGCCCGCAACCAGCGCCTGCGCGGTGATGAAACCCGAGCCGCCAAGGCCGAACACCGCGACGGACTGATCGCGGAACACGCCAACCGGAATCATGTCTACCTCAGCTTCAGGGTCGAAAGGCCGATCAGCGCCAGCACGAAGGCAATGATCCAGAAACGAACCACGACCTGTGGCTCCGACCAGCCAAGCTGTTCGAAATGGTGATGAATGGGCGCCATTTTGAAGACTCGCCGGCCGGTGAGCTTGAAGGAGATCACCTGCACGATCACCGAAAGCGTTTCCAGAACGAACAGGCCGCCGACGATGGCGAGCACGATCTCATGCTTGACGGCGACGGCGACGGCGCCAAGCAGGCCGCCGAGGGCGAGCGAGCCGGTGTCGCCCATGAAAATCTGCGCCGGCGGCGCATTGAACCATAAAAAGCCGAGGCCCGCGCCGATGACGGCGCCGGTAACGACGGAGAGTTCGCCAGCTCCCGGGACGAAATTGATGCCAAGATAGGTCGAGAAAATCGCATTGCCGGCGAGATAGGCGATGACGCCAAATGTGCCGGCGGCGATCATCACCGGCACGATGGCGAGGCCGTCGAGCCCGTCCGTCAGATTGACGGCGTTCCCGGCCGCGACGATCACGAAGGGCCCGACGACGAGAAAGAACAGGCCAAGATCGACGGCGAAGCCATTGATCGCGGGAAAGGCGAGCGATGTCGTGTGCGGCGTGCCAAGCAGCATCATCGCGTAGCAGGCCGCTCCCGCGATGCCGACTTCGAGCAAGAGCCGGATCCGCCCCGGAAAGCCCTTATGCGACTGCTTCGAGACCTTGAGATAGTCGTCGTAGAAGCCAATCAGCCCGAAGCCGGTCGTGACGAACAGGACGACCCAGACATAATGATTGCGCAAATTGGCCCAGAGCAGGGTCGATACGATCAGCCCCGAGAGAATCATCAGGCCGCCCATCGTCGGCGTGCCCTTTTTGGTGAGGAGGTGCGACTGCGGCCCGTCGAGACGGATCGGCTGGCCCTTGCCCTGCTTGATTCGCAGCGCGGCGATGATGCGCGGGCCGAAGAAGAACACGAAGAACAGCGCCGTAGCCGTGGCGCCGCCGGTGCGGAAGGTGATGTAGCGGAACAGGTTCAGCGGCTGAAAGTGCGGCGAAAACTGGGTGAGCCAGGTCAGCATGTCAGGCGGTCCGCCCCTCGTTTGAGCCGTTTCTCTCGGCCTGTTTCAGCGCTTCGACGACGGCGCTCATCTTCGAGCCGTTCGATCCCTTGACGATCACGAGGTCGCCGGCCCGCGCCGCGGCCGCGACGGCGGGCGCGATCATCTGCGCGCTTTCACGCCACTCCCCCTGCATGGCGGCGGGCAGCGCATCGAACAGATGCTTGCAGAGCGGCCCCGCGGCGAAGACGAGGTCGAAATGATTGGCGGTCAGATCCTCCGCGAGTCCCGCGTGCATGTCGGCGGCGCCGGATCCGAGTTCGAGCATGTCGCCGAGGACCGCGATGCGCCGTCCGGGCGAAGGCGGCGGCAGCGCGCCGGCCAGCTCGAAGGCGGCGCGCATCGAGGCCGGATTGGCGTTATAGCTCTCGTCGATCAGCGTGTAGGCGCCGTCGCACGCCTGGAGCGTCAGCCTTTGACCGCGGCCTGGCTGCGCGGCGAAAGAGGCGAGCGTCTGCGCCGCGTCGCGCGGATCAACGCCAAGCGCCTTGGCGGCGAGCAGCACGGCGAGCGAATTCATCGCAAGGTGTCGCCCCGGAGCGCCGAGTCGATAGGTCAGCCTTTGTCCGCAAATATCAGCCTCGACCATGGAATGGTCGGCGGCGAGGCTCACGTCGAGAAGTCGGGCCTCGGCATGCTCGTTTGCGCCGAAGCTCGCAACAAGTCCCGCCGGCGAACGCCTCGCCGCAGCGTCAAGCCGCTCGAACTGCGGATTGTCGGCCGGCAGAATAGCGACGCCGCCCGGCTCCAGCCCGGCAAAAATCTCCGCCTTGGCGTCCGCGACCGCGGCGAGGCCCGTGAAATTCTCCATATGCACCGCGGCGACGGTGGTGATGATCGCGACATGTGGACGCGCCATCCGCGTCAGCGGCGTGATTTCGCCTTGATGGTTCATACCGATTTCAAACACGCCGAACTCTGTCTGTTTTGGCATGCGGGCGAGCGTCAGCGGCACGCCCCAATGATTATTGTAGGAGGCGACCGAGGCGTGGGTTGGCCCCGCCGCGGCGAGCGCGAGGCGCAGCGCCTCCTTGGTCGAGGTCTTGCCGACTGAACCGGTGACGGCGACGATGCGCGCCTTCGTTCGCGCCCTTGCGGCCACGCCGAGGCGTTCGAGGGCGGCGAGAACCTCGTCGCGAACGACATAAAGCGGGCCAAGGCCGGCGAGAGATCCCGCGTGGGCCTCATCGACGACCGCGGCGAGGGCGCCCTTTTCGAGCGCGGCGGCAACATAATCATGCCCGTCGCTGTTGAGGCCGCTGATCGCAAAGAAGAGATCGCCGGGGCGAAGCGTGCGCGTATCAATGGAAACGCCCGTCGCGCCGCGCCGGGGCGCCCCGCCGCTGATGCGCGCTTCGAGCGGCGCGACAAGGCCAAGCGCCGTCCAGAGCGGTTCGCTCTGGCGCCCGGTCTCGGAGGAGCTTGCCTCGCGGATCGCTGTTTCGCTCATTCGGCAAGGTCCTTTGACGCCGCATCCTCTAACGCCGCTCTCGCGCATTCGGCGTCCGAAAATGGCAGGGTGACGTCGCCTATGATCTGGCCGGTTTCATGACCTTTCCCGGCAATAAGAAGAATATCGCCTGAATTAAGCGCGGCAACCGCCGCGCGAATGGCGCTCGCCCGGTCGCCGATCTCACGCACCGTCGCGTCACCGGCGGCGCCTTTCAAAATGGCGCTGCGGATCGCGGCGGGATTTTCGCTGCGCGGATTGTCGTCGGTGACGATGACGAAATCGGCGAGCTTTGCTGCGATCCCGCCCATGATCGAACGCTTGCCGGCGTCGCGGTCGCCGCCGCAGCCGAAGACGACGAGAAGCCGGCCTGCGACCGCAGGACGCAGCGCGAGGAGCACTTTTTCCAGCGCGTCCGGCTTATGGGCGTAATCGACATAGACGGCAGCGCCCTTGCGCTCGCCCACGTTTTCGAGCCGCCCTGGCGCGCCCTCGATTTTCGCCAATGACGCCAAGGCGCGTTCGGCCGGAACGCCGCAGACGATGGCGAGGCCCGCGGCGACAAGCGCATTCGAAGTTTGGAAGGCGCCCGCCAGCGGCAGATCCACCTGATAGGTCCGGTCCTCAAAGGCGACTTCAAGCGCCGTCGCGGCGGCTTTGGGCGTCGCGCCCAGAAGCTTCAGGCTTTCGCCCTTCGATCCAACCGTAAAAATTTTCAGGCCGCGGGCTTTGCAGGCGGCGATCACCTCCGCCGCAACATCGCAATCAGCGTCGATCACGGCGGGTTGGCCCGGCTGCAGCAGGCGCTGGAACAGCTCGAGCTTTGCCGCAAGATACTCGGCCATCGTCGCATGATAGTCGAGATGATCGCGCGAAAGATTGGTAAAGGCGCCGGCCGTGAGGCGGACGCCGTCGAGCCGGCGCTGCGTCAACCCGTGCGACGAGGCCTCGAGCGCAAGATGAGTCACCCCGGAGCCCGCAAGCCCGTCGAGGGTCTCATGCAGGCTGATCGGGTCCGGCGTCGTCAGCGCGCCATAGACCGAACCATTCGGGGCGACGACGCCGAGCGTGCCGAGCGAGGCCGCGGCGAAGCCGTTTGCGGCGAAGAGCTGGCGGACGAAGGCCGCGACCGACGTCTTGCCGCTGGTCCCGGTGATGGCGACGATCGTCTCGGGCTGACGCGGAAAAAAACGCGCCGACGCTTCGGCGAGCGCCGCCCGCACATCGGCGACGGCGATCACCGGCGCGCCTTCGATCGATCGGGACGGGGCGTCGCCAGCGACGATGGCGATCGCGCCCTTTCGCGCCGCCTGAGGCGCGAAGGCGAGCCCGTCCGCCTTCGTTCCGGGCACGGCGAAGAACAGGGTTTTCGGCGCCACCTTGCGGCTGTCGCAGCTGAGCGCCGCGACATCGAGGGAGGCCAGATCATTCGTGAGAGAGGCGCCGGGAAGAAGCTCGGCGAGCCGCATCAATGCTCCCTTCCGCCGCTCTGGGGAATGTTGGCCATCCCATAGCCCAGTTTGGCGAGAAGGGGAAAGGGTTGCGTCGGAAGCTCGAAGCGCGGCGGAAGGCCGAGCAAGGGGCCGACGCGTTCGATGATCTTGCCTGTCACGACGCCGGAGTTCCACGCCGCGGTGCGATAGCCGGCGGTCTCCGGCAGGCCCTGCGGCTCGTCCATCAGGGTCAGGATCAGATATTTCGGCTTGTCGGCGGGCATGAGCGCCATGAACGTCGTAAACACGCGGTCCTTGGCGTAGCGGCCATGCACGATCTTGTCGGCCGTGCCGGTCTTGCCGCCGATGAAATAGCCGGGAATGTCAGCCTTTTTCGCCGAGCCAATTTCGGCGTTGAGGCGCATCAGATAGCGCAGGGATTCGGAGGTCTCGGGCTTGATGACGCGGGGCGCGTTGCGCTTGGCCGCCTGCTCGTCGCGTTTCAAGAAGGTCGGATTGACGAGAAGGCCGCCATTGGCCAGCGCGCCGACCGCCATCATCGCCTGCAGCGGCGAGACATTGAGGCCCTGGCCGAAGGCGATCGTCATGGTGTTGAGTTCGCCCCAGTTCTTCGGCACGAGCGGATCGGCGGTCTCCGGCAGTTCGGTGTGCAGCCGCGTCAGCTGTCCGACCTTGCGCAGAAAGGCTTTGTGTCCCTCGACGCCGACCATAAGGGCGAGCCGCGCCGCGCCGATATTGGACGAAAAAGTGAACACTTCCGGCACGGTGAGGACGCGGTTCTGCGCATGGAAATCATGGATGGTGAAGCGGCCGTAGCGCAGCGAGGAGCGCGCGTCGACGCGCGAATTCAAATTGACCTTGCCCTGATCCAGCGCCATCGCGACCGAGATCGCCTTGAAGGTCGAGCCCATCTCATAGACGCCGACGGAGACACGGTTGATGTGGTTCGGATCGAGCGCGTCGGCCGGCGTGTTCGGATCATAGTCGGGCAACGAGGCGAGCGCGACGACTTCGCCGGTATTGACGTCAAGGATCACCACCGCGCCGGCCTTCGCCTTGAATTTGGCGACGCCCTTGGCGAGTTCGTCGCGCACCGCGTAGGTCGCCTTGAGGTCGAGCGAAGTCGTGATCGGGGCGAGACTCTCGGGCGTCAGGCTGAAGCCCGCGCCATGCAGATCGGCGAGTCCCTGCCCGTCGATATATTTTTCAAGCCCGGAAATGCCGACGCCGTCGAGATTGGCGAAGCCCAACACATGGGCCGCGATCGGGCCGTTCGGATAGACGCGCTTGTTCTCCGGCAGGAAGCCGACGCCCGGCAGGCCGAGGCGATAGACCTCCTGCTGCTGCTGCGGCGTAACGGCGCGCTTCACCCATATGAAGCCCTTGCGCGAGCCAAGGCGCTTGCGCAGATCGCTGGCGTCGACGTCGGGCAGCACGGCGGTCAGGAGTTCGACCGCCTCGTCCTTGTCGATGATGCGGCGAGGCTCGGCGAAGACCGACATCACCTTGATGTCGGTCGCAAGCACGGCGCCATTGCGGTCAAGGATGTCGGGGCGGGCCGCAGCGATGATATCGCCGCTGCGCTTCGAGCCGATCGAGGGCTCCTGGTGCAGCCCGAACCAGATCAGCTTGCCGGCGATCACGGCGTAGAGGCCGATGAAGACGCAGGCGACGAGCTTGATCCGAAGCGGGCTCTTGCCGAGGTTGGTCGAAAACAGCTTGACGAAAAACGCCTTCAGCCGGCCTGAACCCGCCTTCGGCGCGCCGCCTGGGCCCGCCCCCAAATTTCGATCCGTCTCGCGCCCGTCAGCCATTTCATCTCAATCTGGATCTTGTATTATCTCACGGGCGTCACAGGCGCTCCCGCCCCGCCGCCCGGCGTATTGGTCGGCTCGGACAGCCCCAGCGCCTCGAGCTTGTCGCCGATGGCGTCGCCCTTCGCGCCCCGCGCTGGCAGGGCGTCGGCGCTGACGATCTGGCGCAGACCGAGCGGCTGCAGATCCAGGAACTTGTCCGCCAACGCCTGCACCCGTTCCGGGCGCGTCAGATGCGACCATTCGGCCTTCAGCATGGCGATCTGATCCTGCTCCTTCTTGATCTCATGTTTCAGCTTAACGATTCGTTCAGCGTGGAAGATTGTTTCGTATTTGATCGAATAAGCGTAGATCGCCGAGCCGATCAGCGCGAAGACGGCGAGGACGTTCAAGATTCTGACCATGGCGGCGTCCCTGACTATCTTCCCTTGGCGGCGCGTTGCGGCAGCGCCGCCAGCGCCATGAGATCTCGTCCCGGCGCCCGTGCGGGAGCCGCGGTGCGCACGCCATGGCGGAGTTTGGCGGAACGCGCCCGCGGATTGGCGGCGATCTCCGCCACCGAGGGCGTCACCGGCTGACGGCCGCTGACGGCAAAGGTCGGCGGCGGCGGGATCGGCTCTCCCGGCAGGCGGCGTGAGGGCGCCTCGCCGCGGCCGGATCGCCCGGCAAAGAACAGTTTCACGATGCGGTCCTCGAGCGAATGAAAGGTGACGACGGCGAGGCGGCCGCCGGGCTTCAGCGCCGCCTCGGCGCCGGCGAGGCCGGCGACGAGTTCGCCGAGTTCGTCGTTGACGGCGATGCGCAGCGCCTGGAATGAGCGCGTCGCGGGATGAATGTCGCCCGGCTTACCGGGACAAACGCGGGCGATCATCGCGGCGAGCGCGGCCGTCGAGCGGAACGGCGCCTTGGCGCGATCCATCACAATCGCCTTGGCGATGCGCCGCGAGGCGCGCTCCTCGCCGAAATGATAGAGAATATCGGCGAGCGCCTCCTCGTCTGCATCATTGACGAGGTCGGCGGCGCTCAAGCCCGATTGCTGCATCCGCATATCGAGCGGGCCGTCGAAGCGGAAGGAAAAGCCGCGCGCGGCCTCGTCCAGCTGCATCGAGGAGACGCCGATGTCGAACAGCGCGGCGTCAAAGGGGCCAAGCCCCAGTCCTGCCGCGACAGCGGCAAGATCGGAAAAGCGCGCCTCGACCAGCGTGAGGCGTCCGTTCGATTCGGCGACAAGCCCCGCGCCGGCCGCGATGGCGCCCGGATCGCGATCGAGCGCCAGTACGCGCGCGCCTTGCGTTGCAAGCAGCGCGCGCGAATAGCCGCCGGCGCCGAATGTTGCGTCGAGATAAAGGCCGCCCGCGCAGGGCGCGGCAAGGGCGATGATTTCATCACGAAGCACGGGAATGTGCCGGGCCGGTCCGCCAGCGGCGAGGAAATCCCCATCGCCGCTGCCCGCATTCATTCCCGTGCTCCATGTGATCGCAGCGGCGGAGCCTCCGGCGCTGCGTGCCTGGCGCTGAGCTGTCTTCGTAAATCGCGCACCCGACTTCTGGCCTCCTCCAGATGCGCGCGAAAACGTCCCGGCTCCCAGATCTGAAATTTGTGTCCATGTCCGACGAAGGTGACTTCGCCGGTGACGCCTGCATAGTTCTTGAGGGTTTCGGTCAAAATCGTCCGGCCCTCGGAGTCGACTTTCAAAATCTCGCTCGTCCCGATAAGCGCCGTCGAAAACAGATCGCGCTCCTCCGAATAGGGCGACAGCCCAGACAGAAGTCCGTCGATCTCCCTCAACAGGGCGTGACCACCGCAATCGAGCGCCTCCTGGTCGAGCGAGGGATGCACATAGAGACCGTCAAAACCGTCACGCACGAGCACTGCCCGGAACGGAGCCGGGATCGATACGCGGCCCTTGGCGTCAAGCTTGTTGGTGTAGTGCGAGACATAACCGTCCACCCCACCACCTCAAGATCCGCACGCCCGCGGCAAAGAACCGCCCGCGGCGAAAAAGCAAACCCACGCCTGCGGCACAACAGACCCCACCGCAACGCCAACGCATTTGTGACGGGATGATTTGGGATATCATGGGATTATATGGGGGTCAATCGAGTTTCCATGGGCGTAGCCGTCTAAGGGCAGCAGAAAGCGGACGGCGACAGCGCCGTTCGGCCAGCGTGGAAACCGTTTGCGGCGGGTGGAAGCGGGCTGGCGTGTCTGCGGTCGAACGCCGGACGGATCGTGACGCCGAATCCTGCAGGGTTTTCGCTGCGCGCGTCTTGTGTTCAAGCAAAGACTTGAAGCGCCGGATGCGCTTCAGCCCCGTGGCGCCGCGCGGCGGCCGATGAAAGCGGGAAGCTGACTTGCGCCTCGATCACGCCGCAGCCGCGCCCGTCCGCGCGCAGTTCGGCGAGAGGGCGCTCGCCGAACTGACCATAGCGATCGCCCTTACGCAGACCACGAACCGATGCCGTAGCTTTTCGGGTCGCGCCCGCCTCCGTACTGATCGTCTGACGGGCGCTGTCCATCTCTGAATGCTGTCTTACTTTTTCTTGTGATCCGGCGCGCCGGGCCCAGTGCTCGGCTGGGTCATCGAAGGCGGGTCGCTGGCCGGAAAGGAATCCTCGAGTTCTTCCTCGAGTTCGTCGTCCCGGGCTTCGGCGGCAGCCTTGGCTGCATGCTTGGCGCCAGCTCTGGCGGCGATGTTTTCTTTTTCGTCGTCCGCCGCGGATTTCTTTTCGTCGTTCATTGCATCTGTCCTCTGAGCCAAAGATGCACAAGAAACGGCCCCGCTCGCGAAGCGTTCCGCGCCCGCTCCGGCTTCACTCAGGCAGTGAACTCAACCAGGGCGAGGGAACAGGCGGAGAAATCCCACGCGTGGCGCCAGACGCCTCCGGTCCGGTTTCCGCGTTGAAAATCTGAAGGTCGACCCCGACACGGCGACGTTGGGCGCCCGCAGCCAGTCCAGTCTGACCATCGCCGATCATGAGGGCGCCGCGCGGATCTTCCATCAAGCCTGAAGCCAGCGCCGCAGATCATCGGCCTTGGGCAGGCCACCAGAATGGACCACCTTGCCGTCGATGACGATGCCGGGCGTCGAGACAATTCCGAATTGGGCAATAGCCTCGTAGTCCGTAATCTTTTCGACTGAGACGTCGACCCCGAGCCTGACGGCCTCTGCCCTGACCATCTCTTCCGTGGTCTTGCAGCGGGCGCAGCCCGGACCCAGGACTTTCACTTGCTTCATCGTGCAATCCTTTCAAGAAAACAGGGCGTTGAACAGAAACCCGACTGCAAGGATGCCGCAGGCAACGACTGTAACGAAGACGGCGATGAGCTTCATGCTCAGCACCTTGCGCAGAATGATCATTTCAGGGAGCGACAGGGCGATCACCGACATCATGAAGGCGAGCACGGTTCCAACAGCGGCGCCCTTGCCCAGAAGCGCCTCAACAATCGGAATGACGCCAGCCGCGTTGGAATACATCGGGATGCCGATCAGCACGGCCGCCGGGACCGACCACCAGGCATCTGCCCCCATGATCCGCGACAGCAGCGCGGCAGGCACATAGCCGTGGATGAACGCGCCGACAGCGATCCCGGCGATGATCCAGTACCAGACCTTGCCAACGATCTCCTTTACGGCATCGAGGCCTGCCTCTAACCGGTCGACCCAACTCATGTTTTCGGGCTGCAGATCGACATCGCCAGCGCGGATATTTTGGACCCATTCCTCTAGCCAGCCTTCGAGATGCAGGCGGCCAATGACCCACCCCGAGACAATCGCAATGATCAGGCCGAAGGCAAGGTAGGTCAGGGCGACACGCCATCCGACAAGCGCGAAGAGCAAGCCGAGCGCGACCTCGTTGATCATCGGCGCGGCAATGAGGAAGGAGAAGGTGACGCCAAGCGGCACGCCCGCCGACACGAAGCCGACAAAGAGCGGCACCGCCGAGCAGGAACAGAAGGGCGTAAAGACGCCAAGTCCGGCAGCGGCAATATTGCCAAGCCCTTCGCGCTTTCCGGCCAAAATTGCGCGAGTGCGCTCCGGCGAGAAAAAACTCCGCACCACGCCCATGGCAAACACGACGAGCGTCAGCAGCATCAGAACTTTGGGCGTGTCGTAGAGGAAGAACTCGACCGAAGAAGCGAACGCGCTCCCCTGCGGCGCCTGCATTTGGGCCACCGCCCAGCGCGCGAAAGGCTGAAGCTGCCAGTAAAGCGCGAACCAGAGGATGAGGGCGATTGCGATGCCGCCAAGCCACATGCCGGGCGAACGCTTGAGAGGGTGGGCCTGGCTGGCCATGACATGCAGCTTTCTGCCGAGCGCAATCACGCGCCGCGAGCCCGGCCGCAATGTTGGCGATCGCACCGCGCGGGCACGCATCGGGGCGGCGATAGCAGAGACTCATTGGGCCTCGCGCCCATACGTAAACAGTCCGACGGTTTTCGGCCATGGGCGCGACAAATGTTTTTTGGCGCACCCGCAATACTCGTTGCCGTCCCGGATGACCCTGAAGCCGCAAGCTCCAGCCTAGTTATGCTCCGCATTTCGACTGGCGACCACCCGCGCGGGCAGGAAGGCGACTTCGACCAACGTGCCTTCCTGGACCTTGCTTCTGATCGAGAAGGAGGCGCGATTGGCCTCGACCAGCGCCTTCGTCAGCGGCAACCCAAGCCCCGTGCCGCCGGAGCCGCGCGCGCGCGGCGCCTGACCGAATGGCTGCAGCGCCACTTCAAGATCGCCCTCCGACATGCCAACGCCCGTGTCGCGGATGCGCAAGGCGGCGCAGTTTTCGTCATTGAGCGCGGTCGACACGATCACCTGCCCGCCGCTTTGCGTGAATTTGATGGCGTTCGACAGCAGATTCAGCACGATCTGCCGCACCGAGCGCTCATCGGCAAAGATATGCGGCAGCTGCGGCGCGAGCGACAGCCGGATGACGACGCGCGCGCTGCTCGCCTGCGGCTGCATGATCGACACGCATTCGGTGACGATGCGGTTGGCGTCCACCGCCTCGAAGGACAGCTCCATCTTGCCGGCCTCGATCTTGGAGAGGTCGAGCAGATCATTGACGAGGCTCATCACCAGCGAGCCAGAACTATGGATGTCCTTCAGATAATCCTTGTAGCGCGCATTGCCGATCGGCCCGAAGCGTTCGTCAATGATCACCTCGGCAAAACCGAGGATGGCGTTGAGCGGCGTGCGGATTTCATGGCTCACCTTGGCCAAAAAGTCCGATTTGAGGGCGCTCGCCCGCTCCGCCTGCCGGCGCGCGTCGTCGAGTTCGCGCTCGACCTTTTTCCAATGCGTCATGTCGCGCAACAGCGCACAATAGCGCTGATCGCTCCCCGACGCGGCGCTGGAGCCGATCTTGCCGAGCGTCATGAAAATCGGAATCTGCCCACCCTGCCGCGTCAGTCCGAGAATTTCGCGGCCGTCGTTGAAAATTTCCGCCACCCCGTTCGATTTCAGTCCCTCGAAATAGGCGAGCGCCCTCTCGCGGCTTTCGGGCGCGATGAGAGCCGTGAAGGGCTCGCCCGCGACCTCGGCCTTGTCGTAGCAAAACAGCGCCTCGCCGGACCGGTTGAGACTCTTGATGCGGCCCGCCGAATCGATGACAGCGACGCCTTCCATCGCCGTATCGAGGATCGCATTGAGTTCGCGCGCCTCGCGCTGGTAGCGCCTCAACTCGGGCTCGGCGCCGGAGCGCGCCGCAGGCGGTTGTGGAATCAGCGAGATCGCCTCCGGCCATTGCGCCCCGCGACGCAGCGGAGCCCGCGCGACGCGCAGGCGCACGGCGCGGCCCGTCGCGTCGCGCAGCTCGAGATGCTCGGCGGAAGACGAGGGCGTCATGGCCGGCCGGATCGCTTCGCGAAATTTGGCGCTGGCGAAGTCGGCGCAGCCGAGAAGATCAAGCAGAAACCGGTTGGCGAAGAGCGCCACGCCCTCGCCGCAGACAAGAACGCCGATCGGCAGAACGTCAAACGCCGCCTTTTCGTCGCTCGAGAGGGGAGCGGGCTCCGCCGCGCTCTGGCGCGGGTTTGCGCGCGGCGCGGCCGGCCACTCCTGCTCGAGCCGGCAGGCAAGATCGGCGAGCCGCGCCCGACTGCCCGAGATCGAAGGGTCCTCGGCGCCCGGCTCGGGGCTTGACTGCGCCGCCTCGCCCGCCTCCAGCGGCGAGCGCAGCGCAATAATCTTGGAATCAAATATTTTCGCATCCCGCGCGGCGGCGCGGCGCGGGTGGATCAGGCCAAAACCGCGAAAGCCAAGCAATCGGCGGCGCGCATCGAACACCGGCGAGCCGGCGATCGTCACCGGCGCGACGAAATCCGCTCCCGTGACCGGCCAAGCGAGTTCAAGGCCGCTCCAGCTCTCTCGTGCTTCGAACAGCCGTGCGAGCTCCATCCCCTTGTCCGCATCGAAGCCGGCGACGAGACGCGCCAGTTTCTGGCCGACAAATTCCGGCGCGGATTCGCCGACGGCTTCGGGAAGATGCGGACCGACCTCGATCAGCCGATCCTCCGCGTCAGTGCGCCAGAGGAACCGCGCCGGGCCGCCGCGATCGGGCCGCCCCGCGACGACGATCCCGGCCGGCTCGACCCTCGGCGTCGCGCGAGAGCCGCGCAGATCATGCGGCATATCGAGCGCCGCCGCGAGAAACAGCGAAGGGGCGCCTTCGACGCCAAGCCTGCGGCAAAGAAAAATGAACGGCCGTTTGACGCCTTCAAAGCGCAGCCGTTCGAGCCGGGCCGGCCCGTTGAGGGGCAGGGTTTGCGCCAATTGACGCAGCCGCCCGGCCGCCCCCTCGGAGGCGGCGATGGCGCGCGACAGCTCCGGCAGTTTCGTCGCGCCGAACAGGCGCATGATCGCCGCGCTGGCGAAAATGGCGTCGCCGGGCGCGAGAGCTCCACATCCGCCGAGCGCCATCGCCGGCGTATCGGGCGCAAGACGCGGCGACAGGCTGCCTAGCGCTGCCGCGACATCCGCTTCCCCTGATCCGGGGCTGAAGCAAATCTCGGTCATCCCCTGCGGCTTTCTCCAAGACGGCTTAACAGAATGCTAACCACGTCCCGACCTGCGGTCCATTCAGCACAGCATTTTAAGCAAATATTGGTTAATTATCCTTAACCATCGAATCTGGGCACGGCGGACCGCCGCGCCGGCGCGGGATTTCGAGCTTCTTTGGCCGGCCGGGCGCGGCGGCGCCTTCACGCTTGCAATCGGCAGGCGTTCCTTTTAGGGTCCGCCGCCTGTTGGGTCGCGCCGCCATAGCTCAGTTGGTTAGAGCGCTAGATTGTGGATCTAGAGGTCCCCCGTTCGAGCCGGGGTGGCGGTACCACCAAATCACCTCGTTAGCTGATTGGACGCGCGTTCCGCTGGGGCCGCGAGTCCCTTGGAGCGAGCGAATTTCTTCCTCCGGCGATCGCCTCTCGTTGGAGGGGCTGCAGGGCGCCGCCTCTGCGCGACCTGAAAACGCGCCCGGGTCCGTTCTTTTGGCCATCGCGGCTCCCGCCACCGCGTCGATCGTGAGGAAACAGTCGCTGCCTGGGTTGACGCTCTAAATGCCTGTTCGTTGCTTCTGACGGAACAGGATCAACCAAGCTTAATTAAAACCCACGCATAGCTTGTTGAGTACCCCAGAGACGGATTTGTATTGTTTTTCAAGGTTTGAATAGCGACTTTTTCAACAATAGTCGCTATTGTTAGTAATTTTAGCATAAACACCTCCTCCCCGGCGAAGGTGATGCGACAGCCGGTTTGGGAAAGCCTGCTGATCTCGTCTATTTCATTCATGCCGTTCGGCTGGTGCGTATCCTTACGATTATAGAGCGGGGAAGATCGCAGGCAGATATCGCTGACGCTATTGTCCTCGAGGCCCGGCCCTCTCTCCGATTTATAGGTCAGTTTTCTGAGCGGCCCGCCGTCGTGGTCGCAATAAAGAGGATTACAGGAATAGTCTTCAAAGCCGAGATAGTCAGTCTCGTATGTCCCGTAGATATTGATCATCCTGCCCCAGCGGTTGGGATTTTTCGGCGTAAGGAGATGGCCCTCCACCTGAAGCGGGCGGCATTTCGAGTGATCGTGCGGCTCGCCCAGTTTATTCGTGCAGACGAATTGACTTGGGGGCGTTTTCTCGACCCCCTTCATGTCTTCATCGAGCCACGCGATGGTCCGCTTGCCGACGATCGCATCGGGTATCGTCTGACGAAGTTGCGTATTGAGTATGTTTCGTGGCGGGCCTTTATATTTCAGCACGGCGCGGGAGGTCGAAGGACCATAAAACTCCCGGGTGATTTCGTTTGCGTCAATCAAGCCAGCGCCAAGGATCGTCAAAGCCTGCTGGATCAAGGCGACATGGGCGCCTCGATCGCCTTCCAGCACATGAAACGGATCTGCGACGAGGCAGCTCTGTAAGCGGTCGTTGCCTTTGAAGTGTTCGGATTCGAGCGGCATGCCGCGCTCCAAAATGCGTTGCGTCCAATAGTGCGACTATCGATCGCCTATCAAAGTCTTACAAGCGGCGCCGCAGCGCACATCGCACAATGCGCGCCGGGACCACGCGTCCGCAGGCTCAGGAAGGGAGCGCCGCCTCGCGCCCGCTCCGCGACCGAGGAATTTGATGATGTGAAGGAAAATGCGCCGTGCTGAGACGCTGCGCCCTGAACGGAGCCAGACGATCCGCCGTCGCAAAGACAGCAGGCCGCGCCCGCGCTCTTTAGCCTCGAAGGCCAATCAGGTGCAGGGGCCGGGCGTCAGCTGGCCATTTCAGCGGCCGCCCCGAGCGTGGCGCCGCCACGCTGAAGCTCCGGCTGGGATCCGCGCAGGTTTGCCGCTCGTCGGGCTGATGTCCCTTCCAGCGCTAGCCTACGTCGCTGCAGGTCGAGTTTACGTCAGATCGTGTTGGCGCTGAGGCGCCCGGCGATATGCTCGGCCTGCCGAATCGCCAGTGCGACGATCGTCAACGTCGGATTTTCGCAGGCGCCTGTGGTGAACTGCGAACCGTCCGAGACGAAGAGATTGTTTATATCGTGGGTCTGCCCATGCTTGTTGACGACGCCGTCGCGCGGGTTCGCCGACATGCGGTTGGTGCCAAGATTATGCGTCGACGGATAAGGCGTCTGCGGAAAGACGCGCGTCGCCCCAACAGATTCATAAAGCGCCATGCCCTGCCGATAGGCGTGGTTTCTCAGGGCGACATCATTTGCATGATCATCATAATGGACGCTGGCGACTGGAAGGCCGAACTTGTCCTTGACCGTCGGATCAAGCGTGATCCTGTTTCTCTCCTGCGGCATATCCTCCCCGACAATCCAGAGTCCTGCCATATTCTGATAGGAATCCAGCGCCGAGGCGAACTCACGGCCCCACGCGCCAGGATCGAGGAAAGCGGCCATGAAGGGAAGCCCTACCGAAATGGTCTCGAACTCATAGCCGCCCGCAAAGCCGCGCGCAGGATTATGGGGCGCTTCGTCGCGGATGACGCCCGCCATGGTGGTGCCGCGATACATATGGACCGGCTCGTCAAAAATAGCGAAGACGGCGCCGGTGGTATGACGCATATAGTTGCGTCCCACCTGCCCTGACGAATTGGCGAGACCGTCGCGGAAGGTCGAGGAAGCCGAATTCAACAGAAGCCTCGGGCTTTCGATGGAATTGCCGGCGACGCAGACAACCCGCGCCTTCTGGCGCCGCAGCACGCCGGCGCTGTTCGCATAGACGACGCCGGTCGCTTTCCCGGCAGCGTCATGCTCGATGCGAACCGCTTGCGCGTCCGGACGAACCTCGAGATTGCCGGTTTCTTCGCCCTTGGGAATCTCAGTGTAAAGGGTCGACCATTTCGCGCCGGATTTGCAGCCCTGAAAGCAAAAGCCGATCTGCTGGCAGCCGCCTCGTCCGTCACGCGGTTGCGAATTGATCGCCATCCGCCCTGTATGCACCTCCTTGTAGCCGAGCTTCTTCGCGCCGGCCTCAAAGACCTTGTAATTGTTGTTTCCAGGCAGACCGGGGATGCCGTTGGTGCGCGTCACGCCCATCTTGTCTTCGGCCCTCGAATAATAGGGCTCAAGCTCATCAAGCGAGAGCGGCCAGTCGAGCAAATTCGCGCCCTGCATGTCCCCGTAATGGCTTTTCGCGCGAAACTCATAATCCTGAAAGCGCAGCGATGCGCCCGCCCAATGAATCGTCGTGCCGCCAACCGCCTTGACGATCCAGGCGGGCAAATTGGGAAAATCGCGGTGAACGCGCCATGACCCCGATGTCGTGCGCGCATCTCTCCACGAGAGCTGGGAGAAAGATGCCCATTCGTCGTTGAGGAAATCCTCGATCTCAAAGCGCTGTCCCGCCTCCAGGATCACAGTCTTGACGCCCTTCAAGGCGAGCTCGGCGCCGAGCGTTCCGCCGCCCGCGCCAGAGCCGACGATCACGACTACGGACTCGTCATTGAGATCGAATTTAGCCATCATCAAATCCTTATCCCCATGGGCCTCAAAGCCAGTTCAGATCGTTGAAGCCGCGATTGATGTAGCCGCCTTCAGACGCGCTTTCGCCCTCATAGCCGAATAAGGGCCATATCTCCTTTTGATTGTAGAGGCCGACGACGAGACCCGAACGGATCATGATGAAGAACGGACCGTCCTCTATCTCCTTCAGTATCGCCACGCGAGGGGCCTCCCACCCGATCTCTACATAGCGCACGCCATGGCGCGCCATAGCGCGGCTGTCGAGATCTGCGACGCCGCCTTCAATCAAAGCCTTGAGCTCTGGCTTTTCCGCCGCCTTGGCGTCATATCCCTTCACCGCCAGGGCGTAATATTTGTCGCTCAGGCGATCATGCGGATAGATATCGCGCGCCGCTTTGACGAGAGTCTGCATGGTGGCCGGGGCGAGCGTCTTGACCTCAAGGCCCCAGGCCTCGCCTGGATGGATGATGGCGGCGCCTGAGATAAAAATCGCCGCCGAGGCGCTCGCCGAGCCTGCGATGAAACGGCGTCGATCCATTGCCGCCGCCGGCGCCTTGCGTTCATGTGTCTTCATGGCTTTCTCCCTGACGCCGTCGCGCCGGCTTTGTATCTTTGGCCCATCGGGCGACTTCGCCGCCGCCGGCGCTCGCCTAACGATAGCGACCGTGTTTTTGCAAAACCTCGATCTTGTATCCGTCGGGATCCTGAACAAAGAAGAATCGCGCCATCAATCGTCCGCCGCGAAAGAACTCCTTGATCGGCTGGGGCTTTAGCCCCTGCGTCTCAAACCGCTTGTGCTCCGTGTCGAGGTCGTCGACGACAAACGCCAGATGGCCATATCCCTCGCCGTGGGTATAGGGCTCGATCCGGCCAAGATTCACTGTAAGTTCAACCTCGAAGTCGGCATCCTGACTGCGCAGATAGACGAGCGTGAAATCGTCGAAGGGAAAGCGGTCGGCGATTTCAAGACCGAAGGCAGCGCCATAGAAGGCGACCGATCGGCTTTCCTCCATGACGCGTATCATCATATGAATAGCTTTGGTCATCCGGCCGCTCTCACTTCGATGCCGACAGGGACTTCAGATAGTTGATCACGAGCTTTCGCTTCTGCGGATCAGCCTGGCGATAGGTCATGAACGTTCCCGGATGAGCCTCCTGGGCATTGGCGATCCATGTATCGAGCGTCGCTTCGTCCCAGATCCAATCTCCGCCTTTCAGCGCCTGCGAATAGGCAAAGCCCGCGGCGCTTCCAGCCTTGCGCCCGTAGACATCGCGCAGATTTGGACCCTGTCGCGCGCTCGCGCCCGGATCAACCGAGTGGCAAACGCCGCAACTCGCAGCAAATTGCCGCCTGCCTGGATCGACATCCTCGGCGCGCGCCGTCGCCGCGGCATGAAGCGAACCAAGCACAGCCAGCACGATCACCGGGCGATGCTTGTTCAGACCAACTCCAGTCAATTAAAACCCTCTTGCAACCAAGGGCCCGGCCAAACAGGCGCCCCATCCATCCGGCAGAATGTCGGGGCCTTCGGCGCCGCGACAGCCGTGATTTGGAAGCTACAGAGCCGCTCGATCAACAGGTAGTAAGTGACTACTACCTTCCTAAATTTTATCGCCTCGCGGCGTCATCATCAGGCGGGCCGGGCGCCAATATCTAATCAAAAAACGCAGGCTTTCCAAAATCCTTGCGCAAATCGGCAAAGCCGCGGGGTCCTGCCTCCAGCAGCGAAGGAAATTGCGCGCGAGCTCCGACTTCCGCAGCGTAGCCAATGCAGGCGCACCGCAGGAGGGCCGTGAAATTTCCGATCTCTCCTTCAAACTCAAGGCTTTCATCATGCAGTCTGGTAAGCAGACGGCCGAGCGTCGCGCCTTCGGAAGCCGCCATTTTTTCTAGGACGCGCCAAAACAGCGCCTCAAGCCGGATCGACGTCACGTGACGGCCGAGCCGCACGGAGCGCGTCTGACATTGATAGGATGACGCATCTAACTCATTGAATATCTTGCACATGGAATTCCTCGGACGTCCCTCGCCGGCGCAGCGGAGCGCCGTCTCACTTTGGGGCTCAATCAGTGATTTGATCTTGATCCGAAAGGGCCTCGCCTTCGCGCGGCGCGTCGAGCCCATAGGCGCGAAGGCGGCGATAGAGAGTCGTGCGCGCGATTCCGAGCGCCGCGGCGCTCAAGCTGATATTGCCCTGATAGCGATGCAACACACGCTCGATGTGCTGTTTGTCGAGGCTGCGCAAATCACTCGCGGAACTGGCTTCGCAACCTGGCCGGTTGGCCTCCTCGGCCCGGCGCGGCGCGGCGAGAGGCGCAGCGATGCGCTCGGGTTCGGGCGGTCGATAGTCCAGGATCTCGTCGGGAAGCCAGCCGCGCCCGATAATCGGCGTGTCACACAACAAGAGCGCGCTTTCGACGACATTGCGAAGTTCGCGAATGTTGCCAGGCCATGGATAGGTCTTGAAAATGCTCAGCACATCCGGCGGAAAGCGCCTCAAGCCGAGATCATGTTTTTTCGACAGATAGTCGACGAAATGCTGCGCCAGCAGCACAGCGTCGCCGTCACGCTTGCGCAACGGTGGAACCTTTAGCGTCGAGACATTCAATCTGTAGAGAAGGTCTCGCCGAAAGCGGCCTTTCTCCACTTCCTCGCGAAGATCGCGATTGGTCATTGCGATAAGACGGACTTTTATCGGGCGAGGCATGGTGTCGCCGACACGGCAAACCGTCCCTTCCTCCAGAACGCGCAGGAGAAAGGGCTGAAGATCGAGCGGCAGTTCGCCGATTTCGTCGAGACAGAGGGTGCCATTGTTGGCGCGCTCGAATCGCCCCAGGGCCCCATTCGCCGACGCGCCGGTAAAAGCGCCCTTGACGTAGCCAAAAAGCTCCGTGGCGATCAGCTCGCGCGAGACGGCGCCGCAGTTGAATGCGACGAACGGCCCGTCCGCGCAAGGACTGGCGTCATGCACCGCCCGGGCGAAAAGCTCCTTGCCGACGCCTGTCTCGCCTTGGATCAGCACAGGCGCATGATAAACGGCGAGTCGGCGGGCGCGATGAACAACATCGAGCATGGCGGCGCATTTGGTGACGATCGGATCGAAGGCGTTGGCGCGTTTGATCGCCGGAACCGAGGGCCGCGTCGCCGTCGCGGCGATCACGACTGCGCCAATGAGGGAATCCTCATGATGAACGGGAAGCAGATTGTCTTGGCTAATGCCGTAACGGGCAGCCGCCGCCAGATCGAAGCTTCTGCCGTCATTGCTCAGCTTCAACAGCGGCTGATCGGACTGAAAGCCCAACTCCACGCCGTCTCGCGTCTCGCCGCGCCGGGCCAGCAGACGATAGGCATGTTCATTGGCCGAGACGATCCTGCCGCTGCGATCGCAGACGATCACACCGTCAGACCATCCCCTGCCCATGGTCGAGCTATATTCCATCAGCATGCGGCGCTCGCCTTCGAGTTGCAGCGAAAGCGCCGCTTCGATCCGGCCGGCCACCATCACCGCAAAGGCGAGATTGTGCTGTTGAAATGTGCTCTTTGCCCCGGACATGTCGACAAGCCCCAGAAGAGAGCCGTCGAGCGGGTTGCGCACGGGAGCGCCGACACAAGTCCAGTTCTTGGTGAGCGCGCAGAAATGCTCGGCGCCATGAATCAGTACCGGCGAACGCGAAGCCAGAGTGGTGCCGATGCCATTCGTCCCGGCGTTGGCCTCGCTCCAGTCGGCCCCGACGACGAGATTGATGTCCCGACCCGCGTCAAGCGTCCCAGGATCGCCGACCGCGTCGAGAACGACGGCGTCGACGTCCGTCAGGATCAGCATGGAGCCTGTTCCGGTCAGGGTCTGCTGCGCTTCCGAAAAGACTTTTGACGCCGCATGGAGCAACAAGCTATTGGCGCGCAGCCGATGCTCGAATTCGCGCTGCGCGAGGATTGTTCTTGAGCCGGCAACTTTGTGGTCAATGCCGATTGCGGCGCAGCGCTCCCAGGATTTTGCCACCACGTTGCGAACCTTGAGGCGATGGGAGGCGCCCGAAAGATAATCCTCCCACGCCTTCATGATGACGCGTTCCTGCGCGGGATCGGCTCCCGCTTCGGGGGCCGCCCATTCATCCAACTGGTCAAGATTCATCGCGTCGAATGTCCCGTTGAACGTTCCCCCCGCCGGTCAGGTAAAATGCCAGCGTAGAATTGCAGCCGCCCGTCTTTGCGAACCGTCAGCCCGGCAAGTTTATTCCCTTGACCCTTTCCAAACAACCGCTATTTGCTCCCTTTTTCACCTTTGCCGCAGCGGAAATGGGCTCACGCACGCCCGAGCAATTCCGCGCCGCCGCCCCGCGCAGGGCCCGCGGTCGGATCGTTCTGCTCGATACGATCGACGATCAACGTGTTCGTTCCGAGAATGAGCTTTGCCGAAGAAACGGCGTTGCGGACCGAAGCGATGGTCACCAGTACCGGATCTATCACGCCCGCCTCGAACATATCCGCCAGTTTGCCCGAACGCGCGTCAAAGCCAACCCCCGTTGGCGCCTTGATTACCGCATCGACGATCGCGTCCGGATCGCGGCCCGCATTCTCAACAATCTGGCGCAATGGACGGCGCATCGCCGAACAGAACAGCGATATTCCCTTCGCCACGCCCGCGTTCGCGTCCGCGCTCTTTGGCGCGATCGTTCCGGCGAGTTCGGCAAGGGTCGTTCCGCCGCCGGCGACGACGCCTTGACGAAGCGCGGCGCGCCCCGCGCAAATCGCGTCGTCGAGCAATTGCAGTCGGCGCCGGCGCTCTGCTGGAGTCACGCCCCCGGCCTTGATGCGCACCGTGCCCGACGTCATTTTCGACAGCCGCTCGTCAAGCTTGTCACGTTCGATATTTTGCGGCGCGAGTTCGATCTGCTGACGGATTTGCGCGCGCCGCGCGTCAACCGCTTGAGGCGCGCCGCGTCCTTTGAGAATCATCGTCTCAAATTGCGAAGAAATGACGCTTTCGGCGCGCCCGAGATTTTCAAGCTTCGTGCGTTCGAGCAGATAGCCAAGATCCCCGGATATGACTTCGCCGCCGGTCAGGATGGCGATATCCTCCATCATTTGCTTGCGCCAATGGCCGAAATCCGGCGGATTGACCACGAGGAAGCGACCGTGGCCAACGCTTCGCGTCGCCAGCAGACCAATCAACACTTTGGGATCGAGCTCTTCGGCGATGATCAGCAGGCTGGCGCCCTTCGACTGAACCTCTTCGACCAGGGCCTGGATCTGCTCGAATCGATTGATCTTGTGATCCGTCAGTAAAATATAGGCGTCCTCCAGAATCGCCCGCATGGTCGGAACATCGGTTATCATATGATGTGACACATATCCGCGATCGAAGGAGAAGCCTTCGATGAGCTCCATGATATCGGCGTCTGTTTCCCCCTGCTCCAGCGTGATGACCCCCTCTGCGCCGACCGCCTCCAGCGCGCGCGCCACAACGTCAGAGAGCGCCGCGTCGGCCCCCGCCACCGAGGCGATGCAGCGCAGTTCGCTTGCGCCCGCGAGCGGTCTCGAGCGCGCAGTCAGAGCCTCAACCATGGCGTGCTCGGCTTCGTCCAATCCTTCGATCAGATCGGCCGCAGCGGCTCCGCCTTCAGCGAGAATCGCGACCCCTTCCTGAACCAGCGCATTTGCAAGCACGGTCGCGGTCGTCGTGCCGTCCCCGGCGATCTCCGCCGTTTGCTTCGAGACTTCGCGCACGATCTGCGCGCCGAGGTTCTCGAACCGGCATTCAAGCTCGATCTCATCGGCGATGCTGACGCCGTCGCGCGACACGATCGGCGAGCCCGTGGGTCGATCGATGATCGCGTTCAATCCGCGCGGGCCAAGCGTGCCGCCGACTGCCGCCGTAAGCTTTCCGACTCCACGCGCCAGCGCAGCGCGCGCCTGCGCCCCATGCAACATCAGCTTCGGCATATTCATCTCCCTGTTATTCTTATTGCTTGTTCTTTTGTCGGATTCAGGCTTTGCGCCAATGTTTCGCCGATGCGCGAACAACGGCCGCCGCAGCGGCCGTTGTTTCAAATGGCAAGCTCAAGCCTCCGGCCGAGGCCGCGCCGCAGCGCCCCTATTCAAAGGCCATGGCCTCTTCCATATCGCCGAAAAGAACCACAGTGTCGTCATCGAGCATGACCATTCGGCCGTAGTGGGTGGAGGTCGAGATCTCGAAAAGATACGGCGTCATCTCCCGGCCGAGCGCCTCGGTGAGCTCCTTCATATCGAAGGTGATCTTGCCTTCGCCGTCGATGCGGATCATCGCCGGCAAATAGGTAATCCGGATCCCTGGCTTTCCCTCCATGACTTCGGCGATCGCGCGCGCCTCTACGCTGTCGTTCATCGTGACGCCGCATTGGTGCGAAATCGTCTCGTCGAATCGGATCTGATCCATTGATTTGAAGATATTGGTGGTGTGTTCAGCGCTCACGAGTGAAGACTCCTCGATAAAAGGGAATAGCAGACGCGGACGGCAGGCGGCGTCCGCAAGATTTGCTCTCAATGTCAGCGCGCAAGAGGATCGAGGCCGATCGCAGTTGTGATCGAGTCGACGCGCGCGAGCTGCACGGCGAGGACTTCGTCGAACCGCGCCCGCTTATTGACCGGCAAGGACCACAGGGGCTGCAGTTGTCTCGCCGCCGCCAGCGCGCGCCCGCCATGTTCCTGCAGCCAATTTGTGAGGATCGAGCGATTCTCCGCGCCGTGAGCCGGATCTGCGACAAGCATGCTTAGCAACTCTACGCAATTGACGAGATTGCGCTCATAGTCCGCCTCACCCGCCGCAATTACCGATGGCGTGATGAAATCGTTCTGGGCGGCTGCGTCCTGCATGATGAACCCGCTGCGGAAGAGCTCGCAGATGAGCGGTTCGATGCAAACATTGGTTGCGAGAGTCTGTTCGATGTAATCATTGGTGCCCATGACGCCTTCGACAGCGGCGCGAGCGTCCTGCCACAGCGGATCCTCGAGCCAGTGCGTCTTGCCGGCGGAAAGATCGAGCGCCGGGAGATCGAGATTGAGTTCGCCAAGATAAAGCGTGATGTCCTGCGCGAACCGGATCTTGTACGAGCAATTGGTCAAAAGAACATTGTTGACCATCTGCGTGTAGCCGAGGCGCTGCGCGTGCATCAGGGCGGTGCCAAGTCCGTATTCGACGTGTTTATAAGCGCCAAGATGATCCTGCAGGATCTTGACCCATTGTTTGTCGAAGCGGTCCGGCGCGCCGGACCGGCGACCGTTCTGGATGATGTTCTGTGTTGTCCCGATAATGGTCGACTGACGCTGATAATGCGTGCGCTCCCATTCCTGGTCGGGGGCGCGGTAGGCGTGCCAGTTGGAGCTTTTGACCTTCGTCCAATCCTTGCTGTAAGTCGGGTCGCCGTTGGCGAAAGCTATGATCCATCCTTGTGCGAGATAGCGTTCCGGATCAGGCTGGACATCGACGGTGACGTCCTCGTAGTGCGTCGCCTTGCGGCCTTTCGGCTCGAAATAATTGTAGCGGCGGCTGTCCGATCCCGGAAAGGTTTTTGCGCCCGCCGCGCCCGAGACGTCTTCGTCCACCTTGACCTGAATATTCATCGCGCCATGTCCTCCTGAGCATAGTTCTTAGTTTGTCGCCGGGGTAAATTTATCGAAGTAGATACGGTCGGGCTCAACTCCCGCCATCTGCAAGACCGGCATGACGGCGTCGATCAACGGAGGTGGACCGCAGGCATAAGCGTCGGCGCCGTCGCCGATTTGCTCCGCTTTCAACCCGCGCTGAACCACTTCATGGATAAAGCCGCGTTCGCCGCTCCATTGGCCGTCTTCGGACGCGGCCGACAGGGCCGGAACGAAGCGAAAATCCGGCAATTCCGACTGAAGCTGCTGAAACCGTTTCTGCCAGAACAGATCGGCCTGCGTCCGCGCGCCATAGAACAGCCGGATCGGCCGCTGCGGCGCCTCCGCAATCTGATCCTCGAGGATCGCCAGAAGGGGCGCCAATCCCGAGCCGCCGCCGATCAGCAGCAGGGGCGCCTCATCGCGATGCTCCCGGCGGAAACACGTGCCGTAAGGTCCGCTGACGGTCACTGTCGCGCCGGGGGCCAGCGTATCGAGTTGAGACGAAAAACGCCCGCCTTGATATTTCTTGATGATGAATTCAAGCCGCCGTGGATCGCTTGGCGGATTGCCCATCGAATAGGATCGCGTCGTTGCGCTGTCCGGCAAGGTGATGTCGGCATATTGCCCGGCGAAAAACGTCATCGGGCGATCGAGAGTCACGACAAGCCGTCTGATATCCGAAGTCAACGCCTCGACGATCGCCACCTCGCCAACAAATTCGCTGACCGCGACCGAATGCGAAAGCAACTCCTCGTCGAACATCAGAAGTTCAATTTCGAGGTCGCTGAAGGGGATCGTGCGGCAGAGCAGCACATGGTTCGAATCGCGCTCCGCCTCTGGAAGCGCAAAGGTGGAATATTTAAGCATCTCCGCATCGCCATCCAAAAGCACGGCTTTACATGCGGAGCATTGGCCTTCCTTGCAGCCATGGATCAGGGCGACGCCCTGCCGGAAGCCAGCGTTAAGGACTGTCTCGCCCTCATAGACGCCGAACTCTGTGCCCGTCGGCTGCAGCCGCACCATATGCAGCGGCTTACTCGTATCAGGCTTGCTGACCAATTTCCCTCCTCCCCGCGCGCGCCCGCCACATGGGCCGGCGCGGCCGGATCGATATGCTTCTGTTGCGTCAACCGGACCGACGCCCCGCGGCGCCGGTCCATGCGTTTCGGGTTAAAGACGCTTGATGGTAAAGCCCTTCTTATAGTCGGCGATATGCTTCTCCCGGTCAGCCGGTGAAAGGTCACGCAGGATCTTGATCGGCGCCTTGATCGTGTAGCCGCGCACGTGATCGAGGGTCCACATGTCCTTTTCTTCCAGGGACAGATGCGGCTGCGCCATCAGCGTCTTGCCGTCGGGACGCACAAAGCCCATGTCCTTGATGGCGTCGGCGACATCCCAGCCGTCATATAGCTCCTCCCACTGGCGCTTGCCGCTGAAGCGGCCCATCGCCGGCGTCGGCCGACCCTGATATTCCCCGGCGAACGCCTCCTTGTGGGTCCAGCGGTCGATCTCATGACCGTAGGTATAAAGCTCACCGTCAACGACATCGGTGGTGAACTGATCGCGGATCACGCAAGGGACGAGATTCGACCAGCAGCGATGCGGATAGACATAACCGGTGTCGGCGAAAGTGATCGGAACGCTACCGGGCTTCGACAGCTTGCGGTAGTTTTCCCACCACGCGCCATATTCATTGTACCAGCCCGGATATTTATATTCGAACCATTCGAAGTCGTATTCATCAAGACCTTCGAGGCGCCAGAAATTGGCCCACCAGCCGGCCGAGAAGAACTGCGCCACCTTATGGACATAGCCCTCTTTGACGATACGGTCCCACGCCGCGTGGACATCGTCGTGATGGATCTTGATGCCGTATTTCTCGAGAGGCAGCATATAGGTGCGATAATAATCCTCATAGATCCAGCGGTGCCAAAGCTCCGCATAGGATTCCTTCTTCTTGTCGCGATGTTTCGTCCCGTATTCGACGATCGTCCCGACCGCGGCGTCGACGATGCCGTGGTTCTGCCAGAAGGCGTAACGGATATCGCGCTCGAGCAGCAAATGGTTGTCGGGGTTGTTCAGAACCGACATCAGGAACGAATGTCCGTTGCCGATATGGCGGGATTCATCCGATTGCACCGACAGAAACACCGTGGGCAAGGCATAGTCGCCGTTACGCGCAGCCTCGGAGGGCATGGCGACGAAAAGCGTGTTGGTGAAGGCGCTTTCCGCCACGACCTGAAGGTAGATATTGGCCGCGGTCACGGCGTCGCCGGTCAGGAAGGCTTCGCCAAACTGGCGCCCGATGGTCGTCGCATAGCATTTTCCGAAAGCGGCTTCCGTGATGTCGAAGCCCGCCGGATCGATATAGTTCTCCATGTACCATTTCTTGAGATTCATTTGAATCGTGGAATGGCGGAACTCATCGACCATCTGCATCGTGAAGCCGGTGCGCAATTCGTCGCCTGGCGCGAGGCGACCAAGCATGGCCATCGAACGGGCGGCGGAGATCTCCGGAAAAGGAATGATCGCCAAAAACAGCTTCATCCATTCGACCCAGCGCTGCTCCACATTACGGAACATATCGCCGCGCAGGGCCGCGTCCAACGCGCCATAGACGCGGTTGTCTTTCTCTTCCTGCATCGGAAAATAAGAGCGCAGGACTTGCTTCATCGGATCTTTTGGATGCTTCGATATTTTGTAGTCAGTCGGGAAAGTCATCGCCTCCTTGACATAGGTCGGCGTCCAGCCGAGGTCGGCGATCCTCCGCGTCGCTTCCGCGATCGGGATCCCTTTTTGTTGCGTTATGCTGTGCAAAGATAGAGACATTGATTTTCATCCTCCCCTGGCGGCGTTTGAGCTGGTTGAGCCGCTGTTGGCCGCCTGCTGCTGCGCGATGGTTCAAGGTTTCATCGCAAGCCGTGGCGGCGCGATTGCTTCGCCCCATCCACAATGCTTTTTAGCAACCTGCATGCCAGACCATAACTCGCATATTATCAATGTGTTACGTATACTCTCAGGCTACGCTTTCAATCTTCGATTGTCCTCTGTTGCAAGACGAAACAGTTTCGCGACACAAACTCCCTGCTCCATTTCGTGACGCGCTCGTCGCCTTCAGCATTGCTTTCGTTTGTGGAAAAAAGAACGCCGGATGTCGGATGATCCGGCGTCAAGGAGGGCCGAGGAGAGTCTGCGTCTTCCGGGCGTTGACTATGTTAGAAGGAGAACAGCGTTCCGACTGCAAGCGCGTTCGAACTGAACGCGCCTCCCGACTGGTTCTTAGCTATGCCGCGGAAAAAGTTCGCTTCGAGCATGACCCAGGACGTTAGCTGATAGCGCGCAAAGGCCACGTAGGACTCATAGGAGCGCAGCATAAAAGCGTTGTAGTTCTGAACGTTGTCGTAGCTGTTCGACTGGAGATAGCTGATGCCGTAATTTGCGCCAAGCGTCAGCTTGTCGAAAAAAGTGTAGCTTGCTTGACCCAGCCAGCCGTAGGATTCGCGGGTTTGGCCGTTCGGGCTGATGCCATCGAAAAACAACACGCTGGTGCCGAGCCCGTTGCCGTAATAGCCGTAGCCGACAAAGCTCGCGTCGCCGACGTCGAGTTTCGCGCCGCCGTCCACTGCCGAGGCGCGAATTCTCTGGCCCGCCGGGAGGGCGTCTCCGGCGGCCAGCCCTTCGGAGCGCTGCTGCTCGGTCAGGCCTGAAACCCAGGCCGTCAGCTTGACTGACGGCGCGACATCGCCCTTGTAACGGACGCGGCCTTGCAACATCGGCTGGTCGTGACCGCTGAGATTGCCGGAATCCGTCCCCGTAAATACGGCGGCCTGACTAAGCGGGGTGAACAGGCCGACCGAAGCGTCGAATCCGTAAAAGCTTGGAGAGGTGTAGCTGATCTGCGGAAGCCAGTCCGCGTACACATAGCCGCTGCCGATATGCCCGGAGGTAAATCCAGGAGAGGCGTTGCGGAACGGAAGTCCGACGCCAAGCAGCATCGCATCATACAAAATAATGTCGCCCCCGAAGAAGGCGAGATCGCGTCCAATCTTGACCGTGCCTGCCTCCGGGGTTCCAATGGTCCCGAATACCTGCCGCAGGTCGATCGACGCTGTGCCCAGCCCGTAGGCCACGCCAAAGCTGTTGGCGTTGAAGGGCGATGCTCCGGTGTTGACGTTGGTCCCGACGCTATAAAATCCGAACGTCGCGCCGAGATCGTAACCCATCTGATTTGTGGCGAGGCTGAGCACCAGCGAACTGCCGAGCATGCCGCCACGCGTTGAATTGGAATTATTGACCGTGCTGGTGTCGATGTTGACAAGGCCGCCGACGACGCCGCCGGTCGTGGCCGAACCCGTCACCTGCCCCTTGAACTGCTCGACGGCGAAAAAGTCGATGCCTCCGGAGAGCTTGACGTCAACATCGCCGATTCGCACGCCGAAGCCCTTGTCGAGCGCTGTAACGAAATGAGGGTCGGCAGGACCGCCGGCGGGCGCCGGCGCGAGGCCTTTTGCCTCACGCTTCACGCGGACGTCCTTTGCCTCCGCAGCGCGACGCTGCTTCAATTTGTGATATTCGCCGCCGCTGAGAATGCCCTTGGCTTTGAGCTGCTCGATAAGATCGTCGGTTGTGTCCGCGCGCGCCTGGGCGCCGGCCAGAAGCCCGGCGCCGATGCAGCAGCCGAGCAACGTTCTGGCCGCATATCGAATGCGGCCGTTGTGCGACCCCTGGCGCATAATCACCCCTCCCGCGTGCTGGCGCATTGTTTCGCGCCATTATCTCCGCGAGATATCACTGCAATGCTTAGGCCAGACTGGAAACTCGTGTTATATCAAATTGGTATGTTGCATTTGCTATTGTTTGTATCGGTGCGCGCGCCAGGAGTGTTGTAGCGCTGTAGCGTTTCGCAACAGTCGTAAAGACATGCATGAGTTTGACAGGATAGCGGAATGGCCGGAAGGCAACGGCGTGTCTGATAGGCCCTTGCTGCAGCGCAATAGAGGATGGTAGCTGGTTGCTCCGCCCGCGCTCGTCCTGCCGAAATGGGACGATGGTCAGTCCGACACGCGAAAATGACGTCGCCTCGATCGTCCGGAATTATCGCCAAGCTACAGGCTCCGCGGGACGGAACATCGGCGCTGGATTCTAATTTGCGCCTCGGGGGAGGAGGCGCGCCGTCCTGCGGGACCGCCTTTGCGAGCCTGCGCAACCGTCGGACGCCAAATGCGGCCAATGTTAAATCTCTTGAGCGGCCCGTGGAATTTCGATAGCGTCCGATAAAAGGGCGATTTCATCGACGATATCCCAGGAAAAATCCTGCAAGCTCCAGATCCGACCCTCATCGGCTCCCATTGACGGCCTTCAAGCTGCATTTTTTCGCGGCTGTCTTTTGGAGGCCCCCATCGGCCGGACGCGTCATCACCAAAACCCTCGGTGGCGCGACTTTTGACGTCCGCGGCCTTGACGCCGGCGCCACGGCGCCGTTCGCCCCCTGATTTCGCCGGCTTTCGCCCCCACTCATCAGCCAAGAGGATATTAATGCGGTCATTCCCACCTATGCTATTCGCCGCCTTCGCAGTTGCGGCGGCGACTGCCTCCACGCCGGCGGCCGCTCTCGGTCCGATCGGCGGCGACATGAAAGGCGCGCTTGAACAGCCGCTGATCCAAAAGACGCAATATCAACGCTATGGCGGCTATCGCGGGAATTACCGCAATGGCGGCTATTATCGGGGCGGCCGTTATTACGGCAACGGCTATTATAACAATGGCGGCAACGTCGCCGGAGCCGCTATTGCCGGCGGCATTCTGGGCCTTGCGACGGGCGCGATCATCGCCGGATCGGCAGCCAACGCCGCGCCGCCGCCGCCTCCCGGCGCAGACCCGAACTGGGTCGCCTATTGCGCGCGAAAATATCAATCCTTCGATCCTGGGAGCGGCACCTATCTCGCCTATGACGGCAATCGTTATGTCTGCCAATAAGGCGCAGAATTTCCGCGTTGAGCCGCCGCGCGGCGGCGCGACGCGGAAGGCCAGGACCGATGCTTTCAAACCAGAGACGCGCCATGTCCCTATCGATGTATCAAGCCTCCATCCCCGTCTTCGCCCGCGCGCTCGGCAATCTGTCGAAAATTCTGGAGAAGGCGGAGGCCCACGCCGCCGCGCGAAAGTTCCAGCCCTCCGTCCTGATCGCCGACCGGCTAGCGCCAGACATGCTGCCCTTTTCGAGCCAGGTGCAACTTGCAGCGGATACGGCCGTGCGCGGGGCGGCGCGGCTGGCCGGCGTCGACTTTCCGAGCAACCCGGATGTTGAGACGACCTTTGCTGAGTTGCAGGAGCGACTGGCGAAGTCGCTCGCTTTTCTTAAAACAATCTCAAACGCCCAGATCGAAGGCGGCGAAGACCGCATTGTGACGCTGAAATTGCGCGACGGCGAAATGACCTTCACCGCCCAAGACTTCCTTTTGAATTTCGCTTTGCCGAATTTCTTCTTCCACGTGACGGCGGCCTATCTGATCCTGCGCCACAATGGCGTCGAACTCGGCAAGATGGATTATCTCGGCCTGCGGTGAAAGAGGCCGGCCCGAAGGGAGAATCCGGCCCGTTGCGGCTTTGTGCGCCCGCTCAAACCAGTTTCCCCTCGCGAGCGCCGAGAACCAGCTTGTCCCGTCGCACCATCATGCGCCGCGCCACCAGCCATGAAGTCGGCAGAGCCAAAAGGAAACTCGCCGCCGCAACGGCCATATAGGACCCGAACGCCAGGTCGAAATGGTGCAAGAGCGCTGGCGAAAACGCGAGGCCGATCGACATCAATCCAAAAAGGACGGCCGCCGTCGGCAGAAAAGCAACGAGAGCGATTTTAATCACGACTAACTCCTTTCACGCGTGGGATATCCCTGCTTGCGCCGACGCTCCCTCTTTGCAGCGACGCGGGCGTGAACACCGGAACGAAAGGGCCAACTTTCCCCTTCCAGCAAAGTTCCATGGCCTCAAGGACCGCCTCGGCTAGGCTTTCGTCCGGTTTCGCGATATCAATGCGGCGGCGTGATTGTGCAGAATCGGACGTTCGACTGCGCCGTCAGGCGATGTGTCCTGCTATGGATCGATCATGAGCGAACTAGACGCGAGCGGCCCCATCGTCGAGCGGGTCGCGCCCTCGCCCAAAGACAGCTTCTGGATGCGGGAGCTCCCCTATGTCGTCGTGCTCGGGCTCATGCTTCTTGGCGTCGCCTATACGAGCGTGTCGCGGCGCAATCTCGTCGGCTACTGGGAGTTCATGGCGCTTGTCGTCTGCGTCGCCGTCATCGCGACGGGCTGGGCCGAAACGCCCGGCCGCAAGGCAAGGATGCGCCTCGTCATCACGCAAGGCCTGCATTGGCTGTCGTTTCTCGTCGCCATGAACCTCGCCTTGCTGCCCGGCGTGCAAAGGCTGCTCAATCCGGAAGCCACGGGCCTCACGGTGCTGCTGCTGCTCGGTCTCGGCACGGTCACCGCCGGCATCAACATTCTATCCTGGCAGATCTGCTTTATCGGGGTCGTCATGGCCCTCGCCGTGCCGGGCATCGCCTGGCTCCAGCAATCGGCGATCGCCGTGGTACTAGGCCTGATCGTCGCTTTGCTCGGCCTTGGCGTCGTCTATTCCTGGCACCAAAGCGCCCGGCGCGACGCATCCGCCACGCCAAAACAGGCCGGGGCCGACTGATCGGCTTTGAACGGCGTCATGGACGCAACCTCATCGACAGCGGCCAAAATGAGCGGGCGAAATGACTGAGTTTGACGACGATACAGACCGTCTGGAGCCCTCGAGCCTCAAGGGTTTCTGGCTGCGCGAACTGCCCTATTTGCTGATTTTGGCGCTGACGCTGGGCGGCGTCGCCTATATCAGCATGTCGCGCCAGTCGTTGGTCGGCTATTGGGAATTCATGGCGCTCGTGATCGCCGTGGTCTGCATCGCCTCGGGCTGGTCTTCAGCCGGCGAGGGGGCAGGCCGGTGGCGGCTGATCTGGACGCAGGCGCTGCATTGGGGCGCTTTCCTCGTCGCCATGAATCTCGTGCTGTTGCCGAGCGTTCAGGCGATCGCCGACACCGACACGACAAGCCTCACCATCCTGCTGCTTCTCGCTCTTGGCGCCTTTATCGCCGGCGTTCATATCGGCTCGTGGCGGATGTGCGCCAATGGCGTCGTCATGGCGCTTTGCGTCCCGGCGATCGCCTGGCTCGATCAGTCGGCGCTGTTCCTCGCGCTCGTCGTGATCGCGCTTGCGGGTCTTGGCTTCGCCATCCTCTGGTGGCGGCGGGAGAAGCGGGTTGGCCTGGCCTAGCCGGCAATACCCTCGCGGAAGGCCGCGGCGAGCGCCGATGCGTTCGCCTCGATCACCCCGCGCTCCGTGATGAGCCCAGTGACAAGCCGCGCGGGCGTGACGTCAAAGGCGGGATTAAGGGCGCGGCTGCCCTCTGGCGTCAGGCGCACGCGCGTGACTTCGCCATCAGCCGTCAATCCGGAAATATGCGTCACCTCGGCTTCCGACCGGATCTCGATCGGGACCTCGCGAACCCCGTCGGCGATCGAAAAATCGATCGAGGGGGACGGCGCCGCGACATAGAATGGAACGCCGTTATCCTTGGCCGCCAGCGCTTTCAAATAGGTGCCGATCTTGTTGCAGACGTCGCCAGAGGCGGTCGTACGGTCGGTTCCGACGATCACGGCGTCGATCCCGCCATGCTGCATCAGATGGCCCCCGGCATTATCAGCGATCACCGTATGCGGGACGCCATGCTGGCCGAGTTCGAACGCGGTGAGCGCCGCGCCCTGATTGCGGGGCCGCGTTTCGTCGACATAGACGTGGACGGCTAGCCCGGCGTCATGGGCCTTGTAGACCGGGGCCGTGGCCGTGCCCCAATCCACGGTGGCGAGCCAGCCCGCATTGCAATGCGTCAGAATATTGACCGGCGCGCCGGGCGGCTTGCCAGCGACGAGGGTTTTGATGAGGGAAAGCCCATGCATGCCGATCGCCTCGCATAGCGCGATATCGTCGCGCGCGATGACGCCGGCCTCGGCAAAGGCCGTCTTGAAGCGCTGCGGCGGCGGCGCCGCTTCAAGCAGCCGCCGCACCCTGTCGACGGCCCATTGCAGATTGACGGCGGTCGGCCGCATCGCCTTAAGATGCGCGGAGGCGCGCTCCAGATTGGCATCCGCCGGGTCTGCGCGCATGGCCAGGGCGAGGCCATAGGCGGCCGTGACCCCGATCAGCGGCGCGCCGCGCACCCACATCTCCGCGATAGCTCGCGCGGCCGTGTCGACGTCCGAAATCGTTATGATCTCGAACCGGTGCGGCAAGCGCGTCTGATCGATGATCTTGATGCTTGCGCCGTCGTCGCCAGCCCAAATTGTGGTGTATGGCTTGCCGTCGACGCGCATGCCTCTGCCTTTGCCGAAATGACCGAATTTCACGATCGAAACGCGTCTGAGACCGGATGCAAGAGCCCCTGCTCAGTTGCAATTGCTGCAGATGCTCTTGTCGATATTATTGTCGCGACGCTGCATGGATTTGTCGAGCTTGGTCGGACCCGAAGCCTGCGGCACGCCCGGCCGTGGAACGACCTCGCCGGTCGAGGTCAGATAGTCCTTGTCGAGGAGTTGTCCCGGCCTTGGCTCCGACAGCTCCGGAGCGATCTGGGCCAGCGCCGCGCCTCCGATGAGCGCGGTCAGCAGAGCGGTCATAAAAATCGTTTTCATCCTCGTCGCCCTTGTTGATCAGCCCGGACGATCGCAGGTTTGCGCAAGCCGTAATTGACTGGATCATCCGTTCAACTCAAATTGAGGATGATCCTACTCCTTGGCAGAAAGCAACGCATTGGGAGGGAAAACCGACCCTTTTCGCGCCTGCTTATCACGCAAAATCGATCCAGTCCGCCCAATTCTTAACGCAGATTTAAGGGTAGAGGTCCAATCGTCGATCGGGAATTGACGAGCCTTTAGGGACGAAGCCAATGGACCACGAACCAGACGTTCCGCCGCCGGGCGACGGCCTCGAGGGACATTCGCATGGCCTTGAGCCCGGCGCGTCTGAGGCAACTTCCAGAGATATCGTTCCGGCAGACGGCGCCCGGCATGATCTCAATGAGGGCCTCGACGGTGAAATTCGGGCGGACGGCGCCGGAGAGGACTCCGAACATTCGGCGCTCGGCGGGCAGGAGGACGGCGGTCTTCGCGCGCCGGACGCCGGAGCTTCCGATCTCACGCGGTTTTTCGCCACGCGGGACGACCGCGAACTGCCGCCCGAACCGCCATCGGGCAGGCTCGCCACCTTCATCAATTACGGCTCCAGCGCGGCCTTCGTGCTTGCGGTGCTTGGTTTTGCTTTTGCCGCGGGAACTTATTTCTTCGGCGGCAATCCGGGCGCGGGGTCCGACCGGACGGCGTCGCAGATCGCCGTGCGCGAGAGTGCGGATCGCGCCGAGATGCTGCGCAAGACGCAGGCCATGGTTACGGAGATCGGCGCCCTTAGAGCCAATGTCGAGGCCTTGCGCGTCTCCGTCGCGCAGTCCCAGGCCGGCAAAGATCAGCATGGCCTCGAAAAAAGCGTTGACGCCCTGAAGGCGAAGGTCGACTCGATCAAGACAGACTCCGCCGGCGCCCTTTCCGAACTCGCCGCGAAAGTCGACAGGCTGCAGCGCGATCCGGCGCTGAAGCAGGTTGCCGAACGTCTCGACCGCATCGAAAAACAGACCGCCCTGCCGACGGGATCGATTGCGCCAATCGTCAAGGCGGCGACCCAGGAGCAGAAGAATGCGCCGCCCAAAAGTCAGCCGGCCGCCGACGCCAGCAAGCGGCCGCAGCTCATCACGAGTTGGGTCGTCCGGCAGGTCTATGACGGCGTCGCGCTAATCGAAAATGCGCGCGGCTCGATGGAGGTCGCCATCGGCGACCAGATTCCAGGCGCGGGGACGGTCAAATCGATCGAGCGGCGCGGCGGCGGCTGGATCGTCGTCACAAGCCGCGGCCTCGTCGATTACGATCACAGCATCCTGATCCCCTGAGCAAGGCGCGCGTGCGCCCTTGATGGCGCTCCAATGACGCTTCGGCGCGCGGTGAACGACAAGGCAAAAGCCCGGGCAGCTGCGCGGGACGGCCGCGGCGGAGCGCTGGTTGTGCGTCTCTAAATAATCGCATGATGCGCGAGACGGCTGGCCCCCTCGGCATGCTGACGCCAAGGCCGGCCGTTTATCTGCGTGCGTTATCACACCTTTCCTTGACGCTGCCGCTGTTACGAGTGAAGGATTGATAAAATCCGACAGTCGTTCCCGCTGGTCTCAAGCTGGGCTGCCGGAATCGTCAGCCATCAAGGGAGCGCCCGGCGCCGTGATCACGCAATGCCGGCGCCCCGCCCCAGGCAAATTTGGCTCCAGGTCCCGCGCGCGCATTTTCGGATTAAGCGCGCCTCCTCCCCGCTTGCCCGCCAAAATCCTCGTCATGATGCGTTCCGATGGCGCCGTCATGATCAGCCGCGCGGAATCCCTCGCGGGCGCGCCATTGGCGGGCGTCGCGACGCCCGTGATGTTTGCATTTCGATCAGTGGAAGAGGCGGACGCCGTCATGGTCGGCGCTCGCCGACGGTTGGCTGGCGACGCGCGACAGACGGATGGCTGGCTTGCCGGGGTGAGCGCCGGACGAGCCGCGGCCGACATCAAGGCCGAAGCCAAGGGCCTCTCTTATTCTTTCGAGGTAATCCACCCCGCCCTCAAGGGCGCGCCTATCCTGGGCGGGCGCGGAAGGGGTTGGGCGTGGCGCTTGGCGGTCGCAGCCTTTTACGCCATCGTCCTGGCCGCAGCCGCGTTGACCGGACTTGTTATCGGCATCGAGCTGACCTAATCCCGGATTGCCCCAAGCCCGCGGAGAGATCGGCCCGATGAGTTACGCCTTAGCCATTTCGATCGTTTTGGCCGCAGCCCTATCGGCGGCATTGACGACCATCATCATCCAGCGATGGATCGCCTTTGACATTCGCCGTCAGCACCACGAAGTCGGTTCGGTCGTCTTTTTACAGCTTGGGGTTGTATTCGCCGTACTTCTCGCCTTCGTATTTAGCGGGACCTGGAACGAATATAACGACGCCGCGCAGGCCGCCAATCTGGAAGCCGGCGCGCTGCACGGAGCAGCGCTGCTGGCCGCCACCCTCCCCGCCGCCGACGCCTCCGCCGTATTGTCCGCGGAGCAAAATTACCTGCAAGCTGTTGTCTCCGAAGAATACCCGATAATTGCAAAGACGCGCGCCGAAGACACAGGCGCCGATCTGAAAATGCAGATGCTGATCAGGACGGCATTAAATGTCCGTACGGCGGATCCCGATCAACACGACACGAAGAATGCAATCCTTTCGCTTCTGACCCAGGCCCACACGCAGCGCGGGATCCGCATCTACGAAGGAGCAAGCGGCGTTCCTATCGCGCTGTGGTGCGTGTTGATCGGGCTGGCGCTCGTGCTGGCTTTCTCCGTATCGTTTTCAGCCATCCAATATGCGTCGACGGCCGTCGCCGTCGCCGCCTGTTTCTCGGCCGGCATCGCCAGCATCCTGATCGTCGCCCGCCTGCTTGATTATCCCTTCGAGGGCGCCCTGGCTCAACCGCCCAGTGATTTCATCGTTCTAAGCGGCAAGGTTTCGACGCTTCTTGGCGCAACAGGGACAGGTCCCGCGCACTGACGTCGCCGCCATCACGATGCTTTCAGACAAAGCAGTTTCGATCTATCTCGCTTGCGATGCGTCAATGTAGTCTGGCGTCCACAAAGAACGGATTGTGGCAATCAACAGCGTCTTCAAAGCGCGTAGCCGTCGCTTCGATTGAAGTGCGCCATCCATGCCGGGGACATAATGATTGGGAACACCAGACGCTCACAACGAACGCCTGATGCTCTCGTTTTGCGTCAAATCACGCCGCGCCAAGCAACAGCCGCGGCATTAAAGCTCGCCCGGAACCACGTCAGCAAATCGATACATGCTAAAGTGGGTAGATGATGAGCCATTTTTTTTAAAAGTCCAGTAACGAAAAGCTACGCAGTTCATGAATACTAGTAAGTGTTGAATATTGAAATTTATCCATTCCCTTACGCCACACAGGGACGCCCAACTCGAGCACAGAGAAAGGAAACGTCTTCTGCCACGCCAGGCCCGCCTTTCATGAAATGAGGCCGGCTCGCAACGCCTTTGCGGCCGCATGAACGCGATTGAGCGCATGTAGCTTGTCGCGGGCGGAGTCCAGATGAGCCTTGACCGTGTCGTTTGAAATTCGCATGAGCTTTGCGATCTCTCCGGGCTTTTTGCCTTCCGCCACAAGAGAGAGCGCCTCGATCTCGCGGCGCGTGATCGTGCTGAGATCGATTGTTTGCCCCTCGCCATGTATGTCGCATGCGCGCTTGTGGACGTAATGCGCGACATGAGCGAGTTCTATCGTCAACTCATGGCGACGCGCCGCCCAGCAAATTTCGCTTTCGTTCGATGTGGCGATGAAAAGCCCCCAAACGCTGTTCGAGGGACCGCGCACGGGAATCGTCAGGCCTTGCCGCGGGGCGCCATTCTCCCCCGGCAGGAAGTGAATGCCTGTTTGGCGCGCGCTTTTCCGCCGAAGCGTGGCCCAGTCCATAGGCAACACCGTGCGCGACATCGCCCGAACCATTGGATCCGTCGCCAGGAGCGACTGGATTTTTTGCCGGTCGGTCCAACCTCGGCATCGCGGCTGAACCATAAACGGAGCGGAAAGGTTAAATCCAACGAATGACGGGCAAATATATAAGACGGAATACAGATTATAGCCGCGGCAGACGAGCCCCATCAGCTCTTCTAATCCGCCATCAGCCCAGCAGCCTTCGATTTGCTCGAGCAGATCATGGCTCACGTCAGCGAATCCCGTTTTACAAGGGAGCAGACGACCATCGGTCAATGTATATCGACTAAAAATAAACGCAACGTCGGGCGCTAGATCGAAGCGCATCCCGCCGCCCGATCGCCGCGATGGCGCAACAGCACAGGATTATTGCGACCGTTGCGAACCTTTTCAGGTCGCGGGCCGTTAGAGACGCTATTCGCCATGGAGGAATCGATGAGGCTCGCTATCGGATTTTCAGCCATCGTTCTTGCTCTGTCTGCGCCCGCAACGGCTTCCAATACCAACCCGACCGGCCAAAGCCGGAACGACGCCGGAGCCGGCGGCAACACGATGACAGAAGGCTCGAAGGAGCGTGGAGGCGCCGCAGGCCAGGACGGAATGCCCTCGCCGACGCCGCGGAACGGCGAAAAGCCGTCAGGCGACCACAACAAAGGCAAAGCTTCCGGCGATAACTGATGCGCGCCGATGCTACCGCGTTGCATGCTTCAGGCTCTGTCAAGAAGCCTGTATCTTGACAACGCAACCCCGCCTTCATCAACGGGATGCGTGCTGCCTCTACGATTGGCGCGGCTGCTGTCGCAAGATCGCCGGCGCCGCCGCCAGCAGATCCAGATTCGCGATTGCGCTAGTGTCCGAAGGGCGCACATCGCTCGGATCCAGATTGGTTTCGCCGCATCGCGCTCCCTGTAGGACGCGTCGAGACGTTGCTGCATCGCCGCCACATGCGAAAGTTTCTGCTCCTCCGCGCAGGCGCCCGGTCGCGCTTGGTTTAACAATCGAAAGCGCCGGTGCGACATCTCGCGGCTTTTGCGCGCCCCGCTCCGTCAGCGTTTCCTTCCTCCCACTTCGGGAGGAACACGGCGTCGGCTCGTCCTTGCCGATGCCCCTGGCGGCAATATCCTGTGACATTGCCAAAACCCTTCAAAGGCAGCACTCTCCGCCAGCCAAGCCGCCGCTGGCCGAAATCGGCCAAGAATGGCGGCTGAGGCGGGGGAAACTATGGAAAAACAATTCGACATCTTCGTCGCCGAGGCGCCTGGCGACCTCGCCGTCAACTGGGGCTGGCTCGTAGCGCTTGGGCTGGGACTTGCCCTTCTTGGCGCCTTGGCGATCTGGCGGGCCAGGACCGCGACGCTGGTTTACGTCATGTTTCTTGGCGCGATCCTCCTGGCAGCCGCCACGGCCGTTCTCATCGTTGCATTTTCGCTCACCGGCTATTGGACCGCGTTTTTCGTTCATGTGCTGTGGGCTATTCTGCTTGGGATCATCGGGCTCATCCTTGTGAGCCGGCCGGCGATCAGCGCAGAAGCGATTACGCTGGTCATCGCGTTTTATTTCTTGATCGAAGGCATTTTCAGCATCGGTTTTGCGCTGTTTTCCCACATCCGTGGCGAATGGCTGCCTATTCTGGACGGCGTCGTGAGCGTTGCGCTCGGCGCGATTCTCCTTTCCGGCTGGCCCATCACCGGCCTATGGGCGATCGGTCTGTTCATCGGAATCAACCTCGTCCTGAGGGGCGCGGCGATTGTCGCCCTCGGTCTTGGCTTTCGCGCGCTTTCCCATTGACGCCTTGCGCCAAGAGCGCAGGCAAAAGGTCCTTCCGGGGGATGCGTCCGCGGACTTCGGCCATCCTGTCTGAAGCGACAGGATGGCGCGCGCCATAGCGCGCTCTCAATGACGCGAGGAACGCGAGAAGCCGCGGCCAAAACCAAACATGCAGGATTGCTCGATATCTTTACCGGCGGCGTTGCGAACAAAACGGGAATCAACGATCGTGCTAACGGTCCTCTCGAATGATTCGCAACGTGTCAGCAACCCCCTATCTGGAAACCCTCAATCCCGAACAGCGACGGGCGGTAGAGCACGGCGTTACTGAAAACGACGCGACCCCGGCCGCGCCGCTCCTCGTCATTGCCGGCGCCGGCTCCGGCAAGACCAATACGCTCGCCCATCGCGTGGCGCATCTCATCGTCAACGGCGCCCATCCGAACCGGATCCTGCTGATGACGTTCTCGCGCCGCGCCGCTGCGGAGATGACGCGGCGCGTCGAGACGATCGCCAGCAGGGCGATGGGGGATCGCGCCGGCGCCATGACGCAAGCGCTGCACTGGTCGGGAACCTTCCACGCCATCGGCGCCCGGCTGCTGCGCGACTATGCCGATCAGATCGGGCTCGATCCGGCCTTCACGATTCATGACCGCGAAGACTCTGCCGATTTGATGAATCTGGTTCGACATGACCTCGGGTTTTCTAAAACGGAAAGCCGATTTCCGACCAAGGGAACATGTCTTTCCATCTATTCCCGCTGCGTGAACGCCGAGCTGGCGATCGAACCGGTCCTCGGCGCGTCGTTCCCCTGGTGCTCCGAATGGGCGACCGAGCTGAAGCAGCTCTTTGCCGCCTATGTTGAGGCAAAGCAGCGGCAGAATGTGCTCGATTACGACGATCTCCTGCTCTACTGGGCCCAAGCCGTTGGCGAACCCGCCCTCGCCGATGATATCGGCGCCCGCTTCGATCATGTGCTCGTCGACGAATATCAGGATACGAACCGACTCCAGGCCTCGATCCTCAAGGCGCTGAAACCGGGCGGCCGTGGGCTGACGGTGGTCGGCGACGATGCGCAATCGATCTATTCCTTCCGCGCCGCCACAGTCCGCAATATTCTGGAGTTCCCGCAAACGTTCAGCCCTCCGGCCGAGATCATCACGCTCGATCGAAACTACCGCTCGACGCCGGCCATTCTGGCGGCCGCCAACGCCGTGATCGATCTGGCCAGCGAGCGCTTCACCAAGAATCTGTGGACAGAGAGAAAAGCGGCGGCGCCGCCGCAATTGGTGGGCGTCCGCGACGAGACCGACCAGGCCCGCTACATTGTCGAGCGCGTCCTTGAAAATCGCGAAGGCGGTTTGACGCTGAAGCAACAGGCGGTGTTATTTCGCGCCTCGCATCACAGCGGCTCGCTCGAGGTCGAACTCACCCGTAGCAACGTCCCCTTTGTAAAGTTTGGCGGGCTCAAGTTTCTCGACGCCGCTCACATCAAAGACATGTTGGCGCTGCTGCGCTTCGTCGAAAATCCGCGTGACCGCGTCGCCGGATTTCGCTTGATGCTGTTGATGCCGGGCGTCGGCCCCGCGTCGGCGCAGCGCGCCCTCGACTTTATGGCTCAAGCTGCTGATCCGATCCGCGCCTTGGCCGACGCCCCCGCCCCCCGTCGCGCCGGCGAGGATTGGCGCAATTTTGTCGAGATCGTCGCTGAACTTGGATCCGGGCGACCCGGTTGGCCATCCGAGATCGAGCAAGCCCGTCTTTGGTACGAGCCGCATCTTGATCGTATGCACGAAGATGCGGCGGCCCGGCTCGCCGATTTGATCCAGCTGGAGCAGATCGCAGGCGGATATGCGTCACGCGAACGTTTCCTTACCGAACTGACGCTCGATCCGCCTGACGCAACCAGCGACCACGCTGGCGCGCCTTTGCTCGATGAGGATTATCTGACTCTGTCGACGATCCATTCGGCGAAGGGCCAGGAGTGGGCGTCCGTGTTTGTTCTCAATGTCGTCGACGGTTGCATACCCTCCGACCTCGGCGCCGGCACGACGGCCGAGCTTGAGGAGGAGCGTCGCCTGCTTTACGTCGCAATGACGCGCGCCAAGGATGACCTTCACCTCGTCGTGCCACAGCGCTTCTTTACGCACGGCCAGGCCGCGCAAGGCGACCGGCACGTTTACGCCTCGCGCACGCGCTTCATCCCGGCCGGTTTGCTTGGCCTTTTCGAAAAGACAAGCTGGCCAAAAATCGCTCGCGCAACCGCGGCGAAAACGCTTACCCAGAACCAACGATACGATCTCGGCTCCCGTATGCGGGGCATGTGGCGCTGAGCGGGCCAGCCGGCATCACACGCCATGCGGCCCGCCGTGATTTAAGCCGGCTGGCCTTGCCGGTCCGTTCGAGCCGACGTAAATTCGCCGGGACGCGGCGCCGGCGGCGATCTATGCGCGGCCCGTGTTTCACGTTTTGGCGCAGATGGTTTTGGCGAGCGAGGCTCTGATGGAAGGATCCAGCTCCGGCCGCCTGCGCGATCTCCCCTCCGTCGATGCCGTTTTGAAGGCGCCCGCAGCGCTTGCGATGCTGGAGCGTTTTGGCCGCGCCGCCTCGACCGACGCCGTCCGCGCCGCGCTGGCGGATGTGCGCGCGGCCATCGTCGGCGGCGCCTCCCGCGCGCCCGACGCCGCCGGGCTGGCGCGCGCGGCGGAAGCCGCGCTGGAAGGGGAGGCGCGGTCTAGCATGCGCCCTGTCTTCAACCTCACCGGCACGGTGCTGCACACCAATCTCGGCCGCGCAGTGCTGGCCGAGGCGGCGATCGAGGGCGCCGTCGCCGCGATGCGCGATCCCGTCGCGCTTGAGTTCGACCTCGAAACCGCCAAGCGCGGCGAGCGCGACGATCATGTCCGCGCCCTGCTCTGCGAGCTCACCGGCGCGGAGGATGCGACGCTGGTCAACAACAATGCGGCGGCCGTGCTGCTCTGTCTCAACACGCTCGCCGCCGGCCGCGAGGCGATCGTGTCGCGCGGCGAACTGATCGAGATCGGCGGCGCCTTCCGGATGCCGGACATCATGGCGCGCGCCGGCGCCAAGCTTGTGGAGGTCGGCACGACGAATCGCACGCATCTCAAGGACTACCGCGCGGCGCTGAGCGCGCAAACCGGGGTTATCCTGAAAGTGCATACCTCGAACTACCGCATCGAGGGCTTTACCGCCGAGGTCGGCGCGGCCGAGCTCGCCGCCTTGGCGGGACAGGCGAATGTGCCGCTGATGAACGATCTCGGTTCAGGCACGTTGATCGATCTGTCGCGTTACGGGCTGCAAAAAGAGCCGACCGTGCGCGAAGCGGTGCGGGAGGGCTCCGGGCTCGTGACCTTTTCCGGCGACAAATTGCTCGGCGGTCCGCAGGCGGGCTTCATCGTCGGCGCCGGCGCGCTGATCGAGGCGGTGAACCGCAATCCGATGAAGCGCGCGCTCCGGGTCGACAAGATCCGGCTGGCGGCGATCGAGGCGACGCTGAAACTCTATCGCGATCCGGATCGGCTCGCGGAGCGGCTGCCGACCCTGCGGCTGCTGGCCCGGCCGCTGGCCGAGATCGAGGCGCAGGCGCGCCGTCTCCTGCCCGCCACGACGGCGGCGGTCGAGCCGGCCTATCAGGTCGCGCTGCGCCTTTGCCGCAGCCAGGTCGGTTCCGGCGCGCTGCCGCTCGATACGATCGAAAGCGCGGGCCTGTTCATCCGCCCCACCAATGGAAGCCGTTCGCTCGAGCGGCTGGCGGGCGCCTTGCGGGCGCTCGCAAGGCCCGTAATCGGCCGCATCGAGGATGGCGGCCTGTTGCTCGATCTGCGCTGTCTCGCCGATGAAGCGGGATTTCTGTCAGCTCTTTCCGCGCTTGACGCCGATGCGCTGGCTTGAACGCCTGACGAGGCGGGGCGAAGACGTTGCCGCCGTAATGGCCAGGGCGCGCGCGGCCGCCGACGCCGGCGATTACGCGGCCGCGCTGGCGCTATGGGGACCACTCGCCCACGCCGGCGTGGCGCGCGCGCAAAACAATATCGGCGCCTGTTTTTCCGAAGGGCTCGGGGTCGCGCGCGACGCGGCGCTTGCACTGAAATGGCTGACCCTCGCCGCAGAAGCTGGCGATCCGGTCGGGCAGCGCAATCTCGCCACCGCCTATTTCAAGGGAAGCGGCGTTGACGGCGACGGCGTGAGAGCGGCGGAACTCTACCGCGTCGCCGCCGAACAGGGCGACGGGCCGGCGCAGGACATGCTGAGTTGGATGTTGCTGGAGGGCCGGTTGATCCCGGCCGATCTTGACGAATCCCGGCGCCTCGCGCGCGCCGCCGCCGAAAACGGCGTCGCCGCAGCGATGGCCCGACTGGGCATGTTCTACCACAACGCAACCGGGGTCGAGCGGGACGCGTCGGCCGCCGTCGCCTGGTGGCGGCGCGCCGCTTTGCTCGGCGAGGCCGATGCGCAGGCGATGCTGGGCGCGGCGTTCCATCTGGGCGCCGGCGCGCCGGCCGATCAGACGGAGGCGCTGGTCTGGCTGCTGCGCGGAGAGGCCGGCGGAAGCGCACTGGCCGCACCTTTCCTCGGGGCGGTCCGCGCGGCGCTCTCGCCGCAGCAGATCGCAGAAGCCGAAGAGCGCGCACGGCAGAAGCTCGAGGCGGCATGATTATCGGCGTCGCCGGCCATATCGATCATGGCAAGACCGCCCTCGTCAAAGCGCTGACAGGGGTCGAGGGCGATCGCCTCGCGCAGGAAAAAGCGCGCGGCATGACCATCGATCTCGGCTTCGCCTATCTGCCGGTCGAGGGTGGACAAACGCTCGGCTTCGTCGATGTTCCGGGCCATGAGCGCTTCGTGCACACGATGCTGGCCGGCGCGAGCGGGATCGATTTCGTTCTTCTCGCCGTCGCCGCGGACGATGGGATCAAACCGCAGACGCTGGAGCATCTCGCCATCATCGATCTGCTCGGCATTGCGCGCGGCCTTATCGTCATCACCAAGGCTGATCTTACGGGGCCGGGTCGGCTCGCGGAAGTGGAGGCCGAGATCCGGCGAGCGGTCGCTGGAACCGCGCTGGAGGGCGCCGATGTCGCAGCGGTCTCGACGCTGACCGGCGCGGGGATCGACCAACTGCGCGCCCGGCTTGTCGCCACAGCGATTGCGGAGACCGCGCGACCGGCGCAAGGCCGCTTCCGGCTGCCGGTCGACCGTTCCTTTACGCTGCAGGGCGTTGGCGTGGTGGTGACTGGAGCCGTTCTATCGGGATCGGTGCATGTCGGCGACCATGTCATGATCAGCCCTTCGGGCGTCCCGGCGCGCGTGCGATCGCTGCATGCACAAAACAGACCGGCCGAGAGCGGCAGGGCGGGCGATCGCTGCGCGCTCAATCTCGCCGGCCCCGGCGTCTCGAAAGAGACGGTTCAACGCGGCAATATCGTGCTCGATCCCGCGTTGCATGCGCCGACGGACCGCATCGACGCCCGGCTACGGATTTTGGCTCATGAAGCCAAACCGATCGGCCAATGGTTTCCGGTGCGGCTGCACCACGCCGCCGCCGAGGTCGGCGCGCGCATTGTTCTGCTCGGCGACGAGCCGATCCGGCCGGGCGCCTCGGCTGACGTCCAGCTTGCGCTCGACGCGCCGATCGCCGCCGCGGCGCAGGACCGCTATGTGATCCGCGACGTGTCGGCGCAGCGCACCATCGGCGGGGGCGTCTTCATCGATCTGCGTCCGCCTTTGCGACGCCGGCGCACGCCGGAGCGCGCAGCGCAGCGCGCAGCGCTTGCGCTTGAAGATCCGCGCTCGGCCTTCGCCGCTCTTTTGAACACGGCGCCGTTTACCGTGGACCTTGCGATCTTCGCACGCGACCGGGCCTTGAGCGCGGCGCAGACGGAGGAACTGGAAAACACGCTAAGCCTCGTCGTTCTGCCAGCCGGCGCGACCCGCTTTGCCATTTCCGCCGCCAGGTGGCGAGATTTCATGACGAACATCATGGAGCGGCTCGCCGCCTTTCACATCGAAAACCCGGACCTTCAAGGAATCGGACGGGAAAAGCTTCGTCTGCTGTTGCAGCCGCGCCTGACTGCGCCCGCCTTCCTCGCGGCGCTGCAGAAGGCGGCGCGGGAGATGGCGATTGCGCTTGACGGCTCCTTCGTCCGGCTGGCCGAGCATGAGGCGCGATTCGCGCCGAAGGATGAAGCAGCGTGGGAGGCCATTGCCCCGTTGCTTGGCGACGATGGGCGGTTTCGTCCGCCAAGGGTGCGCGATATCGCCGCGGCGACGGGACGGCCGGAGGGCGACGTGCGTCGCCTGTTGAAGCTCGCCGGGCGGATGGGCCTGGCCGATGAGATCGCGCACGACCATTTCTTCTTGCGCCCCATCGTCCACGAAATGACAGACATCATCGCTGAGCTCGCGGGCCGCCAGCCGGACAGCGCTTTCACGGCGGCGCAATTTCGCGATCTGCTCGGCAATGGCCGCAAGGTTGCGATCCAGATCCTCGAGTTTTTCGATCGCCATGGCGTCACGGTGCATAAGGGCGATCTTCGCCGGCTCGATCCGCGCCGGCTGGACTTGTTTGGCGCCCCCAGGCCATCATTGGGCGGCGCGGAGGGAGGAGAATCGTTCCCGGTGGGGCGTCCGGACTTCAAATCCGGGTGGGGCAGAAAGACTGTTTCAGGTGGGTTCGACTCCCATTCTCTTCCGCCAAACTCCCAATCCCCGCCGCGAGACGGCTCATGAGCGCGCCGCCTCGCCTCGTTGATTTCGATGACTGGCTCGTCGGCGTCTTCGGACGCACAGGCGCCTTCACCATGCTGATCGTGCTGGTGGAAATTGGCGCGACTTCGGTCGATCTCGCCGCTTCGTCCTATCTCCATGTCATGGGCGACAGGACGCGCTGGCCGGATATGATTCGCCTGTTCGCCGCTTCCGGCGCGCGCTGGAACGGCGCGGCGTTTTTTCAGGCTGACCGGGCAGGACTGGTTGACGAGGCGACCGCCGCGCGGAGACTGGCGGCGCTCGGGCGCCATCTCGCCAAGGACCGCTCGCTCCTGAATGAGGGCGCGTTCTTCAACGCGCAGGGCTTGCGGCTCAAGCTCGAGGAAATCGCAAAACAATGATGCGCGTCAGCTGATCCGGACGGCTGGCTCGCCTGCGGCGACGGCGCCGATGATCGTGGCGCGGGGAAAGCCCGCAGCCTCGATGGTCCCACGGATCGCTTCGGCCCGCTCCGGAGCGCAGGCGATGAGGAGCCCGCCGGAAGTCTGCGGATCGGTCAGCAGCGCGCGCCGCCAGTCCGGCATTGCAGCCGGCAGCACAACGGCCTCGCCATAGCTCGCCCAGTTGCGTCCGGAGGCGCCGGTGATGAATCCGCCCTCGGCCAGCGCCGGGGCGTCCTTCAGGAAAGGGATGCGGGCGAAATCGATATCGAGCGCGACGCTCCCGCCGCGCGCGAGCTCGACGCCATGGCCAAGCAGGCCGAAGCCGGTCACATCCGTCATGGCGTGGACGTCGGCGTCCTTCGCCAGCTTGTGGCCGATGCGGTTGAGCAGCGTCGTCGAGGCCATCATCTCTTCATAGGCGGCCGCGCCAAGCGCCTGCTTCTTGAAAGCCGCCGAATAGACGCCGACGCCAAGGCCCTTGGTCAGGATCAGCGCGTCGCCGGGGCGCGCGCCCGAATTGCGGCGGATATCGCTGACGGCGCAAAGCCCGACGACCGCAAGTCCGTAGATCGGCTCCGGCGAGTCGATCGAATGGCCCCCCGCGACGGGAATGCAGGCCTCGGCGCAGATCGAGGCGCCGCCCGCAAGGATCGCGCGCACGGTTTCAATTGGCAGCTTTCCGAGCGGCATGCCGAGAATGGCCAGCGCCATGATCGGCGTTCCGCCCATGGCATAGATATCCGACAGCGCATTGGCCGCCGCGATGCGGCCGAAATCGCGCGGATCGTCGACCATAGGCATGAAAAAATCGGTCGTGGCGATGACGCAGCACTCCTCGTCGATCTGCCAGACGGCGGCGTCGTCGCCGGTTTCCGTGCCGACCAGAAGCTGGGCATAAGGCGCCGCCTGCGGCTGATTGGCGAGAAGCTGTTGCAGAACAGAGGGCGCCAGTTTGCAGCCGCAGCCGCCGCCATGGGCGAGATCGGTGAGGCGCACGGGAGCATCTAACATTGCGAACCTTTCTGCGGCAGGCGACGCGGGAACAAATGACAACTTGAGCGGCAGTATATCGCCGCCCGGCGCAATCCTGTCAGGCGCGCCATCGCTGGCGTCGACAAAACCAAGGCTTGTGCGTTACGCTGCCCAAGTCCAACGCGTCCAAGCACGGCGAGGCAGACATGACCACGCGGCAAGAGGTTAATCCGGTATTCGGATGGATGACGTTTCTGCTGATCGCCATCGCCGGACTTTTTTACGTGAAATGGTTCCCCTATTACAACAGGGCCTTTGTCGCGGCGGAGACCCATTCGATCGGCCAGTCGATCCTGATGGGCAAGGCCAGCGGTCCGCCGGCGCCTTCGCTCGACTCAGCGCTCGGCTACGCTTTCGCTTACGGCAAAGCCATCTGGCAGGCGATGGTTCTCGGGCTGCTTCTTGGTTCGGCAGTGCAGGCGCTCATCCCGGCAAATTGGGTGGCCAAGGCGCTCGGCCGCACGGGATTTGGCAGCGTCGCCGCCGGCGGCCTGTTGTCGATTCCCGGCATGATGTGCACCTGTTGCGCGGCGCCGGTCGTCGTTGGCCTGCGCGAACGGCAGGCCTCCCCTGGCGCCGCCATCGCCTTCTGGCTGGGCAATACGGTCTTGAACCCGGCGGCGCTCGTCTTCATGGGCTTCGTGCTCGGCTGGAACTGGACCGGGCTCCGGCTCCTCCTTGGCGTTCTCATGGTGTTCGGGCTCGGCTATCTCGCCAACCGCATGGCGAGTCCGCGGGAAATCGCGGCGGCCGAGGCGCAGATCGCCGCTTTCAAGGAGCCGGAGCCCGACACGGGCCCCTTTGTGCGCTGGATGCAGATCCTGTGGCGCATGACGCTGCGGCTCGTCCCTGAATATATCGTGCTGATCCTGCTGCTCGGCGCCGCGCGCGCCTTTCTGTTTCCGCAGATCGGACCGGAGATCGACAACAGCCTGTTCTGGATCGTCGCCTTTGCGGTCGCAGGAATGATCTTTGTCATTCCGACTGCAGGCGAAGTGCCGATCATTCAGGCGATGCTTTCGCTTGGGATGGGGGTCGGCCCCGCAGGCGCCTTGCTGATGACCCTGCCGCCGATCAGCGCCCCCTCGCTGGCGATGCTCGCGCGCTCGTTCCGGCCCGCGACGCTCGCGCTGGTCACGGTCTGCGTCGTCGGATTTGGCGTCGCCGCCGGATTGCTGGCCGTCTGGCTGAAATTTTAGGAGTGGAATTCAGCCGCTCAGAAGCAGCGGATTTGGCGCGTGGCGCGCAAAGCCTGCTTCCGTGACAAGGAGGTCAAGCCCGAGCGTCGCGAGATCGTCCGCATAAGGATCGACCTCCATGTCGCGCGCGGAATAGAGCATCTTCGCGTAGCTGAGGCAGGCGTCGCAAACCTCGGCCTTGATCGCGCCGGAATCGCCTTCAATCCCCTTCAGGGAAAGCGAACGCGACTCGCCGCAGGTGATGCAGATGGCGCGCACATGGTTCCAGGCGGTCGAGCACAGCGAACAATAGAGATAGCGCGTTCCCGGCGTCGTCCCCGACGCGGTGATGACGCCCGCGACGGGCGTCGAGCCGCAACAGGGACAAAGTCCGCGCTGCGGCAGTAGCCGCAGCGAAGCCGCAGGGAGCGCGGCGGCGCATAGCGTGAAATAGACCTGCAGCGCGGCGGCGACATAGAGCGTCGCGCCGAGCTGCTGCGGCTCGATCTCGCCATGCAGAAAATCGTCGGCGAGGCGCTCGATCGCGCCGGCGTCGCATTGGCGTAGAGCCGCCATGAGCGAAAGCGCCGGCTCGGTCGCGGCGGGCTGGTCGAGATGGCCCAGCAAGACGGCGAGACCGTCGCGCCACATCGGATTGCGGCGATGCCCGTCGGCGGCGAGCGGCGGCATGCGGGCGCTGACCGCCTGCTCCACGGTCGCCGGATCGGGCGGGGCGAGCGGCCCCAAGGCAAGGGCCGCGGCGTGCTGGGCGTCCGAAAGCTGCGCCATGAAGCGCAGCCATTCCATCAGTGGATGGCCGTCCGATAGATGTCGCAGCCGCGCGGCGCTGCGCGCGAACCGCGTCAAGGGGCTCGGCAGCAGCAGCGGCTCCGGCGCCTTGACGCCGCCCTGAGGGTCGCCAATCCAGGCGCCTTTGGAGGCGACCTCGCCCTGCCTCACTTAGGCTCCTTCATGCGCGATGTCATCGGCGCTCCAATGGCCCTGGCGAGTCGCCGCCGGTTCGAGGCCGCGGCCCGATCGAGTCCGTCGCAACGAGGCTGCGCAGCCATTTGCGGTGATGGCGGAACGCCCAGCCCGGCGTGACATAGCCTTGCGTCATCGCCCGCATCGAGCCCCTGACCCAGATCGCGGCGTAGACATGAATGATCCAGACAATAATCGCGGCGAAGGCGGCGAGGCTATGGATCAGCACGGCCGCGCGCTGCACCTCGATTGTGGTGTAGCTCGAAAAATAATATTCCCAGATGACGAGGCCGGTCAAGAAAAGCACAGGCGTCAAGAGCGCCATCGCCCAGAACACGAATTTCTGGCCGGCGTTGAAGCGGCCGACTTCGGGAACGCCCTCCTCCTCATTGGCGAGGACCTTGTCGATCGCCTTCATCCAGGCGAGATCATCGCGATTCCAGAGATTGTCGCGCCAGAACTGGATCATCATCCCAAGATAGCTGACAAGAAACACGCAGCCGATCCACGGATGGATCGCGCGCGCCGACTGGCCCCCGCCGAAGAGGCCCGACAGAAAAAACAGCATCGGGTCGAACATCGAGAGGCCGGACAGGACCAGCAGCACGAAACAGCCGCCCGTGAGCCAGTGATTGATCCGCGTCACCGTCGTATTGCGGATGAATGTTCCCTTGGGATAGCTCATTGCGGCTCGTCCGCATGGATCAGATGTTTCGCTTCCGCCTCATCGAGCGGCTGCACTTCGTTCGGTCCGGCGACGATCCAGTGCAGGAACCCTGTGACCGCGGCGAGAGCGACGCCGGCCACCGCGAGGGGTTTGAACAGACCCTTCCAGACGGAGACAAGCGCGCTGATGTGCGGATCGTCGGGCAGGCCGGCATAGAGCGACGGACGGTCGGCATGATGGAGGACATACATCACATGCGTGCCGCCGACGCCGGGCGGATCGTAAAGCCCCGCCTTGGCGAAGCCGCGTGAGTTCAGCTCGGCGACCCGCTCCCCGGCCCAAGCCGTCATGTCAGTCTTGGAGCCGAACATGATCGCGCCCGTCGGGCACGCCTTGACGCAGGCGGGCTCCAGCCCGACCGCGACACGATCCGAGCACAGGGTGCATTTATAGGATTTATGGTCGACCTGGCTGATGCGCGGGATGTTGAACGGACAGCCCTTGACGCAATAGCCGCAGCCGATGCAGGCCTCGCTGATGAAGTCGACGATGCCATTGGCGTATTGAACGATGGCGCCCGGCGCCGGACAGGCCTTGAGGCAACCGGGATCGGCGCAATGCATGCAGCCGTCCTTGCGGATCAGCCATTCGAGATTGCCCTCGTCATTGTCCCATTCCGTGAAGCGCATCAGGGTCCATGTGTGCGGATCAAGATCGAGTGGATTGTCATAGGTCCCCTCGAAATGCCCGATCTCCGCGCGCAGATTGTTCCATTCCATGCAGGCCGCCTGACAGGCCTTGCAGCCGATGCAGCGGCTGACGTCGATCAGCTTGGCGACCTCTATCTCGTGGCTGCGGGCCGACGGCGGCGTCATCGTCGACGCCGAGCGCCTGACATAATCCTGAGACTGAAGATCGGCCATTGACTGCTCCTTCAGGCCACAGGGGCGGTTGTTCTTTCGATACTGACAAGGAACGCCTTGAATTCCGGCGTCTGCGTATTGGCGTCGCCGACGGAGGGCGTCAGCGTGTTGGCGCCGTAGCCTTTACGGGCCAATCCGGTAAAGCCCCAATGGATCGGCACGCCGATCACATGCGTCGGTTTTCCATCGACCAGCATCGGCTTGATGCGCTTGGTCACATAGGCCTTGCAAACGACGACGCCGCGCTTCGAGGCAAGACGCACCCAGCCGCCCTGCTCGATGCCTTTTTCCTTCGCCAGAACCTCGCCGATTTCGATAAATTCTTCCGGCTGCAGGATGGCGTTGATCAGCGCATGTTTGGTCCAGTAGTGGAAATGTTCGGTCAGCCGGTAGGTGGTCGCCACATAGGGGAACTCCGAGGCTTCGCCGAACGCGGCCCTGTCATCGGCGAACACCCGCGCCGCCGGGTTCGAGCTCACCTTCGGATGCAGGATGTTCGGCGAGGGCGATTCGAAGGGCTCGTAATGCTCCGGGAACGGCCCCTCCGCCATCTGGTCGCGCGCGAACAGGCGTCCGACCCCTTCCGCGTTCATGATGAACGGCCCGACGCCCTCCGACGGCTTCACCGTCGGGCCGTAGTCGGGCACGTCGATGCCCGCCCATCGGCTGCCATTCCATTCAATGATCGGCTTTTGCGGATTCCACGCCTTGCCGGCGACGTCGGCGCTGGCGCGATTATAGAGAATGCGCCGGTTGGCCGGCCACGACCAGGCCCAGTTCGGCGCGATGCCCTGCTCGCGCGGGTCGCTCGCGTCGCGGCGCGCCATCTGATTGCCCTTTTCGGTATAGCATCCCGAAAAGATCCAGCAGCCGGACGCCGTCGTTCCGTCGTCGCGCAACTGGGCGAAGCCGTCGAGCAGCTGGCCGGCCTTCAGCGTGACGGCGCCTGTCGCATCCTTCACCTCCGTCAGCGCCTTGCCGTTCATCTCCTTTGCAAGCTCTTCCGGATTCGGCTCGACCGGGTCGGTGTAGTTCCAAGTCAGGTTCAAGATCGGATCCGCAAATGCGCCGCCGTCTTTGCGGTACATTTCGCGCATGCGATGGAAGATGCCGGACATGATCCAAAGATCGGATTTGGCTTCGCCCGGCCCGTCCGCCGCCTTCCAGTGCCATTGCAGCCAGCGCGCCGAATTCACAAGCGAACCGTTCTCCTCGGCAAAGCAGGTCGTCGGAAGCTGGAACACTTCTGTCGCGATGCTGGCCGGGTCGGACGGGTTCTGCGGGCCGAAATTCTCCCAGAACCGCGACGTCTCTGTGTCGAGCGGATCCATCGTCACGAGAAACTTCAGCTTGCTCAGCCCCCGGCGGATCTTGCCCTTGTCGGGGAACGCCTGCAGCGGATTGAAGCCCTGGCAGATATAGCCGTTGATCTTGCCGTTCGCCATCATGTCGAAGGCGCGAATGATGTCATACATCGGCGCGTCGAGCTTCGGCAGCCAGTCATAGGCCCAGTCATTGTCGGCGCGCGCCGCATCGCCATAGACCGCCTTCTGGAAGCTCACGAAGAATTTGCGGTAGTTCTGCCAATAGCTGGTCTGGCCGGGACGCAGCGGCTTGAACTGCCGCGTCTTCATATATTCTTCGAAGGTCGGCTCCTTGTCGCTCGGCAGCGTCATATAGCCTGGCATCTGGTTCGACAGCAGGCCGACGTCGGTCAGGCCCTGAATATTGGAATGGCCGCGCAAAGCGTTCATGCCGCCGCCGGCGACGCCGATATTGCCGAGCAACAGCTGCACCATCGCCATCGCCCGGATGTTCTGGGCGCCAACAGAATGCTGCGTCCAGCCGAGCGCGAACAGGCTGGTCAGCGCCTTGTCCGGCGCCGCCGTCGCGGCGATCATTTCGCAGACTTTCAGATATTTGTCCTGCGGCGTGCCGCAGATGCGCGACACAGTCTCGGGCGTATATCGGTCGACATGCTTTCGCAGCAGATTGATAACGCAGCGCGGATCCTGCCACGTGTCGTCGATCCGGGCGAAGCCCTGCTCGTCGAGATCATAGTTCCAGCTCGATTTGTCGTAGCTGCGCGTATCCTCCTTGTAACCGGTGAAAAGCCCGTCCTCGAAGCCAAAGCCATCCTTCACGATCAGGCTGGCGCTGGTATAGGCGCGCACGTAATCGTGCTGGATCGCGTCCTTTTCGAGCAGATAGCGAATGACGCCGTTGAGGAAGGCGATGTCCGTGCCGGGACGGATCGGGGCGTGGAAATCCGCGACCGAGGCCGTACGCGTAAAGCGCGGATCGACGACCACCAGCTTGGCGTTGTTCTCAAGCTTGGCTTCGATCACCCATTTGAAGCCGCACGGATGCGCTTCGGCCGCATTGCCTCCCATCACCAGCACGACATCGGCATTCCTGATGTCCTGCCAGGTGTTCGTCATTGCGCCGCGACCAAATGTTGGAGCCAGACTGGCCACCGTTGGTCCGTGTCAGACGCGCGCCTGGTTGTCGAAGACGAGCATTCCAAACGATCGGGCGACTTTCCATGTCAGCATCGCCGTCTCGCTCGACGATGCGGACGCCGCCAGCATTCCGGTCGTGAGCCAGCGGTTGACCGTGGTTCCCGCCGCATTCTTGGCGACAAAATTGGCGTCGCGATCCTCTTTCATCAGCGTGGCGATGCGGCCGAGCGCGAAATCCCAGGAGACCGGCTTGAAGGCGCTCGCGCCGGGGGCGCGATATTGGGGCGAAGTCAGGCGTCCGGGCGAATGCACGATATCGAGCAGCGCCGATCCCTTGGGGCAGAGCGTGCCGCGATTGACCGGATGATCCGGATCGCCCTCGATATGCATGATCTCCGAGCGCGCATTCTTGGCGCGATCGCCGAGGCTATAGATGAGAATGCCGCAGGCGACCGAGCAATAGGTGCAGGTGTTTCGCGTCTCGGTCGTCGCCGTGAGCTTGAACGGCCGCACCGCGGCCGCGAGGGCGGCGCCTGCGAGACCGAAGCCAAGCGCCCCGAGACTTGAGGCTGCGAGCCCGGCGCCGGCGAGCTTGATAAAGCCGCGACGACTGACGTTCATTGCCATCCGCTCCGTCAAATGAGCCAAACCCGGGCGCACGCGCCGCGGATCTGTCCGACAAACGCCGAGTATAGCCAAGCCGGATCACAGCACAAGCCTGTTCTAGCAGGGGCTTTGCCGCTCGCTGGAGTCAATTGAATCTCGACTTGCGCCCTCTGGCCAAGTTGCAGCGACATGCATGCCAGGATCCTTGGGATCAAACGTTGCTTTGCTTGCCGCGACGCGCGGCTTTGCCTGCCGACCAGGCAATCCTTGTGCTATATCAAATTAGGAATACCTTATTTCATTGAAGCGATCGGCGCGGCCGTCGCTGGGTGCAGCAAATCCGCAACAGCCGACTTCGTCATCAAAAAATCCGCACGGCCTTTGTGCGGATCGGCGCGGGACATTCGTCTTAAGTCCTGACGAGGCGGGCGCCCATACATTGGAATCATTCCGCCTCTTCAAGATCGAAGGGGATTTCTGCAATGCGGACTGGACGAAGGAGTGGACGCTACCGCCTGATCGCGAGCGTCGTCGGCATGTTCGCGCCTCTCACAAGCGTCCATAGCCAGGACATTCGGGAGGTCGAGCAAGCGCAGCCTCCTCTTCCTATCGTCGACTTTCCGGCAAAGCCGCCGGCGGACGGCGTCATCACAACCGGCCGTTCCGCCGGGGAATCGGTCCAGCTTGACGCGATCGACGTTCAGGGGCCGGGCGGCGGCGATGCGAACTCTGGCGACGCAAAGGGTTATGTCGCAACCGACAGCGCCGCCGGCACAAAGACGAACACGCCGCTGATCGAAGTTCCACAATCAATTTCCGTCGTCACCCAGCAGCAGATGCAGGATCGCAACGTTCAGACGGTCACCGAGGCCGTCAACTATACCGCGGGCGTCGAGACCGGCATGTTTGGCTTCGATCCGCGATTTGACTCATTCTATATTCGCGGCTTCGACATGACCTACACCGGGGTCTTCCGCGACGGATTGCGCGAACCTGCGGGAAGTTTCTCGATCTACAGAAACGAGCCATATGGGCTGCAAAGCATAGCCGTCGTCCGGGGGCCGACCTCGGCCCTCTACGGGCTCGGATCGCCTGGCGGCCTGATCGATCTCACCAGCAAGCGGCCGCCGTCGACCAGTTTGCGCGAGGCAGAGTTTCAGATCGGCAATTTCGAGCGCTATCAAGGCCAGTTCGACCTCGGCGGTCCAATCGGCGCGGATGGCGTCTATTCCTATCGTTTGACGGGCCTTGTGCGCAACAGCGGCACGCAGCTCCTCGACGCGCCGGACAATCGCTATTTTATCGCCCCGGCCTTCAGCTTTCGCCCAGATGCAGCGACGTCCCTGACGATCCTGACCGCCTTCCAGAATCAGCTGACCACGGGAAACCCCGGATTCTATCAAACGCCAGGAGGACAGCTGACGAACATCTACAGCGGCGATCCGGCCTTTCAAGACTTCAACCAGACGCAATTTCGAATTGGCTATGCCTTTGAGCATGCATTCAACGACGCCGTGACGTTTCGCCAGAACGCCCGCTATTCCTACGTGTTTGCGGACGTTCGATACACGCAGATCGATTCCATCGACCCTGATACCTACAACGCAACTCGCTCGACCGGGCGCGTCATCGATCACCTCAACACCTTCGGCGTCGACAATCAGGCCCTTATCAAATTCAATACGGGTCCGCTCAACCATTTCGTTCTTCTGGGGTTCGAATACACCAACTCGGCTTTCAGCGACAAAATCGGCTTCGGCTCGGCGCCCGACCTTAACCTCGCCACGAGCGCGCCCAATTACGGCGGGCAATTTATCCCGTCCCCTTTGTTCTCCTACAACAGCTATCAGTCGCAGCAGGATATGGCCGTCTATCTGCAGGACCAGATCAAATTCGGTCCTTTGGTCCTGACCGTCAGCGGACGCAATGATTGGGTGCGCACGAGAACGGATGACCTCGCAAACACGTCGAGCACCGTTCAGAACGACGAGGCCGCCACGGGACGCGTCGGGCTGACCTATCTCTCGCCGGTCGGACTGGCGCCTTACGTCAGCTATGCGACGTCCTTTACGCCGACGCTCGGAAGCGGGGAGAACGGCGCCGCGTTCAAACCCATAACGGGCGATCAGAAGGAGGTCGGCGTTAAATATCAGCCTCCCGGCATCAACGGGCTGATCACAGCCTCGCTGTTCGATATTCACCAGTTCAACAGCCTCAGCACGGATCCGAACAATCAGGCATTTCAGATCCAGACCGGGGAAATACGCTCGCGCGGTTTCGAACTCGAAGGCGTGCTCAACCCCTTGCCGGCTTTGAACGTCACGCTCGCTTACACCTATCTCGATCAGAAGATCCTCGATGGCGACGCCGACACCATCGGAAAATCGCCCTCCGGAATTCCGGCCCAGAGCTTTTCCGTTTGGGGCGACTACACGCTGCAACCGGATACATTCGCGCCAGGCCTTGGCGGCGGATTTGGCATGCGCTTCATCGGCCAGAGCTACGGTAACGATCAAAATACTACTATAAATCCCCAGGCGACGCTGTTTGACGCAGCGCTGCACTATGATTTCGCAAACCTCGATCGAAGCCTCGCCGGCGTGAGGCTTCAGATCAACGCCACCAATCTGTTCAACACCAAGTATCAGGTCTCCCAAGCGGGCTATGGCTATTGGGGCCAGGATCGCACCATCGTCGCGTCGCTTCGCTACCGCTGGTGAACGACATTGCATGACAGATCATACGTTCGCGCGGTCCGCGAACGATCGCCCTAATCAAACACGCGGACCCGAAGGACGCCCAACGTCATGTCTCTTTCCACGCACGCTGAAACGCGGGATGCCCTCCTGCGCGTCATGATCAGTGAACGGCGCCAGCTTGTCACCGTCGCCAAACGCATCTTGCGTTGTCCCAATCTCGCTGAGGACGTCGTCCAGGACGTCGCCGTGAAGGCAAGCCGCATGGAAGGCTGCGCGGTCGGATGCCCGGCGCGCTTCGTGAAATGCATGGTCCGCAATCTCGCGATCGACCATGCGCGCAGACGCCAGCGCGAAACGAATTGCGCTGCGCCAGACGCCGACGTTGACTCGATCGCGCAACTTGCATCCGATGCATTGTCGGAAATCGAGGCGCGCGACGCGTTAAGGCGCGTGTTCGCCGCTCTTGAGGAATTGCCGGACCGAACGCGCGACGTATTCTATCGGGTGCGGATCGAAGGCTGCGCGCAAAGAACGGTCGCGGCCGATCTTGGCGTATCGCCGACGCTGGTCAATTTCATGGTTCAGTCAGCCCACCGCCATTGCCTCGCGCGGCTGCAGGAGTCGTGGGAGCCCGTCCTCGACGGCTCGGAGGCGTACCCCCCGAAGCGCAAGCAGACAGCCAGGAGAAAGCGCCACAAGCCGAGCGCCCTTGCGAATTAGGCGGCTTCAACGGCGCGCCAGCGCCAACGCCCGTTCGAGATCGTCCCAAAGCGCCTGCGGATCCTCAAGGCCGACATGAAGTCGGATCAGGCGCGGACTTACGCCAAATCGCGCGAAGCAATTGGCCGTTCGGAGCTGCAGCGGGGCGACGGCCGGGACGACGAGGCTTTCGGGACCGCCCCAGCTCACACCGAGCCGAAATAATTTAAGCGCGTTGGCAAAGGTCCGCACGTCGATATTTTCGTCGACCTCGATTGAAAAGAGTCCGGAAAATCCGGATAGCGTCGCCTTACCGACCTGATCGGAATAGACCGGGTGGCGCACAAGTGAAACATCGGCATGGCTCTTCAACCTTTCTGCGATCGAAAGGCCGCTTTGCATATGGCGAGGCAGACGCAACTCCAGCGTGGTGAGCCCCCGCAACAGGAGCCAGGCCTCAAACGGGGACAGCTTGGCTCCGAGATATGCGTAGGCCCCGGCGTTGATGCGGGCGATATGTTCGGCGGAACCAGACACGACGCCAGCGACGGTGTCGCTGTGGCCGCCAAGATATTTCGAGGCGGCATGGATGACGAGATCGACGCCATGGGCGATCGGCTTTTGAAACAGCGGCGTCGCCCAGGAATTGTCGATGACGCTGACGGCGCCTTGCGCGCGCGCAAGAGCAGCGAGCGTCGCTATATCCTGCAGCTCGAAGGTCATGGAAGTTGGCGTTTCAAGGTAGAGCAGCCTGGCTCCCGGCAGAGCCTCAGCAATTGCGCCGACGTCGGCGCCGTCCAAATAGTCAACCGTGACGCCAAATTTTGCGAGCACGAGTTCAAACAGGCGATAGGCGTCGCTGTAGACGTTTCGAACCGTGACGATACGGTCCCCGGCGGAAACGAAGGCGATGATCGTCGCGGCAATTGCGCCCATGCCGCTTGAGAAAGCGCGGGCTGCCTCAGCTCCCTCGAGCTCGGCCATCACGCGCTCGAACTCCATGACCGTGGGATTGTCGCCGCGCGAATAAATGAGCCGGCGCGTCCGGCCCGCATAGACATCCGCCATTTCGTCGAAATTGTCGAAGAAGAAGGATGATGTTTGGAATATCGGCGCCGATGCGGCGTCAACCGGATAGGCGTTCGCCCGCCCAGCGGCCTCCCTCGCGGGCGCTGAGCCCGAGGGCGAAAGGAAAACGCGGTTCATCTTGCCTCCGCCATAAGAGAAGATCCGCTCTGAGCGGAGGTCTCGTCAACGCCGCCCCTATCCTCTGTCGCCTCGCGCCGCAGCGACCCTATCCGCCGCCATAGCAGGACGGCGGACAAAAGCGCCGTGAGCGCCATGGCGATCGGCTGGCTTAAAATGACTCCAGTCATGCCAAACGTCTGAGGAAGGACGATGAGGAGCGGGATCAGGAGATAGCCTTGCGGGGCGAGTCCCACCGCCCCGGCGAGTCGTCCTTCGTCGAGCGATTGCAGCAGCACCAAAGTCACGAGCTGCAGTCCGCTCAGGGCGAAAACGGCGTGGAAGGCGACCACCGCCTGCACAGCGACGGCGCGGGTCGGCGCGTCATCGGTAAAGAGGCTGACGACCGCGTGCGGAAAGGCCAATATGACAAGCGAATAGGCGGCTGCGAACGCCGTCATCACCATAAGCATGAAGCGCGCCGCCGCGACGACGCGCGCAGGCTGCCCGGCGCCAAAGGCATAGCTCAGCACCGCCTGAGCCCCCAGGCAGAAACCGACCAGCGGAAGTTCTCCGAAAGTCAGAAGGCGCAGCGCTATGCCCGCGCCGGCGATCGCGGCGTCGCCGCCGTGGTTCGCCGCGGCCCGATAGATCAGAACGAACGAAATCGCCGCGAGCGCCGTGCTGAGGGATGTTGGCGCGCCGACGCTGAAAATCGGGCGCAAGATTGCAAATCGCGGACGCAACCACTTTGCGCTAATTTGAAGCTGCCCGACGCGATTAGCGAAATAGAACGCAAATGCGGCGAGCGCCGCGATCTCGGAGGCGATCGTCGCCGCGGCGGCTCCAGCGACGCCAAGATGAAAGCCAAAGATCAGGATCGGATCGAGGATTATGTTGAGCGTGAAGGCGCCGACCAGCGTCCACATGCTGAAGCGGGTGTTGCCTTCCGCTATGGCGATGAAGTCGCAAAGAATCTGCAACAGCATGAACGGCGCGCCAAACGCCAAAACGCCGATATAGGCGCGCGCGAGAGGCGCGCTCGTCGGCGTCGCGCCGAGAAACTCGAGAACAGGCGTAAGCCACAGGAGGAGCGCGGCGGAGCAGATGAGCCCAAATGGGGCGGCAAGCGCCAGCGCGACTGTCGCGGTCGCATTGGCTTCCTCGGGCTCATGGGCGCCGAGCAAGCGTCCGATCGAGGCGGCGGCTCCGACGCCAAGACCATGCCCGACGGCGGAAATGAAGATGAAAATCGGCAAGGCGAGCGTGACCGCAGCGATCGCCTCGGCGCCGAGAGCGCCGACAAAGGCCGCGTTGACGACTTGATGCAAGGCGTTGATCGACAGCCCGAACACCGACGGCAAGGCAAGTCTCATGATCAGCGAGCGCAACCGCGGATCGCCGAGATCGACCGGCTTTGGCATGAACAGCTCGGATGCGGAGGCTTCTACCGGCGCAAGCGACGTATCGACCGGGAGCGAGTCATTCATTGGACGGGCTCGACCGCGAATGAGGCGTCCGCTACGGCCTCGCCTCGGCCCGCGTCGCGTTCGGCCTTGTCCCTGCGTGCTTTGAAAGGCGCAGGCGCCTCGTTCGGCATCCACAGCCGATCATTGAAGAAACGCTCGCGCAACAGCATGACCAGCAGCGCGTGTTTGTGCGGAAAATTGAAATGTTTGACCTTGGCAAATCCTGACCGCTCGAGATTGCGGATCTGTTGCGCATGCGCCGCGGCAGGCTCGCCAAGGATGCGCTGCGTCCGCGGATCATCGAGAAACATAAAATGCATCAGGGACGGCAACCATGCCGTGATCCAGGCCTTGCCCCTGAACGCGGGCTCGCCGATCGCCACGTGCCAGCCGCGGTCGTAATCATCGGCGTCATAATAGGGTCCCAGCCGATTCTCTTTCGCCCAGTAGATCTCGAAATAGCCAAATGGCGCATCATCGAAAAAACCGATGACGGGCAATGTGTGCGGATCAGCCAGCCGCGCGAGAAGATAGGCGCGGTGATGGTCGACATCGCCGGTTTCCTCCCAGATCCTCGCAACTTCCGCTTCATTCATCCAGCGATTGAAGGCGCAAAGATCCGTTCCCGGCCGCGCCAGACGAAAAGACAACACCTGTTGCAGCCAAGGAATGTACCGGGCGTAGAGGACGCCCTCGCGCTTGGGCGGGCGGATGGGATGCCGCTTCCCGTTCGTCATCGTGTGAAGCTGCGGTAAAGGCGCGGCCGCAGCGCCAGCCAGCCAGGGGGCTCGCAATTGCCAGAACATCGGCGGCGCGACGACGACGGCATCGCCCTCCTTTATCGCGACCCCTGCGGCGAGAAGCTCGGCGATCAGCGCGTCGGCGCCGGCAAACCGGAGCGTCAAACCGCCAATATCGGGCCTGTTGGCGAGCAGAGCCTCGATCGCGGCGAGGACGACGTCGAGGCTCATTGGCCGAGCGTCGACGGGATAAATCAAAGCCGGGGGATTTTCCTTAACCTGGAGCGCGAAACGTGAGCCGTCGTCGCCCGCTACGAACAATGCATCGGCCGCCACGGAAATTTCAAGACGAGACGCACGATCGGTATTGAACGCGCTGTAGTCATGAAGGTGCGACGCTTGCTGCGGCCTTGTCATTCAATGTCTCCGTTGGCGGCAGCGGATTGCGCTCGATCATCGAGGTCCTTTGCACGGAACGCCTGACGTTTAGACGAACCTCGATCATGATTGTTTAGTCCTGCGGCGCAAAAATGATGACAGTGAAAATTTTTCAATCGCATCACTAAATTTCGCCGACGCCTGGCCGTCCTATCTGCAAAGCTTATCGCGACGCCAAAAAACACGCGCCTTCGCGGGCGTCGCCCAATGCCTTGACCCTTGTCGAAAATTCGGGAACGAATCTCGTGAATGCTGCAGCCTCAATTCGCCTGGTCGCCGATGACAACCCGCATGCGTATTGCGACGGCGCGCCGCTGACGCTCGCGCAAAGGCGGATCTGGTCGCTGGACCAGATCGGCAATGATTCCGTCGTTGGTCCCTACACACTTGCGCTGCGCTTGCGCGGGACGCTTGACCTTGACCGCTTTCGGCGCGCTTGCCGCTTATTGGTCGAGCGCCACGGCGCCTTGAGGACGCGCTTTATACGCTCCGCTGGGGGACGGATCGACCAGATCGTCGATTCCCTGGCGACGCCCGAATTGAACTTTGATGATCGCGACGCGGCGGACAGCCCGCAGCAAGGCGAGCGCGACAGCGCGCGTCTTCTCGACGAAGATCTGTCGTTCGATCTCAACGAAAGCCTGCCCGTTCATCTTCGGCTGATCCGCCTCAAGCCCGGCGAACATCTCTTCGCCATAACCATTCATGCGATCGTTTGCGACGGCGCCTCGCTGTTGGTTCTCGCGCGCGACTTCGTGGATATTTATGAGGCGCTCGCCGGCATCAGCCTCCCGGCGCCGGCGCCCTGTGGCGATTTTGCAAGCTTCGCCCGCGGCGAGCAGACTTGGCTTCGTTCAGAAGTCGTCCGCCAGCGGCTGGCCTATTGGCGCGAACGACTCGCGACGGAAGGCGGCGGATCGCTGCTGCCGGTGCGTCCGGGCGGCGCGCGCGCGTCAACAATGGCGCCAGGGTCTGTCAGCTTCACGCTTGACGCAGAGCTTTGCGCGAGGCTGCGGCGGCTTGAGAACGAGGCCTGCCCAATGGGCGTTCTCCTGTTGGCGGCGTTCAATGGGTTGATCTGCCGTTACGGCGGCGGCGCCGGCGTGACGCTTGGCGTCGTCGTCGAAAACCGTGCGGACGAGGAGTGGGCGAATCTCGTCGGCCACTTCGAGAACGTCGTTCCCCTGACGGCGAGCATCACGGCGAATATGAGCTTTTCACAAGCGGCGAAGCATTTGGCGCGGCAGCTCGAGGACGCTCTTTCCAATACGGTTCCGTTTGAACGACTGGCTCAGGAGTTTTCCGAACGCGACGGCGAGGTTGGAAAGAATTTTCTGGAAGCGATCTTCGAGCATCGTTCCGGCGCCGCCGGTCTTTCGCGCGAGGTCGAAGACTTGCGGATTGATATCGAAAGGATGACGCAGTCGCGCTGCGACGCGAATCTCGTCTTCACGACCGTGGAGACCGCGCAAGGATCGATCGAGGGACGCATCTATTTCTCGGCGCTCCTTTTTGAGCCCTGGCTAATCGAGCAGGCTTCCCGGCATTTTGCCAGGGTCGTCGCCGCTGCGGCGGCCGATCCAGATATCGAATTTCGCGCAATCGCGCTGCTTGACGACGCCGAGCTCAACCGGCTTTCGGCGCCTTTGGAGGACATCGAGGCTGACGACGCGCGCCCAATCCACGCGTTGATCGCCGCGCAGGCGCAGCAAAGGCCCGACGCCCCTGCGATATTTCAGGCAGATCAATGCTGGACGCATGGACGGCTGGACAGCGCCGCAAATCGCATCGCCAGCCGGCTGATGCAGCTTGGGGCGGGGCCCGAGGTCCGCGTCGCCATCGCCCTGCGACGGTCGCCCGAGGCGGTCGCGTCAATTCTCGCCACGCTCAAATCCGGCGCGGCCTTCGTTCCGATCGAGCCGGATCATCCGGCCTCCCGCAATCATCATATTCTAAAGGACGCCGGCGTTGCGATCATCGTCACGGACAGCCGGCTGCGCGGCGCCCTGCCCTCCGAGATCGGGGCGGCGGTGGTCGAGATCGATCGCATCGATCTCGAAAGCGAGCCGGCCGCGCCGCCTCAAGCCCGCCACACGCCAGGTCAACTCGCCTATGTGATTTACACGTCGGGCTCGACGGGCCTGCCCAAAGGCGTCGCCGTTGAGCATGGCGCCTTGACCCGACATTGCCAATGCACGGCGCGCGTCTACGAGATGAGCGCGCAATCCTGCGAACTGGCCTTTCTCCCGTTCAGCTCCGACGGCGGCCACGAGCGCTGGATTGTCCCGCTCATGGTCGGCGGCAGCGTGGTTCTGCCCGACCGTCTGTGGACGCCGGAAGAGACCTTCGCCGCGATGCGGCGCTACGGCGTCAACAATGCGAGCTTCCCCACCACCTACCTCCAGCAGCTTGCGGAGTGGGCCGAGACGACCGGAGACGCCCCGCCGATGCGGCTCTATTCGTTCGGCGGCGAGGGCCTTCCGCAAAAAACCTTCGAACTCCTGTCCGAGGCTCTGCGCGCGGAATGGCTCATCAACGGCTATGGCCCGACCGAAACGGTCATGACGCCCATGGTCTGGAAGGTGCGGCCTGGAGCCCGGTTTGAAGGAACCTACGCGCCCATCGGCCGGGCGGTGGGCCGGCGTAGGATCTATATTCTCGACGCGGACGGCAATCCGGCGCCGGCGGGCGTGACGGGCGAATTATACATTGGCGGCGACGGAATCGCGCGCGGCTATCTCGGCAATCCCGCGCTGACCGACGACCGCTTCATCCGCGATCCCTTCGCGGCCGGCGGCCGGCTTTACCGCTCCGGAGATCTTGCGCGCTGGCGCGACGACGGCGCGGTGGAGTTCATGGGCCGCGTCGACCATCAGGTCAAACTGCGCGGCTTCCGGATCGAACTTGGCGAGATCGAGACGGCGCTTGGCAATGAGCCTGGCGTCAGCGCTTGCGCGGTCGTGATGCGCGCCGAGGCCGGTCAGGCTCCGATATTGGCCGCCTATGCCGTGCCGATGGAGGGCGTCGTTCTTGACGGCAAGGCGCTGCGCCGCGCGCTCGCGCGCCGCTTGCCGGACTACATGCTGCCAAGCGTCATTCTCATTCTGGACAGGCTGCCGCTCAACGCCAACTCAAAACTCGATCGGGACGCGCTGCCATCGCCCTTATCACAGATGTTGGACCTCGAGCCGCCAACGACGCCATGGGAAGAGAAGCTGGCGGCGATCTGGCGGGACGTTCTGGGTTTGGCGCGTGTCGGCGTAACGCAAAACTTCTTCGAGATAGGCGGCAACTCCCTCGCCGCATTGAGGATGTTGAGCCGCATCAAAGCGCTCGATCCGCAAAGCGGCATCGACATCGTCGATCTCTTCAACCATCAGGACATTCGCTCACTGGCGCCGCTTGCCGGAAGGCGGCGCGAGAAGCCGTCCGGCGCGCAAGTCGTGCGTCTGCGCGCGCGCGGCGAAAACCCGCCGCTCTACTGCTTCCCCGGCCTGCTTGTCAGCACGCGCGAATATATCAAACTCGTCGATTATCTTGGCCCGAACCAGCCCGCCACCGGCTTTCTTTGCTATTCGCTTTCGGAAGAGAAGAAGGTCGACGCGTCGGTTGAGGAAATCACGGCGCGCTACGCCGATCGCGTCCGGGAGGAAAGCAAGGGCCAGCCCTGCCTTTTCCTTGGCTGGTCGTGGGGCGGACTGCTTGCATTCGAGGCCGCTAAAATGCTCAAGAACGACGTCGATGTGCGCCTCATCGGCATGGTCGACGTCTGCGACATGGATACGGACTTCGCGGTCGGCGCCGAGCCTGCGTTCAATCCTGGCGAGCGCGACGAACTCTACCGGCGCATCATGGCGTGGCTCGAACGAACGCAAATGCGCGCCGATTGGGATCGCTTGTTGCAGGCCATGGACCGGCAGGCCTTCGAACAGTTCCTCCGCTACGTCGGGAACAGCGAAGAGGACCTGCCGACCGACGGTCCGGAGGTTGGCAGCCGCGAGCACACCTTCTGGATCCTCATAGATAATGCGCTGATTTTCCGTCGATACCAGATGCGGCCTTTCGATTGTCCAATCCACTCGTGGGCGGCCGAGGATTCGCTCAATCGCGGATTGAACCTCATCGACTGGCGATCGCTGTCCCGACAGGCAGGCGCCGCCGAGATCGTCGCGGGAACCACGCATCTTCACATCATCGGCGCTGCGGCGTTCCACGCCCGCCTCGCCCTTCGTATCGAAGAAGCAGTCGGCGCCATGGGGCGAGGCGCAATCGTCCGCTGATCCCAAATTCAGCGCGGCGCCCGCCTCGGCCTCAATGCATGTTGACCAAACGATGGAGCTTAAGTTGTGACGACGGAACAGACGCTAGATCTTGCCGGCATCGGGGTTGGTCCCTTCAATCTGAGTTTGGCCGCTCATCTTGATTCCATCCCCGAGCTCGGCGTCCGCTTTTTCGAGCAGCGCGACAGGCTCGATTGGCATCCAGGCTTGATGTTGCCAAACGCCGATTTGCAAACGTCCTTCCTCAAGGATCTCGTCACGGCGACCCATCCGACAAGCCCCTGGTCGTTCCTCGCCTATCTTGTCGCCCAGAAGCGCTTTCTCAAATTCCTCAACGCCGAATTCGAGGCGACGCCGCGAAGGGAATTCGCGAATTATCTTGAATGGGCGGCGAATGGATTGCCCAACCTGCAATTCAACACGCCTGTCAGGGAAATCTCATTCGATCGATCGGCGTTCAAGTTGCGGTTTGACGACGCGTCTTGCAGCGCCCGCCACATTGCGCTGGGCATCGGCCTGTCGCCTTTCCTGCCGCCATGGGCGGATGCGCAGCTCGGCGAAGACTGCTTTCATTCGTCAAAGACCAGGCGCCATCTCGACGGCATGACCGGCGAGCGCATCGTGGTGATCGGCGGAGGCCAGAGCGGCGCCGAAATCATGCTTCATCTATTATCCGAAGGCCGACATACGCCAGCCGAGATCAAATGGGTGAGCAGACGGCCCAATTTCGAGCCCCTCGACGCAACGCCATTCACCAACGAGCTGTTCACGCCCGAATATGTGGACAGTTTCCGTCGCCTAGGCGAGGACCGACGCCATGCTCTCGTCGCCTCGCAAAAGCTCGCCGCCGACGGCGCATCGGCTTCGACCTTGCGGGCGCTCTACCGGCGCATATACGCGATGAAATATCTGGAGGACAGCGATGTCGATATCGGCCTTCTGCCGCATCGCGACGTGATCGAAGTCGATCGGCAGGGCAAGGAATTCAAGCTTGTCATGCGCAACGGATTCGATGGCGGCATTGAAGTCATCACGGCCAGGACAATCATTCTCGCCACAGGATACACATTCAAATTTCCAGAGTTTTTGGCGCCCCTCAAGGATCGGATCAGCTTCGACCGCCACGGCAATTTTATTCTCGGCGACGATTTCTCGGTGAAGTGGGATGGGCCGCGGCGTCATCACATCTTTGCGCTGAATGCGGGAAGGTCAAGCTACGGAGTCGCCGAGCCACAGCTTAGTCTGACTGCCTGGCGCAGCGCCGTCATCGTCAATGCGCTTCTCTGCAAGCCTCATTTCGATCTGTCGCTGCCGCCGTCCGTCATGCGCTGGTCGACAGGCGACGATGTCTATGTAAAATCGGCTGGCGGAGCCGTATCGATCGCGGGCTGACAGCTCTGGTCGGTCTTCCGAGTCCCGGAATCACGAAAGGCGCCCGGATTGCACAACGCTAAGTTTCGGCGCGCGAGAGAGCTTTGCAAGAACGCGCTCGTGCGATCAGTCAAGGCGCTGCATTCGGCGAAAAACCATCCGCCTGTCCAACAAGCTTTCCTTTGGCTGCATTGCCGGAGCCAGGCGCTTTATTCGCGGGCGTCGTCCGTCGTTGCTTCCGGCCGGCGGCGCGCGGCGGCGCTGGCCAGGAATGCGTCCCGTCCCGAATGGCGCCTTGCCCGTGGCCAACAGCTTCGCGCGCTGTTCACGCGGTGGACAGCCGTTGCCGCCCGGCGGCTTGCTGCGCTGACCGAACGCTTGTTTGTGTGGGGGAGCAAGCAAGCGGCGAGAATAGCCTCGCGGGAACAACTGGGCCTACGCTTTCGCGCCGCTTGCGCCCTGTTGACTCGCTGGTCGCAGTTCGCCGCCGCGCGATTAAACAGACTGATCGCGGCGGCGCAAAGCCGGACATTGGCCTGCGTCAAATTGGCTTTGGAGGCGGCATGGTGCGAGAGCGTTGTCGAAAGAGCAAGGGCGCGTCTCAATGATTGGTCCTGGCGCGCGGCCGCGCTGCGCGTCTCGCTTGGCGAGGCCGGTCTCCTGCGCCTGGGTACGCGGGCGCGCAACGTCGCGTTTTGGCGACACAAAAAATTCGCCCTTCGGCCCGCGGTCGTCGCGCTTCATCGCTGGGCCGGCCTCACAATGGCGGGCTTTTTGGTCATCGCGGGGCTGACGGGCGCCGTGATTTCCTGGGATCATGAGCTTGACGAGTGGCTGAACCCGGATCTCTGGCGGGCCAGTGAAGGCGCGCCGCTACCCGCCTTTGAACTTGCCCGGCGCGTCGAGGCGGACGATCCGCGCGCGCTTGTCACCTATCTGCCGCTCCACGCCAAACCGGGCGAAGCCTTGTCAATGTTGGTCGACGCGCGAGTCGATCCCTCAACCGGGCGGCTCTACGATCTTGGCTACGACCAGGTTTTCATCGAGCCGATCCCCGGAGAGATTTTGGGGCGGCGCGAATGGGGCGAGATCGGGATCGATCGGCGCCATCTTGTGCCCTTTCTGTACAAGCTCCACTACAGCCTATGCGCGCCCCCGTTTTTGAACTTCGACCGCTGGGGCGAGATGCTGATGGGCGCCATCGCGCTGCTCTGGATGACCGACTGTTTTTTTGGCCTCTTTCTGACCCTGCCGCCAGGGGCTCGCGGACGCGACGCCTCCGCGAGCGCCGCCTGGATCCGCCGCTGGGAGAAAGCCTGGCGGATCAAATGGCCGAGCGCGCCTTATCGTCTCAACTTCGACATTCACCGCGCGTCTGGATTGTGGCTTTGGGCGCTTCTTTTCCTGTTGGCGCTGACGGGCGCTTCACTCAATCTTTCCAAGGAGGTCGCGGAGCCGGTCGTCAATTTCTTTTCCAGCGTGACCCCATCGCCGCTCGATATTCGCGAGGAGCGCCCGATCAACCAGCCGATCATGCCCCGGCTCGGCCTCACGGGGATCGTCTCGCGCGCTGAGGCGGAAGCCGAGCGCCGGGGTTGGGAGGAGCCTGCTGGCGCCGTCGGTTATCACCAGCAACATGGAGTCTACAGCGTCTATTTTTTTAGCCCCGGAGGCGATCACGGGGCTGCGGGCGTCGGCCCCGCCGAACTCTTCCTTGATAGCGAAGATGGACGCGTTCTTGGCGACCGTTTGCCCTGGCGCGGCACAGCCGGCGATCTTTTCATGCAGCTTCAGTTTCCACTGCATTCGGGGCGGATCGCCGGCTTTTTCGGCCGCGTGCTCATTTCCGCGATGGGGCTCGCCGTTGCGGCTCTCGCCGTCACCGGCGTCGTCATATGGCTGCAAAAGCGCAACGCGCGAAGAAAAAAGACCGCGACCGCGGGCGCAGCCCAGCCGCGGCAAAACAACGCCGTCGCCGTCCCGGAACCGTCGGGCCTCCGGAAACAGAGCCATACTTCAATATAAGACTTAAACTTAGACTAAGTATAAATCATTTTGATTGCTCTTGACGCCGGGAAAAGTAACCTGAAGACAGACATTCACCTTGACTTGGCTCAATGCCGCGATCCAGCGATTACTCTACAGAACGCTCTGCGCGGACGCACGACGTCGCGTCCCGATGAGCACGTGGCCCGATGCAATCGGCAGGCTCTTTGCCCGGCACAGGGCAAGGCTGGAGGCGATTGTCGTCCAGCGCATTCGCGATCGCGATGCGGCGGCCGATATCGTGCAGGACGTCTTCGCCAATGTCCTTGCCTCCGGCACCAAGGGTTCGCAGGACGCCGACACGCGGGTGCTTTTTGCCGCCGCCCGCAACGCTGCGATCGACCGCGGCCTCATGACAGCGCGGCGAACGCGTTTGCTTGCGAGCGTGGCGCCGGAGCAGATTATGCCGGCCTTGCCTTCGGCGGACGCCGCGCTCGAATCCCGGCAAGCGATCGCAACGCTTGATCGCGCCCTCGAGGAGTTGACGCCGCGCGCCCGGCAGATTTTTTTGATGCATCGGGTTTATGGCGCATCGAATATGGAAATCGCGCGGCAGTTCGGAATCAGCGTCAGCGCGGTGGAGAAGCAGCTGGCGCGGGCCTTGCGTCATTGCCAGAATCGCCTGGAGGATTATCTCGCCCCCCGTTGAATTGCGCAGGCCGTCGAATTCGTATGGCGATGTGCGGTTTTTGGCGCCTGATCCGTTTATTAGAATGGATATAAGTTTTGCCCCCGGCGCCACCCTAGCGCGCCACGACGGCCAAGGTGACGAAGTGCCATCGCAAGACGAGAAGGCGCCGAACGACAGACAGCGAGACGCGGCGGCGCTTTGGCTCGCGCGCTGCGCCGGCGGTTCGCTCGGCGAGTCGCAAAAGGCGAAACTGGCGCTTTGGATGCAAGCGGATCCTCGCCATCGGACGGCGCTTCGAGAGGCGATCCAGCTGTGGAATGAACTGGAGCGCCCGGCGCTGGCCCTGGCCGCGCGCGCGAAGCGTCCCCCGCTCGATTTGCGTCGGGAGGGGCGGCTTTGGCTTGGATTTGGCGCCGCCGCGGCAGGATTTGTCGTTCTTCTCGCGCTGTGGCTGAAAGATGGAGGCGCTCCGGTCCAGCCGAACGGCGCGCGCGAAGGGAAAAGCCTCAGCAGGACAGGCTGGATCCGCGATCATTGACTGGCGGTCATATGATCGCGGAGAGATCGGAATTAGAGGCGGTTTGATCCCGGATCGACGCTCAAAACGTCGCCTTTGGAGATAAAGCCAACGACGGTCCGCGCCTGAGCGCCCGCCGTCGCACACATCGGATCGCCGGGAGATCCGGCCCGAACCATCGGCGCGATCTCGGCCTTCAGAAGCGCTCGCCGACCATCTGCTCGCTTTTGGCCCAGAGCGCCTTGGCGTGCTCAGGGTCGAGGGCGTAAGCGCGCACGCCGCCGCGGATGTCCTCGCTCTCCACCGGCTCCGCCACGTGGCAGTCTTCGCAATAGAGGCCGCCGACCTCGTCGCCGGACGCAACCACGCCGCTCCAGACCGTGGTCGCCGCACCCTGCGGGATGGTCTTCCAAGTGAAGGACGGGTTACCCGAAGCCGCATTCGCCGCATTGATCTGATCGACAAGGTTCTGCATGGACTCAGGACTCATATGGCGGCCAAGCTCGGTCCGGATGCCGCCGGGATGAACGGCTGTGGCTCGCACGCCGTTCGCCTTGTGGCGCCGATCGAACTCGACGGCGAACAGGATGTTGGCCGTTTTGGAGCGGCCATAAGCGCCGAACTCCGTATAAGGCGTGCGTTCGAAGTTCGGATCCTCGAGGTTGACGTCGGAGAAGCGGTGGCCCGCCGAGGACAGATTGACGAGGCGCGCGCCTGGCTTCAGCAGCGAGGCGATGCGGTTGACCAATACGAAGTGGCCGAGATGATTTGCGCCGAACTGGGTTTCGAAGCCGTCTGCTGTCTGGCTCTTCGGGCAGGCCATGACGCCCGCATTGGCGATGACGAGGTCGAACGGCTTGCCGCTCAACACCAGGGCGTCGGCGCAGGCGCGCACGCTGGCGAGGGACGCCAGGTCGAGCTCAACCAGCTCCAATCCGCCGCCTTTGGCCGCCTCAGCGCGAACTTGCTCGGTTGCCGCCTTGGCTTTGCTCAGGTCGCGCGCGGCGCCGACCACCAAGGCGCCATGGGCGGCCAATGTACGGGCGGTCTCGACGCCGAGCCCAGCCGAAACTCCCGTCACCAGAATGCGCTTGCCGCTCAGGTCTACGCCTTCAAGCACGTCGTCCGTCGTGGACGTCGCTCCAAATATCTTGGCCATGGTATTTTCCGATGTTTGGGGTCAATTCAGGGTCGTCCGCTTCGAGGCAAGGATTGAAGATTGCCAAAATTCCGAAGAACGAGTAAACGGAGGGTGCCTCCGGCTTATATACGGAGGTATCCTCCGTATATCAAGAGCACATCATTGTGAGCGTCGACCCCACGGGGCCGGGCCCTCGGATAACCAAAGATAAGCCGGCGCCGGCCTCGGGCTCCGCGCGGAAGCCGCGCGCGGACGCAAAGCGGAACCGCGAGCTGCTGGTGGAAATGGCGAAGGCGGCTTTCGCCGATGTTGGCGTGGGTGTCGGCCTCGAGGAGATCGCACGCCGCGCCGGCGTCGGGATCGGCACGCTGTACCGGCACTTTCCGAACCGCGACGCAATTGTCGAGGCGGTGTACCGCCGCGAAGTGCAGCAATTGGCCGACTCGGCGGCGAGCCTCCTCCAGTCGCTGTCTCCTGGCGAGGCGCTCCGTGAATGGATGCGGCTGTTCGTCGATTATATCGCCGCCAAAAAGGTGATCGCGCCGGCGCTCGGGTCGATTATCGGCGGCGCAACAGAGCTTTACGCGTCCTCGGGCGCACGGATCACGGCGGCGATGTCATTGCTGGTGGAACGGGCGCGCGACAGCGGCGACATACGCGCCGGCGTCGACCCGAATGACCTTCTGCGCGCGCTCGTGGGATTTACTTATGGCAACGCCGCTCCGGGCTGGGAGGCCAGCGCAAGGCGGCTGATCGACATTTTGATGGATGGGCTGCGACCGCCTCGCGCATAGAATAACATGCAACAAGATCATCTCGTCGATAAGGTCGGTCATTGAGTTCAGCGACGCAGCGCGGCGCCCGGTTCGCCGCCTCCTTGCCAAAGATTTCCCCCATCCTGGCGTCGTCGGGGCGTTTAGGGCGTCAGGCCGAAGGAAGGTGCAGGTCGAATCAAAAGAAAGAAACGCAGAAGGCGCTATTCGACGAGAGAAAGATCTGACCCTCAGGGAACTATCCCCGCCAACGGGGATTACGTTAGGCGCCAGAAGTAAAGAAGCGGCGCAAAGGGGCTTTGCTAAGTGCCTAATTCTCAGCCGCTGACGCTCTGATGGCCATCATTCTCATCGTCGAGGATGAGATGTTCATTCGCCAGAGCGCCGAGTGGACGATGGAGGATCTGGGCCACACGATCCTCCTCGCCAGCGACCTCGCCAGCGCGCTATTGCACCTGTCGGGGACCAAGCAAATCGACGCGCTCTTTGTCGATATTCGCCTCAAGACCTTGACGTTCGGCGGATACGACGTCGCCAATCAGGCGATCAGGCTTCAGCCCGGATTGCGAGTGCTCTACACGTCGGGCAGCAGCCTGTCCGCCGAGATGACGGAATTGTTCGTTGGCGGCGGCCAATTCATTCAGAAGCCCTATTCTCCCGCTCAACTCGAACATTCGATCGGGGAGCTTTTTCACTGATTTCCTTCGTGACCGATTCCGAATGATAAAGTGTGGGATCCTGATTGGTTGAAATATTAAAAAGCCAGATGCCCAGATTTTCCGGCGGATAAGCACACGAAGAAACTGCTCCCCCAGTCTCCCGACAAGGCGGCGCGTCACGAGACGGAGGAGTCGATTGTCAAGACGGGCGCCTTGCAGAGCGCGATCTTCAACAGCGCAAATTTTTCCAGCATAGCCACCGACGCCAAAGGCGTGATTCAGATCTTTAACGTCGGCGCCGAGCGGATGCTGGGCTATGCCGCCGCTGAAGTGATGAACAAGATCACCCCGGCCGACATCTCCGATCCTCTGGAGTTGATCGCGCGCGCCGAGGCCTTGAGCGCAGAGCTTGCGACCTCCATCACGCCGGGCTTCGAGGCCCTGGTGTTCAAGGCCTCCCGTGGGATCGAGGACATTTATGAGCTGACTTATATCCGCAAGGATGGCAGCCGCTTTCCTGCGGTCGTATCCGTCACGGCGCTGCGCGACGCGCAGGGCGCCGTCATCGGATACCTTCTCATCGGCACCGACAATACCGCCCGTAAGGAGGCCGAAGAGGCGCTGCTCAAGGCAGGCGCCCTACAGAGCGCGATCTTCAACAGCGCCAATTTTTCCAGCATCGCGACGGACGCCCGCGGCGTGATCCAGATCTTCAATGTTGGCGCTGAACGCATGCTCGGCTACGCGGCCGCCGAAGTGATGAACAGAATTACGCCGGCCGACATCTCTGATCCGCAGGAGCTCATCGCGCGCGCTCTGGCCTTGAGCGTCGAGCTCGCGACCGCGATCGAACCGGGATTTGAGGCCCTGGTATTCAAGGCCTCGCGTGGAATCGAGGACATTTACGAGCTGACCTATATCCGCAAGGATGGAACGCGCTTTCCGGCGGTTGTGTCAGTCACGGCGCTGCGCGACGCGCAGGGCGCGATCATCGGATATCTGTTGATCGGCACGGACAACACCGCGCGCAAATTGGTCGAGGAAGAGCAAAAGAAGTCCGATCAGCGTTTGCGCGATCAGCAATTCTATACCCGCTCGTTGATCGAATCGAACATCGACGCCCTGATGACGATCGACCCCGCCGGCGTCATCACCGACGTCAACAAGCAGACCGAGGCTCTCACCGGCCGCACCCGGGACGAGCTGATCGGGGCGCCGTTCAAGGACTGCTTCACCGATCCGAAGCGGGCGGAAGCGGGAATCCAACGCGTGCTGAGTGAAAATTCAGTGACCGACTATGAGCTCACGGCGCGCGCCCGCGATGGCAAGCAGACCGTCGTGTCCTATAACGCCACGACCTTTTACGACCGGAGCCGCACGCTGCAGGGGGTCTTCGCCGCGGCTCGCGACGTCACGGAACGCAAACGTGTGGAGGTGGAGCTGCAGCAGGCCAAGGCCGACGCAGAAAGCGCGAGCAGGGCCAAATCGGAGTTTCTTGCCAGCATGAGCCATGAGATCCGAACGCCCATGAATGCGATCATGGGGATCGCGGACCTGCTCGCAAAGACCACCCTCTCTCCTGAACAAGACAAATACGTGCAGATCTTCCGCCGTTCCGGCGACAATCTGCTGAACCTCATCAATGACATACTCGACCTCTCCAAGGTCGAGGCCTCTCAGCTCGACCTTGAACGAACCGGCTTTTCGTTGAGCGACCATCTCGAGAAGATAATCGAGATGGTGGCGCCCCGGGCCCACGAAAAAGCGCTAACTCTGTTGTGCGAAATCGCGCCGGGGGTCGCCAATAGCCTCGTCGGCGACCCGACGCGCTTGCGGCAAGTGCTCCTCAATCTGCTTGGCAACGCCATCAAGTTCACGCCGGCAGGAGAGGTGTCCTTGAAGGTCGAGCTGGATGGAGACTGCTCGGTTCCGACCGCCTTGCGGTTCACCGTCTCGGACACCGGCATTGGCATTCCGCGCGCGAAACTGGGTCATGTGTTTGACAGCTTCACTCAGGCCGATTCATCCACCACGCGCCGGTTTGGAGGATCGGGGCTGGGTCTCACGATTTCAAAGCGGCTCATCGAGTTGATGGGCGGGCGCGTCTGGGTTGAAAGCGAAGTCGGGAAGGGGAGCGTTTTCGGCTTTGCCGTGCCATTTGAGGTCTGGCGCGAAGCCAACCGGCCGGCGGCCGCGCCCGTCGGCGCCGGAGCGGAGGCGCCGCTGCCCCCGCTGCGAATCCTTCTCGCCGAGGACTCGCCCGACAATTGCACGATCGCGCTCGCTTATCTCGAGGATACGCCCTACCTGATCGACGTCGCCGAGACTGGAGCAGTCGCCTGCCAGATGTTTATGGCGGGCCAATACGACCTTGTCCTGATGGACCGGCAAATGCCGGTCATGGACGGCTTGACCGCGACACGAACCATCCGCGCGTGGGAGAAGGCGAATAACCGGCGCCCGACGCCGATCATCGCCGTAACGGCCTCCGCCCTGAAGGGCGATCGGGAGGTCTGCCTCGCGTCAGGATGCACGGCCTATTTGACCAAACCAATCAAGCAGAACGTGCTTCTGCAAGCGATAAAGGACTATTCCGTAACTGCGACGCCGGCGTCGCAAAAGGATGGCGAACCGCCGGAGACGACCTCCCGGGCCAATCGAAAAATAGCGCAACGCACCCCCGCCTATCTGAAAAATTGTCGGCAGAATGTCCTTGCGATGGATGAGGCCCTCGATCGCGCTGACTTCGAGGCCGTTACGATCCTTGGGCACAATATGAGGGGGTCGGGCGGCGCATTCGGATTCCCGGCCATTACCGACATCGGCGCCGGCCTTCAACAGGCGGCCGAAAGCGCCGACATCCCGGCGTCGCGAAAATGGGTGGCCAAATTGTCCTCCTTTCTGGATCGCGTCGAGGCCATTTGACCGGCCCGTCAAACGCGGAGCGGGGTTGTTCCTGCACATGCCGTATTGCGCTCCTGGTGCGAGCGGCCGCACGGCCGGCGGGCAAGGAGGGGCGGCAAAACGCCCCTACCTCCGCGCAGCGGGGGTCGGCAAGAGCTTTACCCTTGCTTTATGATGCATGATTATGCGACTTGGCTGCGATCGAGGCGATGAGCCTGGTCCAACGTATTGTCCGCGGCCCCTTTCCTCATTGCGGGCGGCGCCGGGCTAGTCCGGCTATGCGGCGTCGGCGCGCAAACCCGCCGTTCCGGCGCGGTTTCAAACTCTGGCGTGGAGATCGCGATTCGTGTTCAAGGAAGACAAGCTTGGCGGCATGAGCGCGGCGGCGTCAGGTGAGACCTCCCCGCCCCCGATTCCGCAGCCGGTCGTCGCCCCCCTCACTCCGGCCGCCATCTTCATGGTCGTGGCGATCACTCCCGGTGAGGAGAGCCGGGCCGGGCTGCGCGCATTTTGCGGCGATCTTTCCGGACTGATCCGCGCGGTCGGCTTTCGCAATATCGAAGGCGGCCTGTCCTGCATCATCGGATTTGGCTCCGAGGCCTGGGACGCGCTTTTTGACGCGCCCCGCCCTCTCGAGCTGCATCCCTTCCGCGAGATCCGCTCCGAGGGCCGCACGGCCATAGCGACCCCGGGCGACATTCTGTTTCACATACGCGCCAGCCGCATGGATCTTTGTTTTGAACTCGGCGCGCAGATCATGGAGCGCATCGGCAAATTCACTTCGCCCGTCGATGAGGCGCAAGGCTTTCGCTACTTCGATGATCGCGATCTGCTCGGCTTTGTCGACGGAACCGAAAACCCGGCCGCCGCCGCCGCCGTGGAGGCCGCCCTCATTGGAGCGGAAGACGAAAACTTCGCCGGCGGGAGCTATGTCATCGTGCAAAAATATCTGCATGACATGAAGGCGTGGAATGCGGTGCCGACGGAAATGCAGGAGCTCATCGTCGGCCGCAAAAAACTGTCCGACGTCGAACTCGATGAAAGCGTCAAGCCAAGCTGGGCGCACGCCTCGCTGACGATCATTGAAGAGGGCGGCAAGGAGATCAAGATCCTGCGCGCCAACATGCCGTTCGGGAGCCCGGCGCAGGGCGAATTCGGCACCTATTTCATCGGCTACAGCCGCTCGCCGCGCACCATCGAGCAGATGCTGGAGAATATGTTCATCGGCCGTCCGCCTGGCAATTACGACAAGCTGCTCGACTTCAGCCGGCCGGTCACGGGCAATTTGTTTTTCGTCCCCTCCGCGACATTTCTGGAAAATGTGGCGGATGAGGCGGCGGCTCCCGCGCCGGCGGCGCCCGCACAATCCGCCCCGCTGGCAAAAAACGAGACCCTCGCCATCGGTTCCCTCAAAGGAGATAAACGGCATGAATAATCTTCATCGCGAGCTCGCGCCAATTTCCGACGCCGCATGGGCTCAGATCGAAGAGGAGACGACCCGTACGCTCAAGCGGTACCTCGCGGGCCGGCGAGTCGTCGACATGCCGCAGACCGGCGGCGTCGCGCTTTCGGCCGTGGGCACGGGCCATCTTCGGACTATAAATGCTCCGGCCGAGGGCGTGCTGGCGCGCCAGCGCGAAGTGAAGCCGCTGGTCGAATTGCGCGTCCCCTTCGAACTCTCGCGCGCTGCCATCGACGACGTCGAACGCGGCGCGAACGATTCCGACTGGCAGCCCGCCAAGGATGCGGCAAAGACCATCGCTTTCGCCGAAGACAGGGCGATTTTCGACGGTTATGCGGACGCGGCCATTACGGGCGTGCGGCAGGGAACCAGCAATCCGATCATGACGCTCCCGGCCGACGTCCGCGATTACCCCGACGCCATCGCGCACGCCTTGAGCCAATTGCGCCTCGTCGGCGTCAATGGCCCTTATGCCGTCCTGTTCGGCGCAGAGGCCTATACCGCGCTGGCCGAGACCAGCGATCACGGCTACCCGGTGCTGGAGCACGTCAAGCGGTTGGTCGAGGATCAGATCTTCTGGGCGCCGGCGATCGCCGGGGCCTTCGTGCTGACGACGCGCGGCGGCGATTTCGAACTGACGCTCGGCCAGGACGTCGCGATCGGCTATCTCAGCCATACGACGGACACCGTTCAGCTGTATCTTCAGGAAAGCTTCACCTTCCGCTATTTGACGAGCGAGGCCGCCGTCGCGCTCGCGCCGCCAGCGAGTTGACGGCGGCCCTCGGGCTAAGCCGAAGCCAACAGCGCGCCCGGCCCCGCGATCGCCGCCAGTTTCGCGGTGTCGGTATGTTGGTACAGCGAGGCGAAAAGGCCGTCGCGGAAGGTCACCAGGTCGACCACGTCGAACAGGCTTGAGGCGCCGGTCTTTGTGCTTTTCACCCTCGCCCGCCAGTGCAGCACAGCTTGGTCGCCCTCTGCCATCAAGCTGATTTCGGTCCAATCATCAATCTTGAAGGCGGCGACAAGAGCGGTGAAAATCGCCTCCAGCGCCTTGCGGCCGCGAACCGGCGCGCCGTCGCCGGTCAGGTTCAGGCCCTCGACGTTAAACGCAAATTCCGCGTCCTCCGTGAAAAAGGACAGCATCTTCGGCACGTCTTCCGCAAGACGCGCAGCATAGCCGGACCGTATCGCTGCTTTCATGTCGGCGTCAGTGGTCATTTCGCATTCCCCCTGCTTGCCGCCAGAAAATGCCGGCGGCTATTTGGCAGCTTCGGCCGGCGCGGCGCTCTTCTTGCCGAAGCCGCCCTTGATGCGTTCGCGCAGCCCTTGAAACAGGACATACAGCGCAGGAATGGCAAAAATGCCGATGAAGGATGCCGCGATCATGCCGCCGAACACCGGCGTCGAGACGTTGCGCCGCGCCAGCATTGCGGCGCCGCTGCCGAACACCAGCGGCGCGAGGCCGAGAATGAAGGCGAAAGACGTCATCATGACCGGCCGGAAACGCAGCCGCGCGCCCTCCGTCGCCGCCTCGAGCAGGGGAACGCCATGCTCGCGCCGCTCCTTGGCGAATTCGACGATGAGGATGCCGTTCTTGGCGGCAAGGCCAATCAAAACGATGATGCCGATCTGGCCATAAAGATCGAGGGTCAGATGAGCGACGAGGATCGCCGCGAAAGCGCCGAGGATGCCGATCGTGACCGAGAGCAGCACCGGAACGGGGATCGTAAAGCTCTCATAGAGCGCCACGAGGAACAGGAAGGCGAACAACACAGCGAAGCCGAGGATCGCGCCCATCTTGCCTTCGGCGCGTTTCTCCTGAAACGAAATGTCGGTCCACTCGCCGCTGTAGCCGGAGGGCAACGCCTTGGCCGCCACGGCCTCCATGGCGTTCAGCGCCTGGCCGGATGAAACCCCCGGCGCCGGCGCGCCCTGCACCGTCACGGCGAGACGGTTGTTGTAGCGGATCAGCGCCTGCGGGCCGATGGCGATCTTCGTCTCGACGAGGCTGCGTAGCGCGATCATCTTGCCGTCCTTGCTGCGGACGTTGATGCGGTTGATGTCGTCGATGCTTTTGCGGTCGGTCGCTTCCGCCTGCGCCTGCACCTGCCAGGTGCGCCCAAACAGGTTCACGTCGTTAATGTAGGAGCCGCCGAGCGACGTCTGCAACGCCTGGAAAATATCGCTGATCTCGACGCCGAGGATTTTGGCCTTGTCGCGATCAATGTCGAGATAGATTGACGGATTGCTGGCCGAGAACGTGCTGAACACCCGCGAGAGCTGCGGGTCCTGATTGGCGGCGACGAGAAGGCCGCGCAGTACCCGCGCCAGCGCTTTCGGATCGCTGCTGTTCAACGCCTTCAGCACGTAGCTGAAGCCGCCGCCGCTGCCAAGACCGATGATCGGAGGCAGGCCGAGCGGGATCGCTTTGGCTCCCCTCACGCCAGCAAGCTTGGGGCCGAGCCGTTCAATGATCCCCGTAGCCGAATCCGCTTTATCCTTGCGCTCGTCGAATGGCTTCAGCGAAACGATCACAAAGGCGGCGTTGGGCTGCGAATAATTGTCGATGAAATTGAGGCCGATGATCGCGGAATAATCGGAGATCGCGCTTTCCTGCTTCAAGATCTCCTCGACTTGACCGACCGCCTCGCCGGTGCGGCCAATCGAGGCCGCGTCCGGCAATTGGACCACGACGAAAAAAGCGCCCTGATCTTCTTCGGGTAGAAATCCGGTCGGCGTGATCTTGTTCAGCGCGAGGATGCCGACGACCGAAACGGCGACCATCGCCAATCCGATAATCGACAGGCGCACCAGCCGCGCCACTACCGCGCCATAGGCGTCGCGCACATGATCGATGCCGCGCATCACTGCGCCGATCGGGCCGCGGCGCGGGCCGTGATGAGGTTTTAGAAGGATCGCGCAAAGCGCCGGCGACAGCGTCAGAGCATTGATCGCGGAAAGCGCCATAGCGGTCGCGACGGTGACCGCGAACTGGCGGAACAACTCGCCCGTGATGCCGGGCAGGAACGCCACCGGCACGAACACCGACAGCAGCACCAGCGTAATGGCGATAATTGGCGCGGTGATCTCCGCCATCGCCTCTTTGGTCGCCTGCGCCGGCGTCAATTCCGGCTTGCTCTCCATTTTCGCTTCGACCGCTTCAACGACGACGATGGCGTCGTCGACGACGATGCCGATCGCCAGGATCAGGGCGAGCAGCGAGACGGTATTGGCCGAATAGCCGATGGCGTTCAAGACGACGAATGTGCCGATCAGGCTGACCGGCACGGCGATGGTCGGGATCAGCGTCGCCCGCAGGCTGCCGAGGAAGAGAAAGACGACGAGCACGACAAGGATGAAAGCCTCGATGAGCGTGTGCTCGACGACCTTGATCGTCGCCGAAACGAACACCGTCGGATCGTAGGTGACTTTCCAGGCGAGATCGTCGGGAAAGCGTTCGGCGGCGTCGGCGAGGCGCTTCTTGACCGCGGCGAGCGTCTGAAGCGCGTTGGCGCCGGGGGCCTGGTAGACGCCGATCAGCGTCGCCGGAGCGCCGTTGAGGCGCGTGTCGCGATCGAGATTGGCGGCGCCAAGTTCAATCCGCGCGACATCGGAAAGTCGCAGCACCGAACCGTCGGCGTTGGTCCTTATGATAATTTTGTTGAAATCGTCGATCGAAGACAGACGCCCCTTGGTTTCGATGTTCAGCTGCAATTGCTGATCGTCGGAGATGGGGCGTGCGCCGATGCGTCCGACGGCGGCTTGAACATTCTGGCTCTTGATGGCGGCGATGAGGTCGGCCGAGGTGAGGCCAAGGCCGGTCAGGCGGTCTGTCTGCACCCAGACCCGGATCGAATAATCCTGAGCCGCGAAAAGCTTCGCGTCGCCGACGCCGGCCGTGCTCCTGATGTCGTCAAGGAGATTGATCGTCGTGTAATTGGAGATGAAAAGCCCGTCATGCGTCCCCTTCGGGGAATAGAGCGCGATGACGCCGAGCAGCGCCGAGGATTGCTTCTTGACCGTCACGCCCTGCCGCTGGACGTCCTCCGGCAGTTTCGACAGCGCAACCTGCACCCTGTTGTTGACGTTGACGGTGTTGATGTCTGGATCTGTGCCAAGCTCAAAGGAGACGAGCAGCGAATAGCTGCCGTCATTGCCGCTGACGCTCTTCATATAGATCGCCTTGTCGACGCCGACGACCTGGCTTTCAAGCGGCTGCGCGATGGTCGATTCAACGACCGCCGCCGAGCCGCCCGGGTAAAAGGTCGACACCGAGACCTGCGGCGGCACGATATCAGGATATTGCGCTATGGGAATCGACAGCAGCGAGACGAGGCCCGCGACCATGGTGACGAGCGCGATGACGATTGCAAACCGCGGCCTGTCGACGAAAATCGACGAAATCATCGTTCAGCTCCGGCCGAGCATCTTGGCGGGCGAGGCGATCACCGGCGCGCCCGGGCGCAGCACCTCCATGCCTTCGACGATGACCTGGGCGCCGGCGTCGAGCCCTGAATCGACGATGGCGTTCGCCCCGCTTTCGCCGCCGAGTTTCAAGCGTTTGACAGCCGCCTTGCCGTCCTCGACGACAAAAACATAGACGCCTTGCTGATCGGCGATCAGCGCCGACTGCGGGACCAGGATTTTTTCTTCCGGCTTGTCGCCCGTGATGGAGAATTTGACCAATTGGCCGTCGATCAATTGCCCGTGCGGGTTTGGAAAGCTCGCCCGCACCAGCACGCTGTCGGTGGCCTTGTCGATTGAGATATCGACGAAATTGATCTTGCCGGGAAACGCATAGGCCGAGCCGTCGGAAAAGCGCAGCGCCACCGTCAGGCTGGCGGCCACATCGCCGCCGGCGCGGCGCTGCTCGCTTTTCAGCTGAAGGAATTCACGCTGGCTGACCGGGGTTACGACATACATCGGGTCCTGGCTGACGATGGTCGTCAATACGCCGCTGTCGGGACCGACCACATTGCCTTTGGTGACGCTGGTGCGCCCAATGACCCCGGAGATCGGCGATTTGATCTCGGTATAGCTGAGATTGATCGCGGCGGCCTGTACATTGGCTTGCGCGACCAGCACGTCGCCCTTCGTCGTCTGGTATTCTGCGGTGCGCTGGTCGCGGACGGCGACGGAGCCCGATTGCGTCTTCAAAAGCGTTTCAGCGCGATCGAGCTGGCCGGCGGCGTTGGCCTCCTGTCCCTGCGCCTTGAGGAGAGCGCCTTGCGCCTGCTGCAGTGCGGCCTGGAACGGCTCCGGCTCGATACGGTAGAGAGGGGCGCCTTCCTTGACGGCGTCGCCTTCCTTGAACAGAACTTCCTTGAGATAGCCGGTGATGCGGGCGCGCACGCTGACGCGTTCGACCGCCTCGACGCGGCCGACGAATTCCTTCACGGGGTTGACCGGCTCCCTCGCCGCCAGAATCGTGCCGACGTGGGTCGCCCCCGGAGTTTGCGCCCAAACGGAATTTGAACAAGAGGCGGCCGAAAGCGCCACTGCGAGCTGAACGGCGATTCGCGCGCAAGCGATCGAAAGACGCATCGCTATTCTCCGAGGTCCGCGAGCGCCGCCGCGAGGCGCTTCCGTTGGAAGGTGGGGGCGAAAAGAAATGTCTTGATCTGGAAGAGGCCTGAACCGCCGCAACCTGCGCGGCCGAGTTTCGAAAGTCAATTCTTCGGCATCGCCTCTGGCGCTCGCTCAAAGAATTGCAGCGATCGCCGAACCCGCAAGCGTTGACGCGAAAATCAGGAGAACGAGAGCCGCCCCCCGCGCGATAAGGACCGGCGTGAGCGCCTCGCCGCCCGAGCGCGCGAGAAACCCGCCGAGGAGGATCCAAAGCTCGCCGACAAGCACGACAAGCGCGGAAAAACCGGCAAGCCAAAGACTCAAGGCGGGAAGGCGAAGGGATTTTCCATTGCGGCCGGACACTAGTGCGCATTCACGATTCATGGAATCGTGAATGCGCTTAATTCAAAGGGCGGGGTCGAATGGAAAATCGCCGGTGGCGAGCGGACAGGCGACCCAGCCTCCTCTGCCCGCAAAATAAGGCCGCGATCGCATGACGACCGGCCGCCCGCCTGAAACGCTTGCGCGCGTCGGGCTTTTCCGCTCGCTGACGCCAGACGAGATCACCCGTCTCAACGCGCGCTGCATTTTTCGGCGCGCCCACGCCAAGGACTGGATCATCGACTATCAGGATGAAAGCACCGACGTGTTTTTCCTGATCAGCGGCAGCGCCCGCGTGATGATCCGGGCGATCTCGGGCCGTGAGACCATCTTGCGTGAAATCGAAGGCGGCGCGTATTTTGGAGAGTTCTCCGCCATCGACGGACGGCCGCGCTCGGCCAGCATTCTTGCCGTCACCGATGTGACCATCGCCAAAATGACCGCCGCCGTCTTTCTCGAGACGGTGACGCAGCATGCCGACGTCTGCTTGCAGCTGCTGCGCCTCATCACCGGACAGGTCCGCATGCTGTCGAACCGCGTCAATGAATTCACCACCCTCGCGATCCGCGAACGGCTGATCACGGAGCTGCTGCGTCTCTCGCGGGCAAACCCTGCCGATCCTGAACAGGCGATCGTGTCGCCGCCGCCGCTCCACGCCGATCTCGCCGGACGCATCAGCACCCGCCGCGAGACCGTGACCAAGGAGTTGAGCGCCATGGAGCGCGAGGGTCTGGTGCGGCGCGGCCGCCGCGCCCTGACGCTGATCGATATGCCCCGGCTGATGGGCGCGATCCGCGCCGCGGAGGAGGCGGAAGACTTCGACGCGTCGGCGAAGCTCAAATAATCGCTGCGCCAGATTATTGCCGGACCATGCGGTTCCAGGCGTCGAGGCCGGCGATCTTGTAGGCTTCCGCCAGCGTCGGATAGTTGAAGGTGTTTTCGATGAAGTAGTCGATAGTGCCTTTGAGGTTCAGCACCGCCTGGCCGATGTGGATCAATTCGGTCGCGCCCTCTCCGACGATATGGGCGCCAAGCAGACGCCGCGTCTTGGTCGAGAAGATCAGCTTCATCATGCCGCTGTTCAGCCCCATGATATGGCCGCGCGACGTCTCCCGAAAGCGAGCGATCCCGCATTCATAGGGAATTTCGCGCTTGCGCACTTCTTCCTCGGTCATGCCGACTGTCGAAATCTCCGGCACGGAATAAATGCCATAGGGAAAGAATTCGGGCGGCGGCGACGGCTGGAGCCCGAAAGCGTGGCATGCGGCGACGCGCCCCTGCTCCATCGAGGTCGAGGCGAGACTTGGAAAACCGATCACGTCGCCGGCGGCGTAAATATGCGGGACGGACGTCTGCAGCGTCTCGGGCGTCACAGTGATGCGGCCGCGATGATCCGTGTCGATGCCCGCCGCCTCAAGATTGAGCACGTCGGTCGCGCCGACGCGGCCGGCGGCAAACAGCAGCATCTCCGATTTGACGACGCGGCCATTGCCCAGCGTCGTTGTGACGGAGCCATTGACGACGATCGACGTCACCGGCGAGCCAAGCCTCAGCGCGACATTGCGGTCGCGCAGATCATGCACGAATTCCTCGATCACCTCCTTGTCGAGAAAATCGAGGAAAGTCGGGCGCGGCTCGATCAACGTCACGGCGACGTCGAGCGCGCTGAAGATCGTCGCATATTCAACGCCGATCACCCCCGCGCCGATGACGGTGAGGCTGCGCGGCACTTTCTTCAGATCGACGATTTCGTCGCTGTCGAAGACATTGACCTCATTGAAGGGCACGTAATCGGGTCTGAAGGGCCGCGTGCCGCAAGCGATCAGGAAATGGGCGGCGGAATAATTTTGCGTTTCGCCGCTCTCGCCTTTGATCTCGACCTCGTGCGGGCCGACAAAACGGGCATGGCCGCGCTTGGTGCGGACCGCGTTGCGGCTGAACTGATGCTCAAGCACCTCGACCTCATGATCGAGCGTCTTGCTCATGCGCGCCATCAAATCGTCGGCGCCGATCTGCTCCTTGACGCGATAGGACCGTCCGTAAAATCCGCGCTCCCGCCAGCCCGCGAGATTGAGCACCGTCTCGCGCAGCGTTTTCGACGGAATGGTGCCCGTATGGACCGAAACGCCGCCGACGCGCCGCCCTTTTTCCACGACAAGCACGGATTTGCCGAGCTTTGCTGACTGGATCGCAGCCCGCCGCCCGGAGGGACCGCTCCCGATGACGATCATATCATAGTCATGCATGGGTGAACTTCGAAGGAAGGAGCGCGGGGATATCGGGCCGGCGCCTTTGGGGGCCAAGCCCTCAGGATCAGCAATATTCGCGCCAAAGCCGCGCTTCGGCTCGCTCCGGCCTCTTCAATCCTTCCGCCGCCGCGGCTGGCCGCGACGGCAAGAGCCTCGATGAGCGAACCTTTTCCAGCCGGCCGCATTGCGCAATGCGCGGGAGGACGCGCGCCATCGGATCAAGATTGCTGAAACTTTTGAATGGCAGCCGCGCCCTAGCGCGTCGAGAACGGCGCGCAAAGACACGCAAGCGGCGCTTTTTCGAGCGCTGGCGGTTGATCCTTGCGGTGGTCGCGTCAATCGGCGCCAACTGCGGCCCCTCGGCCGCGACGGACGAGGGCAGACCGCCGCTGCCGCCAAAGCGCCCGTCCGCCGCTTCAACGCCCTCCGCCACAGAGAGCGAGCCTGCGCCCGCCGCAACGCCTTCTCCGCCGCCAACAGCGACGAATCAGCCGCCGGCGGCGGACGATTGCCGGGCAGGCCTTGCCGCCCGCGGCGTCATCCTAAAGCCCGTGGAGCAAGCATCACCGGCCGATCCCCGCTGCGTGATGGCGGCGCCGGTCCAGCTTCTTTCCTTGCCGTTGCCGAGCGGCGGGCGTCTCGATCTGCCCGATCACCCGACGCTCGACTGCCCGGCCGCCGCGACTTTCGCAGATTATGTCGACGAGTTGCTGGCGCCTCTCGCCAAAGCATATTTTGACGCGACCCTCATCGCCATCGCAACCGGGCCCGGCTTTGACTGCAGGACCCGCAACCACATCGCCGACAGCAAGCTGAGCGCCCACGCAAAGGGGCTTGCGATCGACATCGCCGCACTCCGTTTCGCGGGCGGGCGCCTCTACGAAGTCGGCCGCCTCGCCGATGCGCCGGAGCGCGCCTTCGACCGCGCGGCCCGCGCCGCCGCCTGCGGCTATTTCCATACGGCGCTCGGGCCCGGCGCCGACGCCTTTCACAGCGCGCATTGGCATTTCGACCTCGAAACCCGCGGCGCTGACGGCAAAGCGAAATTCTGCCAGTAGCGGCGCCAGAACTGTCCCCTGCCGCGCGCCGGCAAATGTTGGGCAAATCATTGACAGTTCCGCCGCCGCAGCCTTAATCGACGCTTTAGCGGGAATAATTACGCCGGATGATCGTCGAATCGTGCTTGGCGAGGATCGCGGCGGATCGCCTCGCAAGAGCCTGACGCCAAAAACACGAGACTTTCGGACCGGCGAACATGCTTTGAATACTTCGAAACGATGGTCGGCCGATTTCCGCGGTCCGCGGACGGTCCGGACGCCGTGTGGACTATCCTGCCGCAACCGGACCAAAGTCTAGCGTTGGGTCGGGATCACCGCCTTCCACCGAGAGAGCCATGCAGAGTCTCAGGCGCGTCTCATTCTTCAAGGATATCGACGATCTCGATTTCGACCGCTTCGACCGGCTCTGTCTGTGGCGGCGCTTCGATGACGGAGAACTCGTCGTCGATTACGAGGACGAATCCTCCGACGTCTATTTCATCGTCACCGGCGAGGTCCGCGTACTGATCCGGACCGTCGCGGGAAAGGAGATTATTCTAGGCGAAAGCCGCGCCGGTCAGTTTTTCGGCGAGATGACGGCGATCGACGGAGCCAAACGGTCAGCCAATGTGACGGCGCTGACAAAATCCGAACTCTGCATCATGCCCGCCCATGTCTTTCGCGAAGTCATTTTCGCCTCAAATACGGCATGTGAGCGAATCCTCCGCCTTTTGACCGGCCGCATCCGTGAACTCAATTCGCGCCTCGCCGAACATTCGATCTTCGATCTGAAGCACAGGCTCTATTCCGAACTGCTGCGCATGGCGCATCCAAGGCCCGGCAAGCCTACCGAGCGGGTGGTGACGCCGCCGCCGTTCCATCACGTCCTCGCCGCGCGAATCGGCTGCAGGCGCGAACAGGTGACACGCGAACTTTCCGCGCTGGCGCAAGAACATATCATCGAAAAAACGCGCGGCGCCCTGGTGCTGGTCAAGCCGACCGTGCTCGAGACGCGTCTAGAGGAAGCGATGCGCGAAGGCGGCTAGAGCAAAAGCCGATCTGACTGGAACGGGCATTCCGTTGTTTCAATGCATCCGCTCAGTGCTGCGGCGGCGCAGGGGCGACCTTCGCGCCCGTCGAAAACAAGGGAGCCGCGGCGCCCGACTGCCGAATCAGGCTGCGCGCATCCGGGACCAGCGCGAGTTCGTCCCAGGATCCGGCGACATCGAAGGCAAATTGCGGCCGCTCGGACTTCGAATTCGAATCCGGCTCGGCGCTCGTCGCCGTAGCATGCACGTCGACCATCCTGTCGCCGAAATCGATGGCGCCATGGAAATTGAGATCGATGGCGCGGCTGCGCATTTCGCCGCGCTCGATCGTGGCGACGCCTTTGGCGAGCTGGAGGCCAAATCCCGCCGCGCCGAAACTTGTCGCGCCATAACGAATATCGTCCGCAAGACCCAGCGGGCGCTTGTCGACGGAGCGCAGCGCCTGCCCGAGATTGACGCCGGTGATCTCGCCGTTCTGCACGGCGATTTGCGCGCGGCCCTCAAGATTGCGCATGATTTCGCTCATGTTCAGCCCGGTGGCTTGTAGATTGGCGGTCGCGTTCACGGTCCCGGTGACGCGAAAGGATTCGACGCCGCCGGGCCACATCGCAGCGGCGTCCACGCCGGCAAGCGCGGCGGTGACATGGGTCTCAAGTCCGCCAGCCGTCTTGAGGAAGGACGCCCGGCCTCTGACCTCGCCCTGAGATGTCTTGGCCCGAATCAGCGCCAGGTCGAGACGGCGATCGCGCTTCATCACGGAGAAAGCGGCGTCACGGAAATCGACGCCGGGCAAGGACAGACGCTGCGCGGAAATGCGGATGTCGAGATCGGCGAAATTATCCTCGTCGAGATCGAAGGCGTCATGGCTCCATTGCCCGTCGCGGCCGTGGATCGGCGACAGATTGGCGAAGAAGGGTCGCAGCGAAAGCTGGTTCGCGGCCAGCGTCCCGGCCAGCGTCGGCCGGCCCTCCCCCTGCAACACGGCGAGGGCGCCCTCATAGTCATTGCCGTCGAGCTGCAGCCGCAGATTGGAAAAGCTCGCGCTCGGCGCGCTGGCGTTGACGTCGGCCTCGAGCGCGAAATTCTCGAACGGCGCCGGCAGCGCGATGAAATAGCCGCCCGTTTCGACGAGCCGGCGCAGGGATGGCGCCGAGGCCGAGACGCGTCCGGCAAATTGAGCCTTCGGCCCGCTCGCCAGACTGCCTTCCGCCGACAGCGACAGGGCGGGACCGTCGATCCGCAGAAGAATCCCCGATGCGCCGCCGCGCATCAGATCCGCCGGATGCTCGATCGCGGCGGAAATGTCGGCGCGCTGGTCGCGAAAGCGCGCGGTCCCGTTGACGTTCGCCGAGGCGCCGAGCTTGCGCCAGTCGACCGTGATATTGATCGCCTCGACAATGGCGTCGCCGTCGCCGAAACTGTTGGTGAGGCGGGCGCGGCCATTGACCAGCGTGAGCACCCCAAGCCGCGTTTCATCGGCGGAGCTTGCCTGCGGCGTCGCCGATTTCGCGTTGGCGGCGCGTCCGATCGCGCTATCGGACGGCATTGGCCGACCGGCGAGGTCGATTACCATCTGCGGCTCGCCCAAAGTCACCGAGGCGATCTCAAGTTGCCCGCGCAGCAGCGCGGAGACGCGCAAATAGCCCTTGAGATAGGCGGCGTCGATGCGAAGCCCCCCGGACGAATCGGCGAAACGGACGGCGTCGATACTGATATGCGGCTGCGGCAGCACGACGAACACCGCCTTGCCTTGCGAGAGCGTGTTAAGGCCGGTGATCTGGCGGATTTGCGCGATAATCCCGTCCCGCAAGGCGGCGGTGGAAAACAGCCAGGGAACAGCCGCCGCGGTCATGCCAAGGAGAACGGCCAACAGGCCAAGGGAGGCCAGAAGAACTCTGCCGCGCTTTCGCGGCGGACGGGAGGAAACGGTAGGAATCGACGCCATTTCATCCACGGCCTGAAAAGCCCCCCGCTCTCGCCCGATCTGCGCATCCGCCCCGGCGACCGGACGAGGCCGCAAATCCGATTGAGCTTCGGTCTCAGCCCTTCGTCCTTGAAACGCCATCCAGCTCCGGTTTGCGCAAGAGCCTGATATGTTGCTTGTCGTTGTGGACTATGTCGCGATCAAGGCAGCAAACGCCATGCCGACGCGCGCAATTCTACAGAAAAATAAACGCTTTCCCGCAAAAACTTTGGTCCACCGCTAACGTCCGAAGACGCTGTCGATCATCGAGACGAGCGCGGCGGTGCCAAACGGTTTTTGCAAGATGGCCCGGCCCGCAAATTCCGGCGGAATGTCGGCCTGTCCCAGCCCCGTGGTGAAAATGAACGGGCATGCGTGCTGGTCCAGCATTTCAGCGACGCGGTCGACGCGCTCCGAGCCGAGCCGGACGTCAAGCAGCGCGCCATCGAGATGCTCGCGCCCGATGACGTCAAGCGCAGCGCGAACATCGGCGACGCAGGCGGCGACGTCGAAACCGAGTTCCAAGAGCGTGTCGACAAGGGAAAGCGCGACGAAGGGCTCGTCCTCAACGATCAGAATGCGTTTCGATGGCGGTTCGCCAGCGCGCGTCATCTTAAGCCCAGGTTGCAGCTGACCCTGACTCTGCCTTGAGCCTTTGGCAATGTCCAGACAATCGGGCCTCATCACCCGATGTTCATCATAATAGCAGATTTCAGCCGCGTTTTGGCCGCAGAGCCGCCAGCGCGACGACACTGATCGCGGTCCAACCGCAGATCAGCAGCGATCCGCCGATCGGAGCGGCCATCGGAAACAGCCGCGCGTCGCGCAGCGCCCTCGCAGCAAGATCGCCGCAAAAGAGGCAGGCGCCTACAAACAACAGCGCCGCCGCGATGAGAAAACCGCCCGCCCGCGCGGGAGCGGCGAGGCCGATTCCAGCCAACGCCAAAATGGCGAGCGCATGAATGAGCAAAAAATTGGCCGCGGTCGCAAGAAGCGGATTTGAGACGGCGTGCGCGCCGACCGCCGACAGGATTACGCCCGCCGCGCCAAGACCTCCGGCCAGGGCCGCGGCGATGAAAAGTTTATTCGGGCCTTCTGGCATTTTCATCCGGCGCGGTTCCTCATGGAAAGAGACAGCATCTAAGGCGCAGCCGCTGAAAAGGAAATGCAAGCTTTGCCCGGCGCGCGGCCCCTGTTTCTGAACCGCGGCCCGTGATATCTGGCCTTGCGGGTCGATGCGAACCCGCAAAAGTTCAAGCGGTCCTGCAAGGACCGATCGGGAGGGCCGGGGTCTTTAGTGATCCGCGGCGCAAAGCTCAGGTGCAAGGCAGTCCTATGCGGAAATTATCAACGCTCACCGCGCTCGCTTTCGTCGTCTCCGTCGGCGCGGCAATGGCGGAAGCGCGCCCTGCAGCATCTGCTGCGGACAATGTCGCCACCTTCGGCGATTGGAAATTGCGCTGCGGCGAGGGAGCGCCCGGCGAATGGGCCTGTGAGGTCATCGCCTCTGTCGTCCCGCCGGGCCAGACAGAGCCAATCGCCCAGGTTGCGTTCGGACGCAATATTCAGCCGCCGAGTGCTCAAAAGGACAAGCCGGCGCCAGGCAAAACGGCCGACAAGGACAAGCAGACCGCCGAGAAACCGGCGGAGAAAACGGCGTCGAAAGACGAGAAAGCTGGCGAAAAGACGACCCGGCTCGTCATTCTCGTGCCCGTCAATATAACGATCGCGCCCGGCATTGAAGTGTTGGCCGATCCGGGGCAGCCCCCTCTCAAGATTCCGCTGAAAACATGCATTCAGGCGGCCTGTTTCTCGGAAATCGAGCTTAACGACGACCAGTTGCATCTGTTTCGGAACCGGCCGCAACCGGCCCAGATCACCTTCACCGATCCCAGAGGCAACGCCGTCAAGATCATCTTGTCGTTAAAGGGGCTCGACCAGGCGCTCGACGCCCTGGCGAAACGCTGACGCGGTCTGTTGCTTCGTTCGCTATAACGATCGATTAACCCTCGGATCCCATTCTGGCGGGATCCGAACGGTCTCCCAAAGCCGCTGTCCCGGCTCATGCCTTGGGACCCGGCTCTGACGGAAGGAGGCCAGATGCGTTTGCTGTCCCTGGTTCTGGCCGCGCTGCTGAGCACGGCCGCGGCGCGCGCCGTAGAGGCTCAGGAAAAGGGAACGCTCGGCGCCAATGTTTTGCCGCCGCTCGTCAACCCCTCCGCGCCTTCGACTCCGGCGAAAGAACTGTTTGGCCGCGAGCATGGGCCGGCGCCGCTCCGCGCCCGCACCATCGGTTTTTATTCGCGCGGTTGCCTTGCCGGCGGCCGCAATCTGGCGGTCAACGGCCCAGCCTGGCAGGTGATGCGGCTGTCGCGCAACCGCAACTGGGGCCACCCCAAACTCATCGCGTTTCTGGAAGAGTTCGCGCGCAAGGTTCCGCGCGTCAGCAACTGGCCGGGCATTCTCGTCGGCGACATGTCGCAGCCGCGCGGCGGCCCCATGCTGACGGGCCACGCCTCGCATCAGATCGGTCTCGACGCCGATATATGGCTGACGCCAATGCCCGGCCGCGAATTGTCGCGAGCCGAACGCGAGGAAATGTCGGCGACCATGGTGGTCCGCGCCGACCGGCTCGACGTCGATCCGGCGCGATGGACGCCCGACCATCTTGCGGTCATCAAGGCGGCGGCGCAGGACAGTCAGGTGCAACGCATTTTCGTCAATGCGGCGATCAAGAAGGCGATCTGCCGCGAAGCCGTCGGCAACCGCTCATGGCTGACCAAGGTGCGCCCCTATTACGGGCACGACTATCATTTCCACATACGCCTCGCCTGCCCTCCGGGGGAGGAGGCCTGCCGCGATCAGGATCCCGTTCCCCCCGGCGAGGGCTGCGACGCCTCGCTGGATTATTGGTTCTCCGACGCTGTGCTGCATCCGCGGCCGGCGCCGTCGCATCCCAAGCCACCGATCACAATGGCGCAGCTTCCCGCCGAGTGCCGGATGGTGCTGAACGCGAAATAACCCCGCGCGAAGCGGCGAAAAGCTGGATTTGCGCTGACTCAATCGTTTTGAGAAGGCGCCTCATCGGAAAATATTTCGTCCGGCTTCAGCCGGACATGATGCATCTTGGTCTTGTGACGCACGCCGACGCTGCGGCCGAGGACAATGGGCGCCTCATGCCTCTCTGGATAGGCGGCCGGCGCGGCGAGCCCCTGATCAGGGGCAGCTGCGAGTGGGTTGGCGGCCAGACCCCCGGCCGCCATCATGAAGATGGCGGCGCCCAGGACATAAACTCGCAAACAATTCATCTATGGCTCCCAACGCCCGACGCAAATCGCGCCAGCCCAAAATAAGGCGCTTTTACGCCACTTTTATAACACAAACGTTGCGCTAGGAAAATCGCCTTCCTGCGCCCTGTTGACGGATGACATTCCCACAAAAAGCGGCATGTTCGCTCAAGCGGCGACGCCGATCGCGATCGGGCAACACACGCCTGTGCCGCCCAGGCCGCAATAGCCGTTCGGATTTTTGGCGAGATATTGCTGGTGATAGCCCTCAGCATAATAGAACGCCGGGCGCTCAACGATTTCGGTCGTGATCGGTCCATAGCCCTTTTGCGCCAGCGCGCGAGAGAAGGCGTCGCGGCTCGCCACCGCCGTGGCGCGCTGCGCGGCGTCGGCGACATAAACGCCGGAGCGATATTGGGTGCCGACGTCATTTCCCTGCCGCATGCCCTGCGTCGGGTCATGACTCTCCCAAAAACTCTTCAATAAGAGTTCGTAAGAGGTGATTTTCGGATCGAAAGCGACCAGCACAACCTCATTATGACCGGTGAGGCCGGAGCACACTTCCTCATAAGTCGGATTGGGCGTCACCCCGCCGGCATAGCCGACAGCGGTCGAATAAATTCCTTCGCCCAATTCCCAGAACTTGCGCTCAGCCCCCCAAAAACAGCCAAACCCGAACAGGGCGGTCTCGATTCCCTCGGGAAACGGCGGCGCGATTGGGCGTCCATTCACAAAATGCTTGTCCGCTGTCTTGATTGGCTCGAACCGGCCCGGCAACGCATCTGCGGCCGCGGGCAAGGTCAGAAGTTTGCGGAACATGCCTTTCCTTTCAGAAAATTTTGCCGCTTTCGGCCAGCCCCGCTCAGATGAGGCGTCCACGCTCAACTACAATGGTTATGGCTGGGTCAAAGTTGCGTAATTGCGTTAATTTCTCATCAATTCCGCGCGCGCGGCCGGACCGCTTTTCGCAATTCCGCCGTCTGCTTTAATTGAAAAGACGTTTTATAACAAGCAAATATGGCATTTCGGCACGTCCACCAAACATGCAAAAGCGTCAGCATTGCGTGAAGGCGCCTCAGCGGCTCGAATAGCCGATCTTCGGTTTCGGCTTCTGCGCCAGCCACAGAGCGATCAGGCCGATGAGCGCGAGCAAAACAAAACTCGGCAGCCGCCCAAAGGCGTCGAGGGCGGGCTCGAGCCATGACGGCGCCCGGCGCGCGACCGTTTGGTGAAAGGCGTCGAATTTCGACGGCGCAAGAGCCGCGGCGGCGGCGCCGACCTCAGTCAGCAGCACGCGCCCGGCGGCAAAGGAGCGCCAGCCGTCGATCATCAGGGCGGCGAAGGCGCTTGCGAGCGAAAACAGGCCGATGAATTGCAGCACGGAACGGATCATCGAACGCGCAAAGCTCCTTGAAGCAGGGTTACGACATAGCGCGGCGCCGGTAAATTGTTTCAAACGGCGCGGCTGGAACGGGCGGCCGCGAGCGCTTCAATGCAGCAAGCGGATTGCCTTCGCAGTCGGGGGCGCCTATATTGCGGCAATTCCCGTCATGGCTAACGTTCAGCCTCGTCTCGTGAGCTTCGTCTCGTGAGCCTCGCCTCTGCGCGGCGGGCGTTCCAGACGTCGCCTCTTCGCCGTCTGGGGCAATTTCCGTTTTGAGCGCAAAGGAGAAGCTAACATGAACACCGCGCCGCTCATGCCCAAGGCAACCGCCGTGTGGCTCGTCGAGAACACCTCGCTGACCTTCGATCAGATCGCCAATTTCTGCAAATTGCATCCGCTGGAGGTCAAGGGCATCGCAGACGGCGAGGTCGCGAGCGGAATCAAGGGGCACGATCCGATCACCTCCGGCCAGTTGACGCGCGAGGAGATCGCCGCCGCGGAAAAGGATCAGAACCGCCAACTCCAGCTCGCCGTCTCCAAGGTGCGGTTGCCGGAGCCGGCGCGCAAGCGCGGCGCGCGCTATACTCCCCTTTCGCGCCGGCAGGACCGCCCCAACGCGATTTTGTGGCTCGTGCGCAATCATCCGGAATTGAAAGACGCGCAGATCATGCGCCTCGCCGGCACCACCAAATCCACCCTGCAGGCGATCCGCAGCCGCACGCATTGGAATTCCGCCGCGCTGACGCCGGCCGACCCCGTCACGCTTGGACTTTGCTCGCAGATTGACCTCGATTTCGAGGTCAATCGCGCCGCCAAGGACCGGCCGCATGTCGAGGAGAGCCATGGCGACACGCTGTTGCCGGCCGAGACCACGACGCGCGCGCCCTATCGCGAGGAGCCAAGGACGGAAGCCGAAGTTTTCGGCGCGGCCGCGCCGAAGCCGGCAGAGGTCGAGGACGATGTCGACGTGCATTCGGTCTTCGCCAGCCTGAAAGGGCTGAAGGTGAAAGAGTGAATACTTAAACTTGTAATCTTCCCGTATTGATTGGCTTTTCCTGCTTCCCGCAAGATCGCATGGCTATGATTGCTTGCGAATCGCGATCAGCCGATTCGCTCCGGCTCGCCTGAGGCTGGCGACCGGGCGATTCGGCTCATCTTGCCTGGCGGGAGAAGCTTTATGAAGCAATTGGCTGCGCCTGCCCGTGGCGCGGACGCGGCGGCGCCAGTTGAGCGCCGGGCTCGCGCAGACGAGGTCCGAGGTTTGGCGGCGCGCGCGGGGCGTTCCGCCGCCGGCCTCGGCATATCCTGGCTCTGCGCTTTTGTCCTCACCGGCGCCTGCGCGGCGGCGGACCTTGGTTATGCGCCGCGGCCCTATCTTGTTCCGCCGCCGCCGGCCCCTCCGCCCTATGCTTTCGCCGTCGATCCGCGTTGCAGCATTGTGCCAATGCCGCAGGCTGATCTTGTCGGCGATACCGCCCGCTTTCGCGCCACGGCGGTCTGTCAGTCGCGCGGCCTCTACGCTGATTCGCTGATTTTTCCGGGGCCGCCAGTGCTGTACCGCGGCTATAATTACGGAAGGGAGCCATAGGCGCCGCGGGAAACATTGCTCGGCCCAAGATCGGCGCTTTATCCGTCGAACATCCGCCGCAGTCGCGGGCGCGGCGCAGCATTCTTCGCGGGAGAGTTGCGAACCGGCGTCAGAGACGCGCCGATCTTGCAAAACTACTGCGGTTTCAATTCTTTTTTATGTTTTCTTAACGTGTTTGGGTCAGGCACACGCCCCGCCACAGGTGTAGTGACAGCACGCGAGGTTCGATGCCTTCGCGACTTTCGGACGGTTCGCGCCGATTCGTTTCTAAATAGCAGGCGCCGCCATGTCTGGCCGGCCGTTTCACAGGTTGAAACGGCCGGGCCTTCTCGATCTCATTTTCCATCTAAGGAATATCGCGGACCGCGCCGGGCTTCCGCCAGCGCGCGCGCCAAAGCGCCGGCAAAATTCGCTTTCTCGGCGGGACCAAGAAAATCCGCGACCTCAAGGCTGAGGCCGCGCGAAACGAGCGCCAGGCGCAATATGCCGAATTCCTCATGCTCCTCGCGCTCCAGCCGCACGAAAGCGGGATTGAAGCGCCACTCCGCCCGCTCGCCCGCCGCGCTCACCTTGACGACAAACAACTCGAACGGCGTCACCGCGAAATCTTCATAAGCGCGCGCGGCGCGGAAATTTGCTTTGAAGGCGACATAGAGCAGCGCGACGTCGAGGCCGCAGAAGCCGGCGACCGGCCAGGCCCCCAGAAAAATAAACGGCAGGCTGGTGATAATATTGGCCCCTAGAAAAGCCATCAGAAGCAGTCTGAAATGAGCGGCGCGAAGCGAGCGATGCGGCTGCAGCCGCGTGGCGAAAAGGGCGACGTCGCTGGGGAGGATGGCGGACTCGGCGGTTGGCATGGGGGACGCGGCTCTTCTCTCTCGCTCCTTGCCAAACTATAACGCGCCGATGGCGAAAAGAACCATGGCAAAATCCGCGGGCGCGCGCGCAGCGGCCGCCCCTCCGGCCGCTGGCGGCGCCCCGGCCGCCGCAAAAACGCGGGCGGCGACGCAGGCCAGTCGCATCGAAGCGATTTTCGCCCGTTTCGAAGCCGCCTCGCCTCATCCGGAAGGCGAACTGGATTATAGCAATCCCTACACTTTGCTTGTCGCCGTCACGCTGTCGGCGCAAGCGACCGATGTCGGCGTCAACAAGGCGACCAAGGCCCTGTTCGCGCTCGCCGACAGCCCGCAAAAAATGCTGGCGCTCGGCGAAGACCGGCTGCGCGAAATGATCAAGACCATCGGCCTCTACCGGACCAAGGCGAAACATGTCATCGAAGCGTCACGCCAATTGGTCGAACGATTTGGCGGCGAAGTCCCGCGCGACCGGGCCGCGCTGGAAACCCTGCCCGGCGTCGGCCGGAAAACGGCCAATGTGGTGATGAACATCGCCTTCGGCGCGGCGACGATCGCCGTCGACACGCATATTTTTCGCGTCTCGAACCGCATCCCGCTGGCGAAAGGCAAGACCCCGCTGGAAGTCGAGCTCGGCCTCGAACGCGTCATTCCGGACGCCTTCAAGCACCACGCGCATCACTGGCTGATCCTGCATGGCCGGTATGTGTGCAAGGCGCGCAAACCCGAATGCGGGCGTTGCCTTATCGTCGATCTCTGTGACTTTCCCGATAAGACGTTTCCCGCCTGAGATGGAAGACGCCTATTGCTGCGCGCCGGCCGGCGGGATGACGCCGCGCGCCTTGTTGCTGGCCTCCGCGCCGCTGAGTTCGCGCCGGAGCGTGTCGAGCTCGGCCGGATTGCGCGGCTTCGGCCGGGTCGGCTCGGCGCCCCAGGTCGGCTGATAGCTGAGGCTGTCGGGATCGGGGCGCGCTTCCTTCACGAAGTCCTTGGCTTCCGGCACATCGGGCCAGAGCTTGGTGTTCAGCAGCGTATCCAGTGGCGAACCGGCCGGGTTGCGTTTCTCGACGGCGGTCTTCTGTCGCGCAGGTGCGGGCGCAGGGGCTGCCGAAGGAGCGGGCGTCGGATCCGCCGTCTGCGCGGCGAGCGGCGGCGCGGCGAGGCTGAAGGCGGCGGCGACGAGCAACGCCAGCGCTGCGCGCGGCGCCGGGGCGAAATCAGTCGGAAGAAGAGGCGCGCATATGGCCATATCGAGGGTCTCGCCAGTCGGGACGCCGCTTCGACGCCGCTGTTGGATTTTTTTGAGCATGTTCCGAAAATTTTCCGGTCGTTCGGATCGCATGATCGTTAAAACAGAAGTTCAAAGAGGGAAAGGCGCGCCTTCGCCCCGCCGCGCCGATCAGGATCCAGGCAGAATAGCGTCACAACATGGTTTTCCGGCGGCGTAAAATCATTATGATGAGGCCGAGCCGGCCACTGGCCGGCGCGTCTTTAGCTTCTATCCCGGGATAAATTTGCCACCAGGCGCCTCAAGCCAAAACAGCCTGCGGTTGAAAAGAAATAAGAAACCTCAGAGGACAACGCCATGAGCCCGACAGGACCCCGCCGCGCACCGGAAACCGGACAGGTCAACAAGGCCAAGATCGCAGCGCGCAAGAAGCGGGCGCTCGCCCAGGCGTCGGCGCAAGAGAAGCGGCGCGCCAAAACCCCCGCTGCGCAGGCCGCGCCCGGCAATGGCGCGGAGGCGAAAGGCGCGGAGGCGAGCGCCGCTCCGGCCGCCGCGCCGCCGGCGCAACCCGGCTTCCCGGTTGGCTTTCCGGCCGTGCCCCCGGCGTTTGCGGCGCTGTCGCCGATCCTTGCGAATCTCGCGGGTCCGAGCGGAGCGGCGAGCGCCGCGCCAAAACCCGATTTCGAGCGAATGGCCTATAATATCGCGCGGCTCTTCGAACAGGGAGGTAAGGCGCTTGCGGCCAGCCTGAAGCCGCCGGCGAAGGGCGAAATCAAGAGCGAACTCTCGACCGAACTCTCGAATGCAGTCCGCTCGATCAGCAAGGTGACCGAACTCTGGCTGAGCGACCCTAAAAAGACCGCCGAGGCGCAGACCGCGCTGATGATGAGCTTTCTCGGCCTCATGTCGAACACGGTGCGCCGGCTCTCCGGCGAATCCGGCGATCCGCTCGTCCCCTATGACCCCTCCGACAAGCGGTTCGCCGCTCCGGAATGGCGAGAAAGCCCGTTCTTCGATTTTCTGAGGCAGGCGCATGCGATCAGCGTCAATTGGGCGAACGGCCTGATCGAACGCTCCGAGGAGCTTGATCCGCGTACGCGCGAGAAAGCCAAATTCTATTTCCGGCAGCTGTCCAGCGCCTTGTCGCCGTCGAATTTTCTCGCGACCAATCCGGAGGTGTTGAAGGAAACCTGGCAATCGAGCGGCGAAAACCTCGTGCGCGGCGCTTCCATGCTTGCGCGCGACCTTGAGGCCGGCAACGGCCGCCTGAAAATCACCCGCTACGACGCGTCGAAATTCGAGGTCGGCGTCAATCTCGCGACGACGCCGGGAAAAGTCATTTTCCGCAACGAACTCATTGAACTCATTCAATATGCGCCGACGACCGAGACCGTCTACAAACGGCCGCTGCTGATCGTGCCGCCCTGGATCAACAAATTCTACATCCTCGATCTTACCGCCGACAAAAGCTTCGTGCGCTATGCCGCGTCGCAGGGGCTGACCGTCTTCATCATCTCCTGGGTCAATCCCGATGCGCGCCATCGCGACAAGGGGTTCGAAAATTATATGCGCGAGGGCATTTTCGCCGCGCTTGACGCCATCGAGAAGGCGACCGGCGAGACCACCGTGACCCCCATCGGCTATTGCATCGGCGGGACGCTGCTCGCCATGACGCTCGCCTATATGGCCGAAACCGGCGACAAAAGGATCGACAGCGCCTCCTTCTTCACGACGCAGACCGATTTCAGCCATGCCGGCGATCTGAAACTCTTCGTCGACGAAGAGCAGCTGCGCGATCTCGAGGAGAAAATGGCCGGGCCCGGCTATCTCGAAGCGGCCTCGATGGCAAATTCCTTCAACATGCTGCGGCCCGAGGATCTGATCTGGTCCTTCGTCATCAACAATTACATGAAAGGCAAGGCGCCGCTCGCCTTTGACCTGCTCGCCTGGAACTCCGACGCGACGCGGATGACGGCGGCCAATCACATGGCCTATCTGCGCGATTGCTACCTCGAGAATAAATTTGCGCGCGGCCTCTCCTCGTTTGGCGGCAAGCCGCTCGATCTGCACAAGGTGACTATCCCGATTTATCACCTTGCCACGCGCGAGGATCATATCGCGCCGGCGCGCTCCGTCTTCATCGGCGCGCAGCTGTTCGGCGGCGAGGTCCGCTATGTGCTCGCCGGGTCCGGACATATCGCCGGCGTCATCAATTCGGTCGCAAAGCCCAAATATCAATATTGGCTTGGCGAGCCGCCCTCAGGGTCTTTCGACGACTGGGTGGCGAAGGCGACCGAGCATCCCGGCAGCTGGTGGCCGGATTGGGTCCAGTGGGTCACGGCGCAAGCGCCCGCGCGCGTGCCGGCGCGCATTCCCGGCGACGGCGCGCTGAAACCGCTCTGCGACGCGCCCGGCGAATATGTGAAGGTGCGCTACTGATCTCAATCAAGGCGGCCGCCCGCCGAAGCCAGCCGGACCGGCCGCTTTTTCACGCCTTTTTGACCCGCCGAAGGATTTTATGCTTGTAGTAGCGACATGAAAACCGCGATCTTCGAGCCATGATCGGAGCGCCGCGAGGCGACCGTCCCCTCGGACTTCTGAAAACATGACGCGGAGCTTCTCGAACCAGACCTTCCGCTTCGCGCCTTCCTCGAACGGTTTGCTTCATCTTGGCCATGCCTATTCGGCGGCGCTGAATTTCGAGCTGGCCCAAGCGACCGGCGGCCGCATGTTGTTGCGCATCGAGAATATCGACGCGGAACGGTGCCGCGCGGAATTTGAGCAGGCGATCTATGACGATCTTCACTGGCTCGGTTTGAGCTGGGAGCTTCCGGCGCGGCGTCAGTCAGAACATTTCGCCGATTACGCCAATGCGCTCGAGCGGCTTCGCGCGCTCGGAGCGGCCTATCCCTGTTTTTGTTCGCGCGGCGAGATCATGGCCGCCGTCGCCAGCAAGCCGGATTGGCCGCGCGATCCCGACGGATCGCCGCTCTATCCCGGCCTTTGCAAGCATCTCTCGCCAGCCGAGCGCGCCAGGCGATTGGCGAGCGGACGCTCCGCGGCGACGCGCATCGATATGGCGGCGGCGCTGGCCCATGTCGGGTTTCAGCTCGATTGGCTCGAGCGCTCTCCCCAAGGCATGGGCGCCTCGCGCCGCCAGGCGACGCCCGCGATCTGGGGCGACGCAATCATCGCGCGCCGCGACATTAAAACGAGCTACCATATCGCCGTTGTAACCGACGACGCGCTGCAGGGCGTGACCGACGTCGTCCGCGGCGAGGATTTGTTCATGGCGACGCATCTGCACCGCCTGTTGCAGACGCTGCTCGATCTGCCGGCGCCAACCTATCGGCATCACCGCCTGCTTCGAGACGCGTCCGGGCAGAAACTGTCGAAAAGCCTGCGCGCCAAATCGCTGCGGGCGCTGCGTCAGGAAGGTCTGTCGCCGCAAGCGGCGCGCGAATCCCTGAAAATCGAGGCGACCGCCGGCTGATGATTTCAATGGCGAAGATGAAGCAAGATTAACCCGACGCGATGTTGACGCGATCGAGCGAATGGGAATAGCTGAGCGCGCGCCGACAGTAGATCACGATGGTTTTGGATCGAATCAGTCCAAAGTCGCGTGTGGGATCGCCCTAAGCGTTTGGAGTGGAAGGCGGCCCCGCTTTTCCTCAACCCGCCTGTGACGCTGCCGAGCTGGCGCGCGACTAAAATCCGACGCTTTTGTAACTTAGACGATTTCGACCGCAATTTACGGGTGCTGACATGAAAATACTTGGCGTTATGCTTGCTTTGACGACCGCATTGGTCGCTGTGACCCCCGGTCGCGCCGATCCAGCGGCGCCAAAGGGCGAAGCCGCCCCGCATGCGCCTGCGTCTAAACCCGCGGCGAAATCGCAGCAGACCTTCGATATCGTCCGCAAGGGCGACAAGATCGGCTCGAATGTAATTGACATCGAGCGCAAGGGCGATACGACAACAGCCAAGAACAAGACCAATATTTCGGTCAAGGTCATGTATATCGAAGCCTATCGCTACGAGCACGCCTGCAGCGAAACCTGGAAAGCCGGTCAGCTCACCGGCTTCAAATCGCAGACCGACGACAATGGGACGAAGCACACGATCGAAATTGCCCCGTCTGCGACGCCGGACAAGATCACGCTCATCGTCGACGGCAAATCATCGGAGGAGCCGAAGTCGATCGCGCCCGCGAGCCTTTGGAGCCGGGATCTTGTCACTCGGACCGAGCTGTTCGATCCCGCCGACGGCAAAAGATATACGGTAAAGGTCAAGGACCTCGGCGAAGAAACGCTGACGATCGGCGGCGTCGCGCGCAAGACGCAGCATTTTCAGCTGTCAGCCAAGCCGCCCGAGGATTTCGACCGCGACCTCTGGTTCGACGGCGACGAGCTGGTGCGGATGAAACTTGTCGGATCCGACAAGTCGGTCGTTGTCTCCGACCTTGTAAAATAGGTTTCTGCGAGCGCGCCAACGCGCGCCGCACACCCTATTTCGCGCGCTGTTCGGCGACGACGCGCTCTGCCGCCGGCGCCTCGGCGAGCAGACCGTCGATACGGTCGCGTTCGCGCTTGAAAGTGGCCAGCATGCGCCCGTCGAATTCGCGCGTGCGCGACAGTTTCACCTTCATCGGATCGACGAAATGGCCGTTGACCAGCACCTCGTAATGGAGGTGCGGCCCGGTCGCGAGGCCGGTCTGGCCGAGATAGCCGATGACCTGGCCTTGCTTGACGCGCGCGCCCTCGCCCGCCCCGCGCGCGAAGCCCGACATGTGGTTATAGGTCGTGACATAGCCATTGGCGTGTTCGATCTCGACGCGCCGTCCATAGCCTGAATCCCATCCCGCCTTGACGATCACGCCATTGCCGGCGGCGACGATCGGCGTTCCGATCGGGGCGGCCCAATCAACGCCCGTGTGCGGACGCGTGTAACCGAGGATCGGATGGAATCGCGACCCGAATCCTGAGGTGAATTTGGCGTTGAGGATCGGCGTGCGCACGAGGAATTTTCGCGTCGATCTTCCGTCCTGATCGTAGAAATCGACGACGCCGTCGTCCGGCGTCTGAAACCGGTAATAGCGGTAGGTCTCGCCGCGCGCCGTGATCGTCGCGTAGAGGAGCTGATTGCGCGCTTCGCCCTCGTCGCTTTCGTCGTAGAAGGCCTCGAACGAATCGCCGCCGCTAACCGAGCGCTGGAAGTCGACGTCATTGGCGAAGACACGCACGAGATCATCGATGATCGGACGCGGGATTTCCTGTTTCAACGCCGTTTCATAAAGCGAATCATAAAGCCGCAGGCCGTCCTCGTCGTCGTTGTCGTCGGCCTGACGCTTCGCCGGACGCGCGGGCGCCGTCACGCGCACATAGTCGCCGCGATCGTTGATGGCGACGGCGCTCTCGAGGCTCTCCTCCTGGTAGACCGAAAGCCGCGCGAGCGTCGTCTTCTCCTCGGCGCCGTCGAGATCGGCGAACAACAATTTGACGCGGCGTCCCTCGGGAGCCGCCGATTCGCCGGACTTCAGCTTGAATGCGGCAATCACCGAAGCGGCTTTGTCCCTGCTCAGCCCTGCCGCGCGCAAAACGTCGTCGAGCGTCTCGCCGTGGCGCACCACAACGAGCCGCTCCTCCGTCTGCGCCGGCTTTGCCGGCTGCGGCGCGCGGGCGACGTTGGTCACGTTTTCGGGCACCATCCGCACTTCGATCGCCGAAAAGGGCGTCGTCTTGATTTGCTCGGCGGGATTTGCATAGGCGAGCATGCCGGGCAGATTGGCGCGCGCGGTGCGCATCAAAAGCAACTGCGGCGGCAGGGCGATCTGCCGTGATCCCGCCGTCGCGCTGTTCTTCACATGTTCGGCGACCTGGGCGCGAACCTCTTCGTCGCTGAGGCCGGTCGCCGCGAGATTTTCGACCGGCACGTCGCGCATCGTCCAGGAGACTTCCGCGTCATCCTGCACCGGCTCCGGCGCGACATCGATCGGATTGCGCGCGTCTGCGAGAATTTTCAAGGGGTTGAACGCTGGCACGTCAGCCAGACCGCTGCTGCTCGTCAGCAACGTGGTCTCGACGCGGGTAAAGGTGTGGGTCTTCATCACCTCTTTGTCGCCGACCTTGATCGTCGTCGGCGCGCGAAAGCTCTGCTTGGCCGCGACGATGTCGACCGCTTTGACGAGGCGGTCCGCCTTGTGCTGGTTCACGCCGAAATCGACATTGATTTCCTTGCGCGGCGCAAGCGAGGGCGGCTCGGCGATAAAGGCGTGATTCCCGAGCGACGCAAAGATCGCAGCGCCGATCAGCGCGCCGCCTGAGACGCCCGTCAAAACCGTGCCGGACAACCATCGGAACGAAATGCGCCGCCGGTCGAAGGACGAATGACGCTTGCCGTCCGCCTCGATTGCGGGCTCATGCCCGAGATCGACGCCGCCCTGAAAGCGACCGAGCCAGAGCCCCGGGACAAACTGATGACTGCGCAAAGGCGCATCCATGGTCATGCGATTTTCTGGCCCTGATCGAATTCTTGGTCGTTTCCTGGCCGCCGCCGCGCGGCGCTCGGGGAGAACCGCGCTGAAGGTCGTTTGGCGATGATTGCAGCCGAAAGGGGCACTTGGGAAACCGGAACCTGGCGGGAGAAGCTGGCAGAGTGCGGCCTAACCGCGGCGACCCGAAGACTGACGCCGAAAGCGCCGCAGAGCCTGATTGACCGAAAAGCCTGTTGACCTCAGACAGAAGACGTCATTTAGCGTCAAGTCTCTTAAATATCTAAAGGCAATCCTTTCCCGGTCCACGCTTGCGCCAAAAACATGATGCGGCGCGCGCCAATATTGCCCGCCAACGACAAAGCCTGCCGAACATGGCCCAAATTGGGCGTTGCGCACTAGTTCGCCGGCATCGAATGATTTGACAAGAGCGGCCAGCTTTTGTAATTGATCCTTCGCAGCGCGGCGCTCTTTCGTCCGCGCTTTTTCTATTCGCGCCTTGGCTGCTTCACCAACTGGCCGACGCGGAGGACCCGACGTAGAGGTTTGCGTGGGGCGAAAAGTCCCGTTGTCACGCAATCGCGCGGCGAACGGCATGACGGAGCGGGGCCCGGCGGGCTACGCGGCGTCATGCGATCAATCGCGGGGACGCGGGCGGTTTCTCAGGAAGCGGCTCCCGTCCCGACCGGATTTCGACAGCTGCAAAGAAGACGGCCCGCGGGGTTGCCCGTAAGAGCCGGATCGAACACAAGGAAAAACGATGTTCGCAGTCATCAAAACCGGCGGCAAGCAGTATAATGTTTCCGCCGACGACACCATTACGGTGATGGCCTTGCCCGGCGAAAAGGGCGACGCCGTCAGCTTTGACACGGTCCTGATGTATGGCGGCGAGGGCCAATCGACCCTTGGCGCGCCCTTTATCGAGGGCGCCAGCGTCGTCGGCGAGATCGTCGAGCAGAAGCGCGGGCCGAAGGTGATCTCCTTCAAGAAGCGGCGCCGCCAGAATTCGAAGCGCAAGCGCGGTCACCGGCAGGATCTGACCCTCGTGCGCATCACCTCGCTCGGGGCCGGCGGCGCGTCGGCCGGGACGGGATCGCCCGCGGGCGAGGCGCCTGCAGCCAGCGCCCCTGAGGCCTAACGCGCTTTCGGCGCCGGCCGCGCGAGCCGGAACAAATTTTGCTTTACGGCTAGGGTCGTATCCGCCCTAACCCCGTGAGGCTCCGCCCAACCAGCAATACGCGGCGAGCGATGTGCGCTTTAGCGCCTCCGCCGCAACAATTTGGAGCCAGATCAATGGCGCATAAAAAAGCAGGCGGTTCATCCCGCAACGGCCGCGACTCCGCCGGCCGGCGTCTCGGCGTGAAGAAATTCGGCGGCGAGCGCGTCGTCAGCGGCAATATCATCGTGCGGCAACGAGGCACCAAATGGCATCCCGGCGCCAATGTCGGAATCGGCGTAGACCATACGCTGTTCGCCCTCGCCGACGGCACGATCAAGTTCCTTACTAAAGACAAAGGCCGGTCTTACGTATCGGTCGTTATCGAGCAGCAAAGCGAAGCAGCAGAATAAGGCGGAGCGTTCTGGAAACCTCCGCCTGATCCCATAGACCCAGGCGGACGCGTTTCCATGTTGAACAAACTCTCTGAGATTCGGCGAGCAGACAAGGGATTTAGCGACGCGTCCGGACCGGCCGATGGGACCACCCCGCTCTTTTTGCAGAGCCCCCCGGTTTTCCGTTCCGGAGCTGAAATGTTCCCCGATCTGACAAGCGACGACATCTTCCGCCTCGAGACAAAGAGGCTTTGGCTGCGCTGGCCGCGCGCCAACGACGCCGCGGCGATCAAGTCTTTTGCGAGCCTTGAAGAGACCGCCCGGATGACGGCGGCGATTCCGCATCCCTATCCCGCTGGTGAGGCCGAGCGTTTCATTTTCAAGGCGCGCGCCGACAACGCCAATGGCCGCGCCATGGTTCTCGTCATCAGCCAGAAGGGCGAAGGCCGGCCGGTGATCGGGCTGACCAGCGCCACGCTGGCTGACAGCGGAGCGATCGAACTTGGCTTTCTGGTTTCGCCGTCCTCCTGGGGCAAGGGCTATGCCCCCGAGGCGGCGCAGGCGCATATCGAGGCGCTGTTCGCGCTGACGCGAGCCGAATATCTTTGCGCCAACGCCCGCGCCCATAATCCGGCCTCGCGTCGCGTTCTGGAAAAATGCGGCTTCGCCTATGTCGACTCCGGCCTCGATCTTTTGCCGGCGCGCGGCGGATTGCATCCCTGCGACCGGTTCCGGCTCAGCCGCAAGGCCTGGGCCGCGCGGCGGCTCAGTCCGCAATTGCCGCCGATGGTGCATCAGACGCCGGACTCGATGCTGGACCATCTGACCATCGCCGGCGGATAGCCACGCAGGCCAACGTAGACGTAACAACCGATCAAACGTTGCGCGTCGCCTCGGCGGCGCGCAACATTGCAATGAAGCCGCCAGGCTTGAAAGCGCCTCGTCTTCCCCATATTGCTGTGCTGACAGGCGACAGGGCCATGAAATTTCTCGATTCCGCAAAAATCTATATCCGCTCCGGCGATGGCGGGGCTGGCTGCCTGTCGTTCCGGCGCGAAAAATTCATCGAATTCGGCGGCCCTGACGGCGGCGACGGCGGCCGAGGCGGCGATGTCGTGGTCGAATGCGTCGGCGGCCTCAATACGCTGATCGACTACCGCTACCAGCAGCATTTCAAGGCGAAGACCGGCGTTCACGGCATGGGCAAGAATCGCGCTGGCGGCCGCGGCGCCGACGCCGTGCTGAAGGTTCCGGTCGGCACCCAGATCCTCGACGAGGACGGCGAGACCATGATCGCCGATATGACCGAGGTCGGCCAGCGCCTGGTGCTGGCGCGGGGCGGCAATGGCGGTTTCGGCAACGCGCATTTCAAATCGGCGACGAACCAGGCGCCGCGTCGCGTCAATCCCGGCCAGGAGGGCCAGGAACGCACCGTTCTGTTGCGGCTGAAGCTCATCGCCGACGCCGGGCTTGTCGGACTGCCCAACGCCGGCAAATCGACTTTTCTGGCGACAGTCAGCGCAGCGCGGCCAAAAATCGCCGACTATCCCTTCACGACCTTAAATCCCCAGCTCGGCGTCGTCGGCTGCGACGGGCGCGAATTCGTGCTTGCCGACATTCCCGGCCTGATCGAGGGCGCCCATGAAGGAATCGGTCTCGGCGACCGCTTTCTTGGCCATGTCGAGCGCTGCCGCGTGCTGCTCCACCTCGTCGGCGCCGACACGGAGCACGCCGGCAAGGCCTATAAAACCGTGCGGCGCGAACTCGAGGCCTATGGCGGCGGCCTCGCCGACAAGCCAGAGATCGTCGCTTTGTCGAAAGTCGACAGCGTTGACGCGGACACGTTGAAACAGCAGGCGATGCGCCTGAAGCGCGCCGCAAAGCGTGCGCCCCTGCAGCTGTCGGCGGCGACGAACCTCAATGTGCAGAAGGCGCTGCGCGCGGTTCTGGCCGAAATCGACGCGGCGGCCGTCGCCGACGCCGCGGAGACGGCCGCCGCCGCCGTCGTCTGGGCGCCATGACGCGGTCCTCCTCAGCTGCAATGCTGGCGAGCGCGTTGCCGAGCCTCGACCGCTTCCGCCGCATTGTCATCAAGGTCGGCTCGTCGCTGCTGGTCGACCGCGCGGAGGGGGGCGTCAAGCGCGAATGGCTCGTCTGCCTTGCGCAGGATATCGCGGCGCTGCACCGGCAGGGCGCGGATGTCCTTGTCGTCTCTTCGGGTTCGATCGCGCTCGGGCGCACCGTGCTTGGCTTGCCGGACGGCATTCTGAAGCTGGAGGACAGCCAGGCCGCCGCAGCCGTCGGCCAGATCGCGCTCGCCCGCATATGGGCCGAGACGCTCGCCTCCCATGCGATCACGGCGGGGCAGATTCTCGTCACCTACGGCGATACCGAAGAGCGCCGGCGCTATCTCAATGCGCGCGCGACGATCGGTCGCCTGCTCGATCTTCGCGCCGTGCCCGTCATCAACGAGAATGACACAGTGGCGACCTCTGAAATCCGCTATGGCGACAACGACAGGCTCGCCGCCCGCGTTGCGACCATGGCCAGCGCCGATCTGCTCATTCTTCTTTCCGATGTTCCGGGCCTCTATACGGCGCCGCCAGGGGACGATCCCAACGCTGCGCTCGTTCCGGTCGTGCCGCGCGTCACCGCCGAGATCGAGGCGATGGCGGGAGGAGCCGCGTCAAACCTGTCGCGCGGCGGCATGCGCACCAAGATCGAGGCGGCCAAGATCGCGACCACCGGCGGCGCGCATATGCTGATTGCCGACGGGCGCATCGCCCATCCGATCGAGCGGATCAAGCATGGCGCGCCCTGCACCTGGTTCCTGACGGGCTCCAGCCCGATCACGGCGCGCAAGAAATGGATCGCCGGCTCAGTCGAGCCGCGCGGCGCGCTGCATCTCGACGCCGGGGCGGAGCGGGCGATTCGCGCCGGCGCCAGCTTGCTGCCGGCCGGCGTCACAAAGGTGGAGGGCGATTTTTCCCGCGGCGATTGCGTCATCATGCGCAATGTCGCGGACGGCGAGATCGGCCGCGGCCTCGTCGCCTATGATTCTGGCGACGCCGTCCTGATCGCGGGCCATAATTCGCAAGATCTCGAGGCGATTTTAGGCGGCCCGCAGCGCCCGGTTCTCATTCATCGCGACGATATGGTGCTAACGGGCGAAAGGATGGGGTGAGCGGCCTATTTGGCCGCTCCGCCCCAGATCTTCACATTGCTGGCGTCGAGTTTGGCAGGGATCAGCCCTTCTCCGGCAAAAGCATCCGCAATGACCTGCTGCTCTGTCAGCCCCTCGCGCGTCACCAGACCGACGGCGTAGCCGCGATGGCTGTTGGCCTCTTCCACGGTCGCGGCGTCGATGCTCCAGATACCGGACAGGAGCGCCGCCGCCTCGGCCGGATGGCTTTTCACCCAAAGTCCGGTCTCACGCAATTTGGCGAAGAGGATTTCGAGCGCCGCGCCGTGGTTTTCGACGAAGTTTTGCGACGCCAGATAATAGCGCTTGTAGCTCGCGATCCCGGCGCCGTCGGAGAGGATGCGCGCGCCCGACTGCAGCCTTGCGCTCGTCAGGAAAGGATCCCAGACCACCCAGGCGTCGACCTTGCCGCCGATAAAGGCCGCGCGCCCATCGCCCGGCGCGAGATAGGCGGGCGAAATATCCTTGAACGTCAGGCCGGCCTTTTTGAGCGCGGCAAGCAGGAGAAAATGACTGCCCGCCGCCTTGGTCACGGCTATCTTGCGTCCGCGCAGATCAGCCAGGGTTTTAATCTCCGAACCCGCCGGCACGAGAATGGCCTGAGCTGACGGCGAGGCGGCTTCATCTGCGACATAGACCAGCTTCGCGCCAGCCGCCTGAGCGAAAATCGGCACGGTGTCGGCGACGTCGGCGCTGAAATCGAGATGGCCCAGATTCAACGCTTCGATCAGAGGCAGGCCGCTCGTAAACTCATGCCATTTGATTTCGACCCCGAGCGGCGCCAGCGCCTTTTCAAGTTCACCGTTCGTCTTGAGAATCACCGAAAGCGTCGAGGATTTCTGATAGCCAAAATTCAGGGTCCATGGCGCGCTTTCGGCGACGGCCGGAGCGCAGGCAAAGAGCGACAGGCCGGCAATTGCGGACAGGATGCGCGCCCAGGGCGCGAGGGTTCGGATCATACGGACGCGCATTTTCACCTCACGGACAGTAATCCTATAAAGACTATATACTTAATGATGAAATGCAAACCGGCTTCCGCCCGCCATCTGGGGCGTCGCATGCCTGGGCCCGGCATCTGCGACCTTCTTGGCCTCAAGCGCCGGGGTTTGACGATCGTCGCCAGTCGCGGCAAATATTTCGCACCGCGCCTTTGGCAAAGACGGCTTGAGGCGCGCCGCCGGGGCGCATAAGCAATGACGATGAATCATTTGAAACGCATCGAAGGCGCAGACGAGAACTTGGCGGCGCTCATGGCCGGGATCGGCCGCGCCGCCCGCGCGGCCGCGCGCGTGCTGGCGACCGCTCCGGCCGAGGTCAAGACGCGCGCGCTCAACGCCGCCGCTGCGGCGATCCGCGCCAATGCCGGCGCCATCGAGGCCGCCAATGCGCAGGATTACGCCGCAGCAAAGGCGAAGGGCGTCGCCGGCTCCTTTCTCGATCGCCTGAAGCTCGATCCCGCGCGCATCGAGGCTATGGCGCGCGGGATCGAGGAAGTCGCCGCCTTGCCCGATCCGGTCGGACGCGTGCTGGCGCGGTTCGAGCGGCCAAACGGGCTGTTGATCGAGCGCGTCGCCGTGCCGCTCGGCGTGATCGGCATCATCTACGAAAGCCGCCCGGCCGTGACAGCCGACGCCGGCGCGCTCTGCCTCAAGGCGGGCGACGCCGCGATTTTACGCGGCGGCTCGGAGAGCCAGCGCTCGAGCGCCATCATCCATGACTGCCTTGTCGCCGGGCTCATCGAGGCCGGACTGCCGCCGGCGGCGATTTCGCGCGTGCCGGTCGCAGATCGCGCCGCCGTCGGGGAAATGCTGTCCGGGCTCAATGGCGACATTGACGTCATCGTGCCGCGCGGCGGCAAAAGCCTTGTCGCGCGCGTTCAGAACGAGGCGAAGGTTCCCGTCTTCGCCCATCTCGAAGGCGTCGTGCATATTTATGTCGATCGCGCCGCCGACCTTGGCAAAGCGACAAAAATCCTTCTCAACGCCAAGCTGCGTCGCACCGGCGTCTGCGGCGCGGCTGAAACGCTGCTCGTGGACAGCGCCTGCGCGGCGACGCACCTCGCCCCGCTCGTCAAGACGCTGCTTGACGCAGGGTGCGCCGTGCGCGGCGACGCTGCGGCGCGTGCCGCCGATCCGCGCGTAACGCCGGCAAGCGAGGCGGACTGGAGCGCCGAATATCTCGACGCCATCATCAGCGTGCGGCTGGTCGACGGGATCGATGGCGCCATCGCCCACATAGAGGCCTATGGCTCGCATCACACCGACTGCATCGTGACGGAAGACCCTGCGGCCGCCGCGCGCTTCCTCGCTGAGGTCGATTCGGCGATCGTCATGCACAACGCCTCGACGCAATTTGCCGACGGCGGCGAGTTCGGCTTTGGCGGGGAGATCGGCATCGCCACCGGCCGCATGCACGCGCGCGGCCCGGTCGGCGTCGAGCAATTGACCACTTTCAAATACAGGGTGCATGGCGAGGGGCAGATTCGTCCGTGACCGGAAAGGCGCCGCGCCTCGCCAGCGCGAGGGCCGGCGAGATTGCCCGCTGCGCCATCCTGCCGCCGCATCCGCCGGGACTGCGCGTCGGCCTGTTCGGCGGCAGCTTCAATCCCCCTCATGACGGCCATCTCGCCGTCAGCCGGATCGCCTTGCGGCGGTTGCGGCTGGATAGCGTCTGGTGGCTGGTCAGTCCCGGCAATCCGCTTAAGGACAGGGGCGAACTTCTGCCGCTTGCCGTTCGCCTCGCGGAAGCGAGGCGGCTCGCCAGAGACCCGCGCATAAAAGTGAGCGCCATCGAGGAGGCGCTCGGCTCGCCGTTCAGCTTCGATACGGTGACCTATCTGAAACGGCGCTGCCCCGGCGTGCGCTTCGTCTGGATCATGGGCGCCGATAATCTCTCTTCGTTTCATCGCTGGAAGCGCTGGCGCGATTTTCTGCGCCTGACGCCGATTGCAATCGTCGACCGTCCGGGCTCCACCCTCAACGCGATGGCCTCGCGCGCGGGCCGCGCGCTCGCGCCCTATCGCATCAGCGAAAGCGCCGCCCGCCTCCTGCCTTGCGCGAAGCCGCCGGCTTTCGTCTTTTTGCACGGGCCGCGCTCGCCCGCCTCCTCGACGGCGCTGCGCGCCGCGCGCAAGCGTTAGAGCATGTTCCGTTCAGATGGAATCATCCGGACGATAAGCACATGCTCCAATCCATTGTTTCAACGATCCGCTTGGTCCAAAAAGCCTTCCTTTTTTTCTAAGCAAGCGCAGCGCGGAGCCTTGCCCGGTCCGCGTCGGAGCCCGGAATAGCGAAGCGTAGCCAGCGCGGACGCTCCGCGAAACGCCGCGCCAAGATCCCCGCCTCGCCAAGCTGGTTAAACCGGCGCTGCGCATCGGCCGCCTCGGCCAGCCGGAACAGCGGGGTTCCGCCGGTCAGCGTAAAGCCGGCTTCGATCAGGATGGCGTCGAGCTTTTCCGCATCTTCCTCCAGAGTCTTGCGCATGCGCCCAAGCCACGCCGCATCGGCCAGCGCCTGCGTCCCGATCGCCACGGCCGCGCCGGAAACCGGCCAGCATCCGAGGGCGGCGCGAAGCTTTGCGGCAAAATCGGGCGCCGACGCGGCAAAGCCGAGCCGGAGCCCCGGCAGGCCGAAAGCCTTGCCGAAGGAGCGCAACACGACGGCGCCGGAGGGCGGCAGATGCGGCGCGAGACAGGCGGAGGGGCCCAGAAAATCGGCGAACGCCTCATCGACAATCAGAAGCTGGCCGCTGCGGTAAAAGCGATCGGCAAGATCGCGCAGGCGATTTAAGGAGACGAGCCGCCCGTCCGGATTATTCGGATTGACGATGATCGCGACATCAAATTTCTCCAGCGCGTCAATGTCCTCAACGACGCTGGTTTGCGCGCCGACCCGGCCCCAGGCGCGGGCGTGTTCGAAATAGGTAAAACCCAAAAGCCCCACGCGCCGCGCCGGAAGGAGATGCGGCAGCCAATTGATGATCGCCTGCGTGCCCGGCGCCGCAACGACGCTCACGGCGCGCTCGACGCCAAAGGCGGCGGCGGCCGCTGATTCGAGCGTCGCAAGGGCCGCCGGATCGGGCAGACGCGCAAAACTTTCGGGCGGGGGGATCTGGAACGGATAGCAATGGGGATTGACGCCGGTCGACAGGTCAAGCCAAGGCTCGGGCGCCGCCGGAAAGTTTTTTCGGGCGGCAGAGAGATCGCCGCCATGCGCCGGCGCCGCCTCGCTTCGTTCAAAAACACGCCCAGCGCTTTCGGTTCCGGCGTCGGCATTATCATGCAAAAATGTTTCGTCTCTCAACCGTATCGACCCTCGAAGGAGCGGCCTGTCCCAAGCCGCCGCCAGACCTAACATGAATTTCCCGATGTTTTTCGCGCTGGCAAGCGTTGCGGCTGGGATCGAAGGCGCGATTGGCTATCCCAGGGTGCTTTTTGCGGCGATCGGCCATCCGGTCACCTGGATCGGCGGCCTGATCGCGTTCGCCGACCGATGGCTCAATCGGGACGATCTGCCCTTTGGCCAACGCCGTCTTCTCGGCGCGGCGGCGCTGGTTCTCGTTCTCGGCGTGGCGGGGGCTTGCGCCTTTTTCATCGAACAATTCATTCTTCATGTGGGGCTGCCGCCCTTCCTCTCGCTCATTCTGCTCGCGCTTGCCGCCTCAACTCTGATCGCGCAAAAAAGTCTTGGTCAGCATGTTCGCGCCGTGGCGCTGGCGCTGGAGGATTCTGGGCTTCCGGGCGGGCGCGTCGCGGTCGGCGCCATCGTCGGCCGCAATGTCGATGCGCTTGATGAAGCGGGCGTCTGCCGCGCCGCGATCGAAAGCCTCGCCGAGAATTTTTCCGATGGCGTCGTCGCCCCGATCTTCTGGCTGGCGCTCGGCGGTCTGCCGGGCGGGGTCGCCTACAAGGCGCTGAACACGGCCGACAGCATGATCGGCCATCTGACGCCAAGGCATAAAGCCTTTGGTTTTGCCGCCGCAAAGCTCGACGATCTCGCCAATTTTCTGCCCGCGCGCCTGTCGGCCGTTTTTATCGTGATCGCCGCCGCCGTCCTGCCGGGCGCTGACGCCGCGGCCGCCTGGCGCGCCACGCGTCGCGACGCGCGCGGCCATCCCTCGCCGAACGCCGGCTGGCCGGAGGCGGCTTTCGCCGGCGCCCTCGGCCTGCAGCTCGGCGGACCAAGGCAATATGGCGACAAACTCGTCACTGACGGCTGGATGGGGACGGGCTCGGCGGAAGCAGCGCCCGAGGCGATTTATTGCGCGCTGGCGCTCTATCGGCGCGCCTGCCTCGTCAATCTCGCCCTGGTTGGGCTCGCCGCGCTTTGCCTCAACTGGCCAGGGTGAGCAGATGGTCGAGGTCCATATGGGCCTCGAGATGGTTGGCGAGCGCGTCAAGCGCCCGCTCGATCGAGGCCTCGTAAGAGAGCCCCGAGCCTTCGCCCCCCAAGCGCGCCATCAGGCTGGCGCGCTGCGCCGGGTCGCTGAAAAGCCCATGCACATAGGAGCCGCTGACCCGCCCGTCCGCCGAGACGGTGCCTTCGCGCCGCCCATCTGCCAAAATCAGCAGCGGCGCCTCGCAACCGGGCCCATAGGTGCGGCCAAGATGCATTTCATAGCCCTTGAAGGGCGCGCCATCCGCCGCGGAGACCCCCTCCACGGGCGCCAGCATTTTTTCCCCGGTGAGTTCGGTCTCGATGTCGAGCAACCCGAGGCCGATGGCCTCCCCCCGCGGACCCTCGACGCCGTCGGGGTCGCGCAACATCCTGCCGAGCATCTGGTAACCGCCGCAAAGGCCGATGACATGACCGCCACGGCGCAGATGCGCGGCAAGATCGATGTCCCACCCCTCGCGCCGGAAGGCTGCGAGATCGGCGATCGTCGTCTTTGAGCCGGGCAACAGCACGAGGCGCGCTTCGGCCGGCAAAACCGCGCCGGACCGCACCATCGCGATTTCGACGTCGGGCTCGAGCCGCAGCGGATCGAGATCGTCAAAATTGGCGATTCCCGGCAAGACGGGGACCGCGATGAGAATTTTGCCGCCGCCTTTCGGTCTTGGCGTCGAGAGACCAAAACTGTCCTCGGCCGGCAGAAGCGCCGCCTCCGCGCAAAAGGGAATGAGCCCGAGCGCGGGCCAGCCGGATCTTTGCGCGATGAACGCCATGCCGTCGGCAAACAGCGTCGGATCGCCGCGGAATTTATTGACGATAAAGCCCCGGATCATTGCGGCGTCCTCGGCCGCGATCACGGATTTCGTGCCGACGATCTGGGCGATGACGCCGCCGCGGTCGATATCGCCGACAAGAATCACGGGAACGCCAGCGGCCCGCGCAAAGCCCATATTGGCGATATCGTTCTGGCGCAGATTGACTTCGGAGGCGCTCCCCGCCCCTTCCACCAGGACAAGATCGGCGTTGGCCGCAAGTTTTGCAAAACTTTCAAGCACAGCGCCGAGAAGTTTGGGCTTCCACTGCTGATAGTCGCGCGCGGCGGCGGTTCCAACGACCTTGCCCTGGACGACGACCTGCGCGCCAAAGCCGGTCTGCGGCTTCAGCAGCACCGGATTCATATCGACGCTGAGGGGCGCGCCGCAGGCCAGCGCCTGCATCGCCTGGGCGCGGCCGATCTCGCCGCCGTCCGGCGTGACGCTGGCGTTGTTCGACATGTTCTGCGGCTTGAACGGCAGCACCTTCAGGCCGCGATTGCGGTAGGCGCGGCAAAGCCCGGCGACGATGAGCGATTTGCCGACATCGGAGCCAGAGCCCTGGATCATCAGCGCGCGCGCCCTTGACCGCCCGCCCGAAGGCGTCAAAATTCGACGCCCGCCTGCGCCCGCACCCCGGCCGCGAAATGATGCTTCACCAGCGTCATCTCGGTGACGAGATCGGCAGCCGCGATCAGCTCCGCCTTGGCGTTGCGGCCCGTGACGACGATATGGAGATCGGGTCGTCGCGCGCTAAGCACCTCGACGATTCGCGCAACCGGAAGATGATCGTAGCGCAAGGCGATGTTCAGTTCATCGAGCACGATCAGTTTGAGGGCGGGATCGCGCATCAGGGCTTCCGCTTTGGCGAAGGCCGCCTCGGCGCTGGCGACGTCTCCGGCGCGATCCTGCGTCTCCCAGGTAAACCCCGCGCCGAGCGCATGACATTCGACGAGATCCTCGAAGCGGGCCAGCGCCGCGCGTTCGCCGCTGTCCCAGGCGCCCTTGCCGAACTGGACCACGGCGCAGCGCCAGCCATGGCCGAGCGCGCGCAGCAAAAGCCCGAACGCGGCGGTCGATTTCCCCTTGCCCGACCCGGTGTGGACCATCAGCAGGCCCTTTTCCGTAATCGTCTTGCCGGCGACTTTGGCGTCCTGAACGCGCTTGCGATTGGCCATCTTCTCGCGATGGCGCAAATCCGTCTGGTCCAGAAGTTCGTTCATCGCTCTCTCCTGCCGTGGAGTGTATCGACCTGCCGGGCCGCCGGCAAAAGGTCAATGTCCGCAACGATTTCGTGACGGAGAAAAAACAACTCTGCTCTTGCGCGCGCGTTCATGGCCCTTGACAATCCGCGCGCGGCTTCGGCGCGACGGCCACGAAAAAATGCGCCCTGTAACGAGGAGAACAAAAATGAAGCTTGCCGCATCTCTCGCCTGCCTTGCCGCGGCAAGTCTCCTCGCAGCGGCAGCGGCGCGCGCCGATGGCGCCGGAGATCCCGCGCCGGTCACCTCGACAAACGGCGAATATTTCGACAAGGACGGCAACCCGACCTACAAGATCGGCAAGGACGGCATGGTCGATTGGTACACTTTCATCGGCTACCGCATGTATGGGGCGAACTGCCTGCAATGCCATGGCCCTGACGCCCTCGGTTCGTCCTACGCGCCCTCACTCGTTGATTCGCTCAAATCCCTGACGACGCAGCAGGTGCAGGGCACGATCATCGGCGGCAAGCGCAACATCAGCGCCTCGCAGGAGCTGGTCATGCCGAGCTTTGGCGAGAACAAGAACGTCATGTGCTACCTCGATCCGATCTACGTCTATCTCCGGGCGCGCTCGGATGGCGCGCTGAACCGCGAACGGCCGAGCAATCACGAGCCGAAGCCGGCGGATTGGCAAAAGACCGTCGACGGTTGTTTCGGGTGAGTCTGACGTCGCGATTGACACGGCAGCCACAGGGTCTACTCTCGCGCCCGTAACGGTCCCTCTGCCGAGGGTTTAAAGGGAATGTGGCGCGCGCTTTAAAAAAGCGCGCAATCCACAGCTGCCCCCGCAACTGTAAGCGGGTAGCCGCACGCCATAAGCCACTGGGAGCCATAAAGCTTCTGGGAAGGCGGCGAGCGGCGCCGATCCGCGAGCCAGGAAACCTGCCGTTCGATCGAGTTCTGGCCGGCGGGGCGCTCCGGCCATGATCGATGTCGGCCGTTCGCGCCGGCAAAGGGCGCTTCCGCGCCCGTGTTCCTCAGCGCCCGCGTCGAGCGGAGACCCCGGGCCTGATGAATGATCTCTCCACCGCACGCCTGTCGCGGATTCCCGCTACCATCATCACCGGCTTCCTCGGCGCCGGGAAGACGACGCTGATCCGCCATCTGCTGGAGCATAGCGCGGGGCGCCGCCTCGCCCTCATCATCAATGAATTCGGCGACATCGGCGTCGACCGCGACATTTTGCGCGGCTGCGACGACCTCGGCTGCGCTGAGGACGCCATTGTCGAGCTCGCCAATGGCTGCATCTGCTGCACCGTCGCCGATGATTTTTTGCCCGCGATCGAGCGCCTGCTCGCCCTCGATCCGCCGCCCGAGCACATTGTCATCGAGACCTCAGGCCTTGCCTTGCCAAAGCCTCTCGTCAAGGCATTCGACTGGCCGCAGATCCGCGCAAGGCTCACGGTGGACGGCGTCATCGCCGTCGTCGACGGCGCGGCGGCGGCGGACGGACGCTTTGCTGACGATCCCATTAAACTCGCGCGCCAGCGCGAGGCCGATCCCTCGATCGGGCATGATAATCCGCTGGAGGAGGTTTTCGAGGATCAGCTGCTTTGCGCCGATCTCGTGATCCTCAACAAGATCGATCTTCTTGGCGCTGACGACGAGGCGCGCGTTCGCGCCGACATCAGGGCGGTCCTGCCGCGCGCCGTCAGAATCGTCGGCGCGGCGCAGGGGCGCATCGATTCTGCCATTCTCCTCGGCCTCAACGCGGCCGCCGAGGATGATCTTTTGAACCGGCGCTCGCATCATGACGACGAGGCCGATCACGACCATGATGATTTTGAGAGCCTCATTGTCGAGACGCCGGCGATCGACGACGCCACCTCATTCGTCGGCCGCCTCGCGAAGATCGCGGAGGCGCACGACGTCCTCCGCGTAAAGGGCTTCGTCGAGGTGCGCGGCAAGCCGATGCGGCTTCTGGTGCAGGGAGTCGGCGCGCGCTTCAAGCACAGTTTTGACCGCCCCTGGGCCTTGGGCGAGGCGCGTCAGGGGCGACTCGTGGTCATCGGCGAAAAGGGCCTGAACGCCGCCGCAATCTTGCAAGCGCTGGAGCGCTGAATGCATCTGCTCCGTACAGAGAGCCGATCGCTCGACGAGGCCGAGGTCGCCATCGATCTCGCGCAGACGCCGGCCGATCTGGTCTTTCTGTCCTTTTCGGACAGCGACCTTTCCTCTCTTGCCGGCGTCGCGCAAAGGCGCGGCCTGAGCATAAGGCTCGCCAATCTTTCCGATCTGAAGCACCCCTATTCTGTCGATCTTTACGTTGAAAAAGTCATCGCAAAGTCGCGCTTCGTTCTCGTTCGCCTGCTCGGCGGCCTCGACTATTGGCGCTATGGCGTCGAGGAGCTTTGCCGTACGGCGCGGAACAACGGCGTGAAACTCGCCATCGTTTCGGGCGACGCCGCCGCCGACCCGCGCCTCAGCGACGCCTCGACCATCGCGCAAGCCGATCTTGACGAAATATTCGCACGGCTGCAGAGCGGCGGGAGCGCAAATATCGCGACCGTTCTCGACTGGGTCGAGGCGACGCTGCGCGGACCCGCGCCATGGACCTCGCAAGGCATAGAGCCGCCTGCCGGACTCTATGATCCCGCCCGCCGACGCGCCGGCAAAGACGCGCCCCGCGCGAAAATCATATTTTACAGATCATATCTTCTTGCCGGAGACAACGGGCCAATCCTTGCGCTCGCCGACGCGCTACACCTGCGGGGCTTTGACGTCGAGGCGATTTTCGTGTCGAGCCTCAAGGACCCGCAAGCGGCCGACTTTCTCCGCGCCCGGTTCGAGGAAGAAAGACCAGACGTCATTCTTAACGCCACGGCGTTTTCCGCCCGGCTCGACGACGGCGGCAGCGTGCTTGACGAGGCCGACGCGCCGGTCCTGCAAATCATCTTCTCAAGCGCGACCGAGGCGCAATGGGCCGATGATCCAAGGGGCTTGCGGGCGGCCGATCTCGCCATGAATGTCGTGCTGCCGGAAATGGACGGACGGCTGATTACGCGCGCGATCGCCGTGAAGGCGGAGACGGCGCATCGCGCCGATCTCGAATTCACGCCGCTGACCCATGTCGCCCTCCCCTCCCGCGTCGACTTCGTGTCGGACCTCGCCGCGGCCTGGGCCAAATTGCGCAGGACGCCGCGCTTCGAGCGCAGCATCGCCTGCATCCTGTCGGACTATCCGGGCAAGGCGGGACGCGGCGGCTATGCCGTCGGGCTCGACACCGCAAAAAGCGTCGGCGCGATCGCGCGCGCCTTGGACCAATCCGGCTATGACATCGGCGCCTTGCCCACCGACGACGAACTGATGCGGCTCCTCGAAACGCAGGCGTTCACGGTTTGCTATCCCCTGCCCGATTACCAGCAGGCGCTCGCCGCCGCGCCGCGCGCCTTTTCAGAGCAGGTTTTCGCGCAATGGGGCGATCCCGCAGGCGAAGCCGATGGCGACGGAATGTTCCGCTTCTCGGTTATTTCCGCGAACCGTTTCTTCGTGGCGCTGCAGCCCGGACGCGGCGCGGCCGCCGAGCACAAGGCGAACTATCATGACGTGACGCTGGCGCCGCGCCATGCCTATATCGCCTTCTACATGTGGCTGCGGCGCGTAGCCAAAATCGACGCGCTCATTCACTGCGGCGCCCATGGCACGCTGGAATGGCTGCCTGGCAAGGCCAATGCGCCTGGCCCCTCCTGCGCCCCCGAAGCCGTGCTGGGGCCGACGCCGGTCATCTACCCGTTCATCGTCAACAATCCGGGCGAGGCGGCGCAGGCGAAGCGTCGCATCGCCGCCCTGACCATCGGCCATCTGACCCCGCCGCTGATGAGCGCGGGCCGTTTTGGCGCCGCGCAGGACATTGAAGCGCTGCTCGATGAATATGCCAGCGCCGAAGCGCTCGACCCGAAACGGGCAAAGCTGATCGCAAAGGCCATTCTCGCCCGCGCGCGCGAAACCGGCCTCGCCCAGGACTGCGGCATCAAGGATGACGAAAATCATCTTGACGCCCTGGCGCGCCTCGACGCTTTCCTCTGCGACGTCAAGGATTTGCGCATCGGCGACGGGCTGCATGTGTTTGGGACGGCGCCCGATCCCGGCCGGCGCGAGGCGTTGGTTGCGGCTCTCCCGCACGAGGCTCGCGCCGGCGCGGGCGAACTCATCGCGCGTTGCGGCGAGGCCGAGCTCGCGGCTCTGATCGCAGCGCTCGATGGACGATTCGTCGCGCCGGGACCTGGCGGCGCGCCCTCGCGCGGGCGCATCGACGTTCTGCCGACAGGGCGTAATATCTACAGCGTCGATCCGCGCTCCGTACCAACACGCACGGCGTTCGAGATCGGCAAGCGCGCGGCGGAAGAAGTCCTGCGCCGCCATGCGCAAGATAACGGCGATTGGCCGAAGCGCATCGTGATGGACATCTGGGCGAGCGCGACCATGCGCACCGGCGGCGACGATCTCGCGCAGGCCATGGCCCTGATCGGCGCCGCCCCCGTCTGGGACCATGCCACCTCCCGCATCAGCGGTTTCGAGGTCGTCCCGCTCGCCAAACTCGGACGCCCCCGCGTAGACGTCACCCTGCGCATTTCCGGCATGTTCCGCGACGCCTTTCCCGCGCAGATCGCGCTCTACGATCAGGCCGTTCGCGCCATCAGCGAGCGCGATGAAGATGACGATGATAATCCTCTTTCGGCGTCTGCGCGCGAGAGCGGCGAAGCGCCGCTGCGCATCTTCGGCGCCGCCCCCGGCGCCTTCGGGCTCCAGCTATCGCGGGCAATCGACAACGACGCGTCGGTCACGCGTGAAGAGTTGGGGCGACTCTACATCAAGGCGACTTCGCACGCCTATCGCGGCGCGCAGGGCGAGGCGACCCAAACGTCGGCGTTCGCGGGGCGCGTCGCCAGCGCCGACGCGATGATCCACGTTCAGGATCAGGTCGAGCAGGACCTTCTTGAATCCGACGCCATCGTCGATCACGAGGGCGGATTTTCCGCCGCCGCCGAAATGCTTGGCGGGCGCCCCGCGATCTACCATGTCGCGACAAGCGACGCCCAAAAGATCACAGTGCGGACGATGCCCGAGGAGATCGCCCGCATCATGCGCGGGCGCGCCGGCAACCCGCGCTGGATCAGAGGCCAGATGCAACACGGCCATCGCGGCGCGGCCGAGATCGCCGAGACCGTCGATCATCTCTTCGGCCTTGCGATCATGACCGATGCGACGCAAAGCCACCACTTCGACCTGATGTTCGACGCGACCTGCGGCGACCCTGAGGTCGCAGCATTTCTCGCGAGCGCCAATCCGAGAGCCGCCGGCGCCATCCTGTCCCGTTTCGAGGAAGCGGCGCGGCGCGGCTTTTGGCGAAGCCGGCGCAATTCGGCGCATGAGGATATCAGATCGATGCGCGAGCGCCTGTCATGTTGACGCGCGCGGAGCTTCGCAAGGGCTGGTGCCCCGGGGCGCGCGCGCCGATGCAGGCGCGCGACGGGCTGATCGCGCGCCTCCGCATCAGCGGCGCCTGCCTGTCGTCGGAAACGGCGCGCGCCATCGCCGGCGCCGCAAACAGGTTCGGCAATGGTCAATGCGAGCTAACATCGCGCGCAAATCTACAGTTGCGCGGCGTGACGCCGGAGCGCCTGCCGGATCTTCTCGCCGAACTCGATCGGCTTGGCCTGATCGACGCCGACGCCGCGGCGGAAGCGGTGCGCAATGTCATGATCAGCCCGCTCGCCGGACTTTGCGGGCGGGCGGATGTGACGCCGATTGGCGCCGCGCTCGAGGCCGCGCTCATCGACGCCACAGATCTCCACAGCTTACCAGGAAAATTCGGCTTCCTGATCGATGACGGCGGCCCGCTTTCGCTCTGGGATGAGATAACCGACGTTCGCTTTGCCTTCGACCAGCCGCGCGGCAAATTCGACATCGCGCTCGGCGTCGACGCAATCGCCATCGGCTCTTGCGCGCCGGAGGAGATCGTCGCCGTCGCATTAAGAATCGCCCGCGCTTTTCTGGCTGTCGGCGAGGCTATGCCGGAGCCGCCCCGAAGAATGACAGACGTCATTTTTGGAGGCGGGCTCGCTGCGCTCGCCGCCGCCGCGGGCCGACCGGCCCCGCAACAAGAATGGGCGCCGCCCCGCCCCGCGCCGCCGGCGCCAGTCGGGCTATTGCGCTTCGGCGATCTTTCCTGCTTCGGCGCGGCGGCGCCGTTTGGGCGCCTCTCCGCAAATATGCTGGCGGCGGTTGCCGGCGCGGCGCAGACCCATGGGCGCGGCGAGATCCGCCTGACGCCGTGGCGGGCGGTCATTCTGCCCGGCGTCGCGCCGCAAGAGGCAGACGCGCTCGCAGAATATTTTCACGCAGCCGGCTTCATCGTCTCCCCCGACGACAAGCGGCTCGGCGTCGCGGCCTGCGGCGGCGCGCCGGCCTGCGCGCGCGGCACGACGCCAACGCATGCAGACGCGTTGGCGCTCGCGCCGCTTGCGGGACAACTTTTCCCCACTGGCCTCGCCCTGCATGTCTCGGGCTGCGCCAAGGGCTGCGCCCGGCCGCGCAGGGCTCCGTTGACGCTGGTCGCCCATGACGGCCTTTACGATCTCGTTCTCGACGGCTCGGCCTTTGACGCGCCATCTAGCCGAAATCTCTCATTGACGGCCGCGCGGAATTTGTTGCACGCCATGGCCAGCACATGACGCCGGCATCATGCCCCGGACTTTTGAAATCGATCACGTTTTATGAGTTTGGTCCGCATCGGTCGAAAATCATCGTGATCTCGAGCGCTGTCGAGCGCGCAGCAGCAGCGATGAGATGAGCGCAGAGCAACAGCAAGGCCGCTTCGACTATCTGCGCGACGGGGCGGAAATCTACCGCCGCTCCTTCGCGACGATCCGCGCTGAAGCCGATCTTTCGCGCTTTTCGGCGGATGAGGAGATCGTCGCCGTGCGGGTGATCCATGCCTGCGGCATGGTCGAGATCGCCGCCGACCTTGTCTTTTCGCCGGGCGCCGCGACCCGCGCGCGGGTCGCCCTGCGCGAGGGCGCGCCGATCCTGTGCGATTCGAAAATGGTCGCCGAAGGGGTGACCCGCGCCCGCCTGCCGAACCGCAATGAGGTGATCTGCACGCTCGATCATCCATCCGTCGCGACGCTGGCGAAAAATCTCGGCGATACGCGCAGCGCCGCTGCGATCGAACTCTGGAGCGAGCGCCTCGATGGCGCGATCATCGCAATCGGCAATGCGCCAACCGCGCTGTTTCGCCTCTTAAACCTCATGGACCGCTCGCCGCTGCGCCCGGCCTGCATCATCGGCATGCCGGTCGGCTTCGTCGGCGCGGCCGAATCGAAAGAGGCCCTGATCGAGACGGCGCAGGCGCCGTTCATCACCGTGCGGGGACGCAAGGGCGGCAGCGCCATGACGGCGGGCGCCCTCAACGCGCTGGCGGGCGAGGCCGAATGACCACGAACTCGCCTCCTATCGGCCGTCTTTACGGCGTCGGGCTCGGGCCGGGCGACCCGGACCTTTTGACCGTGAAGGCCGTGAAGATTTTGAAAGCCGCGCCGGTGGTCGCCTATTTCGCCAAGAAAGGCCGGCGCGGACAGGCCCGCGCGATCCTCGAAAGCTGGCTCAGCCCCGCCTCGACGGAGCTCGCCCTGCTCTATCCCATGACGACGGAGCGCCATTTCCAGGACCCCGTCTATGTCGAGACGCTGGGCGCCTTTTACGCGAACGCCGCCGAGGAGATCGCCGGCCATCTTTCGGCCGGCCGCGACGTGGCGCTGGTCTGCGAGGGCGACCCATTGTTCTACGGCTCCTTCATGCATCTTTACGTGCGGCTGAAGGACCGCTTCTGCGTCGAAGTCGTGCCGGGCGTCACCGGCATGTCGGGCTGCTGGAGCGCGGCGAAACTGCCGATCACCTGGGGCGACGATGTGCTCAGCGTGCTGCCCGGGACGCTCGGCGGACCGGATCTCGCCCGGCTCCTTGGCGCCTGCGACGCCGCCATCATCATAAAACTCGGCGCAAATCTCGCCAAGGTCAGGGCGGCGATCCTCGAGGCAGGCCGCTCGAGCACGGCGATCTATGTCGAGCATGGCACGCAGGCGGCCGAGCGGATCCTTCCGCTGGACGAAAAGACCGACGATCTCGCGCCCTATTTCTCGATGATTCTCATTCCCGGCGAGGGCAGACGGCCATGATCGCGGGTCCGCCATCCTCTGGGTCTCTGAGCGTCGTTGGCATCGGCCCGGGGTTTGCGGACTGGGTGACTCCGGAAGCGGCGCGCCTCATCCATGCGGCCTCCGATCTCGTCGGCTATGCGCCCTATCTCGAACGCTGCGAGCTTGTGCCCGGACAGGCGCGCCATGCAAGCGACAACAGGGTGGAGCTCGATCGCGCCCGCGCCGCCCTGCAGCTGGCGAGCAAGGGCCGGCGCGTCGCGGTGGTCTCGGGGGGAGATCCCGGAATTTTCGCCATGGCGGCAGCGGTGTTCGAGGCGATCGAGGAAGGCGAGGCCGGCTGGCGCGAGATCGACGTCACTGTCTCTCCCGGCATATCAGCAATGCAGGCCGCGGCCGCACGGCTCGGCGCCCCGCTTGGCCATGATTTCTGCGCCATTTCGCTCTCTGACAATCTAAAGCCCTGGGCGCTCGTCGAAAAAAGGTTGGCGGCGGCGGCTGACGCCGATTTCGTCATGGCGCTCTATAATCCCGCCTCGCGCACGCGGCATGAACAGATCCGCAGCGCCTTCGCCCTTTTGCGTAAACTGAAGGCGCCGGCGACGCCGGTGATCTTTGCGCGGGCGATCGGGCGCGCGGACGAGCGCATTACCCTCTGCGACCTTGGCGACGCGGATCCCGATCTCGCTGATATGGCGACGCTGGTCATCGTCGGATCGAGCGAAACGCGCCTGCTGCGCCGCCCGAACGGCGCGCCTTATGTCTATACGCCACGCGGCGCGAGGGCGGCCTCATGAATCGCGCATTGGCGAAGGATCAGTCCCAGAGCCTCGGCCGGAGTTTTGAGCGCGCCTTGCCCGGGCGGGCGCTCGACCATGACGACCGGCAGTCCGAGTTCGCGCGCCGCTTCGATCTTGCCGTAAACCGCAGGGGAGCCGCTGTTCTTGGCGACTACGACGTCGATACGCTCTTCCCCCAGAAGCCGCCGCTCCGCCTCCCTCTCAAACGGCCCGCGCGCGCTGATGAAGCGATGGTCCGGCAGCTTCGGCGAAACGGGCTCGATGCCGCGGATCAGATAAAAGTGCTGCGGCGCGGCCTCGAAGGCGGCAAGCTGCAGCCGGCCGATGGCGAGAAAAACGCGCCGGCGCGCCGCGCCAAGGAGAGCGGCGGCCTCCGCCATGTCGCCCGCCGGGATCCAGCGGTCGCCGGGCAGCTGCGTCCAGGGCGGACGCCCGACGACGATCAGAGGAATTTTTTCCGCGCACGCGGCGCCGACGGCGTTGCGCGAAATCGCGGCGGCGAAGGGATGCGTCGCATCAATCAGGAGCTCGACACGCTCCTCCGCGATATAGCGCGCGAGACCCTCAGCGCCGCCAAAGCCGCCAATGCGCATCGGGATCGGCGCCTTTACGGGGGCCGCGGTGCGCCCGGCGAGCGACAGGAGCGGCGCGATTGCGGGCCTGTCGGCCAAGAGCGCGGCAAGGGCGCTAGCTTCAGCCGTGCCGCCAAGAATAAGAACGCGCAAGCTTCGCTCCAAAATTCGGGCTTTCCTGCGCCATGACCGCCGCGTCGGACCCAGCCGCCCCCTGGCTCGCTCTCATCGGCATCGGCGAAGACGGCGCCCACGGCCTCATCCCTGCCGCGCGGGAAAAACTGGCGCAAGCCTCATTTGTGATCGGCGGCGCGCGCCATCTGAAACTGGCCGGCTCGTTCGAGGCGCAAACCATGGTCTGGCCTTCGCCGATCGAGGCGGCGCTGCCGGAGATTTTGCGGCGGCGCGGCGAAAAACTCTGCGTGCTGGCCTCGGGCGACCCTTTTTTCTATGGCGTCGGCGCGCTGCTTTCGGCGCATATCCCGCACGGCGAGATGATCTGCCTCCCGGCGCCATCCTCTTTCAGCCTCGCCGCCGCACGCCTCGCCTGGAGCCTGCAGGATTGCGCGCTGCTCTCCCTGCATGGCCGCGATTTCGAGCGCATCATCCCGGCGCTCCAGCCAAGCGCAAAAATCCTCTGCCTCTCCTGGGACGGGGCGACGCCGGCGAAAATCGCCGCGCTTTTGCGTGAGAGGGGTCTTGGACGCTCCATGATCCATGTGCTGGAAGCGCTCGGCGGCCCGCGTGAAAAAATCCGCGCCGTCGAGGCAGATCAATTTGATCTTGCCGACATAGATCCCCTCAATCTCGTCGCAGTCGAGATCACTTCAGCGCCGCGCGAAAATTTTGTCCCTATATCGAGCGGACTCGACGATTCGCTGTTTGAGCATGACGGCCAATTGACCAAGCGCGAAATCCGTGCGGCGAGCCTGTCGGCGCTGGCGCCAAGGCGCGGCGATCTCCTATGGGACGTCGGCGCCGGCTCCGGCTCCGTGGCGATCGAATGGCTGCGCCTTGATCCGGTCAATCGCGCCATCGCAATCGAAGCCCGCGCGGAGCGCGCGGCGCGGATCGGCCGCAACGCCAGAAATCTCGGCGCGCCGCAGATCAAAATCGTCGAAGGAAAGGCGCCGGCGGCCTTTGCCGGACTGCCGCGGCCGCAGGCGATCTTTGTCGGCGGCGGCTCCAGCGATCCGGATCTCCTCGATCAAGCTTTCGCCGCGCTGGAGCCTGGCGGACGCTTCGTCGTCAACGCCGTCACGCTCGAAGCCGAAGCCGAACTTTTGGCGCGCTTTCAGGCGATCGGCGGCGAACTGACGCGGCTGAGTGTAACGCGTGCCGAAAAACTCGGCGGCTTTTTCGGCTGGCGGCTGGCGATGCCTGTGACGCAATGGTCCGTCACGAAAGCCGGGCGGGCGGCGACATGACGCTCGCCATCGGCGTCGGCTGCAGAAAGAATTGCCCCGGCGGGGCGATCGAGACGCTGATCCGTCGCGCGATCCTGCGCGCGGGATGCGCGGAAGCGCCCGCGGCCATCTATGCTCACGCCGCCAAGAATGGCGAACCCGGCCTTTTTATCGCGGCGGAGAGGCTTGGCCTGCCTCTCGTGTTTCTTCCGCCGCAGCTTTTGCAGGAGGCCTCGCCTCGCGCAGAAACCCGCTCCGTGAAAGTCGAGGCGCTGTTCGGACTGCCGTCGCTCGCCGAAACGGCGGCGCTCGCCGGGGCGGGCGCCGGTTCGCGACTTGTGCTCGCCCGCATCAGCGCGGCGGGCGCAAGCTGCGCCATCGCCAGCACCGACCCACAATGAGCGCCGCGCCGTGACCGTGCATTTCATCGGCGCCGGACCGGGCGCGCCGGACCTCATCACCGTGCGGGGCCGCAATCTCATCGCGCGCTGTCCGGTCTGCCTGTTCGCCGGCTCGCTCGTGCCGCGCGCGATCCTCGCCTATTGCCCGGACGGCGCGCGGATGATCGACACGGCGGAGCTCGATCTCGATCAGATCATCGAGGAATTCCTGCGCGCGCAGGGGCGCGGCGAGGATGTCGCGCGGCTGCATTCGGGCGATCTCTCGATCTGGAGCGCGATGGGCGAGCAGCTTCGCCGCCTCGACGAACTCGAAATTCCTTACACGATCACGCCCGGCGTGCCGGCTTTCGCCGCCGCCGCAGCCGCGCTTCAATGCGAACTCACCCTGCCGGAAGTCGCGCAATCGCTGGTTCTGACGCGAACCCCGGGACGCGCGTCCTCGATGCCGGAGCGCGAGACGCTGAAAGCCTTCGCGGCGACCGGAGCGACGCTCGCCGTGCATCTGTCAATCCATGCGATCGAACGGGTTTGCGCCGAACTGACGCCCTTCTATGGCCCCGATTGCCCCGCCGCCGTCGTCTATCGCGCCTCCTGGCCGGATGAGCGCGTCTTGCGCGCAACGCTGTCAGCGATGCCGCAAGCGGTCGCCGCGGCGCCGATGGAGCGGACGGCGCTGATCCTCGTCGGGCCAGCGCTGGAGGCGCGCGATTTTCGCGACAGTGCGCTTTATAATCGCGATTACCGGCGCCGTTTTCGCGGCGGCCCGTCATGAACGCGCATGGTGCCGTTCCCGGCCTGATGATCGCCGCGCCGCGCTCGGGGAGCGGCAAAACGCTGCTGACTCTCGGCCTGATGCGGGCGCTGAGGAACAAGGGACTCGCCGTCGGCGCCGCCAAATGCGGGCCGGATTACATCGACCCTGCCTTCCATGCCGCCGCGACGGGGCGGATCAGCGTCAACCTCGATAGCTGGGCGATGGCGCCGGAGCTTTTGCGCGGGCTGGCGAACATGGCGGCGGAGAACGGAAATGGCGCCGCCGACCTCGTGCTGTGCGAGGGCTCCATGGGGCTGTTCGATGGCGTTCGGGGCGCGCCCGGACGCACCGGATCGTCGGCCGACGTCGCCGCCGCGCTTGGCTGGCCGATCCTGCTGTGTGTCGATGTGAGCGGACAGGCGCAATCGGCCGCAGCCATCGTCAAAGGCTGCGCGGTCTACGATTCGCGCATAAGAGTCGCGGGCGCGATCCTGAACCGGGTCGCGAGCGAGCGGCACCGGCGCCTCGCCGCCGACGCGATCGAGGCGTTGGGCGTTCCCGTCCTCGGCGCGCTGCCGCGCGACAAAAAAATCGAGCTGCCCGAACGCCATCTCGGCCTCGTGCAAGCTCAGGAGATCGCAGGGCTGGAGACGCTGCTTGAAGAGATCGCCGGCTTTGTCGCGGGCAATTGCGCCCTCAATGAAATCGTCGCGCTGGCGCGCGCGGACGGCGCGGGCGCGTTAACCAAGATCGCCGCTCTACCGCCGCCGGCGCAGCGGATCGCGGTCGCGCGCGACGCCGCTTTCTCCTTTCTCTATCCGCATATTCTGGAAGGCTGGCGCGCGCTTGGCGCCGAGATCATCTTTTTCTCCCCGCTCGCAAATGAGCCTCCGCCGCCCGACAGCGATCTTTGCTGGCTGCCCGGCGGCTACCCGGAACTTCATGCGGGACAACTCGCCGCGGCGGAGCAATTCATGGCGGGGCTGCGAGGCTTCGCGCAAACGAAGCCGATCCATGGCGAATGCGGCGGCTACATGGTTTTGGGCGAGGCTCTCATCGACGCAAAGGGAGAAAGCCACGCAATGGCCGGGCTTCTGGCGCCGGGCTTCAGCTTCGCCAAACGGTCGCTGCATCTCGGCTATCGCGAGGCGAGGCTGGCCGCGTCCCATCCGCTCGGCAGGGCGGGCGCGCGGCTGCGCGGGCACGAATTTCATTACGCCACCATGCAAACGCAGGCCGGCGAGGACCCGCCCTTCGCCCATGTGATCGACGCGCATGGCGGATCCGAGCGCGGGGAAGGATCCCGCCGGGCCCATGTCAGCGGCAGCTTTTTCCATCTTATCGCCGCGGCCTAACGAAACATTAACCAACTCGGCGCGACTGCGACGTTCCGCCGCTTTTTTACGTCGAATCAAGAGGGTGGCGCGCACAGCCGCCTTTCGATCGATGTCCGTTCCGGCAAATGCTGCACTTGCGAAGTAGGCTGCGCGAGGGCATATTTGCCGAGACCAGAGAAGGCCGCCCGATCCAATCGACGCTGAGTCGAGCGCGGGCCGGAATGAGGACGCGACGAAAGTCGTGAATCCAGCTTGGGGGCGCCCATGCCGGATACCGTGACGCCTTCCGGGTCCAGAGCACATCAGGCCAATGCGCTGAAGACGCTGCTTGATGCCGCAAGATGCGCCTGTCGCACCTTGCGGTTTGGAATCAGACAGGTCAAATCGAGGCCCAACTCCATGAATATGCCGATCAGACAGTCAGAGCGCCAGCACATCATCAGGCTCCCAGACGGCGAACGCTTCCAGTTGCGCTATGTCCGGCCAGACGACAAAGCGCGTCTGGAGGAGATGTTTTCGCACGCCTCGCCTGAGGACATCCGCTTCCGGCTGCTCGGCGCCGTGCGCGGCTTTGCCGCTCACATGGCGGAACGGTTCGCCCATCTTGACCCCGAGAGAGACGCGGCCATCGTCGCGACCAGTCTGCCGGACGCGGGGCCCGAGGAGATCTACGGGATCGTTCATATCGGCCAGGACACGCCGCAATCCGACACCGCAGAATATGACGTCATGGTGCGCTCCGACTTCAAGGCGCACGGCCTCGGCTATCGGCTGATGACGGAAATTCTGCAATGCGCGCGCCGCCGCGGCCTTCGCGCCGTGACCGGATATATCTCCCCGGACAACGGGAAAATGCTGATCATGGCCGAGGAGCTCGGCTTCGTCGCGCGCCGAGGCGAGGGCAATGTCGTCGAGGTGCGGCTGGACTTCGCTGAATTCGACAAAAGGCTCGAGGAAGGGCTCGCCAGCGGCCAGCCGACCGCTACCGAGCTCGCGCGCGCGCCGGAGCGTTGAGCCTTGCGCGCATTGACAGCCGCATAAGCGATAGCCCCTAGATCGCGATGAGTTTGGGTTGGATCAATCCAAACTCATGAACGCGATCGAATCGCGTGGTTTGGAGCGTAACGTCCGTCGCGCTCCGACCGACGCGAAAAAGATCCGCAAGGGGCGCGTATGAAGGATCAGGAAGCCAATCGCTTTTCCGCCAGAGCCGCGCGCTATGCAAGGGTCGGCGCGAATGTCGGCGGGGTCGCGGCGCGGATCGCGGGCGCCAGACTGACCGGATCACGCACGGGCGACGCCTCGAACGCCGCCGCATTGGCGCAGGCGCTCGGCGGCCTCAAGGGGCCAATGATGAAAGTCGCCCAGATGATGGCGACCATCCCGGATCTCCTGCCGCAAGAATACGCCGACGAATTGCAAAAGCTGCAGGCCGATGCGCCGCCGATGGGCGCCGCCTTCGTCAAGCGGCGGATGCAGGCCGAACTCGGCCCCGACTTTGCGTCCAGATTCAAAAGCTTCGATCTTAAGCCCGCGGCCGCCGCCTCACTCGGCCAGGTGCATCGCGCGATAGCGCTCGATGGCGCCGTGCTGGCCTGCAAGCTGCAATATCCGGATATGAACTCGGCCGTCGAAGCCGATCTCAGCCAGCTCGCAATCCTGTTCGCCCTGCACCGCCGGCTCAATCCGGTCATCGACACGCGCGAGATCACGCAGGAGATCAGCGAGCGCGTGCGCGAAGAGCTGGATTATCAGCGCGAGGCGCGCCATGCCGCGCTTTATCGCGATATCCTCGGCGACTTCGCCGATATCCGCGTTCCGGCGATTCGCCCCGAATTGTCGACGGCGCGGCTCCTGACGATGGACTGGCTCGAGGGTGGCAGGCTGCTTGATTTCAAATCGGCGGATGAGGCCGCGCGGGCGCGCATTTCGAGCGCCATGTTCAAGGCGTGGTGGATTCCATTCAACCGGTTTGGCGTCATCCATGGCGATCCGCATCTTGGCAATTACACGGTCTTCGGCGGCGGCGACGGAAGCGGCGAGGCGGCCGGCATCAATTTGCTGGATTATGGCTGCGTGCGGATCTTCAAGCCCGGCTTCGTTCAGGGCGTGGTCGATCTCTACGAGGGCCTGTTGCATGATGATTTCGCCCGGACCTTTCACGCCTATGAGATCTGGGGCTTTCAGGGCCTGACGCGCGATCTCGCCGAAATCCTCAACATCTGGGCGAAATTCATCTACGGTCCGCTGCTCGACGACCGGGTGCGCACCATCGCCGACGGCGTCTCACCCGGCAGCTACGGGCGCAAGGAAGCGTTTCGCGTGCATCAGGCGCTGAAGCAGAAAGGCCCGGTGCGGGTGCCGCGCGAATTCGTCTTCATGGACCGCGCCGCGATCGGCCTTGGCGGCGCCTTTCTCCATCTTGGGGCGCGCCTGAACTTCTATCGCCTGTTCAATGAAGCGATCGGCGACTTTTCCGTCGAGGCGCTGTGCGCGCGCCAGAGCGCGGCGCTCATGACGGCCGGCTTGCAGCCGCCGCAATGACCCGTCGCCACTCCAAAAGTCGATAGAGCTATCGGCGTTCACGCGCCGCAAAAAGGCTTTTGTTCTCTTGCGCGGCGGTCTATTCATTGCCAAAGCTTCAGAACCGTCAATCGGAGGAACGCCATGGCGCACGATCTCGCCGACCCCGTCAGCCATCCTGATATGGACTATGCGGAGCACGTCCGAACCTACCGGCATTTCGTGAAATTCGCGCTCTATGGCACGATTGGCGTCGCCGGAATCGTGATTCTTCTCGCCTTGATCACCCTCTGACTTCACACGGCGCCGCAGAGCGCCGGGAACGCTGAACGCGCCCCCGCCCGGGGGCGCGATCTTCTATCGGAGAGCTAAATGCGCATAGCGGTTCAAGCCGAAACCGACCCTCACGAAAGCCGCGTCGCGGCGACTCCCGAGACCGTAAAGACATTCATCGGCCTCGGCGCAGAGGTCGCGGTCGAGACCGGCGCGGGCCGGGGATCGGCCATCGCCGACGACGCCTTTGCCGCAGCCGGGGCGACGCTCGCGCCGACCGCCGCCGCCGCCGCCGCGGGGGCCGACGTCGTGCTGCGGGTGCGCCGCCCCAAAGCCGCCGAACTCGCGGGCGTGAAGCCCGGCGCCATCGTCCTCGCCGTCCTCGACCCTTATGAAAACGTCGCCGCGCTGCAATCGCTTGCCGGCGCCGGCGTCAGCGCCTTTGCGATGGAGCTCATTCCCCGCATCACGCGCGCGCAGTCGATGGATGTGCTGTCGAGCCAGGCCAATCTCGCCGGCTATCGCGCCGTCATCGACGCCGCCGCATCCTACGACCGCGCCATCCCGATGATGACGACGGCTGCGGGTTCGATTCAGCCGGCCCGGATCTTCGTCATGGGCGTCGGTGTCGCCGGACTGCAGGCGATCGCGACGGCGCGCAGGATCGGCGGCCTCGTCACCGCAACGGACGTCCGGCCAGCCACCAAAGAGCAGGTTCTGTCGCTCGGCGCGAAATTCATCGCCGTCGAGGATGAAGAATTCGCCGCCGCCGAGACGGCGGCCGGCTACGCCAAGCCGATGTCGCCCGAATATCAGGCGAAACAGGCCGAGCTCACCGCCTCTCATATCGCCAAGCAGGACATCGTCATCACCACCGCGCTGATTCCGGGCCGCAAGGCGCCGGTCCTGATCACGGCGGACATGGTCGCCTCGATGCAGCGGGGGTCGATCATCATCGACCTTGCCGTCGAGCGCGGCGGCAATTGCGAATTGTCGCGGCCAGGCGAGACGGTGATCAGCGAAAATGGCGTCAAGATTATCGGCAATCTCAACGTGCCCGGACGCGTCGCAGCCTCCGCCTCGGCGCTCTATGCGCGCAACCTCGTCAATTTCCTGAAGCCCCTGATCGACAAGGAGACACATGAGCTCGCGATCGATTGGGACGACGAAATCGTCAAGGCCACGCTACTGACGCGGGACGGCGCGCTGCCGCATCCGAATTTTCAGGCCCCGGCGCCAGAATCCACGACCGAAGCCGCGGTTGAACCTCAGCCTGAGGCCGGGGCCGGGGCGCAAGCTCAGGCGCCTGAGAGCGCCGCGGACGCCGTGGCCGAAGCGCCCGCCCTGGTCGAAGCGGAACCTGGCGCAGAGATCGCGCCTCCGCCCGCGGCTGGCGACGAGCAGCCTCAACCCACGGCCGAAGGGCCGGAGCCCGCGGCAAAGCCGCGCCAAAGATCGAAGTCAGGCAGGGGATCGGCCCAGGGCAAGCCCTGATCTTTCAAGCCGCACGGCGGCCGAAGGCGCCCGGAAGCGAGCGCTCACAACGCCGATCCGCGACCAACGGTCCGGCCGCCCCACAAAAATTCCGAGGGAGAGAGTGATGGCGAACGAAATCGACCCAGTGGCGCTGCAACATCTTCATGATGCGGTGACCGCGGCAAAGCAGGCCGCGCAAAACGCCGAAACCTACGCCGACCAGCTCGCCGGAAGCGGCCACGCGCTGAGTGGCGGGGTGATTGATCCGATCATCTTCCGTCTTGCGATTTTCGCGCTCGCCGTCGTCGTCGGCTATTACGTGGTCTGGTCTGTCAAGCCCGCGCTGCATACGCCGCTGATGTCGGTCACCAATGCGATTTCATCGGTCATCGTCGTCGGCGCGCTCTTGTCCGCCTCCGTCGGCGTTGGCGCGCATGGCGATCCGGGCGCCGTCGCGGCGAAGATTTTCGGCTTTATCGCCCTCGTGCTCGCCTCGGTGAATATTTTCGGCGGCTTCCTCGTCACCGAGCGCATGCTCGCGATGTATAAAAAGAAGGGCTGACCGATGAACGCCAATATCGCGGCCGTCCTCTACCTCGTCTCGGGACTCCTGTTTATTTTCGCGTTGCGCGGCCTGTCGTCGCCGGAAACCTCGCGGCGCGGCAATCGCGCCGGCATGATCGGCATGGCGATCGCGATCATCACGACGCTGTTCTATCAGCCCCCCGCCGGCGGCGTCTCCTTTCTGATCATCTTCGCCGGCATTGCGATCGGCGGCGGCATCGGCGCCTGGCGGGCGCGCACGATCCAGATGACGGCGATGCCGCAGCTCGTCGCGCTGTTTCACGCGCTCGTCGGCCTCGCCGCCGTGCTGGTCGCGGCGGCCGCCCTGCATGCGCCGCGCGCCTTCGGGCTCGGATCGCCGATCCACACGAGCAGCCTCGTCGAAATGTCCCTCGGCGCCGCCATCGGCGCCCTGACTTTCACCGGTTCGGTGATCGCGTTCCTGAAGCTTGACGGCCGCATGTCGGGCAAGCCGATCATGCTGCCGCACCGGCATCTGATCAATATCGCGCTCGGCGTACTGCTGCTCTTGTTCGTCATCGCCTTTTCGACAACCGCCAATCACATCGTGTTCTGGGCGATCGCGGTCGTGTCCTTCGCGCTCGGCGTGCTGCTGATCGTGCCGATCGGCGGGGCGGACATGCCCGTCGTCATTTCGATGCTGAACTCCTATTCCGGCTGGGCGGCGGTCGGCATCGGCTTTACGCTCAGCAATCTCGCTTTGATCATCACCGGCGCGCTCGTCGGCTCCTCCGGCGCGATCCTGTCCTACATCATGTGCAAGGGCATGAACCGCTCCTTCATCTCCGTCATTCTTGGCGGGTTCGGCGGCGAGGTGGCGGCGCCCGCCCCGGGAGCAGGCGGCCATGTGGAAGACCGTCCGGTCAAGCAGGGCACGCCCGAAGAAGCGGCGAAACTGCTCAAGGCGGCCAAGCTCGTCATCATCGTGCCGGGTTATGGCATGGCGGTGGCGCAGGCCCAGCACGCCCTGCGCGAAATGGCCGATCAGATCAAAAAGGCCGGCGGCGAAGTCAAATATGCGATCCACCCGGTCGCCGGGCGCATGCCGGGCCACATGAATGTTCTGCTCGCCGAGGCCAATGTTCCTTACGACGAAGTGTTCGAGCTCGAGGAGATCAACGACGACTTCAAGAAAGCCGACGTCGCCTTCGTCATCGGCGCCAATGACGTCACCAACCCGGCCGCCAAGACCGATCCGAAATCGCCGATCTACGGCATGCCGGTGCTCGACGTCGAGGACGCCAAGACGGTGCTGTTCATCAAGCGCGGCATGGGATCTGGCTATGCAGGCGTCGAGAACGAGCTGTTTTTCAGGCCGAATACGACGATGCTGTTCGGCGACGCCAAGAAGGTTGTCGAATCGGTGCTTCGCGCCATGGAATAGACGCGCCGCCTCGACCGTTCCATCAAGGGCCGCGTCCGGCAGGGCGCGGCCCTTTGCTTTGGAGCATGTCCCGTTCGGATGGAATCATCTGGACGACGAGGACATGCTCCAACTTATTGATGTGGAGCGCTCAGTCCTGCAGCAGCTTTAACGCCCTGACATGCAGCTGGGCGCAGCCGCTCGCGACGATGTCGCCGCCCTGAACGGCGCTTCCTCCGGCCCAATCGGTGACGACGCCGCCAGCCCCCTCGATGATCGGAATGAGCGGCGCGATATCGTAAGTCTTGAGACCCGATTCGATCACGCAATCGACATGGCCGGCGGCAAGCATGGCGAAAGCGTAGCAATCACCGCCATAACGCGACAATCTGACCAACGCCTCAACGCGGCGGAATGCGGCGAGCTTGTCTTCCGCGTAGAGCAGCGGCGAGGTGGTGAGCAGCGTCGCCTCCGTGAAATTGTCGCAAAGGCGCGTCGTCAGCTTGCGCTCGACCAGCTCGCCGGCCTGCCCCGGGCCGCGCCAAATCGCGCCGACGCCGTCGCCGATGAAGCGCTCTCGCGTGAAAGGCTGAACGAGCACGCCATAGGTCGGAGCGCCGTTATGCAGGAGGCCGATGAGGCTGCCCCAGGTCGGAAGCCCGGCGATGAAGCTTTTCGTGCCGTCGATCGGATCAAGAACCCAGACAAATTCCGCATCGCTGCGGATCGATCCGAATTCCTCGCCGATAATGCCGTGATTTGGGAAAGTCGTCATGATCAGGCGCCGCATGGCCGCTTCGGCGGCATGGTCAGCTTCCGTCACCGGATCGAAGGCTCCGCCGACATTCTTGTCGGTGGCTCCGAGCGCGGTGCGGAAAAACGGCAGGATCGTCTCGCAGGCGATCTCGGAGAGACGTTCAACGAACGCGGCAAAATCCACAGCTGTCATCATCAGGCTTTCTTATCGAATCGCGTTATCGGCAAAATCATAGATTGCCGTGCGGATCATACGCTGAAAGCCGAATCTGAACGGAAGATCGTAAGGGCGCGCAAGCGAAAGGGGCTGTCACTTTTGGCGGCGAAAATCAGCAGGGCCGTCGCTGGAGTCGCAACGCGCAAAAAACGCCAATTAATACAAGGAGCTAAAACAAGTTGACGCACCCGTCAGAAAATAGGTCAGCGGCACTTGCTTTTTGTGCGTCGCACGTGCATATTATTGCGGTGCGACAACGCTTGTTGTCGCCGATGCCCTCCTTGGGCGTTTCCTCCCTAGACTTGGGCCGCTTGCGGAAATCGCGAGCGGCCTCTTTATTTTGGCGGGCCATCCAGAATGCCCGGCTTATCCGGCTGGCTGAAACCAGCGCGGCGCCCGCCATTCCGTCGCGGTCGGCATGTTTCCGACTCTTGCTTTTTGTGCGCTGCACGCGTACATTTATCGCAGTGCGACAACGCTTGTTGTCGCCGATGCCCTCCTTGGGCGTTTCCTCCCTAGACTTGGGCCGCTTGCGGAAACGCAAGCGGCCTCTTTAGTCTAAGCGATGTTTTTTTGCTTCCATGAGGCCTGCGGGATGCGCGTTTTCCGCGTCGTCTTTCAGGCTCGTTTGAAACGCTGCGTCGAGGCGGCGCTCCGGTCGGAATAATGAGAGGCCGAAAAGCCACGGCCTCATAAGTCGTCCAGACAACCAGACCAAGGCGCTGAGCCCGATCAAAACCAAAATGGCGGCCCTCCGATCGGATAGCTCGGCAACCTATTGGTCGAATTCCCTGGATCTCGTTTGACCGCGCCTTGCAGCTTTTTTGCTTTTCTTGCGCTTCCCTAAAGGAGCCGCGACAATGGGCTTGTCGCAATACTCTTTCGGGCGTCCCCCCTAGACTTGGACCGCTTCTGGCAATGCCGTCGGCTCTTTATTGTTTGCCGGCGCCCCCTGTTTTTCTTCACTACGTGGGTTCGCGCCTGCTCATTTCGAAAGGCGACGCAAAGGATATTCCCTCCAGCGCCGTATCCCCTTCCGTATTTCTTACGCTAATGCATTTTTTCGTGAATGAAAAGACTTGCTGCGACAAATCGACCATTTTTTCCCGGATGCAACCCGAGGCTGTCGCCGGCGCCGTCGATAGCTGCCAATAGCCTGAATTGATTGAAGCTTCGTCCCCATCGTCGCGACGGCCGCAAAGGCCGGAACCGCCACGGGACAGCCACCCCCTCTACTTTGGTCGTGATCCCTCATGAATTTTTCCTGGATCTGGATTCCCGCGACGCTGATCGCGGCCGCGGCGCAGACCGCGCGCAATGCGACCCAGCGAGAGCTCGTCGACGCGGCAGGCCCGGCCGGCGCCGCCTTTGTCCGGTTTCTCTACGGCGCGCCCTTCGCGGCGCTGTTTTTGTTTATTCTTTGCGGCATATCGGGGTATGCGCCAAATCCGCTGACGCTCAAGGGCGCGGCATGGATTGCGGCCGCGGCGGTGGCGCAGATCGCGGCGACCGGCCTGATGCTGGCGGCGATGCGCCGCCGGTCTTTCTTCGCGACAATCGCCCTGACGAAGACTGAACCGCTTCAGATCGCGGCCTTCGGCCTCGCCTTTCTCGGCGAAAGGCCAAGCGTTTCGACCGCGACGGCGATTTTGCTGTCAACCGCAGGCGTCGCTATTCTTTCGCTGCCGCCGGGATTCTTCAAACACGGCTCATCGGGTCGCCCCGTGGGGTTAAGCGGAACCGCCGATCGACGCGCAGTCGTCCTCGGACTTGCGTCGGCGTCCTGCTTCGCGCTTTCGGCGATCGGCTTTCGCGCCGGCATTCTTGAATTCAATGGCCCGACATTCATCATCGCCGCCGTCGCCGCGCTTGCGGCCGCCCTTTCCTTCCAGGCTCTGCTCATTTTGGTGCTGCTGCTTCTGTTCGATCGCCCGCTGCTTCGCACGATAAGCTCTCAATGGCGCCCATCGCTCTTTGCCGGATTTATCGGCGCTTTCGCCTCGCTGTTCTGGTTTCTCGCCTTCGCGGTTCAGTCGGCCGCGCCCGTGCGCACGCTCGGCCTCGTCGAAGTCGTTTTCGCCCGCGTCGTCTCCCGGTGGATTTTCCGAGAAGCCGCCTCAAAGGCGGAGCTTTTGGGCGCCGGCCTGATTGTCTGCGGCGTCGCGCTCCTCCTCAACGGCTGAACCGCCGTCCCTTCCGCGCCGTGTCTTTGCCGCGGATTTGGGCGCGGCGAAGGCCGGGGCCGCCTTCTGCCAGTCCAAAGACCAACTCTGCTCTCTACCTCGCTAAATCAGTTGCGGTGACTGCCACAAAGATGCGGGGAGCGTAAAACATAGATCGTTTATTAAGGCGCTAATGTAAACATAACAAGTAGTATATAAAATACATCGCCATTTTTTGATCACATACTCTGGCCATAAGCCGCGCCCGTTCGTCAATGAACGGTATCAACGGATTTATGGAGTTGTGATATTGAGGAAAGTCATCATCATCGCTGCCGCATTGCTTCCCTTGTCCGCCGCAGCGCAAGCGCAAATCTGGACAGGTAAAGCGTCCTATTATCGCGGTCGTGGCCATATGACTTGCGCTCATCGCTCCTTGCCTTTCGGCACCCAGGTGCGCGTCACCAATCTCTCCAACAAGCGATCCGTTCTGCTTGTCGTCAACGATCGCGGACCATTCATCGCCGGCCGCATCGTCGACGTCTCGACCGGCGCAGCCGACGCGCTCGGCTTCCGCCATCAGGGCGTCGCCAGAGTAGCGCTCGAAACCATCGTAAATTGACAGGCCAGACCGCTTGACAGCGTGACGAAGCCGAGTCCGCGCGAAATCGCCGACAGCGCGGCGAAAATCGCCGGGCCGGCCTTGCGAAAACAGCCCAAATAACCAAATCCAGTATGACCTCAACGCGCGCTGTCATCATATAGCCGGGAACAAAGCGGGATTTCGCCGCGGCGCCGATTCGGGCGCGATTCGTTCCACTCCCGTTCGAAGCGTAAACAATGGTGCGCCTGCCGGCGCCATTATGGTACAGGAGGAGCGATGGACCTCGGCCTCCAGCCTCCTCGCTTGAACATCCTGTCGCGGCGGCTTGGCCAAGCGCTTGGCCGGGAGAGCGACATGCCGGGTCTTCGGACCGAAGGAACTCAACCTTTCGGCGTCCGTTCGAGGTGTCAGGCGCGACAGGTCCGGCGCTCCATCGGCGCAGGCGGCGATTAACCATGAATGTCACCTTTCCTGCCGGAGCCTCGCGCCGGGCCGCGTCAACGAACGGCGTCAGCGCCGTTCTCGGGCCTACCAACACCGGCAAGACGCATTACGCGATCGAGCGCATGCTCGCCCATCCAAGCGGCATGATCGGTCTGCCGCTGCGCCTGCTCGCGCGCGAAGTTTATAATCGCGTCGTCGAAAAAATTGGTCCCGGCGCGGTCGCCCTCATCACCGGCGAGGAGAAAATCAAGCCGAAGGGCGCGCGCTATTTTGTCTCCACCGTCGAGGCGATGCCGCGCGACCTCGATCTCGACTTCGTCGCCGTCGACGAAATCCAGCTCGCCGCCGATCTCGATCGCGGCCATGTCTTTACCGACCGGCTGCTGCATCATCGCGGCCGCTCCGAGACCCTGCTGATCGGGGCCGCCACGATGCAGCGTCTGGTGCATGAGCTCCTGCCCGGCGTCAGAATCCTCGATCGTCCGCGGCTGTCGAAACTGAGCTTTGCCGGCGAGCGCAAGATGACGCGCCTGCCGCGACGCAGCGCCATTGTCGCCTTTTCCGCCGAGGACGTTTACGCCATCGCCGAATGGATCCGCCGCCAGCGTGGCGGGGCGGCCGTCGTGCTTGGCGCGCTTTCGCCGCGCACCCGCAACGCCCAGGTCGACATGTTCCAGAACGGCGACGTCGATTATATCGTCGCGACCGACGCCGTCGGCATGGGGCTGAACCTTGACGTCGAGCACATCGCCTTCGCTTCGGACCGCAAATTCGACGGCTGGCAGTTTCGCCGCCTGACCCCGGCGGAGTTCGGCCAGATCGCCGGCCGCGCCGGACGGCACATGCGCGACGGGACCTTCGGCACCACGGGACGCTGCCCGCCTTTCGACGAAGATCTCGTCGAGGCGCTGGAGGCGCATCGCTTCGACAGCGTCAGAATGCTGCAATGGCGCAACGCCAGCCTCGATTTTTCCTCGATCCGCAGCCTTGCCGCCTCGCTCGACGTGCTGCCGAACGCGCCTGGATTGACGCGCGCGCCGCTCGCCGAGGACCAGATGGTGCTCGACATCGCCTCCCGCGAGGAAAAAATCATGCGTGAGGCGGCGACGAAAGCTGATGTCGCCCGCCTGTGGGACTGTTGCCAGATCCCGGATTATCGTAAGCTGTCGCCAGCGGCGCATGCGGAGCTTGTTCTTTCGGTCTATGGGTTCGTGGTGCGCGCAGGGCGGATTCCCGACGATTGGTTCGCCCGCCACATCAGAGCTCTGGACCGGGTCGACGGCGATCTCGACGCTTTGTCCGCACGGATCGCACAGGTCCGCACCTGGACCTTTATCGCCAACCGATCCGACTGGCTGCTTGATCCTGACCATTGGCAGGGGGTCGCGCGTCAGGTAGAGGACACCTTGTCGGACGCTTTGCACGCCCGTCTCGCCCAGCGGTTCGTCGACCGAAGGACGAGCGTGCTGATGCGCCGCCTCAGAGAGAACGCCATGTTGGAAGCGGAAGTCACGAATAGCGGCGATGTGATCGTCGAGGGCCAGCACGTCGGCCAGCTCAACGGCTTTCGCTTCACGCCCGACCCGCAAGCGGTCGGGGAAGCCGCCAAGGCGCTCAACGCCGCGGCGCAGAAAGCGCTCGCGAGCGAGATCGAAGGGCGCGCCACCCGCGTCCATGAGGCCGTCGATGAGGCGTTCGTCCTCGCCAATGACGGCATGATCCGCTGGCTCGGCGAACCGGTCGCGAAGATCTCCGCCGGCCCGCATGTCCTTGAGCCGACGCTGCGCATTCTGGCCGACGAGCAACTTACCGGACCCGCGCTCGAGAATGTCCAGCGGCGGCTTGACCTCTGGCTGGCGCAGCACGTCAAGAAGCTGCTCGGCCCGCTCGTCGATCTCGAAAAAAGCGAGGGGCTTGAGGGGCTTGCGCGGGGCGTCGCGTTTCAGATCGCTGAATCGCTCGGCGTCCTTGACCGCGCCAAGGTCGCCGAGGACGTCAAGGCGCTGCCGCAGGAGGCGCGCGGCGCGCTGCGGAAATTCGGCGTTCGCTTCGGCGCCTATCATCTTTATCTGCCGGGCCTCGTCAAACCGGCGCCCCGCGCCCTCGCCGCCCAGCTCTGGGCTTTGACCAATGGCGGCGTCGAGGAAATCAAGGGCATCGACGACGTTCCGCACCTCGCCGCCTCCGGCCGCACCTCCTTCGTCGCGGACAAGGACGTTCCCAAGGGATTTTACCGGGCCGCGGGATTTCGCGTCTGCGGCGAGCGCGCCGTGCGCGTCGACATCCTCGAGCGTCTCGCCGATCTGATTCGGCCGGCGATCGCCTATCGCCCGGGCGCCACGGCGGGCGATCCGCCGGCCGGCGCCGCCGACGGCGACAGTTTCATCGTCACGGTCGGGATGACCTCCCTTGCGGGATGCTCCGGCGAAAGCTTCGCCTCCATCCTGCGCTCGCTCGGCTATGTGGTCGAACGGCGGGCCGGACCGGCGATCACCGTTCCTCTTGTGCCAAAGGCGGCGACCGAGCCGCTTGCGCCGCCGCCGGCCGAGGCTGCGCCTTCGGCCGAGATGGAAGGAACGATCGAGGCCGACCATGGCGCCCTTGAGTCGGCCGAACCGCATGAGGACGCCGCCGGCGTTGATTCGGCCGAGACGGAGACCGCAGCGGCCGAGCCTGGAAGCGGCGAGACGATATTTCAGGATGACGTTGCCGCAGTGATTGCGTCGGAGCCGGACGCGCCTGTCCCCGAGGCCGGACCGGACGCTGCGCCGGACCTCGAGGCCGTCGCCGAGGCGGAGCCTGTCGCCGCGCCGGAGCCGTTCGCTGAAGCGCCGGCCGACGACGAGAACGCCGCTCCGGCCGCCGCCGAGGCTCCGGAGCTGACCTCGGAGCTCGCGCCCGATGCGGCCGGGACCGAGGCGGGGCAAGCGGAGCCAGAGCCCGTCCTGATCGAAGTCTGGCGTCCCCACCGGCAGCATTTCCACGCGCGCAGGCCCGAGGCCCGCGCGGCCAAGCGGCCGGAGCGCCGCCGCGCCGCTCCGCACGGCGAAACGCCCGAACTGGCGGCGCCCGCGCCCGAACCCGGAGCCGCCGAGGTCCGCGCCAATCATTCGAGGCCGCGCAACAGCCGTGGCGGCGCCAATCAGGATCATGGCGCGAGGGAGCGCCAGGGCGGCGCGCCGTCCGGCGCTCAAACGGGCGCCCCCGGAAAGCCGGGCCAAAGACAGGGACGTCCAAACGACCGCGACCGGCACGAGAGGCAGGGCGCGGGGAGCAGCCGGCCGCAGGACAATGACCGCCGGCCCCAGCGCGGCTCCTTTGCCACACCGCAGAAGAAATCCTACGATCGGCCGCCAGATCCCAATTCTCCCTTCGCAAAGCTGCTTGTGCTGAAAGCCAGCATGGAGGAAAAAAACAAGCAGGATAGCTGAAGCCTGCGCCCGCTCTCATGATGAGCGTGCGACGATGGTCGCCGCGCGCGGAATGGACGGCAGCCGGGAATGAGGCCAATCACATGCGTATGATCCTGCGGCGGGCGCCGCTCGCTATCTGCGCCGCCCTTTGCGCCGGCTTTCCCGTCGTCAGCATGGCGCAGACCGCCATTACGCGTAACGGCGGCATCGCCGGCACGGCCATCAACGCCAATGCGACCGCCGGAGCGACAAGCTCCACAGGAACGTCGACTTCGATTACGACATCGTCCGCGACGGCCTTCGGCGGCGCGCGCGCGGCGGCGGTTATCTCCGGCACCGGCCATATCGGCGCCGGCACGAGCGGGACTGGCCTCGGGCTGGGCAATGCCGTCGGCGGCATTCGCGATAATGCAGCCAAAGCCGGGACCGGCGGCCTGCAGGATCACGACACGCAGGGCGGCCTGACCGGCGGCGTTACGGCCGCGGGCCTTGGCCTGAACGCCCAGACCGGAGGGCTGAAGGACGCCAGCCAGGGCATCAGCACAGGAGGCATCTCCGGCTCGGCCATCGGCGCGGGCACGGGCGGCCTCAAGGACCTGAATACCCTCGGCGCCTCCACCGGCGGAACCAGCGAAGGCAATAACGCGCCGAGATTCCGGGTCGTCCAGTAGGGCATGACGCCGATATTCCGGCCGATCAGATTGAGTGAGATCTGATCGGAATTTGCACGAGGATCGGCGGCGCCGTCAGTCGTCCTCGCCGGTATCGGCCACCTTGCGCGGCGGCCCCATCAGCGCCGGCTGGAACAGGATCGCCGCCGCCAGCGTGCAGACCAGCGAGAGCGCCAGCAGCTTGCCCATGCTCGAAGTGCCGGGATGTTTCGACAGCCACAGGCTGCCGAACGCCGTCGCCGTCGTCATGGCGCTGAAGAACACCGCCCGCGTCAGGCTCGACTGCAGGAGATTGGTTGTGCCGGCGCGCCACGCCATCACAAAATAGATCTTGAACGCGACGCCGAGGCCAAGCAGCAGGGGCAGCGCGATAATATTGGCGAAATTCAGCGGCAGGCCGATCAGCACGGTGATTTCGAGCGTCAGCGCGCCGGCGAGCAGCAGCGGAACGAGAGTCAGCAGCACGTCGCTGAACCGCCGCAGCACGATCCAGAGTAGGATGCTGATCGAGAGGAGCGCCCAGGCGCCGGCTTCGATGAAAGCCCGCACGACGGTTTTGCCCGATTCCTGAATTGCGATCGGCTCGCCCGTGGCCTCGGGATCGATTTGCTGCACGGCGGCGGTGAAGCGGGTTAGCGTCGCATTGTCATTGCCGTCGCCCTTCGGCGATACGGCGATGCGCGCGCGCCCGTCCGCGGCGACCCAATCGCTCTTGAGATCGGCGGGGATCGAATCGATCGTCGTTTTCTGCGCCGAAAGCGAATCGCGCAAAAGGGAGAGCATCGTGCCGAGGCCGGGCAGCAGCGCCTTGCGCGCCGTCTCCCGCGTCGCCGGCGGGGCCGCCGCCATCTTGCGCAACAACTCGCCAAGGCGACGCGCGTCATCGGCGCCCTTGCCCTTGGAGTCGCCAGCGGTCGCCTCAAAGGCGTCCGCCGCCTTCAGCATCGCGGCGACATCCTCGGCGTCGGTCGGCGGCTGGCGCGCGCGCGTCGGATCGAGGATCGGCGCGAAAGCCACAGCAGCTTTTTCAATCAGCGGAAGCTTCTGGTCCTGATCGACCGGCACGAAGCTTTCGATCGTCACCACCTGCGCGACTTCCGGCAGAGCGCTCAATCGTGCCGCAAGCCCGCGCGAAGCTTCGATCGAGGGCGCGAGCACGTCGATCGTATTGGTGTCGGTCGCCGGATCCTTCATGAGATCGAGCAAGGTCGACACCGATTCGACGTTCGGGCTGCGCAGATTGATCGGATTGAAGTCGAAGCGCAGATGCGCGAGCAACGGCGTTCCGGCGAGGGCGACCGCGAGCGTGCCGATCACCACCGCGTGGCGGTGACGCGACAGAAATTCATCGGCAGGCGCAAGGAAGAGATAGCCGACGCCCTCCTCTTCGGCCGGCGGCTTGAACACCGCCAGCAGAGCCGGCAGCACGGTGATCGAGGCGAAAAAGGCGATAAACATGCCGGTGCCAGCGATCAGCCCAAGCTCGGACACGCCGCGATAGTCGGTCGGCAGGAAGGAATAAAAGCCGGCCGCCGTCGCCGCAGCGGCGAGCGCGAGCGGACGACCGACCTTCGCCGCGGCCTGATTGAGGGCTAGGTCGAAATCGCCGACCTTGTGGCGTTCGGCGCGATAGCGCACGCTGTACTGGATGCCGAAATCGACGCCTATGCCGACAAAAAGAACGGCGAAGGCGACGGAAATCAGATTGAGCGCGCCGACCATCCAAAGGCCCACCGCCGCCGTCGCGAACAGGCCGACGATGACGCTGACCGTCACCGCAAGGACGATGCTCGGCGACCGGAGGGCCCGCCAGATGATGAAAAGCACGATCAGCCCGGTGATCGCTCCATTCAGCCCCGCGCCGTCCTCGACGGTGGCAAATTCCTCATCGGCGAGCGGCACGAGACCGGTCAGCCGCAACCGAAGGCCCGGCGTCGCCGCATAGCCCATCTCGGCCCAGGTCTGACGGATAAAATTGCTCGGCGCCGCGCCGGGCTGCAGCGCGGAATAATCCAGCACCGCCTTGACCTGGATGAAGCGCCGCAGTTCGCGAGGATCGGGCGCCTCGCCGGTTAAGAGGCCGCGCCAGGAAAAGAAAGTCGGACGATCCGCCAGCAGCGAGTCGAAGGCGTCGCCAAGCGCGACGAGGGGCCGGTCGAAGTCGTCATAGGTTCCGGCCTTGGTGCGCACGCCCCTGTTAATAAAGGAAAAGGCGTCGGTGACGCCGCGCAGGCTCTGATCGGACGCGAGAACGGAAAGGAAGGGCTGCGCCTTGAACAGGCCGTCGATGGTGTTTTTGACCTCGTCGACCGGCAGATAGAGGAGGCCATTCTTGTTGAAGAACGGCCCGCCGTCCGGGCGCAGCACAAAAGTGAAGAGATCGGGCTTGGTCCGCAGTTTCTCGGCGAGCCGCTGCGTCGCCTCCTCCGCGAGCTCCGGCGTCTTGCCGTCGATGACCACGACGATCTGATCGGCGCGCTGCGGAAACGCCTTGTCCATCGCGATAAGATTTTGCCGCCAGGGTAGTTTCGCGGAAATAAAATCGTTGGTGTTGGTGTTGATGTCGAAATGGGTCGCGGCATACCAGCCGGAAAAAACCGTGATCGCGGTCGCAAGGGCGAGCACGCCCCATTTGAAGCGCCGGCAAAAATCGACGATCGCGGTCACGATTCGCGAGATGATCGGTTCGGCCGTCGGCGCGCCGTGCGGAGGGGGTGAGATCATGCGGTCCTATCGCCAATCGAAAGTGCCACGCCGCAGCGGATCGGGCATGGGAGCGGATTTACGAGGGATATGGAAACTTCGAAGAAGATCAGAACGCTTCATCCCGGCGGGCCGGCGCGAGAGCATCCTCGGCGACCGGCTGGAGGTTGTCACTGTTATAGCTTGATCGCAAAAGAAAATGCGCCTCGCCCGGTTCTAAAGGCACATTGCGGCGGGCGCTAGGGCCGGATGATTTCGGACGAAATTGCCTTCCGATTCACTCTACGGCTTAAATTCGTTTTTTATCAACTACTTAAAGATAATCCTACCCGAAAGGCGGCTTCCGCATTTCGCTGTCGCGCTCCGCGCGCGATGCGATTTTATGAGCCGGTCCCGTTCGCCGCCCTAGCATCCGGCGCCTTTCCTGCTTTGCCGCAATTGCCACCGATGCGATTTTGCCCCGAGCGTTGCAATGATTCGCATTCAAATTTGAGCTGCGCGCCAAGCCATCGCCTGTTAAATTGGAGACGCTTTTCATATGATATCGTCTGGCAGCCCAAGCTTGGGGCGGGTTTCGCCCGGGATTCCCAGGAGCGCCATTTTGTGAATCGGCGCCGCAGGTCTAAATAGGCCGCCCGCGAAGCGAGGCGGGATGGACAGCGGTCAAATGATCGCCTTGGCGGCTCGATCGAGCCGCATTGTGATCGAGGACTTGGAGCGCCCGACGTCGCCGGGCCGCTTTATCAGGAGCACGCATTGGGAATTTCAGTCCTTCAGATGGCCCAGATCGGCGGCTACGTCGTCCGCCAGCGCATCGCCGGCCGCAAACGCTTTCCGCTGGTGCTGATGCTCGAGCCGCTGTTTCGGTGCAATCTCGCCTGCGCCGGCTGCGGCAAGATCGACTATCCCGACGAAATCCTGAACCAGCGCCTGCCCCTCGCCGACTGCCTCGGCGCCATCGACGAATGCGGCGCGCCCGTGGTCGTGATCGCTGGCGGCGAGCCGCTCTTGCATAAGGAGCTGCCGCAGATCGTCGAAGGCGCCATCGCCCGGCGCAAATTCGTGACCGTGTGCACCAATGCGCTGCTGCTTGAGAAGAATCTGCACAAATACAAGCCGAACCGCTACTTCAACTGGTCGATCCACCTCGATGGCGACAAGGAAATGCATGACCATTCGGTCTGCCAGACCGGGGTTTACGACCGCGCGCTGAAAGCGCTGAAGCTCGCCAAGGAGGCGGGATTTCGCGTCACCATCAATTGCACGCTGTTCAACAACGCCGAGCCCGCGCGCGTCGCCGCCTTCTTCGACGACGTCGCCGCGATTGGCATCGAGGGCATCACCGTCTCGCCAGGCTATGCCTATGAGCGCGCGCCTGACCAGCAGCATTTTCTCAACCGCGAGAAGACCAAGACGCTGTTTCGCGACATCTTTTCACGCGGCAAGGGCGGCAAGGCTTGGCCGTTCTTCCAGTCGACGCTTTTCCTCGACTTCCTAGCCGGCAACCGCACCTATCATTGCACGCCGTGGGGCAATCCGACCCGGACCGTGTTCGGCTGGCAGCGGCCCTGCTATCTCCTCGGCGAAGGCTATGTCTCGACCTTCAAGGAATTGATGGAGGGGACCGACTGGGACCGTTACGGCACCGGCAATTATGAAAAATGCGCCGACTGCATGGTCCATTGCGGCTTTGAGGCGACCGCCGTCGATGAGGCGTTCAAAAACCCGCTCGCGGCGCTAAAAGTCGCAATCGGCGGCATCCGGACGACGGGGCCGATGTCGCCCGACATCGCGCTAGACCGGCAGCGGCCCGCCGAGTTCGTCTTCAGCCGGCATGTTCAGCACAAGCTCGACGAAATCCGGGAGGGCAAAGCCGACGGCGAGCATCTTTCGGCCGCGGAGTAGGCTTTTGAACGCCGCCCGCGCGTCGCGGGCGGTGTGAACCAGATGCGGGATCTGCCGCGGATCGCGCGCGAGCGAACGCGTGAGCGCGCCGAGGGCGAGGCCGCCGTCGGGCCGCATGGCGACAAGCGCGGCATGCGGCAATTGCCGTTCCGCCGGATCGGCGACCGCCCGCACCGCTGCGAACGGAATGCCGAGCCTGCCCGCGACATCCGCGGCGATGTGGGATTCCATGTCGACGAGGTGGGCGCCCGTGCGCAGATGCAGGGCGCGCTTGGCCTCAATGCCCGCGACGGCCGCGTCGACCCCGGCAAAATCGGCCATCGCTGCGCCAAGCGCGGCCCGCAGCGCCAGCGACCAATCGGGATCTGCGTCGAAAAACGATCCATCCTCCGCGATGATCTTGCGTGCAACAAAGAGCGCGCCGCGTTGCAGCCCGGGCGCGAGGCCGCCGGCGACGCCGAAGCTGACGATCGCGCTCGCCTCCGGCGCCGCCGCCTCGATGTCCCGGCGAAGCCGCGCCCCGTCGCCACCCCCGGCGATGACATGGACGCCCTCGCCGGCGGCGATCTTCGCTTCGGCCTTGAGGCCCGTCACGGCGATGATCCGCCCCGGTCGTTGGCCCCGCCGCCCGTCGGCGCCTGATAAGGCCATGGTCACATCCCGAACCGCGTCTTGAGCCGATTGCCGCTTTTCAGATTGCGGTAGCGCGCCATCGCCCAGAGCGGAAAGAATTTGGCGTAGCCGTGATAACGCAAATAGAATACGCGCGGAAAACCGGTGGCGGTAAAGCGCGCCTCGTCCCAGAATCCATCGTCCGCCTGCGTCCGGACGAGATAATCGAGGCCAAGCGCGACTTCCGGCGCATCGACTTCGCCGGCCGCCATCAGCGCCAGCAACGCCCAGGCCGTCTGCGAGGCGGTGCTAGGCGCAGGATCATAGCCCTTATAGCCAAGCGCATAGCTCTCGCCGTCTTCGCCCCAGCCGCCGTCGGGATTCTGGATGCGCTTCAGCCAGGCCGCCGCCTTCCGCGTCGCGGGGCAGTCGGCAGGACGTTCAACGGCGTTGAAGGCGCTGAGGACCGACCAGGTGCCGTAGATATAATTCATGCCCCAGCGGCCGAACCAGCTGCCCTCCTCCTCCTGCTCGGACAGCAGGTAATCGATGGCGCGGGAGAGCGCCGGACTCGTCTCCGGCCGCTCGCCAAGCTGGCCAAGCATAGAGACGCAGCGGGCCGTGACGTCGGCGGTCGGCGGATCAAGCAGCGCGCCATGGTCGGCGAAGGGGATATAGTTCAGATAATCACGGTCATTGTCGGCGTCGAAGGCGCCGAAGCCGCCATTGGCGCTCTGCAGCCCGAGAATCCATTCCCGCGCCCGCGAAATCGCCTCGACATAGGCGGTCTCTTCCTCCCCCGCGATCAGGGGCGAGGTCTTGACGGCGCGATCCATCGCCAGCACGACGACCGCCGTATCGTCGAGATCGGGATAATGCGGATTGGCGTATTGAAATGCCCAGCCGCCCGGCCGGACGTCGGGATTTTGCGTCGCCCAATCGCCCTTGACGTCGAGCACCTGCAGCGGCTTCAGCCAATCCAGCGCTTCAAAGACCGCCGCCGCGGCCGGGGCCGCTCGCGCCTCCAGCCGCTGCGAGGCGCTCTCCATCAAAGCGTGGCTCGCGAGCGCTGTGTCCCAGACGGGCGAAACGCAGGGCTGGCAATAGGCTTCATCGTCCTTGATGACCAGCAGACGGTCGATCGCCTTCCGGATCTGCACGATCCGCGAATCGGATAGCGGCGCGCCGAGCGCGAAAAACATCATCGCGGAATAGGCCATCGCCGGATAGATCGCGCCAAGCCCATCCTCGCCATTCAGGCGCTCGGTGACGAAGGCGACCGCCTTGTCGATGGCGGTTTGATGCGAGCGAGCCGGCAGCAACGGCTCCGTTTTGTGCAGCACGCGGTCGATCGCGCCGAAGATGGTCGTCCAGGGAAAGGACTTGTGCGGCGCTCCCGGCCAACGGGACACGGTTTCGGCCGGCGCGACGAAAAGCTCGGACACCGTGATTTTACGCGGATTCTTCGCCCGCGGCTTCAGCGCATGAACCACGATCAGGGGCGCGATGACCGTGCGGCCCCAATAGGAAATCTTGCTCAGATGGAACGGGAACCAGCGCGGCAGATGCATGATCTCGACCGGCATCGCCGGTACGGCGCGCCAGGGGACTTCGCCGTAGAGCGCGAGCAGCGAGCGGGTAAAGACATTGGATTGGGCGGCGCCGCCATGGGCGAGAATGGCGTTGCGGGCCTTCGCCATATGCGGCGCGTCGGGATCGTCGCCGATAATTTTCAGCGCGAAATAGGCTTTGACCGAACTCGAGACATTGAAAACGCCCTCGGCGAACAGCGGCCATCCGCCGGCCGCGGTCTGATGGCGGCGCAGATAGACGCCGATCTTGCGCTCGATCTCCGCCTCGGCCGGATCGCCGAGAAAATGCCGGAACAGAATATATTCGGCCGGAATCGACACATCGGCTTCGAGCTCGAAGACAAAATGGCCGTCCGGCTTCTGCGTAGCCAGCAAAGCCGCGCGACCACGGGAAATCGCAGCCTCGATCGGTCCGAACCCGGCGCTCGGCTGGGCTTCGAATGTCGCGGCGCCAACTCTATCGTCCACTGCAACCTCTTGGGGAAAGCCAGATCGCGGATTGAACCCATCCAAAATCATGAAACGTGATCGATTCCAACTGTTTGGAGGATGATGACGGTCCGAAAATCTTGCTGCTTTCGGCGCCCTGCTCTTGAAAAAGCCGCATAGCCTTTCGTCAAGATCATGCGTTAAAACAAGAGGATGCACAACATGACCGGCGCCTTTCGGCGAAGACCTGTGGCAAATTAGCCGCTTTTTCGCGGCCGCGCCGCGACCGCTGCGGCGGCGCGATGGCCGGAGCGCACAGCTCCTTCGATCGTCGCGGGCAGGCCCGTCGCCGTCCAGTCGCCGGCGAGCGTCACATTGGCGAAATCCGTCGCCGCGCCGGGACGGCGGGCGTTCTCAACCGGCGTCGCGGCAAAGGTCGCGCGCTTTTCCTTGATGATCTGCCAGGGCGGCAGCGGTTGATCGAGGCCGCAGGCGCACGCTGTCTCGGCCCAGATCGTGGCGGCGAGCTCTTCGCGGCCGATGTCGAGCAGGCGGTCGGCGCCGCTAATCGTGATCGAGATCCGGTCCTTGAAAGCAAACACCCATTCGATCGTCCCGTTGACGACCCCAAGGATCGGCGGCAGATTTTGCGGCGGATCGATTTTGAAATGCGCGTTGACGATGGCGCGAAATTCGACGGGAGCCTCAAGTCCCGGCAGCAGATCCTGTGCGACCGGCGCCGGCGCCGCCAGAATGAGTTCGTCGTCCGGCCCGAGTTCCGTGCGCGCGTCGCCAAAATCGAGCGCGCTGGCGCGCGCGCCGTCGAAACCGATTTTGCGCAGCCGGTGGTCGAGCCTCACATCGGCGCCGCGCTTGACGAGATAAAGCAACGCCGGCTCGATGAAGGCGCTTGAGAGCCCGTGCGCAATGATTGGCCGGCAGGCGCCGCCGCCGCGCGCCAGGCTCTCGCGCACGACTGCGCTTGCGAGAAGCGTCGAGCCCTCGGGCGGATCGGTGTTCAGCGCCGCGAGAAGAAAGGGACGCCACAGCCGCTCATAGAGAGGCCCGTTGCAAGCGATCACCTCGTCAATGCGCCTGTCGGAGCGCTCAAAGAGAAGACCGGCGAGGCCGAAATAGTCGCGCCAGCGCGTGGCCGGGACGCGCCGGCCCTTCAGAAAAATCCACCACGGCAGCGGCCCGGCGTTCGGGCGCAGGCGCCAGCGCGCGCCGGTCGAAAGATCGATGAAGGGAAAATCCGCCTCGGCCGCCTGCCAGACCGATTTGAGGCCGCCAACCGTCTTCAGGAAATCGAGCGCCGCGGCGTTGCCAGACAACAGAAGGTGATTGCCATTGTCGATCACAAGCCCGAGCGACGTGTCGAAATAGGAGCGGCAGCGCCCGCCCGCCTGCCGCGCCGCCTCGTAGACGATGACGTCGCGCGGGCCGCCGGCCAGGCGAACCGCCGCGGCGAGCCCGGCGAGCCCGGCGCCGACGATATGAACGGTTGACCTCGCCATTTAGCGCGCGCGCATCAGATCAGGCCGTGCCGCAGGATCGCGACAAGGACGCGCCATTTCGACGTCCGGATGCGCTTGCGCGGCGGGGCGAAGCCGCGATGGGCGAGCCCATCGAGGATCGGCTCATACGCGTCGGCCATGATCATCGGCGCGCGGACGGACTGGCGCGGACAGCGCGCCATGATCACGCGCGCCGCGTGAAAATGATCCTTTGCGCGAAGGATGACCGGAGCGCTCGCCGCGTCGAGCCCGGAATCGGCCAGCGCCGCCTCAGGCGTTGCGAAAGAGACCCCGGCCGCGGCCAGCGTTTCGCGCGGTAGATAAAGCCGGCCGATCGCAGCGTCCTCATCGAGGTCGCGCAGGATGTTCGTCAGTTGCAGCGCCCGGCCGAGATGAAAGGCGAGCGGGCGGCCTTCGCTCTCAGGGACGCCGAAAATCCTGACGCTAAGCCGGCCGACGGCGCTGGCGACGCGGTCGCAGTAAAGATCGAGCGTCGCGAGATCGGGCGCCCGGATGTCGCCAGCAAGATCCATCTCCATGCCGTCGATCACCGCATGAAAATCCTCGCGCTCCAGCCTGAACGCCGCCACGGCGGCAATGAGGCCGTGGGCCATCTCCGGGGGCGGCGATCCGGCATAGAGGGCGTCGATGTCGCGCCGCCATTTTGCCAGCGCCGCGCAGCGTGGCGGCAGCGGACCGCCGTCGTCGGCGATGTCGTCGACAGCGCGGCAAAATGAGTAGATCTCGAACATCGCGTCGCGCTGCGCCTGCGGCAGCATGCGCATGGCGAAATAGAAGGAGCTGCCGCGCGATTGCGTGGCGGCGGCGTCATCTTGCGGCGCGCGCGCCGCGGCGACGACCGCTTCAATCTCCTTATTTTTCTCGATCTGCCCGCTCACGTCGCCGCCTTCGGCATCGGGGCGAGCGAGCGGCGCGCCAATCCCGATAGCGCGGAGACGACGCCAACGCAGGCAAAGCCGAGCGTCGCAGGTTTCGACAGATGGGTTTCCTCGCTGAGCGGATCGCGCCGCTTGAGGATCAGATTCAGTCGCTTCGCCAGCGTCGCAATCACCGCGGTTTCGAGGCTGAGGCGGATGTCGCGCACCTCGCCGGGAAGTTTTTCCCCCTGCTCGATCAAGACCGCGGTCTTGGCCACGAGCCTGTCGAGCGCCGCCCGCAGATGCGGGGGCGCTGAGGGCGCTGCGAGCTCCTCGACTGGCGCGCAGCAGGATTTTAGAAGATCCTGCGGGAGATAGACGCGATCGAGATTGCGGTAATCGGCCGCGCAATCCTGCATATGATTGATGATCTGCAGCGCGCTGCACAGCGCGTCGGAGGCGGCCCAGGTCGTCTCGCTCTCGCCGTGAACGTCGAGAACGAAGCGTCCGACCGGCGCCGCCGAAAACGCGCAATAGGTCATCAGTTCGTCAAAGCTCGCATAGCGCGTCTTGACCGCGTCCATCCGGAAGGCGGTGAGGAGATCCAGCGCATGACGCGCCGTGAGACGCCTGTCGGCGGCGAGCGCGGCGCGCAGCGGTTTTGCCGCCGGGGCCGCCTCGCTCTTGCCGAGCAGCGTCGCCTCGAACTGATCGAGGCCGTCGAGTTTCTGCTGCGACGTCAGCGCGCCATTGTCCGCGACATCGTCGGCGCCGCGGGCAAAACGGTAATAGGCGAGAATCGGCGCCCGGCGCTCCGGCGCGATCAGCAACGAGGCGACGGGAAAATTTTCGCCCTTATGCGTCTTCGAGGGAGCCTGTTCCACCGCGCTCATTTCAGCCGTCCGTTTTCGGTGAACCAGTTCAGGGCGTCGTTCAGCGCTTCGCGATAGGGCCGAGCCACATAGCCAAGGCAACGCTCGGCCTTGGCCGAGCTGAAGAACATGGTGTGGCGCGACATGCGCAAACCGTCGATCGTCACGAAGGGTTCTTTGTGGGTAAGATGCGCCGCGGCCTCGGCGGCGAGGGCGAAGGGATAGACGAGCGCGCGCGGCAGGCGAAGCCAGGGCGGATGGCGCCCGCAAAGCTCCGCAATGTCTTTCAACATGCCCGCCAGCGGCACGTCCTGACCGCCCAGAATATAGCGTTCGCCGATCTTGCCGCGGCGCAGCGCCGCGACATGACCCGACGCCACGTCGTCGACATGGACAAGATTGAGGCCCGTGTCGACATAGCCCGGCATGCGCCCCATCGCCGCCTCGAGAATGATGCGGCCGGTCGGCGTCGGCCTGACGTCGCGAGGCCCGACCGGCGTCGAAGGGTGGACGATGATCGCCGGCAATTGATCGCGAACAATCATGTCTTTGACGATCTGCTCCGCCAGCACCTTGCTGCGCTTATAGGCGCCGACGGCGTTGCATTCGGCCAGCGAGCTGGTTTCGTCCGCGGGCGCGCCATTGTCCCGGCAGGCGATCGTCGCCACACTGCTCGTATAGACGATGCGTTCGACGCCTTCGCGCAGAGCCGCCTGCATCAGGACGCGCGTGCCGTCACGGTTGGTGCGCACGATTTCGCCGGGATCACGCGCCCAGAGACGGTAATCGGCCGCGACGTGAAAAAGAAAGCGCGCGCCGGCCATCGCCTTTTCGACCGAGCGCATTTCGCACATGTCGCCTTCGACGATTTCGGCGTCCAGCCCGTACAGATTCTCACGCGTCGCCGTCGGCCGCAGCAGCGCCCTGACGCTATAGCCCGAATGCGTCAACGCGCGCGCGACCGCCGATCCGACGAAGCCCGAAGCTCCTGTGACCAGAACCGTGTCCGCAGTCACGCCGCCGCGCTCCCTTCGCCGGATTCTTGCATCGTTCCTCTAGGGTTCGTCTCGCGGCAATATCACCATGGCGGGCGATTGGGCAACAGCCTTCGTTTGCGCCAAGGCTCCCGCGCCGCGCAGGCTGCGGCGACGACGCTCTGGCGCTGATGCGGCCGGGAGGCTATGTACGTCGAAAATCTTGCCCCCGCCTTAACCCATCCATCCTGCCGGGACGACGGCCCCATGACCCCCATCGACCGACTTTCCAACGCCGAGCTTGCGGCGCTGCGCGCCAGCGTCCAGGCGAATTACGACGCCTTTCGCGCACAGGGGCTGAAGCTCGACATGACGCGCGGCAAGCCGGCCCCCGATCAACTCGACCTCGCCAATGCGATGTTGTCGCTGCTCGGCAACGCCGATTATCGCAGCGAGGCGGGGGAAGACGCGCGCAATTACGGCAATCTGCAGGGGCTCGCCGAAGCGCGGGCGCTCATCGCGCCGATCCTCGGCGCGCCGCCGGAACAGATCGTCGTCGGCGACAATTCAAGCCTTGCGCTGATGCATGACAGCCTCGTCTACGCCCTGACGAAGGGCGTCCCGGGCTCGGCGCGGCCATGGGCGAAGGAGGAGAGCATTGCCTTTATCTGCCCCTCGCCCGGCTATGACCGCCATTTCGCGATCTGCGAGGAATATGGCGTGCGCATGCTGCCCGTGCGCATGACCGGCGAGGGCCCCGTCATGGACGAGGTCGAGCGCCTTGCCGCCGACCCCTCCGTCAAGGGCATTTGGGCGGTGCCGAAATATTCCAATCCGACCGGCGATATCTATTCCGATGCGACGGTCGCCCGGCTCGCCGCCATGCGCACGGGCGCGCGCGACTTTCGGATTTTCTGGGACGATGCTTATTGCGTCCACCATTTGACGGCGCAGCGCATCACCGTCGCCAACATCCTTGAGGAATGCGCGCGCGCCGGAAACCCCGACCGGGCGTTCGTCTTCGCCTCGACCTCGAAGATTACCCTCGCCGGCGCGGGGCTCGCCTTTTTCGCAAGCTCGCCGGCCAATGTGAAATGGTACCTTTCCAGCGCCTCGAAGCGCTCGATCGGCCCTGACAAGCTGAACCAGTTGCGCCACGTGCGCTTTCTGCGCGACGCCGACGGGATCAACGCGCATATGGACGCCCATCGCGCGCTGATCGCGCCGAAATTCGCCGCCGTGATCGAGGCGCTGGAGCGTCATCTCGCCGGAACCGGCGCAGCAAACTGGAGCGTCCCGCAGGGCGGATATTTCGTCAGCGTTGAGGCGAGCGCGGGGACGGCGCGGCGCGTCGTCGAACTGGCGAAGGCCGCCGGCGTCGCCCTGACGCCCGCCGGCGCGACCTGGCCCTACGGCGAGGATCCGGACGACAGCAATCTGCGCCTCGCTCCGACCTTTCCGACGCTCAGGGAGGTGCAGGCGGCCTCGGAGGGCATCGCCCTTTGCATTCTTCTCGCCGCGATCGAGGCGAGGACCGCGCAGGCGGCGGAGAGCGCCGCCTGATCGCAACACCAAGCGCGGACTGGATTTTCACCCGTCTTTTGAAATAAACAAAAAATTGACGCCGTCCGGACTGGCTATCGCGATCCGGCCATGCCACGGCCTTAAAAGGCGGCAACATCCGCCATCGCCGCCAACAAGCAAAAGCGCTGCGGATCGAGATCAATGATGACCGTGACGACAGACCCCGCCGTTTCCCGCAAGCGCTTTTCCCGCAAGGCTTCAGCCGCCGCGCCCGCCGAAGGCGTCCTCGCCGTCGAGGCCGCAGCCTCTGGTGAAGCCAAGCCTTCGCCGCGCGCGCTGCTGCCGCTCCTGCCCTATGTGCTGCGCTATAAGGGTCAGATCGCCGGCGCGCTCGCGGCGGTGATGGCGGCGGCGGTCTCGACCCTGGCGGTGCCGCTGGCGATCCGCCGCATGGTCGACTTCGGCTTCACCTCCGAAAGCGCCGGCCTCATCAACCAGTATTTCTTCGCCCTCGTCGGCGTCGCGGCGGTTCTCGCGCTGGCCTCTGGCTCGCGCTATTATTTCGTGAATTCGCTCGGCGAGCGCATTGTCGCCGATCTCAGATCGAAGGTGTTCGAACATCTGTGCCGGCTCGACGCCAGTTTTTTCGATACGGCGCGCATCGGCGAACTGATGTCGCGGCTGACCGCCGACATGACGCAGATGCGGGCCGGATTTACGACGACGGCCGCGGCGGCGCTGCGAAACTTCCTGCTCTGCGTCGGCGCCATCGCCATGATGATCTATACGAGCCCAAAGCTTTCGGCCTTCGTGCTGATCGCCATTCCTGTCATCGTCCTGCCGCTCGTCGCCTCGGGGCGGCTGGTGCGCAAGCGCTCGCGGGCGGCGCAGGACACGCTGGCCGACGCCACCGCCTACGCCAGCGAAAATCTGTCGGCCGTGCGCGTCATGCAGGCTTTTGGCGCGGAAACCGCGACGGCGCGGCGTTTCTCGACCTCGACGGAGGAAGCGTTTGGGGCAGCGCGCAAAGCCGCCTTCGCCCGCGCGCGGCTGACCACCATCGTGATATTTCTGGTTTTTTCGAGCATTGTCGCGGTGCTGTGGTTCGGCGCCCATGACGTGCTGGCCGGCCGCATCAGCGGCGGCGCACTGTCGCAATTCCTGCTTTACGCCCTGCTTGGCGCAAGTGCGCTGAGCGAACTCAGCCAAGTCTGGGGTGAGGTCGCGGCGGCCGGAGGCGCGGCGGGACGGATTTCCGAAATTCTCGCGATTCAGCCGGTCATCACCGCGCCCGCCACCCCCGTGGCCTTTCCCGCGGCCGCCCGCGGCGAGATCCGCTTTGAAGACGTCGTCTTCTCCTATCCGAGCCGGCCGAATGACGCGGCGCTGAGCGGTCTTTCCTTCGCCGTCGCACCCGGCGAAACGGTGGCGATCGTCGGCCCGTCAGGGGCTGGCAAAACCACCTTGTTCCAGCTGCTGCAGCGCTTCTACGATCCCTCGGCCGGACGCATCCTGCTCGACGGCGTCGACATCAAGACGGCGGACCCCGCCGAACTGCGCAAGCGCATCAAGAATGTGCCGCAGGATCCGGTGATCTTCGGCATTTCCATGGCGGACAACATCCGCTACGGCAAGCCGGACGCGAGCGATGAAGACGTGCGCTCGGCCGCGCGCCGGGCCGCCGCCGATGAATTCATCAGCGCCCTGCCCGAGGGCTATGCCTCGCGCGCGGGCGAGCGCGGCCTTACCTTCTCAGGCGGGCAACGCCAGCGGATCGCCATCGCCCGCGCGATTCTCCAGGATGCGCCGGTGCTGCTGCTGGATGAGGCAACCTCCGCGCTCGACGCGGAAAATGAAGTGCTGGTGCAGACCGCGCTCGAACGGGTGATGTCGGAACGCACCACCCTCGTCATCGCGCACCGCCTCGCGACCGTGCTCAACGCCGACCGCATTCTCGTTCTCGATGGCGGAATCGTCGTCGAGGAGGGCACGCATGCGAGCCTCGTCGCGCGCAACGGACTTTACGCGCGGCTCGCCAAGCTCCAGTTTGAAACCGGCGCGGCGGCCATGAAGTCCGATCAGGCCGCAGAATAGATTTGCGGAAAAGAAATCGGCATTAAAAAAGCGCCCATCCAGATGGAGGGCGCTCAATGCTTAGAGTTGAAAACTGCGGCTAGTCGTCGCAGTCGAAGTCGTCTTCATCGTCTTCCATGGGCTGAAACTGGCCGAGCTTCGCCCAGGTCATCGCGCAAGTCTGTTTTTCAGCTTGCCATTGCGCCAAAAGATCGTCGAAGATAGGCGGATCGAAGTTGTAGACCTGTTCCGGGCTGACCGCGATCGGGCGCGAGACGCCAAAGCGGATGGCGTACAGCATGCCGGGATCGGCGACGTGGACGCCTTCGTCAGAGGTCGTCATCAGAACGCGCTTGAGCGGCTTTCCGCCAAGATCCTGTACCGTGACAAACTGTTGAAGCATCTAAATTCCTCGTGCGCTAATATACGCGGGCGTCTTTCGACAGCCGCGTCGCTATGCGCGGCTTACATGCATTGATTGAGGGAAAACCTCAAGCCCCCTGACAGATTTTTTTGTCAGAAGGTTGCAGCAAAGAAATTTTTCAGCCGCTAAAGCGATCGCTTAAAATAAATCAGCCGGCGCGAAGCTGAAAGGTCTTGAGCCCCGACATCGGGTTGACGCCCTCTTCCGCGGTCACGAAGCCCTCTTTCCGATAAAAAGCCAGCGCGCGCGGATTGTCCTGATTGACGTCGAGTCGGAGCGGCGCGCAGGCGACGCGCCGCGCCGCGTCAAGAAGGAGGCCGGCCAGTCCCGCGCCTTTCGCCGCAACCGAAACGGCGATCTGGTCGAGGTAGCCGGTCCGCGGATTGACAGCGACAAAGCCCAACAGACCGCCATCGCGGTCACAGGCGCAGAGCGTCTCGCCCCCACCCGCTTCCAGCACATCAAGATGGGCGCGAAGCCAGTCCCGTCGCGCTGAAAAATCGAGTCCCGGCATCGCTTCGGTCCAGCTTTCGATCCAGAGCGCCGCGAGCGCGTCGAAATCGCCGGGTCGACGCGGGCGAAGAGAAATCGCAGCCAGCGTCTCGGTCGTCATGCCTGGCGGGATTTCGGCGGCGCTCATGCCAAACGCGCCCTCGCGCCCATGAACACTAGTGAAACAGCTGATCGACGTCGCGCACAGCGCCGCGCGCGGCGCTGGTCGCCATCGCCGCATAGGCCCTGAGCGCGGTCGAGACTTTTCGCGTCCGATGCGCGGGCTTCCATGCGCCCTTGCCTTTTTCCGCCATCGCGGCGCGGCGATGGGCGAGCGCCTCATCGGAAATGTCGAGATGCAGGCACCGGTTCGGAATGTCGATCTGGATCGAATCGCCCTCCTCGACGAGCCCGATCAGCCCCCCTTCCGCCGCTTCCGGCGAAACATGGCCGATCGAGAGGCCCGACGTGCCGCCGGAAAAACGCCCGTCGGTAATCAGCGCGCAGGCTTTGCCAAGGCCTTTCGATTTCAGATAGCTGGTCGGATAGAGCATTTCCTGCATGCCGGGTCCGCCGCGCGGCCCTTCATAGCGAATAACGAGGACGTCGCCTGCCTTGATCTGATTGGCGAGGATCGCCTCGACGGCGGCGTCCTGGCTCTCGAACACGCGCGCGGGGCCGGAAAAGACGAGGATCGAGGCGTCGACGCCGGCCGTCTTCACGATCGCACCGTCCTCGGCGAGATTGCCATAGAGCACGGCGAGGCCGCCATCCTTGGAAAAGGCATGTTCGACGTCGCGGATGACCCCGCTTGCGCGGTCGACATCGGTCTCTTTCCAGCGGGCGTTCTGGCTGAACGCGACCTGCGTCGGCACGCCTCCCGGCGCGGCGCGGAAAAACTCGGCGACGGATTCGCTGGACGTGCGCCGCAAATCCCAGCGCTCCAGCGCCTCCTTGAGGCTCGGCGCATGGACCACAGGCAGATCGCCATGGATCAGCCCGGCGCGTTCGAGCTCGCCAAGGATCGCCATGACGCCGCCGGCGCGATGCACGTCCTCGACATGCACGTCGGCGACCGCGGGCGCGACCTTGCACAAAACGGGGACCCGCCGCGACAAACGGTCGATGTCGGCCATGGTGAAGTTGATTTCGCCCTCATGCGCAGCGGCGAGAAGATGCAGCACGGTATTGGTCGAGCCGCCCATCGAAATATCGAGCGTCATGGCGTTCTCGAAAGCGGCAAAGCTCGCGATCGAGCGCGGCAGCACGGAGCTATCGTCCTGCTCGTAATAGCGCCGGGCGAGATCGACGATGAGATGGCCGGCCTCGACGAAGAGGCGCTTGCGGTCGCCATGCGTCGCCAGCATCGAGCCATTGCCCGGCAGCGCGAGGCCGAGCGCCTCGGTAAGGCAATTCATCGAATTGGCGGTGAACATGCCCGAGCACGAGCCGCAGGTCGGGCAAGCGGAGCGCTCGATCGCCGCAACATCGGCTTCAGACACTTTGTCGTCGGCGGCTGCGACCATCGCGTCGACGAGATCGAGCGCCTTGGTCTTGCCGCCGAGCAGGACCTTGCCCGCCTCCATCGGCCCGCCGGAGACGAACACGACCGGGATGTTGAGACGGAGCGCGGCCATCAGCATGCCGGGCGTGATCTTGTCGCAATTCGAGATGCAGACGATCGCGTCGGCGCAATGGGCGTTGACCATATATTCGACAGAGTCGGCGATGATCTCGCGGGAAGGCAGGCTATAGAGCATGCCGTCATGCCCCATGGCGATGCCGTCATCGACCGCGATGGTGTTGAATTCCTTGGCGACTCCGCCCGCCGCCTCGATCTCGCGCGCAACCAGCTGGCCGAGGTCCTTCAGATGAACGTGGCCCGGCACGAATTGCGTGAAGGAATTGGCGACAGCGATGATCGGCTTGCCGAAATCGCCGTCCTTCATGCCGGTGGCGCGCCAAAGTCCGCGCGCGCCGGCCATATTGCGTCCATGCGTCGTGGTGCGAGAGCGATAGGGAGGCATTGGCGGCGTCCGATCCGATTTGGAAGGATTCGAGCTTATAGAGGGGCTCGGGGCGATCGTCATCTTTTTCGAGACGAAGAACTCATTTGGGCCGGGGCGGCGGCATTTGCAATAACACCCAAAAGCGCCCCGGCCGCCTGGCTGCGCCGCCGCTCGCGGCTCGCGACCTCGTAAAAGGGGCGATCGCCGAGCCGCAAAGGCGCCTCGCACAGAAGCCCGGCTTCAAGGCTCGGCGCGGCGACCGAGGCGGATAGCGCGCTGACGCCGAAACCGGCCTCGACGGCGGCGCGCACCGACTCGTTCGAAGGCATCTCGACGACAACGTTGAGCGCCGCCGGCTCGACGCCGAGCGTCGCCAGCGAGGCCTCGAAAGCAGAGCGCGTGCCGGAGCCCTGTTCGCGCATCACCCAGCGGGCTCCGACGAGATCCTCGCGCCCGAGCGTCGCGCGCGCCATCCATTCATGCTGCGGCGGAACGATCAGAATCATCTGGTCGCGCGCCACCGGCGAAAGGATTATGCGCCGGCTTTCGACCATGCCTTCGAGAAAGCCGATGTCGGCCGAGCCGTCTTCGACCGCGTCGGCGACTTCGGCGCTGTTGCCGATGGAAAGCTTGAGCAAGACCAGTGGGTAGGCGTGCTGAAAGGCGGCGAGATGGCGCGGCAACCAATAATTGGCGATCGTCTGACTGGCTTTCACCGACAGGATGCCGCGCCGCAATCCCGCGATGTCGGCGAGCGCCCGCTCCGCCGTCTCCGCGCAGGACAGCACCGAGCGCGCTTCGCCAAGAAAGAGCCGGCCCGCCTGCGTGAGTTCGATCCGTCGTCCGATGCGATCGAACAACTGCGTTCCATAACGCGCCTCGAGCGCCGCGATCGCGCTGCTCGCGGCCGATTGCGTCAGATTGAGCGCGCGGGCGGCAGCCGTCACATGCTCGCGTTCTGCGACGGCGACGAAGATTCGAAGCTGTTCCAGCGTCATGATTTGCTCGTCATCGGGCGAAGAGGGGGGATAATCTCATAACAATACCTTGAGGCTCTCTCCGCTTTCGGAGGGGCGCTTGTGCTCTGTCTTGCGGCGCTCTGGCTGATCGTCGCCTCGCGCACGATCATCGGCGCCTTGCGCGGCTATCTGTTCGTCTCGCCTGTCTTGCCGCTTTCCCCGGAGCGCGCGCGCCCGCGTGACGCCGCAGAGAGAGTCAGCGCGGCGGTTTGCGCAGCAGATAAACGTCCATGACCCAGCCGGCGGCGGCGCGCACGCGCGCGCGCAGCTCCTTGATGCGGTCCTTGACGTCGCCAAGCCGGCCCGACGCGAGCGCCTGTTCGGCACAGCCGATATTGGCGCCCCAGTAGATTTCGAGATCCTCGTCTTCGAGAGCGGCGAAGGATTCTTCGCCATCGAGCATCACGACGACGCTGTCGGCGTTGTCGGGGAAGTTGTCACGGAGCTTGCGGCCCGTGGTGATATGCACCGGCTCACCTATGCGGTTCAGCGCGATTTTGTGCTGTGCCGCCAGCGCCTGCACGCTGCTGATGCCCGGAATGATTTCATAGTCGAACGCCAAGGCGCCCCGCGCATGCAGGGTCTCGACGATCCGCAAGGTTGAATCATAAAGCGCCGGATCGCCCCAGACGAGAAAGGCGCCGCATGCGGTCTCTCCGAGCTCGCACGCGAAAAGCGCCTCGAAGGTCGCCGCGATCGCTTCATGCCAGTCGGCGACATCGGCTTTGTAGTCTGAAGTTTTTGCGCGTGGCGGCGTTTTATATTCGACGAAGCGAGGCGACGCCGATTTGAGATAGCGTTCGCAGATTTCCAGCCTCTGCTGGCGCAGGCCAGATTTTTCCGCGCCCTTGTCGGGGATGAAAAAGACATCCGTCCGGTTCAGCGCCTCGATCGCCTGGATCGTGATCTGCGCCGGATCCCCCGAGCCGACGCCAATAATCAGAATTTTCCGCAAAACCGCGTCCTCAAGAGTTGGGGCGATCGCTGGATCGAAGGCCGGCAGAACGGTTACATGGGCGCGTGATGATTTTCAAAAAGCGCCGCCGCGGAGACTAGAAATTTGACCGATCCCATGTCCGCCGCCTTCGAAGAGGCAGAGGCAGCCTTCGCGCGCGGAGAAGTGCCTGTGGGCGCCGTCATCGTCCGGGACGGCGCCATTCTGGCGCGCGCGGGTAATCGGACCCTCGCCGACGACGATCCAACCGCGCATGCCGAAATGCTGGCGATCCGCGCCGCAGCCAGGGCGCTTGGTTCGCAGCGGCTCGCGGGCTGCGATCTTTACGTGACGCTTGAGCCCTGCGCCATGTGCGCGGCGGCGATCTCTTTTGCGCGGGTGAGGCGGCTTTATTTCGCCGCCCTCGATCCGAAAGGCGGAGCGGTGGAGCATGGCCCGCGCTTTTTCGCGCAATCCACCTGCCACCACGCGCCGGAGGTCTATGAGGGACTGCGCGCCAGCGAGGCGGCGGCATTGCTGCGGCGGTTTTTTGCGCAGAGGCGCTAGAGGATTTTCAACGAGGCTGCGCGAGAGCTATTCCTGCGCATCCACCACCGGCAGGACATTTGCGGTTCCCGTTCCCTTGATCGTCCCAACGCCGAGGCAAATGTTCCACTTCGTGGTGGGCTGATAGGCCGCATAAGGGCCGCAATAGCCGATGGTGGCCGTCGCGAAGGCTTTGGCGCTCGCCTTTTTCGCCTTGTAGATCGCGGTCAGCTCCGTCGCCGTGTTGGCCCTGAAATTATTATGCGCGTTGGTGATCGCCGCCACCAGCGGCGCCGCGACGCTGGTGCCGCCGTACACATACCAGCCTGTGCCGTAGTACGGATTGCTGTCATAAACCCACACGCCGGTGTCAGGGTTGGCGACGGCCGAGATATCAGGCGTCAGCCGGGCCGTTCCGGTTATGCCCGCGCCGCTTTGATAGGTCGGCCGCGGGAAAATTTCGCTCGCGCCGCCCCCGGCCTCGCTCCAGCTTGCATAATGCAGGAATTTGTAGGTTTGCGGGTCGCGGGCGATGCTCGTTCCGCCAACCGAGACGACATTCGGCGAGGTCGAAGGCCAGCTTGGCCCCGGGGCGTCGCCGCTCGACGCGAAATAGACGACGTTGTTTGCGCTGAAATAGTTTTCGTAGTTCGAGACTTCGCTTCCGCCCCAGCTCATCGAGACTTCGCCGCCCCCGCTCGCCTGAAGCAGGCTGTTGGCGCAAGCGACCGCCCCTGCCAAATTAGCGTTGGAGTTGTCCTGCGCCTCGACGAGGTAAAGGGTCGCCTGCGGCGCCATGGCGTGCGCCATTTGAACGTCGAGCGCTTCCTCGCCCTCCCAGCCGGAATCATTCGCCGGCTTTGGTCCATTGCACGAGCCGGCCGCCGTGGCGTATTTCACGATCAGATTGGGCAGGGGAAGGCCAAACTGAACGCTGAAGGTTTGCAGATCGCTGAGGGCGGTCGGATAGTCATAGGCGTCCACCAAAGCGATCGCCTTGGCGCCCTTGGCGGTCGGCACGGCGGACGCGACGTTTGGATTGCATCCCGCGGAAGCGGCGACCAGCCCGTAGAGACAGGCGAGCGAAGCGGGCGTTTCAAAGCCATAGTCCGCGTAAGGCGGGCTTCCGGCCGGCGCCGCGCCGGAGCGCGGCCCCGCCGCGTTTGACGGAGCAAGGCCCTTCGGTCCTATGAATTTTGTGTTCGTGTGCGCCGCTTTGCCTGCTTCGGCGGATTTGGCGATGCTCGAGGAAGGCGTCGTCACGGACGCTTTCGGGGCATGAACGAAGCGCCCTGTCGCCGGCGTCTCCACGTCTTGCGCCAGGGCCTGCGCGCCATGAAAAAACATGGCGGCGAGTGCTGCCGCTGATGCAATTGCCGCCGTTTTCATCGACTTCCTCCCGTTCGGGAAACAATAAAATCAATTTGTTGGCGACACCAAGGCTGAGGCCGTGGTTTTGGAAGCTACGGCTTTATGGCGCAGACCAAAAGGCGCGGCGGCGGAAGCCGGCTCTCCTTACAAAAACGCCAGCAGCGCCTCCAGCGTCGTCTGGGGGTTCTCCTCCGGCAGAAAATGTCCGCCATGGATCGCCTGACCCGTGACATTTGTCGCCCATTGCCCCCAGATGTCGAGGGTCGAGGCGTCGCCGCCGCCTAAGCCGCGTCCGCCCCAGAGCACGCAGAGCGGCGTCGTGATTTTCCTGCCGGCGGCCTGATCCGCCTCATCGTCGGCGCGGTCGAGGCTCGCGCCGGCGCGATAATCCTCGCAGGTCGCGTGAATGCGCGAAGGCTCGTTGAGGGCGGCGCGGTAGTGCGCCAGGGCGCGCGGATCGAAGGCTGCGAGGCTTTTGCCAAGGGTCCAGCTGGCGAGCGTGTGATCGACATAATAGTTCGCCGCCCCGCCGATCAGGGTTTCCGGGAAAGGCTCCGGCTGCGCCAGAAACAGCCAGTGATATCCCTTGAGCGCCTCCGCAGCGTTGAGGCTCGCCCAGCGCGCCGCGGTCGGGATGATATCGATCAGCGCGAGCTTTTCGAGCCGTTCGGGATGATCGAGCGCGAGCCGGTAGCCGACGCGGCCGCCGCGGTCATGGCCGACAAGGCTGAAACGGATATGGCCGAGCTGCTCCATCACCGCGATGGCGTCCTGCGCCATCAGGCGCTTGGTATAGAGCGCGCCCTTCTTGCTTGCCGGCGCGCTCGACCAGCCATAGCCGCGCATGTCCATCAGCACGACCGTGAAGCGCTCCGCCAGCGCCGGCGCGACCTTGTGCCATTCAACATGGGTCTGCGGATAGCCGTGCAGCAGCAGAAGCGGCGGCCCTTCGCCATGCGAGCGCACGAAAAAGCGCCCTGAGTCGATGTCGATCCAATGGGTGGCGAAGCCAGGAAAAAGATCCGCAAGATCCGACATTGACCATCCTTTCGCGCCGCAAAACCCCTTATTTGCAAGCACGGATGGGCCTATGTGACAAGCCTGAGCCAAAGGCCCTCGCCGGCCCCGCGCTTGACACGCAATTGCGCGGGCGCCTAAACCTGACCTTGTGCTCAAGGCGGGAACCGCATGACAGTCAAGCCGAAGCTGAACGTCCTTCTTTGCGCCCCGCGCGGCTTTTGCGCCGGGGTGGTGCGCGCCATCGACGCCGTCGAGGAGGCGCTGCGCATCTATGGCGCCCCTGTTTATGTACGCCATGAGATCGTGCACAATAAATATGTGGTCGAGACGCTGAAGTCCAAAGGCGCGGTCTTCGTCGAGGAGCTCGACGAAGTGCCCGACACCTCGCAGCCTGTCATTTTCTCCGCCCATGGCGTGCCGAAATCGATTCCGGTCGAGGCGGCGACGCGCAATATTTTTGCGATCGACGCCACCTGCCCGCTTGTGACCAAAGTGCATCGCGAGGCCGAACTGCACCACAAGAGGGGCCGGCAGGTTCTTCTCGTCGGTCACGCCGGCCACCCGGAAGTCGTCGGCACAATCGGCCAGCTGCCGGCGGGATCGATCATTCTGGTCCAGACCATCGAGGACATCGCCTCGCTGCAGGTCGAGGACGAGCATAATCTTTCCTATGTGACGCAGACGACGCTGTCGGTCGATGACACCCGGAGCATGGTCGAGGCGCTGACCCAGCGTTTCCCCGACATCGTCGGGCCGCATCGCGAGGATATCTGCTACGCCACCACCAACCGGCAGGAAGCGGTCAAGCAGGTCGCCCCGATCGTCGACGCCCTGATCGTCGTCGGCTCGTCCAATTCGTCGAATTCGCAGCGGCTGAAGGAAGTCGCCGAACGCTCAGGCTGCAAGCTCGCCCGCCTCGTGCTGCGCGCCGAAGACGTCGAATGGGAGTTATTCGCCAATATCTCCTCGCTAGCGATCACAGCGGGCGCCTCGGCGCCGGAAATCCTGGTCGAGGAGATCATGGACGCCTTCGCCGAGCGCTTCGATCTGCATGTCGAGGAGGTTTCGACCGCCAATGAAGGCGTCTTCTTCCCGCTGCCGCGCGAATTGCGCCGGGCGACCGTTTAAGGTTTACGGGGCCCAATTCGGCCTGATCTAAATGGCCGCCGCAAAATACTCGGCCCTTCTCATCGCCGGCCCGACAGCGAGCGGCAAGTCCGCCTTGGCGCTGCGCGTCGCCGAAAAACTTGGCGGCATCCTCATTAACGCGGATTCCATACAGGTCTACCGCGATCTGCGCATCCTCAGCGCCCGCCCGAGCGCTGCCGAAGAGCAGCGCGCGCCACACCGCCTGTTCGGCGCGATCGATGGCGCCGTCAACTTCTCGGTCGGCCTCTGGCTGGAAGCGGCGCGAAACATCCTCGAAGAGACCCGCCAGGCGGGGGCCCTGCCGATCTTTGTCGGCGGCACCGGACTTTATTTCAAGGCGCTGACGCAGGGCCTGTCCGACATTCCTGCCGTGCCGGACGACGTCCGCGCAAATCTGCGGGCGCGGACCGAGGGCCTCGCCGCCGCGGAGCTTCATGCTGAGCTTTCCGCGCGCGATCCCTTGATGGCGGCGCGGCTGCGGCCAAGCGACCCGCAACGGCTTTTGCGCGCGCTGGAAGTGCTGGAGGCCACGGGACGCAGCCTTGCTTCATTTCAGAGCCAGCGCGGGCCGCCCGTTCTCGATCCCGCCGCGACGCGGGCGATCTTCCTCAGTCCGGAGCGGGCCGCGCTGAATCTCCGCATAGATGAGCGCTTTGAGGCGATGCTCGCCTCCGGCGCGTGGGAGGAAGTCGAAGCGCTGCGCCGCCGCTGCCTCGATCCGGCGTTGCCGCTGATGCGCGCGCATGGCGTTCCGCATCTCATCGCCCATCTTGAGGGAAAGATCCCGCAAGATGAGGCGATCCGCCTCGGCAAGCGCGACACGCGCGCTTATGCGCGGCGCCAATTCACTTTCGCGCGGCATCAGCTGCCGGAATTTGCCTGGGCCGCGGCGTCTGAAGCAGAGGCGCTGGCGCTCGCCTGAAGATCAATGTGTTGCGGCGTCAGCTTCGTCGAGGCCCGCGATGGCCCTCGCGAAATCTCTTGCGGCAAAGGGCGCGAGATCGGCCGCCGTCTCGCCGACGCCGACATAATGAATCGGCAGTTTGAACTTCTCGGCCAGCGCCACGAGGATGCCGCCCCGCGCCGTGCCGTCGAGCTTGGTCATCACGAGACCGGTCACGCCCGCCACCTTGCTGAAAATTTCGGTCTGGCTCACGGCGTTCTGCCCGACTGTCGCATCGAGCACGAGAAGAACGGCGTGCGGGGCCGCCGGCTCGACCTTTTTCATGACGCGCACGATTTTCTCAAGCTCGGCCATGAGTTCGGCGCGATTTTGCAAGCGTCCGGCGGTGTCCATCATGAGAATGTCGGCGCCGCTGTCGCGGGCGGCGTGGATGGCGTCGAAAGCGAGCGCCGAGGCGTCGGACCCCTGATTTCCGGCGATCACCGCGCAATTCAGCCGATCCCCCCAGAGACGCAGCTGCTCGATCGCCGCGGCGCGGAAGGTGTCCCCGGCTGCGAGCAGCACTTTCCGACCCTCATGCGAAAATTGCGCGGCGAGCTTGCCGATGGTCGTCGTCTTGCCCGATCCGTTGACGCCGACAACGAGGATAACGAAGGGTTTTATGGTCGGATCGATTTCGAGCGGGCGGGCGTAGGGGGCGAGAACGCGCTCCACCTCCTCGGCAAGGATCGTCTTCACCTCATCGACCTCGATCGATTTGTCATAGCGGCCCTTGCCGACAAGTCCGGCGATGTGTGTCGCGGTCGCGACGCCAAGGTCGGCGCGGATCAGCACCTCTTCGAGTTCGTCGAGCATCGCGGCGTCAAGCTTGCGCTTGGTGAAGATGGCCTTGAGCCCGGAGCCGATCGAATCGGAGGAGCGTGCAAGCCCCTGGCGCAGCCGCGTCCACCAGCCCTTCGGCGCGGCGACGTCCGCCGGCGGCTCCGCAATGGCGGGTTGCTGTGGCGCGGGCGCCGTTTCGAGGACGGGCGGCGGCGCGCCCTCGGCGCCGGACGGAGGCAGCAGCCGCTCCCACCATTTTGGCGGGGCGGGCTCCGCGGGGCGCGGCTCATCCATAGGCGCCGCGGGAGCCGGCTCGAGGTCCAGACTTTGCCGAGGCGGCGGCGTCGGAGCCGATAGCCGCGCCCATAAATCGGAGCTTGCCGCGGCTGCGGAGAGGGACGGGCCCGGCTCGGCGCCGCCGGGCGCCACGGACGCCAAACCTTCCGACGCAGCCTCGACGGCCGGCGGAGACGGCGGCGCGTCAAGCGCGGAAGGCGGCTGCGGCGGCGCGATCGGCTCATCCTTGCGGGCGCCAAAAACCCGGCTGAAAAGACTGGAGATCTTCGCGCCGCTGGCGCCCGCCCGTTTGTCCTCTTGTTCCATCAAAACGTCCCGTTCCCGGCGCTGAGGCGCGCAGACGCCGCTCTTAAAAGGGGCCGAACCCTATATAGGGCGCCGCCGCGCCGCGCAGGCGTTTCTCCAAAACTCAATGCAACTCACGGATCGCGCCGGGCGTGACCTGGAGCATTTGCGCCTTGCCCTTGAGCTCGGCGAAAGCGCTGGGGTCCGCCCCGGTCAGCCAGACCTGAGCGCCAAGCGCGCCAAGCAGTTCATAGAGCGCCGCGCGGCGCTTCGGGTCGAAATGGGCGGCGATCTCGTCGAGCAGGACCAGGGGCGCGAGCCCGCTCATCGCCTTGATAAGTCGCGCCTGCGCCAGAATGAGGCCGACGAGCAGGGCTTTCTGCTCGCCGGTCGAGCTGTGGGACGCCGCAGCCTGTTTGCGCGCATGCCGGACGGCAAGATCGCTCGACTGCGGGCCGATCAGCGTGCGGCCGGCGCTCGCGTCGCGGGCGCGGTTGTCGCGCAGGATTTTGCGATATTCGTCCTCGGCCTCGAGCGCCGGCCGCGTCTCGATCAGGCGATCGATGTCGCCATCGAGGCTCAGCTCGGCGAGCGGAAAGCCGCCCTCCGTCTCCGGCCCGGCCTGGGCGATCAGGGCGGCGAGCTTGCTGACCGTCTCGAACCGCGCCGCGGCCACGGCGATCGCAAGCTCGGCGACCTCGCGCTCCACCGCATCGAGCCAGAGCCGTTCATTGCCGCCGCCGCGCTCCTCAAGCAGCCGGTTGCGGCTGCGCAAAGCGCGCTCCAGCGCACTGACCCGCGCGCCATGATCGGCGTCGAGCGACAGCACCAGCCGGTCGAGGAAGCGCCGGCGGTCGCCGGGCGAGCCGACAAAAAGCCCGTCCATGGCGGGCGTCAGCCAGACGACGCGAATATGGTCGCAAAAGGCCCGGATCGAGGGAGCGGGTTCCCGATCGATGCGAAATTTGCGCGCCGGCGCCGCCCCGCCATTCGGCTCGACGCCGGTCCCAAGCTGCAGCCGTCCGCCCTCGGCGTCGATTTCGATCGAGACGGCGAAACCTCCGCCGCCGCTATTCCGGGCGCAATTGGAAAGCTCGGCGCGGCGCAGGCCCCGACCGGGGGTCAGGAGCGACAGAGCCTCGAGCACATTGGTCTTGCCGGCGCCGTTGTCGCCGGTCAGCACGACCGTCTGCGCCAGGATTTCCATGTCAAGCGACGCATAGGAGCGAAAATCGGCCAGCGTCAGACGCCGGACTCCCCGCCGCGCCAGCTGGGGCGGCGGCGCGGGCGACGCGTGGGTTGCGAGGGCTTCAGTCTGCATGGATCCAGGGTTCATCAGGCGCGCGCTCGCCGCCAGAACAGCTTAGGGCAGAATTCGGCGCGGCGGAATCGCCCGACTTTGCGCTTTCCGCCGGAAAGAAGCTATTCGTCGGCAACTTTGCAGAAATGGTCTTGCAGATCCTCAAGATGCGTCGCGCCCCCCGGCGCCTGCTGCGCGATTGCGATAAAGCCGGGCGCGCCATCGGCGAAGCTTGCGCCGATCACCGCCAGCGAATCATCGCGCAGGGGCAGCGAACGTTTGTCCTCCGCGAGCAGGCGGAACGGGTCAGGCTGCGGCTCTTCCCCATCAATCCGCCGCGCGCGGTAGTTCTGGCCCAACATGCGGAAATCGGCCCAGTCCGTTCCGATCTCCGACGCGCGTTTGCGAAGCTCGTCGCGGACGGCCGGACGGACGCAATCGACGTGAATATGCAATTGGTTCTGGCTGCGCGCGCCGGCGCCGTTGATGGCCATGGCAATCTCGTCGCGCGCCAGCGCCTTTTTGGCGTTGGCGGCGACCAGTTTGCGCGTCGCCCAGGCCGGAATCCAGTAATTCGGCAATTCGTCTCCGCCAAGCAGCGGATCTTCCATGCCGGAGAGGCGCCGCGTCGGGATGAGCAGGAATTGCGTGCGCCCGACAATGTCCTTCAGCACCGCCCAGCCGCCCGCTTCGCCGTCCTTGAGATTGATTCGTGCGCAAGGCGCGGGACTCTTGAAATGCGTTTCATTGAAGGTGCATGGGCCATGCACGATGGTCCAAAGCGCATTGCTGTCGATGGCGGCGACGGCGCCGACGGCCAGCACCCAAAGCGAGCAAACGCCAAGAGCGAGCAGCCTGATGCGCCCGCGAAGGGCGTCAGAACGCGTCGTCTTCAAGACGGCGGCCACGAAGGCTTTGGGCGGTTCGGAAAGCACGGACTTCCCTAACCGGCGCCCGCCCTTTCGTAAAGCTCAAGCGAGCGGTCGCAGCCGCGGCAGATCAGCTTGGCGCAAGCGCGTGCTCCATCCGCTCCCGCTCTTCGAGGCATTCGCGCTCGCGTCCGATCATCACGCTCGCCATCACGCGGCCGGCGCGAATATAGCGGACGGCGCAGTCACGGCGCTCAATGTCGCCATCGATTTTGATCTCGTCCCATTCCGTTGCGTGGCCGAGATAGAGCGGCGAAAAATCGAACTGCCGTGTCCAGAAGAACGGGACGTCGCGATAGGGGATTTCGCCGCCCAGCATGTTCTGCGCCGCCACCTGGCCCTGCCGCACGGCGACATTCCAATGTTCGACGCGCAGCCGCTGACCGCTGTGCGGATCGGGCCACGCCGCAATATCGCCGGCGGCGAAGATGTCGGGGTCGCTCGTCCTCAGGAATTGGTCGACGACGACGCCCTTTTCGACGCTGAGCCCTGCCTCTTCGGCAAGATCGAGGCGCGGCGTGACGCCGATGCCGACGAGAAGAAAATCGGCGGGAAGGTTGGCGCCGTCATCGAGCGTCACCGCCGCGCCGTCGAAATTCTTGATTTGACGCCCAAGATGCAGGCGGACGCCGTTCTTTCGATGCGTCGCGACCATGGCCGTCGAGATTTCGGGTCCGAACACGCGCTGCATCGGCGCCGTATCCTGACTGACGACGTCGACCTCAAGGCCGCGCGTGCGCAGGCTCGCCGCCGCCTCAAGGCCGATGAAGCTCGATCCGAGAATGACGACGCGGCGCGCCTCTTTGGCGGCGGCGACGATCGCCCGGCAATCGGCGAGGGTGCGCAGCACATGCGCCTGCGGCAGGCGCGCGCCGGGAAAATCCGGCCAGCGCGGCGCAGCTCCCGGCGCGAGCAGGAGCTTCTGGTAGGAAAGCTCGCGTCCATCGGCGAGCCGGACAACATGGCGGTCCCTGTCGACGCGCGCGGCCTTGGCGCCGAGTCGCAGCGTAACGCCGCGCCGATCGAGCGGCTCCGCGCCAAGATTGATGCGCGGATCGTCCCATGAGCCGTCGAGAAAATCCTTGGTGAGCAAAGTGCGCTCATAGGGCGGCGACTGATCTTCGGAAACGAGAGTGACGCCGCTTCCAGCGCCGTGGCGGCACAGCATATCGGCCGCTGCGAATCCGGCCGCGCCGCCGCCGATGATGACGAAGCCCGCCGAGGCCGCATTGTTCGTCCTGGCGGGCGCAACGGATTGCGGGGCCTCAAGATGAATAATTTGTCCCTCGCGGCGCACCCCATAACGCTTCAAGGCTGCAAAGGCGGGCGCGGCGATCGCCTCGCCGGTTTGCATGTCGAAGCAGGCTTGATGCCAGGGACAACGCAAGCGATCGCCGGACAGCGAGCCTTCGCTGAGCGGCGCGCCAAGATGGGTGCAGGTTCCGCGAAAGACCCGAATATCCTCGCCGCGGCGCAGCACGAGGACGCTCTTTCCGCCATATTCGCCCTCGATCAGTCGGCCGTCCGGCAGCGCCTCGATTGCGACGCCATGGTTGAAATCAGGCCGGCCGCCTTCGCTTTTTGTGTTCTCGTTCGTCGCCATAGCGATCTCCTCGCAAGCGAAAAAGCTAACGCTTTGGGCGCTCGCGCGTTGCCTCGGATCGCGGCCATCTGCGCCACAAACGGAATCCATCAAAGTTTTAGATGCTTGCGCAAAATCAATGCGCCTTCTATCTTGAGGAAGTCGTCCGGCCTTGCCGCTCAGCGCCGCCAGCTTTCCACGCCGACCAACCCTCGATCAAGGATAAGCAATGGCCGTTTCCTACGCCGCCATGGGCCGCTCGTGTGCGCCGCGCCGCGTTCGGGACGCCTCTTCCTCTTCAAGGTTCGGTCGTTACATTTCCGTTGCTGATCTCGTTGAGCTGCACGCGGCGGCGCGGGACATGGGCTGGCAGTCGCGCCAGCCGAGGCAAAGCGTGATATCGAGCCGGCGTCAGCGCGGCTCCAACTTGCCGCCGGCCTCCGACGTGTTCGGTTCGCTGATGTCCGGCGATCTTCCCGGACCCGACCGGCGCCGACGCCTCGGGGACTCAGACCTTGCCGCGGCGGACGAGACGCCGCCGAGGCCGGTTTTCATCGTCGTCGACCAACGCCAATGCATGTTTTACGGGTCGCGCCGTTCGCTGAAATCTGTCGCAGCGGCTGAGGCCGCCGCGCTTTGCATCTGGCGCGCCCTCGACGACGGCGCGCCGATCGGAGGCGTTATTTTCAACGACGCCGCCATCGAGGCCGTCGATCCGTCGCCCGGCAGTTCCGCGGCGATGACCTTCATCAAGGCGATCGCTGCGCAAAACGCCGAGCTTCGCGCCAGGCCGGCGCAGCCGCGTGCGCCTTCGCAGCTCGAAAAGGCGCTCCAATGCGAAACTCTGGAGCGCGCGAGCGGCAGCCTCGTCATTGTCATCAGCGATTTTCAAGGCCATGGCGCGCATGCGCGCGCCGCTCTGCAAAAACTCGCCGAGGTCAATGAAGTCGTCGCCGTCTGCGCCTATGATCCCTATCTGTTGGACCTGCCGAAAACGGGCGAGATCATCTTCAGCGGCGGCGAGGTGCAGATCGACCTCGAATTCGGCCGTGGCCGCATTCGCCAACGCCTGTTCGATTATGCCGACGCGCAGGCGCAGGGACTGTTGACGATCGAGAGAGAGATCGGCGTTCCGGTGCTGTCTTTGTCCGCGGCCGAGGACACCTCGGTGCAAATGCGCCGCCTGCTGGACGAGAACGTCCGGCGCATCCGCCAATAGGGCGGCCGGTCCGCCCGGCGTTTTAAGGACGGCGATCGGAAGCGGAAGACGGAGCCGGGAACCGATCCGTCCCGAAAATTCTAGCCCTTGAACGTATCGAGCTTGCCGAAATGTTCGGCCAGCAAATAATAAAAGGTCAGCCGCGACTTGGTGCGGTCTTCCTTCATCGCGACGCACACGGATTTGATCGCGCCGTCGAGATCGCCCTCGGTCAGGCCAAGTTTCTTCTTCAGGAAATTTTCGCGCACCCGCTCAACTTCGGCGGGATCGGAACAGGCGACATAGCGCGAATCGGCGTTGCTCAACACAAGCCTGTAGTTTTTCTCAAGGCCGGCGACAGCCGCCTCATCGACGGGCTTGGCGGCATATTTCTTGACGTCTGCGAGATGATCCGTCATGGCGGCGCGTCCTTGTTTCCCGGGGCGAAAGAGCGGCGCGCCGCTCTTGATCCAGCTTGCGCCAGAGCCCTTGATTCGGGGCGCCGCGCAACAAGCCAAGCTCCCCATAGAACCGCGCCGCCGTCAAGACGCAAGCCCGCGTGCTGATAAACAGGCGTCAAGACTGCAGGAACCGCCGCCGAAGGCGTAGACCTGCAGAAAGCCGCCGGCGATGGCGATATCCTTGAGGAACGCCAGCCAATGCGCCTGATCGGCAAAATCATGATGAAAGATCGTCGCGGTCACCACCGAGAAAAGCGCCAGCGCCAATGCGGCGAGACGTGTCTGATAGCCGAAAAGAAACAACAGGCCGACGCCAAGCTCCATGGCGACGGCGCCAAGGTAGAAGAGATCGACCAAAGGCATCCCGGCGGAGGCCATATAGGCTTTGGTCGCGGCCGGCGCCAGAAGCTTGCCGACGCCGCTGATGATGAAGATCGCCGCAAGCAGCGCCCGTCCGAGCGCCGCCGCATAGTCCTGATAACGCGCCATGAAATTCGACCTTTCTGCGGATCGCGCTCAGCCTTTGAGCTTGCCCGCGACTTCGGCGACCCTGCGGCCCTGATAGCGCGCGCCGGCAAGCTCGGTCTCGCTCGGCTGGCGCGATCCGTCGCTGGCCGCGATGGTGGTCGCGCCATAGGGCGAGCCGCCAGTTATCTCGTCGAGCCGCCCCTGCCCGGCGAATCCGTAGTCGAGGCCAACGATCACGAGGCCAAAATGCAGCAGATTGGTGATGATTGAAAACAGCGTGACTTCCTGACCGCCATGCTGCGTCGCGCTCGAGGTGAAGGCCGCGCCGACCTTGCCATTGAGCGCGCCGCGCATCCAGAGGCCGCCGGCCTGATCGAGAAAATTCGCCATCTGCGAACTCATGCGGCCAAAGCGCGTGCCCGTGCCGACAATGATCGCGTCATAATGCTCAAGATCGGCGATCGTCGCGACCGGCGCCGCCTGATCCAGCTTGAAATGAGATTTCTGCGCGATCTCGAGCGGCACGAGTTCCGGCACGCGCTTGATGTCGACCTCGGCGCCGGCTTCGCGCGCGCCTTCGGCGACCGCCTCCGCCATTTTTTCGATATGCCCGTAGGCGGAATAGTAAAGCACAAGAACTTTGGCCATCGCTTAACCCCTCTTAAAAGTTCTGTTTGGACGTTTCGAAAAGACTGGCCCGGGCGGCCGCGCTTGGCCGCCCGGCGCCCGTTTTAGGCGGCGGCGTCGACCATCACCACCTCGGAATCCTCGATCGCAGTGATCGTCAGCCTGTCCTCGTTCTCGATCGCTCCGCCGTCGCGCGCCTCAAGTTTGACGCCATTGACCTCGACCGCACCTTTGGCCGGCACGAGATAGCCCTTGCGGCTGGCGCCAAGCTCATAAGTGACGCTCTCGCCGGCCTTCAGCGTCGCGCCAAGGACGCGGGCGTCAGCGCGGATCGGCAGCGCGTCGGCGTCGCTCTCAAACCCGCTGGCGAGCGGCACCAGCCGCCCGTTGCGCTCCGCTTTCGGGAAGGGCTTCGCCCCCCAGGAGGGCGAACCGCCGCTGCGCGTCGGCTCGATCCAGATCTGGAAGATCCGCGTCGCCTGCGGCTCGAGATTATATTCCGAGTGGCGGATGCCTGTTCCGGCGCTCATCACCTGCACGTCGCCGGCCTCGGTGCGGCCCTGATTGCCGTAATTGTCCTTATGGGTGATCGCGCCCTCGCGGACGTAGGTGATGATCTCCATGTCCTTGTGCGGATGCGGCGGGAAGCCCGTGTTGGGCGCGATCTCGTCGTCGTTCCACACGCGCAGGGCGCCGACGCCCATGCGATCCGGATCATAATAGCTGGCGAAGGAGAAATGATGCTTGGCCTTCAGCCAGCCATGATCCGCCCCGCCGAGCCCTTTGAAACTTCTGCGTTCGATCATCTGCGTTCTCCGTTGAGAGATTTTGCGAGCGCCTCGCGCTCGGCGTCTGGGCAAAAGATAAAGCGTCGGCTAGAATAAAAAACAGAAACTCTTGAAAGACATTGTTTCCAGAAATTATGTCAAAGCTGCCGGATTTTGAAGGCCTCGCCATCTTCGCCAAGGTCGTCGAGATGCGCTCCATCGCAGGCGCAGCAGGCGAACTCGGCCTGTCTTCGCCGACCATCTCAAAGGCGCTGACCCGGCTCGAACGCCGGCTTGGCGCCCGGCTGTTCAATCGCACCTCGCGCCGGCTGGCCTTGACCGACGCCGGGCGTGAGCTCGCCGAGCGCGCGCGCCAGCTCGTCGCCGACGCCGAGGCGACCGAGAGCGCCCTTATCGCGCAATCATTGAGCCCGCGCGGCCTCGTGCGGCTGGCGGCGCCGATGTCCTTCGGCCTGCGCGAGGTCGCGCCGATCCTGCCCGCATTCCTCACGCGCTATCCCGATGTTTCGATTGATCTCCACCTCAGCGACGGGCTTGTCGATCTGATAGGCGACGGTTTTGACGCCGCTTTGCGGGTGGGCGTCCTGCCGGATTCCTCGCTTGTCGCACGGCGCCTTTGCGCCTCGCCGCGCTATACAGTGGCCGCGCCCTCCTATCTCGAGCGCCATGGCAGGCCGACGCATCCGGCGCATTTGTCCGACCATCTCTGCCTCGGCTATACCTATCTTGCGAGCCCCGACCTCTGGCGCTTCAAAAACAAAAAAGGCGAGGAGGCGTCCGTCAGGCCAAAGGGCCAGCTTCGCGCCAATAATGGCGACGCGCTGATGCCGGCGCTGATCGCGGGTCTTGGCGTCGGCGATCTGCCCCAATTCATCGTGAAAGAGGCCCTCGCCGACGGTCGGCTCGAGCGCGTGCTGGCCGATTGGCTGACGCCGCAGGGCAGCCTCTTTCTGGTGACGCCGCCGGGAGGTCCGCGCCCGGCCCGCGTCGAGCTCCTGGGGGATTTTCTCGCTGAGCAGCTGGCGCGGCGATGAAACGCGCGCTTTGCGCGGGCATAAGGCGGCTAAAGGCGCCGCGTGGTATTTTAGCGTTCGGAACAAATCGGAAAACTTGATGAACGACGTCATAGCCGCGCGGGCGATTCATGTTCTTGCGATCGTCATCTGGATCGGCGGGGTCGCCATGATCACGCTCTCGATCCTGCCCGCCGCGCGCAGCCGCGAACTCGGGCCTGACCGGCTCAAGGCCTTCGAGGCGGTCGAGCGGCGCTTTGCCTCGATCGCGCGCATCGCCGTGCTGTTGGCCGGCCTCAGCGGATTGTACATGGTCTATCGCCAGGGTTTATGGGCGCGATTTTCGCAGGGCGAGTTCTGGTGGATGCACGCCATGGTCTTTGTCTGGCTCGTCTTCGCCTTTTTGCTGTTCATCGCCGAGCCGCTTTTTCTGCATCGCGTCTTTCATGAGTGGGGGCGACGCGATCCCGAAGCCGCGTTGACAGCTTTGCAACGCGGCCACATCGTCCTGTTGACGCTGAGCCTTGCGACAATCTTCGGAGCGGTCGCCGGCGCGCAGGGCTGGGGCCTCTTCTGACCGGAGATCATATGACGCTCGACATCGACGACGCTGCCGCCCGCCGCGCGCAAATCGTGGACAAGCTCCGCGCCGAAACCGGCGTCGACGAGAAGGTGATCGAGACGCTGATCCGCGCCTTTTATACGCGCGTGCGCGCGGATGATCTGATCGGGCCGGTCTTCGCCGCGCGGATCGACGATTGGGAGCCGCACTTACAAAAAATGTTCGCGTTCTGGTCTTCCCTGATGCTGATGACCGGCGCCTATCACGGCCAGCCGATGCGGCTGCACGCGCCGCTGCCGATCGACGGCGCGCATTTCGACCGATGGCTGCGCCTGTTTGAGGAAACCGCGCACGACATTTGCCCGCCGGGCGCAGCCAGCCTCTTCATCGAGCGGGCGCGGCGCGTCGCCGAAAGCCTCGAACTCGGCGTCGCCGTCTCGAACGGCGCCCTCCTCGGCAAGGGCGAGCGCTACAAGCGAAGCGCCTGAGCGCCTGCGCTCCGGCGCACTCGACTTCCGAGCCATGGCGCCTTAGAGCATGGCGGATTCCTCTGCACGGAATCGATCATGCCCTCAGCCAAGGCCGACGCAGGGCCATTGGCGGAGGCCTGCCGCATCCCCGAGGCGCCCCCCCGCGCGGACGGTTGATGCAACATTGGAGGGTCCGCCATGCCGCTCGTTCGAATCGATCTTGCCCGCGGCAAGACCGAACATTATCGCCATACGATCGGCGAGGTTATCTATGACGCAATGGTCGCAACGCTCAACGTGCCGGCCAATGATCGCTTCCAGATCATCGCCGAGCACGCCGACAATGATTTCATCATCGACCGCACCTATCTGGGCATCGAGCGAACGGACGACGTCATCGTCATACAGGTGACGCTCAACGCCGGACGCACAATCGAATTGAAGCGCGCCTTCTACAAAGCAATCGCCGACGGCTTGCATGAACGGCTCGAAATACGCCGCGAAGATGTGTTCATCAGCCTGATCGAGGTCGTCAAGGAAAACTGGTCGTTCGGCAACGGCGAGGCGCAATACGCCTGAATCCATGCCGTAACCGGCCGGCGCGCGCCCTCGCGAAATCGCGCAAAATTGCGGCGCGCTCCTCGACCGGCAGGCGTAAGACGCAAGATGAGATGCGTCATCAAAAGACGCGAAGGAGTTCCAGCCGGGGGCGCAGGACGCGCCCGGATCCAAGATTCCAAAAGGAGGTCCGCGATGGATTACAGACGTCTTGGGCGGTCCGGCTTCAGCGTGCCGGTCCTCAGCTTCGGCACCGGCACCTTCGGCGGCAAGGGCGAACTCTTCGCCGCCTGGGGCGCGACCGATGTCGCGGAGGCCAGCCGGCTCGTCGACATCTGCCTCGACGCGGGGCTGACGATGTTCGATAGCGCCGACATCTATTCGTCGGGCGTCGCCGAAGAGGTGCTGGGCGAGGCCATCAAGGGCCGCCGCAACCAGGCGCTGATCTCGACCAAGGCGACTTTCCGGTCCGGCCCCGGCCCGAACGAGGTCGGCTCGTCGCGCTTCCATTTGATCGAGGCCGTTGAAGCCGCGCTGAGGCGCCTGCAGACGGACCATATCGATCTTTTTCAGCTGCATGCCTTCGACGCCATGACGCCCGTCGAGGAGACGCTGTCTGCGCTCGACGATCTCATCCGCGCGGGAAAGATCCGCTACATCGGCTGCTCCAATTTTTCCGGCTGGCATCTGATGAAATCCCTCGCTGCGGCGGACCGCTATAATCTGCCGCGCTACATTGCCAATCAGGCCTATTATTCGCTGGTTGGGCGCGACTATGAATGGGAGCTGATGCCGCTCGGCCTTGAAGAAGGCGTCGGCGCAATGGTCTGGAGCCCGCTTGGCTGGGGCCGGTTGACTGGAAAGATCAGGCGCGGCCAGCCTCTGCCGGAGGTAAGCCGGCTGCACAAGACGAAAGACATCGGGCCGCAGGTCGAGGATGATTATCTCTACGACGTCGTCGACGCCCTCGACGAAATCGCGAAAGAGACCGGCAAGACCGTTCCGCAGATCGCGCTCAACTGGCTGTTGCAGCGCCCGACCGTGTCGAGCGTCATCATCGGCGCGCGCGACGAGGCGCAGCTGAAACAAAATCTCGGCGCCGTCGGCTGGTCCCTCACCGCGGAGCAGGTCGCAAAGCTCGACGCGGCGAGCGGGCGCGAACCCGCCTATCCCTATTGGCATCAGCGCGGCACTTTTGTGGAGCGCAATCCTCCGCCGGTCTGACCGCACGCATCGCTTCGAGATGCGAGTATATTTCTATCGTCATATGACGGAGATTTCCATGCAAGGCGATGGCGAACGCTTGTTTCTTGACGATCTCAAAGTAGGGCAACGCTTCCTCAGTGGAAGCTGCGAGGTCGACGCGAGCGAGATCAAGGCCTTTGCGGCGCAGTTCGATCCGCAGCCCTTTCATCTCGACGAGGAAGCGGCGAAAGCGTCGCTCTTCGGCGGACTCGCGGCGAGCGGATGGCATACCGCGGCGATCACCATGAAGCTTCTTGTCGGCGGCGGCGCGCCCATGGCGGGAGGCCTCGTCGGCGCTGGCGGCGAATTGCGCTGGCCGGCGCCGGTGCGGCCCGGCGACCGTCTCGAAGTCGAAAGCGAGATCATCGCCATCGCGCCGTCCCGATCGAAGCCCGATCGCGGCATGGTCACGATCCGCAGCTGGACGCGCAACCAGCGCGGCGACGTAGTGCAGGATATGACGGCCAAGCTCGTTGTGCCGCGTCGCCCCGCCGAGCCGCTTGCGCAGACTTAAAGCGCCGACCGGAGCGCAACTCCAGGCTGAAGGCGCGGCGGATGCGCAACCGCTCAGCTTGTCGCCCAGGGCACAGGCGGCTATCGTCGAACTCGCCCCCCCCTTTCGAGCGATCCCCTCGCGCAAGCGCCAAGAGGCCGCGTCCAGGAGAGATCGATGCCTATTTTCCTGCGGAAACGATCGATCGTCTCGCTTTGCGTCGCGCTGATTCTGCTCGTTGGAATTATCGGCGCCACCCTGTTTCTCGTGGCGCGACTGCAGCAAGATCAGATCAATATGCAGCGCCACGTCGCACTCGAACTGCGCGTTGCGCGTTTGTTTTCGCTGCTGCAGGACGCGGAAACGGGACAGCGCGGTTTTCTTCTCACGCAGAAGCCAAGCTATCTCGATCCCTACGTCGGAGCGGCGCGCGAGATCGGCGATGAAATGGACGCGCTGCGCGAGAATTACCGCGAGGACCGGCTGCGCCAGCCGCTCGCTGCGCTGGACGAAGTCGCCAGAGCGAAACTCGCGGAATTGCAAAAGACAATTGATCTCGCCCGCGAGAATAAAACCGAGGCGGCGGCTGCGCTCATCCAGACCGACGAGGGCAAGAAGCTGATGGATCGCGCCCGCGAAATCGTCCGGGCGATCGAGGCCTCCGAGCAGCATTTGGTGGCCGAGGGGCAGACGTATGTTTTGCGCACGGCGCAACTCGTCCGCGCGGGAGTGATCCTCGCGCTCTTGCTCGCGGTCCTGCTTGGCGCCCTGACGATCCGCGACAGCCAGAAGCAGTTTGCCGCCGTCGACGACGCCAATGTTGCGCTACAGCTCGCCAACCGAAAAATTCACGATGAGATGGCGCAGAACGAGCAGCTGGAGCAGCAATTGCGTCAGTCGCAAAAGCTCGAGGCGATCGGCCAGCTGACCGGCGGCATCGCGCATGATTTCAATAATATGTTGGCTGTGGTGATCGGCAGCCTCAATCTTCTCAAGCGGCGCGTCGAGCGCGGCGAGAAGGATTTTATGAAATTTGCCGACGGGGCGCTCGATGGCGCCGAGCGCGCCGCCGTCCTGACTCATCGCTTGCTCGCCTTTGCGCGCCAGCAGCCCCTTGCCCCGCAACCCGTGGACTGCAACACATTCGTCGGCGGCATGTCCGATCTGCTGCGCCGAACGCTCGGCGAGACGATCAAGGTCGAGACCGTTCTCGCCGGAGGCCTGTGGCGCACCTTCGCCGACCCGAGCGAGCTTGAAAGCACAATCCTCAATCTGGCGGTCAACGGCCGCGACGCCATGCCGGACGGCGGCAAGCTGACGATCGAGACATGCAACGCCAGTCTCGACGAAGACTACGCGGCTCTCCACGTCGGCGTGCCGGCGGGCCAATATGTTCTGGTCAGCGTGAGCGACACCGGAGCCGGCATGGCGCCCGAGATCGCCGCCAAGGCCTTCGACCCCTTCTTCACGACCAAGGGGCCGGGCAAGGGCACGGGGCTCGGCCTCAGTCAGGTATTCGGTTTCGTCAAACAATCCGGCGGCCACATCAAGATCTACTCGGAGATTGGCCAGGGCACCTCGATGAAGATCTATCTGCCGCGCTTCTTCGGCGACGATCTTGAGCCCGCCCGCTCCGCCGCCGCGTCAGACGCCCCGCTCCCGACCGGAACCCCGGACATCGTCGTGCTCGTTGTCGAGGATGAGGATCGCATGCTGCGCCTGACCGCCGAGGCCTTCCGTGATCTCGGCTACAGCGTGCTTCTGGCCGATGGCCCGAGAATGGCGCTGCGGATCATCGCCGAGCGGCCGGACATCGACCTCTTGTTCACCGATGTCGTGATGCCCGAGATGAACGGACGCCAGCTCGCCGAAGCCGCGCTCAACGCGCGGCCCGGCCTCAAAATCATCTATACGACAGGCTTCAGCCGCAACGCCGTCATTCATAACGGCGTGCTCGATCGAGACGTCAATCTTCTCGCCAAGCCCTTCACCCTGGAGCAGCTCGCGCGCAAGGCCGCCGCGGTGCTCTCGCAAGCCGGATGAAGATCCGGGCCTGTCAACACAGCGTCAGAGCATGACGCCGGCGCAAAGCCGGCGTTTTGGCGTCATGCCTCGGCCGCCTTGCGCGCCGCCAGAGCAAGGCTGATGATCGAGACGCCGGCAAAAGCGAGATCGATGCCGACGAGCAGGCCGACCGCCCAAAGGAACGAGCCCGGCAGGCCGGAAATGACCAAGGCGGCGAGGATCAGGTCGACGACGCCGCTGAAGATCACCCATTGCCAGCCCCCCGACAGGTGGCGGCGCTGCTCGAGGCCAAGCATGATGGTCACGATGCCGTCGATGATGAAATAGGCGATCAGAACGAAGGTCAGGGAAAACAGGCCGCCGACCGGATTCGCCAAAAGCGCAAGACCGGCCAGAACCGCGACGGCGGACGACAGCAGCGCCCACCAGAAGCCCGGATCGCCGCGCGACTGATAGGTGAAGATGAGGCCGGCGACGCCGGAAAAGAGAAACAGCCAGCCGAGGAACAGCGCGGTGGCGACGCCGGCGACAAAGGGCGTCATCACGGCGAGAACGCCGAGCACGAGAAGCAGGATGCCCTCGGCGAGGATCAGCTTCCAATGCGCGCCCATGGCGCGGCCGAGCGAGGCGACGAGTGGCCGGCTCCCGGGCGCCAGCGGGTCGGGCGGAACAGGGGTCGGCGAATTGGCGGCGGGATTGTTGCTCATTGCGGTTCCTTATTTTCGGCGGCGCCCCAGGAAGTTTGGCGGCGCGGCTGGATCATCGGACCTTTGGGCTGTAACGTTCAACTCTCTCATCGCAGGCTTCACAGCATTCGGCGCCGCCAGGAGGGAGCCCGCAGCTCCATAAATATTGTGGCGAAGCAACCTTGCCCCAAACGCATTCACGCCCCCCGCGCGCCAATTCGGCCGGGTGGCGAAAGCCCATTGCCCGCGCCCCAGCGTCGTCCTCGTTTCAGCTCAATATCGCACGGGCCTTGCCTCGTGCTGACCGGCGCGGCCGATCCCGCATTGATCAACCTCAACGCTTAGGCCATGTATCGAGGATAAGCCAATCAGGCGACACACGCCGCAAGGCTTTAATCAAAGATGATCGAGGGAGAAACGCGTGTACACCAATATTCTTATCCCGACCGACGGCTCCGAGCTTGCCGGAAAGGCGGTGATCCACGGCGTCGAACTCGCCCAGAAGATCGGCGCGAAGGTCACGTTTTTGACGGTCACGCTGCCGTTCCAGGTCTTTTCGGCTGAAGCGGCCATGATTGAGGACACGCCCGCCGACTATACAGCGCGGATCGCGGAGCAGGCGGCCAAGACCCTCGACGCGGCGGCCGCGATCGCCACGGCGGCCGGAGTCGCCTTGGAAACCGTGCAGGTCGAAAACGACCGCCCCTATGAGGCCATTATTTCGACCGCCACGCAAAAGGGCGCCGATCTCATCATTATGTCCTCGCATGGACGCAAGGGCATTTCCGCGCTGATCCTTGGCAGCGAGACGGCCAAGGTCTTGACCCATTGCAAGGTCCCCGTTCTGGTCCATCGCTGAGCGGCTTGCAGACAGACTCGCCTTCTCAGCGATGCAGCGCGGCAAGCGCCGCGAAAAGCGCTATGGCAAGCAGCGCCGAGACGGCTTTCCAGAACATCAGCGGATTGCGCTCGTAAAGCGGCAGCCGGACGTCGTCGGCCGGGCTGGCGCGGTCGGCGCCGTGCTCGAACTCATAAATGAGCTCGAGCACATCGTTGAACCGGTCCTCCCGCTTGACCGCAAAGGCCCGCGACAGAGTGCGGTCGATCCAGGCCGGCAGATCGGGGCGCAGCTTCAACAAACCGACCGGGCGGCCGAAGCGCGGGCGGGAGAATGGCTCGATCTCGCCATAGGGATAGGCGCCCGAGAACATCCGAAAGATCGTCGCCCCCAACGCAAACTGGTCGGATAATTCGTCCCCCGGCGCGCCCTCGAACAGTTCAGGCGCCATGAAGCTCGGCGTGCCCGGCGCCGCCGCCATGGCGACGTCCTCAAGCTGCGGCAGACGGGCGACGCCGAGATCGACGAGCTTTAATCCGCCATCGTTTTGCAAGATCACATTGTCGGGCTTGATGTCGCGATGAATGACGCCGGCGCGGTGCAGCGCCGCGACCCCTCGCGCCAGCGCAATCGCAATCTGAAGGCCGGAGGCGAGCCGGATGGTCGGCGTCCGGGTAAGCCGCCGCTCCATCGTTTCGCCTTCGTAAAAGGGCATCACCGTATAAAGGCAGGAGCGCCGGCTCGCCGGCACGTCGACACATTCCCCGACGAAGGGACTGCGGATCCGCGTGGTAATCCAGCTTTCCCGCAAAAAAGCCTGACGCAACACCGCATCAGCCGCCACCGATGGTTTTGGCAATTTGACGACGACCGGCAGGCCGGTGGTTTCGTCGAGGCCGCGAAACACCCGGCTATAGGGTCCGTCCGCGAGGATCGCGCTTAGAGAATAATCATCCACGCGCTCGCCGACCGACGGCGGCGGGATGATCGGCAAGGCGGCGGCGGCGCGCTGGAGATCCGCCAGATTGGCGACAGGAAGACTCAGCACGTCGAGCACGATCGCCGTCATATTGTCGGCGCTGCGCCCGTCGGTCGCGGCATCGATGATGTGGGACGCGGTTTCCTCGGGCGAAGTCCGGCGCGCCAGCTCCTCCGCCAGGGCGCGGTCCGGCAGCACGCCATGGACGCCGTCGCTGCAGATGAGATAACGGTCATGCGTGCGCGCTTCTTCTTTCAGATAATCGATTTGCAGCGCAGGCGACGGGCCGATAGCCCGGGTCAGGATGTGGTTGCGCCCCGCTCCTCTTAGCGTGTGGTCATTGGTGAGCAGCGTCAGCCTGCCGTCGCGCAGCCGGTAGAGGCGCGAATCGCCGACATGCAGCACATGCGCCTGCCGCCCTTGCAGCACCAGCCCGGTGAAGGTCGATCCCATGTCCTGCAAGGCGGCGTCGGCGCGGCCGATCGCATGGGTCCAGCGGTTGATCGCCTCAAGGCTCCGCGCTCCGGCAAGCCGGACGCCGCGCAACGCAGCCTCGCTGACATAGCCGTCGATAAAACTGCGCACGGCAAGTTCGGCGGCGACGCGGCCGCCCTTGGCGCCGCCCATGCCATCGGCGAGCGCAGCGACGACGCCAAGAGTCGCCCTCTCCTCGGGAGCGCCAAGATAAACGCCCGCATAATCCTCATTTCGCTCGCGCTTTCCGGTTCGCGAGCAGAGGCCGAATTCGATCTCGAGCCCATCGCGCGCGCCGGCCGCGGCGAGGGACGCCGGCTGTTCCCCGCGCGCGTCCGTCGCGGTCACAGGCGTTTCCTGGGCAGCGGCAAGGGCGCGGCTGGACCCGGCGGTATGGACATTGCTTTTCCGAGGTGGGGAGGCGACCGGACCTCGCGGCCTGATCTTATTATTAAAGACATGCGTAGCGTAATGATCAAGCGAGAGTTCCAGAAAGCCGACCGTAAGGCGCGGCGGCGCGCGCGCCTGTCGGCGGCGAGCGATGACAAGCTTCATCCTGGCTTGGCGAAGGCGCCAACCACACGAATCTGACTCTCTCCATCACGCGGGCTTTCGCGCCGCGCCCGCTGACAGATGGGCGAGAAGATGCCGGCCGGCCGGGCCCGGCGGACGATCGCGGCGAAAAGCGGAGCAGAGCGGCAGCCGGACGACTTCGCTCAAACCGGCCTCATCCCGAATCGTGAGGCGCCGCAAGCGCCCATTGGCAAGATCCTCGGCGACGAGATGGGCTGGCAGGCTGCCCCAGCCGAGCCCGGCCTTCAGCATGGCGTGCTTTGCGCCAAGATCGGCGATGCGCCAGGTCCGCGTCGAAAACACCCCGTAGTCGCGATCGCCGGAGAGCCCGGACCGATCCGATAAAACGAGCTGCACATGCGGGCGCAGATCCTCGATCGACACGGGGCTGTCGGCGGCGCCCAGCGGATGGTTTGGCGCCGCCACCGGAATCATTGCGATGTCGATGAGCTTGTCGCGCTGGAGGTGCTCGGAAACGCTGCTGAATTCGAGCAGGAGGCCAATGGCGCAGACGCCATTCAGCACCAGTTCCGCCGCCGCTCCCATCGAGTCGACATAGATGCGCGGCGGCGAGTGCGGAAAGCGCGCGCTGACGAGACGCAGCGACTCGACCAGCCTGTCCATCGGGAACATGGCGTCGACGACAAGCCGCAGCTCCGGCTCCGCTCCAGCGGCGATCGCCTCGGCGTGGTTGCGCAGCGCCTGCATCTCGTCGGCGACGAGGCGCGCGCGCGGCAGCAAGGCGCGTCCGGCTTCGGTGAGCGCGGGCCGGTAGGCCGCGCGGTCGAACAGTCGCACGTCGAGCTGTTCTTCCAGCTTCTGGATCGCGTAGGTGACGGCCGATTGCGCTCTTTTCAAACTCCGCGCGGCGGCCGAAAAACTGCCTTCGTCGACGACGGCGAGAAAGACCTGCAATTGGTCATAGGAAGGGGTCAGCGCGGGCATGATCGAATGTTTCGATAGAGTCGATCAACTCTTTATCAGTTTTCCTGCGAAAGAAACGCGCTATTGATCGCCCAACCGGGCCATGCGCCCCGAAACTCAGGAAGCGAGCCTCGCATGTTGAACAAAATTCCGTCCAAGGCGGCCCTGCTGGCGGCCCTTCTCGCCGCGCCTTTCCTCAGCGCTCCGGCCAAAGCCCAGACGGCCCCCGCCGCGGTTGAAGCCGGAAGCTATGCCGTCGATCCGACCCATACGCGCGTCCTCTTCAAGGTCTCCCATATGGGCTTCACCAATTGGTACGGCGAATTCACCGACGTGACCGGGCAGCTGACGCTTGACCCCAAGGCGCCTGAAAAAAGCGCGGTGGCGATCCATATTCCGGCCAAGACCATTTCGACCACCAACGCCAAGCTCAACGGAGAACTGAAAGCCGACGATTGGTTCGACGTCGCCAAATATCCCGACATCGCCTTCAAATCGACCAAGCTCGTCGTCACGGGGGCCGGCTCCGGTCAACTCACCGGCGACCTCACCTTCCATGGCGTGACGAAGCCGGTGACGCTCGCCGTCACCTACAACGCCGCCGGGCCCAATCCGCTGAACAAGAAATATACGGTCGGCTTCGACGCCACGGGTTCGATCAAGCGCAGCGATTTCGGCGTCACCAAATATGTGCCGCTGATCGGCGACGAGGTTGGCCTCATCATCAGCGCCGGCTTCGAGCGCAAGGAATAGGCGGGGCGAATCGGCCGTGAGCAGCGCGCGTGTTGAGCCAGCATATGACGGCGTCGCCATCGCCCTGCACTGGCTGATCGCCCTTGGCGTCGTCGCCCTTGGCGTCATCGGCTTTTCGATGACGCGGCTGACGCTTTCGACGCTGCAGCAGTTTGAACTCTATCAGCTGCACAAGTCGATCGGCGTCACGGTGCTGCTCGCCGTCCTCCTGCGCATCTTATGGCGGCTTTCGCACAGGCCGCCGCCGCTTCCGGACGCAATGCCGGAAGCCGAACGGCGCGCCGCCAAGGCCGCTCACATCGGCCTCTACGGCGCGATGCTGCTTGCGCCGCTGACCGGCTGGGCAGTGGTCTCGGCCTCGCCTTACAACATTCCGACCGTGCTGTTTGGCGTCCTCCCCTGGCCGCATCTGCCTTTTTTCGCTGAGATCGAAAACAAGGCGCCGGTCGAAGCGGCTTTCAAGCTCGCGCATCATCTTTGCGTCTATGCGCTGCTCGCGCTGGTTGCGGTTCACGCGGCGGCGGCGCTGCGCCATGCCCTCGTGCTGCGCGACGGCGTTCTCGCGCGCATGCTGCCGGCGTCGCGCAACACCCGGAAGCAGAACTCATGAGACACTTCAAACTGGCGATCGCGCTGGCCGCCTTGACGCTGGAGCCCGCCCATGCGGCGAATTGGATCGCTGACCCGCATAAAAGCCGGATCGGCTTCTCCGGCATGCAGACGGGCGTCCCCTTCCAGGGCAGCTTCGGCAAATGGAGCGCCGAGATCGCCTTCGATCCGGCCCATCCCGAATCCGGCCACGCCAGGGTGACGATCGATCTTTCGAGCGCGCGCACGGGCGACGGACAGCGCGACCGCGCCCTGCCCGAACCTGAATGGTTCGCCGCGAAAAAATTCCCCGAGGCGATTTTCGAGACGACCCGCTTCATCGCCAAGGGGGCGGGAGCCTATGATGCGCTGGGCCGACTGACCATCAGGGACGTCTCGAGGGATATCGTGCTGCCCTTCACCTTGACAATCAACGGCGACGCCGCGACGGCAAAGGGGCGTCTCGAACTGATCCGCACCGACTTCGGCGTCGGTCAGGGTGTCTGGGCGTTCGGACAATGGGTGGCGCTCGAGGTCGGCGTCGACGTCGATCTCAAGGCGACGAAAGCAGGAGATTGAAACATGGGCGCCCATCGTTTGCCGGTCTGGTTCATTCCGCATGGCGGCGGCCCGTGCTTTTTCATGGACCCGCCGCCGAAAGCCCCCGACGCCTGGAAGAAAATGGAGGCCTATCTGCGCGGGATTTCGGCTGCGGCCGGCGTCCGCCCGCGCGCGATCCTCGTCGTTTCCGGCCATTGGCTTGAGAAGCGCCCGACCGTCACGGCCGGCGCCAATCCGCCGCTGATCTATGATTATCAGGGCTTTCCGAAGCACACTTATGAGCTGCGCTATCCGGCGCCGGGCGACCCTCGCCTCGCCGCGGAGATCGTCGCGCGGTTGAAACAGGCTGGGATCGACGCTGGAGAGGACAAGGAGCGCGGCTTCGATCATGGCGTCTTCATCCCTCTCCTGCTGCTCTATCCACAGGCCGATATTCCCGTCGTGCAGCTCTCCCTCGTCGAGGGCATGGATCCGAAGACGCATATCGCTATCGGAGAGGCCCTTGCGCCCCTCCGCGACGAAGGCGTGCTGATCATCGGCAGCGGCATGAGCTTCCACAATCTGCAGAATTTTTACGGCGCCGATCCGCGCCTTCTGAAAATCGCCGAAAAATTCGACGCCTTCCTCGATGAGACTGTCGGACTCGACCCGGCCGCGCGCGCGCAGGCGCTGGCGGGATGGGAGAACGCCGCGGGCGCGCGCATCAGCCAGCCGCATGAGGATCATCTGATCCCGCTGATGGTCGCAGCAGGCGCCGCCGGCGCCGACAAGGGCGTGCGTGATTATTCTGATCACGTCTTCGGCGCGCCGATTTCCGGCTATCGTTTCGGCTAGCAAAACAATCGCTCTCGGGCGGAGCTTTGCGGGGGCTGAAAGCGTTACCGTGGCGCCGGCGCAGCCGGCGTAACGATTAAGAGGAAACTCATGAAAAAAACGGCATCAGCCGCCTGGCAGGGCGGATTCAAGGACGGGCAGGGCTCCATCTCGACACAAAGCGGCGCGCTCAAGGCCTATCCCTATGGCGTCGCCAGCCGCTTTGAAGACCAGCCGGGCACCAATCCGGAAGAATTGCTCGGCGCCGCCCATGCGGGATGCTTCACCATGGCGCTCTCGCTAATCCTCGGCGAGGCGGGATTCACCGCCGAGCAGATGGACACGCATGCCGAAGTAACGCTCGAAAAACAGGGCGAAGGCTTCGCCATCACCAAATCCCATCTCATCCTGCGCGCAAAAATTCCCGGGATCGACGCGGCGAAATTCGCCGAGCTCACAGATCAAGCGAAGCAAGGTTGCCCCGTCTCAAAGGTGTTGAACGCCGAGATCACGCTCGACGCCGCGCTGGCGTAGGCGCAAGACGCACGGCGAGGATCCGGCCGAATAGGCCGGGTCTCAATTTTCGGGATCGAGGCCGGAGAAATAGGCGCCGAGCGCGCTTGCCGCATTCAGCATATGCGCGCGCATGCGGCGGGCGGCTTCCTCGCCGTCGCCCTGCGCGATCGCGGTCATGATGCCGTCATGCTCGTCGCGCGAGCGGATGATCCGATCGGCCTGGCGCAATTGGGTGCGGCGGAAGGATTTCAGCCGGGCGCGGATGTTGACCGCCTGCTCGGCCATGAAGCCATTGTGGGTTGCTAGATAAATGGCTTCGTGGAAGCGGGTGTTGAAGGCGTCGTAGCCGTCGATATCGCGCCGGTCGACGAGTTTTTTCGACTGTTCGTGCATTTCGAGCAGACGGCTGCGTTCGAGCGGCGTGATGCGATAGGTCGCAAGGCGCACGCACATTGCCTCGATCTCGGCGGTCGTCTCGAACATGTCCATGATCTGCTCGGGCGTCAGCCGTGTGACGATGACGCCGCGGCGCGGCCGCATCTCGACAAGCCCGCTGACCGACAATTGACGCAAAGCCTCACGCACTGGGGTACGCGAGGCGCCAAAGCGATCGGCCAGATCCTGCTCGTCGAGGGCCGCTCCGGCCGGAAGACGGCCGGAGGCGATTTCATCCGTCAGCGCGTTGCGAATCTGATCCGAGAGAAGACCCGGATCCTCTCCAACCACTCTCAAGGACGCAAGTGTTCCGGCGCCTATGCGCACGCCCTTGGCCATAATGCCCGCTCCTCATCCCGTGATGGCGCGAACCGCCAGAAAGAAGATCGACGGCGCAACAAGACAACCGATGCCGGTATGGAAGGTTGCCGTCAATGCGCCATAAGGAACCAGCTTGGGGTCTGTTGCGGCAAGACCGCCGGCGACGCCGCTGACCGTTCCCATCAGGCCGCCGAAGGCCATCGCCGAGCGCGGATTGTCGAGGCCGATGATCTTGGCGAGCATCGGCGTGAACACCATCACCATCACCGCCTTCAACACGCCGGTGGCGATGGAAAGAGCGATCACGGTCGAACTCGCGCCAATCGCCGCTCCCGTCACCGGGCCGACAATATAGGTGATCGCGCCGGCGCCGATCGTCGTGATGCTGGCCGCATCCGTATAGCCGAAGGCGACGGCAAAGCCAGCGCCGATGAGGAAGGGCAGGACCGTGCCGATGGCGAGGGCGACGACGCCAATCAGCCCCGCCTTGCGCGCCTCGATGGCGTCGACCTCGAAGGCGGTGGCGACGATGGCGAAATCGCGCAGCATGGCGCCGCCAAGAAGACCGATGCCGGCGAAGACCGGGATATCGGCGAGGCCCTTCTGGCCGCCGCTGATGACGCCGCCGACATAGGCGAGGCCGAGACCGATGAGAATTGCGATCGCCGAGCCGTGGATGCGTCCGGCGGTTAGGCGTTTCGAGATGATGAGGGAGATCCACATCACAGCGCCGACTACGAAGAAGGCGGCGACGAGACTCTGCTCGGTGAAGACGTGCTCGATCATGTGCAACATGGCTTTCAGACCTTCCTGGCCGGGGCGTCGGGAATGAGGTCGCCGGCAATAATGTCGCCGCCGCGTTGGATCTCTTCCGGGTCATGCACGTCGGACGGCCGCTCGCGGCCGATGCGTCCGAGCAGCGCGGTCGCTGCGAAACAGGCGGTCACCGCCGTCACAGCGGTGACGAGCACCAGCGGGCCGCCGCTCAGCGCCTTGACCACATTCTGCTGCGCCGCCATGGCGACGACGATGGGGATATACATCGTGCCCCAGAATTCGATCCCGAGCTTGACGCCATGATTGAGGCCGCCGGATTTCTGGAGCCAGATCCGCGTGGCGATCAGCAGCATCATGGCGATGCCAACGCCGCCGACATTCGCCTTGACGCCGAGCGCGACGCCGAGAAGATCGCCAAGAAACACCCCGATGAGGGTGCAGAGGGAGAGAAGAGCGACGCCGAAGATCGTCATGATCCTGCGCCCTCCCTGAAAGCCGCGCGCGATGCGCCGGCGACGAGACATGGTCTCATTGCGCGTTCCTCCATCAAAAAACGTCGCTCTTGTTGGCGACTGGTAAAGTATACGTTATCCGCTAATAAAGGCAACTGTGTATACAAATTTATTTTGGCAATTCCCGCGGCCAAGCCATATCCTCAAATGGATGCGCAAGCGAAATTCTCCTGCACCGTATTTTCTATATAGTTGTAAAATAAAGCATATTTAAAAAAGGAGATGGCCACATCGCTGGCTGGAGCATGAAGGAAATTCTCTTTCCGCAAAGGCGGCGCTTACGTCAGCCTCATTTTATTTTGCAAGTTGTGTATGCGGGATATTGCCTTTTTGTTTTTTTTGTATGCACAATGGGTCCGTCAAATCCGGGCCGGGGCGCCTTTTCGCGCGGAAAAGCGCTGTCGCAGCCGGCTTGAGACTAATAAAGTTCAGGGGGGAGCGAAGCATGAGGCGATGGAACGCTGAGCGGGAAGCGCTGGCGCAGCGGATCGCGGCGGGGTCCGCCTTCGCGCGCGGCAAAATCGTCGCCGCCGCTGACGCGGGCGCGCTGATCGAGGCGGTGATCCGCCCCTTCGACCGCGTCTGCCTCGAAGGCGACAATCAGAAACAGGCCGATCTCCTCGCCCGCGCGCTGGCCGGCGTCGATCCGGCCAAGATCCACGATCTCCACATGGTGCAGTCGGGCGTTGTCCTGCCCGAGCATCTCGACGTCTTCGAGACAGGCGTCGCCAAGAAACTCGACTACGCCTATTCCGGCCCGCAGGCCGGGCGCATCGCCAAAATGCTGTTTGGCGGAAAGATCGAGCTTGGCGCCGTCCACACCTATCTCGAACTGTTCGCCCGCTACTTCATCGATCTCACGCCGAATGTCGCGTTGATCGCGGCGGTCAGCGCCGACCGCGACGGCAATCTCTACACCGGCCCCAATACCGAGGACACGCCGACCGTCGTCGAGGCGACCGCCTTCAAGAGCGGCGTCGTCGTCGCGCAGGTCAATGAGGTGGTTGAAAAACTGCCGCGCGTCGACATCCCCGGCGACCGCGTGCATTTCGTCGTCGAGGCGAAAAAGCCTTTCTATGTCGAGCCGCTGTTCACACGCGATCCAGGCGCCATCACCGAGACACAGATTCTGACCGCCATGCTGGCGATCAAGGGAATCTACGAGCCCTATGGCGTCAAGCGGCTGAACCATGGCATCGGCTTCAACACGGCGGCGATCGAGCTCTTGCTGCCGACCTTCGCCGAGCGTCTTGGCCTCAAAGGCAAGATCTGCACCCGTTTCGCGCTGAACCCGCATCCGACGCTCATTCCTGCGATCGAATCGGGCTGGGTTGAGCAGATCCACTGCTTCGGCTCCGAAGTCGGCATGGACGACTATATCGAAGCGCGCCCCGACATCTTCTTCACCGGCCCGGACGGATCGCTGCGCTCGAACCGGGCCTTCTGCCAGACCGCCGGCCTATACGCCTGCGACATGTTCATCGGCGCGACGCTGCAGATCGACCTTTCCGGCAACAGCTCCACAATCACCGCCTCGCGCATCGCCGGCTTTGGCGGCGCGCCCAACATGGGCTCCGACGCGCGCGGGCGCCGTCATCCGGCCGAACCCTGGCTAAAGGCCGGCCGCGAGGCTGACCCCGACGGCCTGCCGGCGCTGCGGCGCGGCCGCAAACTCGTCGTGCAGATCGGCGAGACCTTTGGCGAAGGCAATGCCCCTACTTTCGTGGAAAGTCTCGATGCGCTGATCCTCGCTGAAAAGCTCGGACTGGAGCTTGCCCCGGTCATGATCTACGCCGACGACATCACCCACATTGTGACCGAGGAAGGGATCGCCAATCTGCTGCTTTGCCGCGACAAGGACGAGCGCGAGCAGGCCGTGCGCGGCGTCGCCGGCTATACGGAGGTCGGACGTGGCCGCGACGCCAAAATGGTCCAGCGCCTGCGCGAGCGCGGCATCATCAAACGCCCCGAGGATCTTGGCATTAATGTGCTCGACGTCGACCGCAGCCTGCTCGCCGCGCGCTCGATCAAGGACCTCGCGCGCTGGTCCGGCGGCCTCTACCGGCCGCCCTCGAAATTCCGCAACTGGTGAGGAGTCCGGCCTTGGAAAATCTCTCTTTTGAACTCAAGGCGCGCCAAGCCGCCGGCGGCGCCAAGCATGAGGCTCTCGTTGGCGTCGTCGCCTCCGGCAATCTCGAAGTGCTGGTCGAGCGCGTGTTGCCGGAGCTTGAGTGCCGCATCGACATCGCAACCGCCGCGCATGGCTTTGGCGAGGTCTGGTCGGCTGTGGTCCGTGACTTCGTCGAACGCTATTCGCCGGGCGGGTTGCGCCTCTCCATCAATGACGGCGGCGCGCGGCCGGACACGGTCGCGCTACGGCTGGCGCAAGGGGTCAGAACCATCGAGGAGGTCGAATCTTGAGCGCGCTCTTGAACGAACATCCGGCGGACGTCAGCTGGTATGAGGCGAGCGCCAGAGCCCGCATCGCCGGATTGCTCGACCCCCACTCCTTCGCCGAATTCATCGGACCCGCCGCGCGCGAGTCGAGCCCGCATCTCGATATTTTCGACTTGCCGAAGCAATTCGACGACGGGCTTGTCGCCGGGCGCGGGACGCTTGCGGGAGAGCCGGTTTTGATCGCCGCTCAAGAAGGCCGCTTCATGGGCGGCGCCTTTGGCGAGGTCCATGGCGCAAAGCTTACCGGCCTGCTGCGCGCGGCCCATGCCTCGGGCGGGAGGATCAACACCGTGCTGATCGCCTTCGACACCGGCGGCGTCCGGCTGCAGGAGGCAAACGCCGGCGAACTCGCCATCGCCGAGATCATGCGCGCCATGCTCGAATTTCGCGCCGGCGGCGGCAAAGTGATCGGCCTCATTGGCGGGCGCGCCGGCTGCTATGGCGGCGGCGGACTGATCTCCGGTTGTTGCAGCGGCCTCGCGGTCTCCGAAGAAGGCCGCATCAGCGTCTCCGGCCCCGAAGTGATCGAGACCAACAAGGGCGTCGAGGAATTCGATTCGAAAGACCGCGCGCTGGTCTGGCGCACCATGGGCGGCAAGCACCGAAGGCTGATCGGCGTCGCGCAGCAATTCGCGGATGATACGGTCGCAAGCTTTCGCGCCGCCGCCTTGAGCCTCGTCGCGAAAGCGCCTTTGTTCAACCTCGCAGCGATGGACAAGGAACAGGCGCGGCTCGAACGCAGGTTGCAGCGCTTTGGCGCTTGCAAGGACGCCACCGAAATCTGGGCCGCCCTCGGCGCCAATGATCCGAAAGCCATCCCCGAGATGAACGCAGATGATTTCATCGCGCTCGCCGACCAGATTGCGGAGAATTCAGATGACGCTCGATGAAATTCTCGCCTCGCTGTTTCCAGCGGGCCATCAAGTCGCAGTCGACGCCGACGGGTTGATTTCCGGCGAAGGGCCGCTGCCGGACGGCGGCAAGGCCCTGGTCACTGGCGTCGCCAACGGGGCGCCCCTCGGCATTGAAGGCGCGGCAAAACTGGCAGGCGCGGCGCTCGCCGCCATCGCCTCCGGCCATAAGGGTCCGCTGGTCGTTCTCGTCGACAGCGACAGCCAGCGCATGAGCCGGCGCGACGAATTGCTCGGCCTCTCCGAATATCTCGCCCATCTCGCAAAAAGCCTCATCCTCGCCGACATGAGCGGGATCCACACCATCGGTCTGCTCTACGGCCACACGGCGGCGGGCGCCTTCATCGCGACGGCGCTGGCGACGCGCACGCTCGTCGCCCTGCCCGGCGCCCACCCCGAGGTCATGGATTTGCCGTCCATGTCGCGCGTGACGAAACTGTCGATCGACGTGCTGCGGGAAAAGGCGAAATCGACGCCTGTGTTCGCGCCCGGCCTCGAGAATCTGGCAAAAACCGGGGCGGTGCTGGAAACCTTCGATCCGGCCAGATCGCTTGCCGCGCAATTGTCCGAACTTCTCCAACGCAAAACCGCGGCCGGAGACGACCGCGACCTCATCGGCAAGGAGCGCGGCGGACGGCCGAAGGCCTATGACATCACGCGCGAGATCGAACGCCTGGCCGCAGCTGATGCCTGAGCCGGTTTGCGCGTGGGGAACGCCGTCCGCGCCCCGGCGTCACGCCCTGCTGCGGATCTGCCCGGAGGGTTTTGCCGCCGCGCTCGCAGCATTTGCGCAGGCGGAGCGCCGGGCCGGCGCGCCGGGCGAAATCCCGCCGATCGTCGCCGAATGGGCGAGCCGCGGACGCCCGCTGATCGCGCGGCGGCGCGGCGCTGGCGATCCGGCGGGCGCAGTTCCCGCCGGCCTGCCGCTGCCGCCCGCCTTCGGCAAGCTGCGCCTGGCGCTGGCTCTGGCGCCCTCGTCGATTCGCCGCATTGAACCGCCGCCATCTCTTGCTGACTGCGTCGACTTTGCGCCGGAAGACTGGCGCGAGCCAATCGCTGCGATCTTGCAGCTTTCCGGCCGCCTCGGCGTCGAGGCCAGAACCTTCGGCTCGCTCGCCTGGTCGCAGCTCACCGGCCTCACCTATCTCGGCTTGGCCTCCGACCTCGATCTGCTTTTCATCCTGCAGCCGGAGACGGACGTTGAAGCCCTTCTTCATGGCCTCGAACAGATCGACAGCGACTCGGCAACCCGCCTCGACGGCGAATTTCTGCGACTCGGGAGCGGTCAGGCCGTCAATTGGCGCGAGCTGGCGGGTGGAGCGGCGGAGGTTCTGGTCAAGGCGGACGACGGCCTCGCGCTGCGCCGGCGCGAGACGTTCCTCTGTCGCGATGATGCGGCCTCGCTCAGGCGGCGTGTCTCGTGACCGGGGCGCTGGCTGTTCGCGCGGATGCGCCTCGACTTGCTCCTTCGCTTGACAGGGGCGCAAAACCCTCGCCGCGCGAACTCGGCGCCCTCGCCGCCGCCTGTCTGCATCTTGAGGTCGAAACCTATCCGAAGCCGGGCCTCGTCAGCCAGATCGACAATGGCAGCCATAGCGACATGGACGCCGCTTTGCTCCATCGTAGCGCGCGCGCGCTCGAGCCCTTTTTCGTCACCCTCGCCGAGGCGGGCGCCGCGGGCGCGGACATGGGCAGTTTGCGCGCCATTGGCGTCGCGGCCGAAGCCGTCATGCTGAAGGCGACCTCGGGCGTCAACACGCATCGCGGCGCAATTTTCGGCCTCGGCCTGCTTTGCGCCGCAGCGGGCGCCGGCGCGGCGGCGCCGCTTGGCCTGACCGTGCGCGCCCGCTATGGACGCGCGATTGCCGAGGGTCCCGTTCCGCTGCGCAGCCATGGAGCCGAGGCGCGCCGCAGATTTGGCGCGAGCGGCGCGCGCGGCGAGGCGGCGGCGGGCTTTCCGGCTGTTTATCGAACTGGCGCGCCGGCTCTGGTCGACGGCCTGAAACGATCGGGCGGCGATTTCGAGGCCGCGCGGGTTCAGGCCGTCTTCGCGCTTATCGCCGGCGTGACAGACACGAATCTGCTGCACAGGGCCGCCGCCGCCGGACTCGCCTTTGCGCAAAGCGAGGCGCGCGGCTTTCTTCGGCGCGGCGGCGTCGGCGCCGCGGACTGGCGCGATGAAGCCGCGCGCATTCATGCGGCCTTTGTCGCAAGACGGCTCAGCCCCGGCGGCTCGGCCGACCTTCTCGCCTTCAGCCTGTTCGTTCATGCGGTCGAGCAGCTTCCGACCAGATTGAACCCATCCGTTCGACCTTTCGAATCCGGCCCGATTTCCTCCCAGTCGAATGATTTCATTCCACCGGAAAGCGGGCGATGACGCTCGCTATCCTCTGCTCGGGTCAGGGAACGCAGCACCCGGACATGTTCGCTTTGACCGGCGACGCGCCAGAAGCGGCGGATATTTTCGCAGCCGCGACGCAGGCGCTGGATGGCCGCGATCCACGCCGCTTTGTCAAAGAGGCGAGCGAGGCCGAATTGCACGCCAATGTGGCGGGACAGATTCTTTGCGTGACGCAGGCGCTCGCGGCCTTCGCGATTTTGAAGGACGAGCTTATTGTCGCCGGCGCGCGACAGTTGCTGGCCGGGTACAGCATCGGCGAGCTGGCCGCCGCGGGTTGCGCCGGTCTGTTTTCGGAAACAACGACGATCGATCTCGCCCGCCGCCGCGCGCTGTTCATGAATGAGGCGAGCGGGCCCGACGATGGCCTTGCTTTCGTGCGCGGTCTGGCGCGCGAGCCAATCGACGCGCTGTGCCTTCGCTTCGAGGCCAGCGTCGCCATCGTCAATCCCGGCGCGATGTTCGTGCTCGGCGGGACGAAGGAGGCGCTGCGCGGGCTCTGCGCCGAGGCCTTAAATCTCGGCGCGGCGAAGGCTGGCGCGATCAAGGTCAATGTCGCCTCCCACACGCCGCGCCTCAAACAGGCGAGCGCCCGTTTCGCCGAAGCGCTCGCCGCGACGCCCGCCAACCGGCCGTCCGCCGCTCTGCGCCTCGTCAGTGGGATCGACGCCGCGCCCGTGGTGAGCGTCCCGGTCGCGCTCGAAAAGCTCTCGGCGCAGATCTCCCAGACGATCGACTGGGCCGGATGTCTTGAAGCCTGCCTCGAAGCGGGCGCGTCGGCGTTTATCGAATTGGGGCCGGGACGCGCGCTCGCCGCCATGGCGGGAGACGCGTTTGGCGCCCCGGCGCGCAGCCTCGATGATTTCCGCACGCTGGCGGGAGCGAAGGCCTGGCTCGCCAACGCGGCGTCGTGAAGGAGCAGGACGCCGCCGGACTGGCGCGCCGCGGCTTGCCTTTTGGAGCGCCGCGCCACATCTGATAGGGTGAATGAACGGGAGACCGGCGCGGAACAGACTGCAAGAATCCGGCGCTGCAAAAAACTGCCATGGAGGAGACGACGATGCGGGCAACTTTCGCGCTCAAACTGGCGCTTTCGCTAGGCGTCGCTTTCGCGGCTCTCGCGGCGGCGCCTTTTACTGCGCCATCGGCCCGCGCGGCGGCCGGCGACGATCCGGCTCAGCGCGATGCGCGCTGGCTGGATATCGCCAAGACGATGTTCCAGGATCGCGCCCGCCAGAATGGCGAAGCGGTCATTTCGCTCGACGCGCCGCAGCGCGCGCTTGATGCGTCGCTAGTGCCGATGACCGTGACGCTCTCCGACAAGATCCCGATTAAGGGCATTTATCTCATCATTGACGACAATCCGTCGCCGGTCGCCGCGCATTTCACTTTTGGTCCCGCCGCCGATCCGCGTCAGATCAATCTCAGGGTGCGCATTAACTCCTACACCAATGTGCACGCCATCGCCGAGGCGGCGGACGGGACGCTTTACGAGACGGTGCAATTCGTCAAAGCGGCGGGCGGCTGCTCCGCGCCGATGGGCATGTCGGATGAGGAGGCGATGAAGGGAATGGGCGAGATCAGGCTGAAGCTTGCCGATGAGTCCTCTGACAAGCCGGCGCGGGCGACTTTGATGGTGCGCCATCCCAATTTCAACGGCATGCAGATCAACCAGGAGACGCGCGGCTACACGCCGGCGCGCTATATCCAGACCATCAGCGTCACAAGCGGCGACAACAAGGTCTTCGACCTCGAAACGGATATTTCGCTTGCGAGTAATCCCGTGATCGGCTTTGGCCTGAAGCCGCAGGGAGAGATCAAGGTCGCTGTCACGGATAGTGAAAAAGATCATTGGGAAAAGAGTTTTGCGGCGTCCCATCTCAGCAACTGAATCGGCGGCGCGCTGCGTTGCGACGGTCGCGCTCGCACTGTTGCTGACCGGAGCCGCCGACAGCCCCGGTCATGTGCCGGAGCCTGACGGTCTTTGGCAGGGCGTTATGCGCGGCTATACGCCAAACAGCGTCAAGGGCGCGCGCGTTCTCGACACCGCTGAGGCCGTCAGGCTGATCGAGGAGAAAACCCCGGTGTTGCTGGATGTCGGCCCCGCCGATAAAAGGCCGGCCTCGATGTCGCAGACGACGCCCTGGATGCCGGCGCATCGATCGATTCCGGGAGCGGTGTGGATGCCGGGCGGCGGCAGCGGCACGCCGGACGCGCAATTTTCCGAATCGTTCCGCAGCCGCGTCGCGGCCCTGACGGGCGGCGACGTCGAGCGGCCGATCATCACCTTTTGTCACCCGGAATGCTGGGGCAGCTGGAACGCCGCCAAGCGTCTTGTCGGGTTCGGCTACAAAGAGGTCTATTGGTACCCCGACGGGCTGGAGGGGTGGCAGACAGAACGCGAACCCGTGACCGTTACGCCGGATCCGGTGTGGGCGTTGGCGGCCCCGGCCGACCAGCCGAAATGACCCAGGTTCGGGCCGGCGCCGATGTCGTCGAAGGAATGATATGATGATCGCCCGACGATCCCTGCTGGGAGGCGCCCTCGCCTTGGCCGGCGCGTTCTATGCCGGGGTCGCGCTCACGGGCTCAGCGCGCGCTGGAGGACCGCCGGCGCCGTTCGACGCGCAGAGCTTCGAAGCCGCGCAGAAAGCCGACAAGCCGATTCTCGTTGAGATCACGGCGCCCTGGTGTCCCGCCTGCGCCGCGCAAAGGCCGATCATCGAACGGCTGCGCGCCCTGCCGCGCTTCGACGAACTGCAAATTTTCACCATCGATTTCGATACGCAAAAAGAGCTTATGCGCCGTTTTGGCGCCACCTTGCAGAGCACGCTCATCGGCTTCAAGGGTCCGCAGGAGATCGGGCGCTCGATCGGAGAAACACAGAGCGAATGGATCGAATCCTTGCTCGACAAGACGCTCTGATTTTCTTGGCGCCTCGATCAGCTGATCTTGACGCCTTTCCAGAAGGCGATCCTGTCCTTGATCTCGGCCGCGGCCGGCTTCGGATCCGGATAATACCAGGCGGCGTCGGCATTTTCGGCGCCGCCGGCGACGATCGTGTAGTAATGCGCGACGCCTTTCCAGGGGCACATGGTCGTGGTCGCGCTCGGCTTCAAAAATTGCGCCGGGACATCCTCTTTGGGGAAATAATGATTGCCTTCGACGATGACGACATCATCGGATTTGGCGATCGTCACGCCGTTCCAGATCGCTTGCGGCATTTCAAACCTCCCCCGTCTCAACGTGTGACGCCCTAAGTGGCGCCCGCAGGGCGGCCGCGCAAGCGTCACAGCGTCTTGAGATATTCCAGCAACGCCTTTTTGTCGTTCTCGTCCAGATTGACGCCATAGACATGACCGCAGCGGCTTTCGCCCGAGTGGAGATCGCTGCAATCCGTCGTCTGCAATGTCGAGGCGCCCGCCGGCTGCTCGGCGGCAAGGCCGACCGCCTCAACATCATAGGCCGGGCCGACCTTGAAGCTCGCCTTGCGCTTGTCCGGCGTTTCGAGCAAATCCTTCAGCGTCGCGACCGAGCCATTGTGCAGATAGGGCGCGGCGGCCCAGATTCCCTGTAGCACGCGCGCCTCATATCCTGGCGTCGCATCGGCCAGATTCTTGCTTAGATTGCGAATATTCTGAAGCGACTGGAACAAGCCGTCGAGCCCCGCGAGCGAGGGCCGGAGCTTCAGAAGCTCCACCCATTGGCCGAAGCCCGCCACAGGATTGGCGGGGAATTTGACGTAATTTTGCGCGATCGAGCCAAGCACTGCGACGGCGAGAACGTCCACCGCATAGGCGTCCAATTTGAGCGGCTTCACGAGCCCGGGAATCTCAGCTCCCGTCAACACGCCGGGGTCGACCGTGCGGCGCAAAATGTCCCATTCGCGCCGATCGGAGCCAGCATCTTGCAGTGTCGTGCGCCAGGTGGGCTCGTTCGGGAATTGCACCTGCCCGTCGCGTTTGCCGTGGCACTTCGCGCAGTTCGCTTCGAACAGGACTGCGCCCTGGCTGACAAGAGCCTGATCAACTTTCCAGGGCCAGCGCGGCGGCTCGATCGTCTTCATATAAGTTTCGAGCGCGGTCAGGCCGTCAAAATTCGCGGAGTTATTCGCGACATAATCATATTTGAGGAATCGCGGCGCATTCGGCTGCGGATGAAAGATGGCGAACACGCCGAACACTTCGCCAAGATTGCGCGGCAGGCCAAGAAGATCGCTGCCATTGTCGGAAAATCCCGGCCATTGCGTCTTGTCCTGTTTCGCCGCGTTCCACAGGAAGGGATAGCGCACCGGCGCATCGGCCTTCTTGATGTTGTCTTCGATCACATAGTGTGGCGAAGCCCCGAGATCGAGGCCGGTCAGGCGGTTGAAGATCATCGAGACAGCGTCGAGCCGCCCGAAGCCCCAGTTCACATCCTTCAACGCGATCGATATCAGTGTATGATATGGATAATACCAATCGGCAACTTGCGCGCGCAAGGCGGTGATCGCCTCCGGCCTTGCGCCTGAGCCGAGCGTCGCGGCGGCAAACTCGGCGAAGGCCGGTTCGCTCGCAAGGACGGCGCCGACCGCCGCGTCAAGGTCGCTCAGAAAACTCTGAAAATCGACGATCGCCGGTCCGCCGTCGATGCGGTAATCCTTCTCCGCGACGGAGATCTGCCGCGTGTGGCACGCGGCGCAGGTCATCCCGACATATTCGACGCGATCGAAAGAAGCGGTGTGGAATCCAACCGGCAGACCATTGCTGTTTTCAGGATTGGGCAAATAACCATAGCGCGTCAGGCCATCCCCCAGAAAAAGGCTGCCGTCGCCGCGCTTCAGCGCCTTGAGCCAGGCGAGCGCGATGATCCGCGAGCCCTGATCCTGGCTGTAGAAAGCGGTTCTGGCCTGCTCCCAATCCTTGCCCTGGTCGAGCCAGACGAGGGGGCGGTCCTTCGCCTGCGCCGCACAGGGGCCGCCAAGACAGGCTGAAATCGCCGCAGCGAAGCGAAGGATGCGGATTGGCGCCGAAATGCGCGTTGACAGGCTCATGGCGATCCCTTGAAAATTTGCGCGCCTGCCCGGTCGCTCCCGTTTAATCGCCCCGCTCGCTCAGGTGGCAGATTTCCCGGAAGACGCGACAGTGAAAGCGCCGGTTGATTCAAAATGGATTCGATGGTGAAATACATGCAGCGTTTTTACGCTTTTGCGTTGCTATGACCTAACCATTGTCGATCTCTTTTTTTCAACTGGCAAGCCCATGCCGAACCATCCCTATGTTCCTTACAGCGACAGCGTCGAGGTTGTCGCCGGTGACGAAGACGCCGTGATCCGGCAGATTCTCGAGAAGGCGGCCGCTGCCGGCAAAGCGACCTTCGAGAGCTATCGCCACGCAGTCCGGCAGGCGCACGCCAAAAGCCATGGCGTGCTGAAGGGCGAGCTGAAAATCTATGACGGCCTGCCGCAACATCTGCGGCAGGGACTCTTCGCGGAACCGAAAACCTATCCGGTCATCGTGCGCTTTTCGACCGCCCCCGGCAAAATTCACAGCGATCGCGCGCCATCCAATTGCGGCATGGCGATCAAGATTTTGGGAGTCGAGGGGCCGAAGCTCGACGCGGCGGATGTGTCACGCAATCAGGATATTCTGCTCGTCAACAGCACGACCTATTTCGGCACGCCAGCGAAATATCGCAGCGTGCAAGGCTTGATCGAGAAGGCGGACAATTCCCCGGATGAGCTTTTGCGGGTCTCCAATGAGATCGGACGCATGCTGAAAGCCGCATGGACGACGATTGCCGGGCCGCCGCCAACTCTTTTGAAGGCGATGGCGGCGCCGCCGAACCACATTCTGGGCGAAACCTTCCACTCTATGGCGGCGCTCCGTTTCGGCGGCTATATCGCCAAGCTGAGAGCCGCCCCTTTGTCGGAGTCTGTACGCGCGCTGACCGGCGTTCGCGCCGATGAAGCCGACACAACCCTTCGCGACCGCGTCGTCGAGTTCTTCAAGACGCAAACCGCCGAATATGAGCTGCAAGCGCAGCTTTGCGTCGACCTTGCGCAGATGCCGGTCGAGGACGCCTCGGTCGAATGGTCCGATGCGCTTTCGCCGCCCGTGGGGGTCGCAAAGATCACGCTTGGACCCCAGGACGCCTATAGCGCCGACCGCCAGGTTTACGCCGACGATACGCTCTCCTTCACGCCCTGGCGCGGACTTGCGGCGCACCGGCCGCTCGGCGCCATCATGCGGCTTCGCCTCAAGGTTTATGAGGACTCGAGCCGTTTCCGACACGAGAAGAATGCGCGTCCGCGTGTCGAACCGGCAGATTTGGCGGAATTGCCGGATTAGGCGGCCCGCGCCGCGTTTCCGCCTCGTAGTTTTCAAGCAGGCTGGCGCGCAGCGGATGGCGTTCGTCGAACATGCCGGCAAGGCGATTGACGATCGTCTCGCCCCTCGCCTTCAGCGCCGCCGCCGCGCTGGCGTTCCCGGTCGTCTGATGAAAGGCGGCGAACGCCAGAAAGAGACGCCAGGCGGCGAGCGGCGCCTCCCCGGCTTCGACGATCTCGACGCCCTTGGCGAAATGCGCGGCCGCCTCCTCCGGCGCGTTTTCGAGCGCGGCGATTTCGCCGAGAATGCTGTGCGACAGCGCCAGATAGGTCTGCTCCCGCTGCGGCGTGGCATAGGCGTTGAGCCTTAGCGCCTCTTCCCTTGCGCGCGGAAGATCGCCAATTTCCAGCCAGTATCGGCAGACGCAGAAATAATGATGTGGATAGAACGAGGTATCCATCGAGACGCCCTCGATGTCGATCTTGCGCCGGATCGCATCGAGCTGGGCCTTCGCCTCGTCATAATCGCGCAGGCCAATGGCAGCCTTGAACAACAGATTGCGGCCGAGAAAGAAATTGAAGGGGTTCTTTTCAATATCGGCGTCGATGATCGCCTCGCCACGCCGCCTTGCGCCAGCAAAGTCAAGCGCCTCCGCGTGCAGCCAGGCGATCGAAAATTCGCCCAGCGCCGCCGCCTGTCTATTGGCGTTCCTCTGGCTCATCGCCACCGCCGCGCTGGCGCTCTGCAGCAGCTGGCGCCATTCGCCAAGGTGCAAATAGGCGAAAGCCTCGAGCATATTGTAAATGGCGAAGAGATAGACGTCGCCGATCGCCTGGGCCATCGCCTGCGCGACTCCGGTCCTCTCGCAGCAGGCCCGGTATTGCGAGGTAAGGTATTGAAGCACCATATCAATCGAGCAGCGCCGCAGGACGATGCGCGGATCCCTTGAGTCTGCCGTGATCCGCATCGCCTCAAAGCAGATCTCGGCCTGCTCGGCGCTCCAGCCCTCCAGCAGGAGATTGAGGTTGGAGCTGTTGCCGCGGATCAGCGCCTTCAGGACCTCGTCGTCCAGCAACTCGCTCTTGACGACCGCCTGTCGCGCCAGTTCGAGGCAGCGGCTGCGTTCGACATAAAGGCCAAACCGGCTGAGATCCATCAGTCCGGCGACCTCGATGGCGGGCTGGCCCGCTTCCGCGGCGCAGACGACCATGACCGAAATATCGGCGAGCGAGCCCGGCAGATCTCCCGCCGAACGACGCGCCCAGCCGCGCTTGTTAAGAAGCTCGAGGCGGGCCGAAAGCCGGTTCTCGCCGGCGGGCAGACGCTCGACAAGACCCAGCGCGCGCGTCAAATAGGTCGCCGCCTCCTGATTGCTGAAGCGCCGGGTCGAGCCGTCGGCGGCTTCGGCGAGATAGCGCACCGTACGCGCGAAATCGCGGCCTTCCTCGAAATGCAGGGCGAGCACGGCGGCGATTTCCGATGTCCGCGCGCCATATCCGCGTTCGAGAGTCGCCCCCAATTGCCGGTGCAGCATGACGCGGCGCGCCGGCGAAAGCCGGTCGTAAAGAACCTCCTGGTAAAGGGCGTGCAAAAAGGCGTAGCGGCCGGCGACCGTGCCATCAGGCCATTCGGAGATCCCGTCCGCGCTCAGCACCTGCCCCTTGCGCGCGAGCTCCTCGAAGGCGAGTTCGACCTCTTCGGGCGCCTTGCCCATGCCGCCGGCGACTGCGGCGGCGGAAAACTCCGCGCCGATCGCGCTCGCCGCCTCGAGCAGTCGCTGCTCGTCGGCGGGCAGACGGTCGATCTGTCGCGCGATCATTTCATGCAGGTCGCGCGGCATGCCCTCCTGCGAGACGGTCTTGCCCGGCGCAAGCCGCCAGCCCCCCTCCGCCGTGATGAGTTCGCCCTGATCGATGAAATAATCGACAAGCGACACGACGAACAGCGGATGGCCGCCGGTGCGCCGCAGGACCATCGGCGCCAGCGAAAGCGCGAGCTCGGCGTCGCCAAGCCGCAGGGCAAGATAACGCTCGACCTCGGCGTGCGACAATTTGTTGAGGGCGATCTCCGAGCAGCGGCCGTGGATCTGCAATTCCTGATGGACGGCGCGCATCGGATGACCGCCGACGGCGACGTCGATCGGCCTATAGGTGGCGACGACCATGACCGCCGCCTCCTGATCGCGCTGGGCAAAGCGCGACAGCACGTCGAGCGTCGCGTAGTCGCTCCAGTGCAGATCCTCAAGAATGATGAGCCAGGGCCGATCCTTGCTCAGCTCTTCCATCAGTTCGCAGAATTCGCGCAGCATGCGCTCGCGCGAGGCGCCGAAGGTCTCGCTTTTCAAGGCGGCGGGATCGCGGCCTTCGATCTGCCCGGGCAATTGGGCGAGCCAGGTCGGCGCATGATCGCGCAGCGTTTGCAGCAATAAACCGCCGTCCGGTCCGGCGCAGCCGTCGGAAAGCGCCTCGTTTAGCGGCAGAAACGCTTCATCCGTGCCGAAATGCTCGATGCAGCGGCCAATGAGAACGCCGACATCCCGATTGGCGAGCCGGTCGACCAGCATTTCGGCGAAAGTCGTCTTGCCGATTCCGGCTTCGCCGGTAATAAAAACGGTCTGGCGCCGGCTCCAGACGGCCTGTTCGAACCATTGCTCCATGGTTGCGAGCGCGCTTTCGCGGCCCACCCACCAATGCGGGCGCGGCGGCCTTATCGGGGCGGCGGCTCTTACGCGCGGCGCCTCCTGCGGCTCGGCCGAGGTCTCGATGGAAACTGGCGCGATGAAGCGATAGCCCCGCCGCGTCACCGTCTCGACATAGCGCGGCGCCTTGCTGTCGTCGCCAAGAGCGAGGCGCAAGGCGTTGATAGATACGCTCAAACTTGATTCAGTGACGTGAAGATTGTTCCAGACGGCGTCCAGAAGCTCGTCCTTGGTGACGAGTTCGCCCGCGTGTTCAACCAGATAGCAAAGCACGCCGAAAGGCTTCGGAGCCAGGGCGACACGCTCCTGCCCGCGCCATAAAAGTGCGTTGGCGGCGTCGAGAACAAACCCATCGAAGGACAGCCGCGCCACCTTCTCCCCTTTCTGACGCCTTTCGATGCGCACCTACGTCCCGCCTCCAACTTAAGAATAACGTAAGGACGTCCTAAGGACGCAATGGCGGCCGTCGGATAATGATCTGATTTGTCGCCGCCAAGCGAGGCTTGCGGGGCGGCGAATGGCCTGCTGGTCCCCGATTAACAGAAACAATGACACGCCTCTCTGCATACGCAAGCGAGGCGTGAACAGCAAGGGTTGCGCTCGCTGGGGTTCTGTTGATCTCCGATAGCCTTGTCCCGCGAGAGCGCCCGGTCTCGCGAGGTGAGATTTAGCACAAAGGCTTCGACGTCGAGGGGTCATAAGAGTGAGAGAAGATCGCCAGGCTGCTTCAAGGTCGTGACGCCGCCCAAGTCGTCTGTCGGTTCTCTTGATCTTAAATGCTGATTGGCGTCGGCGCAGGCTATTACTGGCCTTTTTGATCGCGAGTGCTGGAACAAAAATGCTCGCAAATCTCTTTTAATACGTCCTTATGTTCTCGTTCCTGCGCATTTCCCAGCAGATGCGCAGGAATTTTTTATCGTTTTATTGAATAAGCCCATGCTTGTTTTGAATTTATTCGGGTGACCTAAAAATAGCCGACTCCTATGGTTGGTTAAGACGGCTTGTGGAGTGCAAAGCATGAACCAGCGCGCACAAATGATCGGAGGGCCTTCATTTGCCAGCATTCTGTGCTGGCGCGAAGCATGCGGCTGGCTGGCCGCCTTCGGGGCCGTCGTCGTCATCATGAGCGGCCTTCTTTACGCCGGCGCAGGCATTCAACACAGGAAATTTGGGGAAAGCGCCAGGGCAGACATTTCTCTGCCACGCTAACCGGGAACGATACCGGAGCAAATTCCGATGAAAGCGTCCATTCGTTTCCAACGACAGCGCCAACCGCTGGACAAGACAAGGAACCGCGCGCAGGCGCAGTTCGCTTCGAGCGCCCGCTCGCTGAGCGCAAGCTCCTTGAACCCCGGATCCTCAAATTTTCGCTTTGATCCATCGGCGATCGCCAATCGCCGCAGCTTTTCGATGGATTTAGCGACCAGCGCCGTCCTGACGGGCGCAAAGCCTCCGGCTGCTTTCGTCGAGCGCCCGCCGCTTCTCCCGATTCCAACAGATCGAGGCGGGGTGTCCCCCGGCGCGCTCACCCTCCGCTGGCTGGTCAAGGCCCCGGCGCGTTCCGCGTCCGATGCGCGGAAGTAGCTCCGGTCCGGCGCGGTTCGTCAAAATGCATTCTGGCTGCGGATTTCCCGCAGGACGGTCATGACGACGATTTTGAGATCGAACAACACCGACCAATTGTCGATATAGAAAAGATCGCATCGCACGCGATTTTCGACCTGCTCCACGGTCGTCGTCTCGCCACGCCAGCCATTGACCTGCGCCCAGCCCGTAATGCCCGGCTTGACCCGATGCCGCAGGGCGTATTTCTGCACCACTTCTGCGAAGAGCCGGTCGGCCGCCTTGGTGTTCGGCGCATGGGGCCGAGGTCCGACAAGGGACATGGTGCCATTCAACACATTGAGCAGCTGCGGCAACTCATCGAAACTGAGCTTGCGCATCCATCGCCCGACGCGGGTGATGCGCGGATCGTCGCGGGTCGTCTGCTTGTCCGCCATGACATCCGTCATATCCGCATACATTGTTCTGAATTTGTAGCAGACGAACATGCGGTTGTTGAAGCCAAGACGCGGCTGCCGAAACAGGATCGGCCCGCGGCTGTCCAGCTTGACGGCAAGAGCAAGAACGGCAAGCAGCGGCGATAAAATGACGAGCGCAATAATCCCGGCCGCATAGTCGAAGCACATCTTCTTGGCGGCGCTCCAATCCTTCATCGGATTTTCTCCGATGGCGATCACCGGATTGGCGCCGACCGCGCCGAATTGATGTCCGTGGTAGGCAAGGCCGGCGAGATCAGCCGTCAGACAGACATCCGCGACCGTGCTGCTCAACTGCTCCAGGACATCGGCGATCCGCCCCGCGGCGCCAAGGGGCAAAGCTACGGCGATCACATCGATTCGCTCGGCCCGGCTGTCGCGGACGAGATCAGCGACCGAACCGCGCACGACCACATTGGCGTGAACGCCCGGCACGCGGCCGGAGCGCAGACGATCGTCATAGACGCCGACAATTTCAAAATCATCGGGCTCCGCCCGCAGACGCTCGATGAACTCGCGGCTGAACTCGCTGACCGCGACGACGGCGATCCGCCGCCGGAAACGGCCGGCGCGGGTCCAACGCGTCATCAGCATGTCGAGACCGACGCGACTCCCGGCGAGCAACAGCAGCGCGGCGAAGGCGAAAACAAAAGGGAAGGCGCGCGGCGCCTGCGTCCCGGCGCCGACGAAAAAGAGGCCGATGATCGCCGCCGCACCCGCCAGGGTTGCCGCCTTTACAATCGGCCAGAGCTGCGATCTGAGAGAGCGCAGGCGCTCGATCGCGTAGCCGCCCCCGGACGCGAGCACCATGCAGCCTGCGCCGGCGCCGATGATGGCCGCCTGCGCCAGAGGCCCCTGCAATTGCGTCTCGAAGACGCCGCCAAGCCAGGCGCCGGCGATCGCCGCGGCGGCAAGGAAAAGCAACACGTCAAACGCCCGCACAAGCCCGGTGAAGACCGGCGTGGAAATTGTCGGGGCGTCCTGTGTCTGCGGGATATGCGAGGCGAGACTGGCCATGAATTGATCGGTTCCAGACGTGAGGCTGACGCTTGACGCGTGGTTTAAATTGAGAGGCTGCTTCCGCCAAAGGGCCGGGCGGCGCGCAGGGATCACGCCAAAATCATATCCTCCTCGATGGTGATTTCCGGATGACGCCCGGGATCAACCAGAAAGGGCTTGCCGCGTTCCAAATGAAGCTCCCCGATCTCGACAGAGAAACGGCGGAGTTCCGCGCGCTGCGCACCCATCGCCGCCCCGTAAGGCGGATCGCCGCCGCGTTTGGCGCGCACATGCTGGCGCGAATGCCTGGCGTCGACGGCGGGGCCGTCTGAGGCCCCGAAGGCGGCCAGCGCGATCCAGCGGTCGGCGTGCAGGCGGTGAAACTGCATGACGGGCAAGGACCAGATCTCATCCATATCGAGACTGGTTTCGAACCAGCGCTCATAGGCTTCCGGCCTCCAGTTCTTGAGGGTTTCCTTGCCCAGCTCATAGAGAGAACGACCGCCGGCCTCGGCGCCGGCGGGCAACTGGTCAAAGACGTTTGCGAAGACGACAGCGACAGCGGCCCATTCGGTGATGTCTTCGTACCAGCCGTCTACCGTCCGCATCGACCGTGGCAGCGCCTTCTGGCGACGTGGCGACAGCCTGTAGCCGCTCCGCGCGGCGGTGCGAAACCACAGGACGCCCGGCGCGATCTCATAAGTCTCGATGACCGCCCCCCGTGGGGAAGAGAGCGGAGCCGGCGCCGGCCGCCGCAGCAATCTGTCCCACAGCGAGGGTTGCGGCTCCGCCTTCGCGCCGCGCATATCCGGAAGGCTTCGCGCCGGAGCGGCAAACAGATCGGCCGGAATCAAAGTGATATGAGTCATCCCAAATCTCCGCGGCGCCGTTCAGGCGGCGCCCAACGCGCCCGCGCCCAATTTGCGCGCTCAGAAATGGCGGCCTCGCCTGGTCGGTCGAAACGCGCTCATGCTTAATTTCAGCCGAAGCATAGATCGACCCCGGCTAAGCGCGGCTTTCCCACTTCCCTCGATTTTGATGCGATTGCGCGGCGCGGACGCGTTCAGGTAGGCAGGGGCGACGCGCCCCGGAGCGCTTTTCGACCGAATGCTCGTTCGATCGACAAAAATTTATTCAAATTCAAAAACTTAACGACAGGCCGCGGCAAGCGTGAGATCGATCGGCGGGCCGCCGTCTTTTGGCGTGACGTGGCTCAAGGCGATTTTAAGCGATCTCGCGCCGGCCCCGGCCTTGAGCGGGACAATCATAACATTCGACCAAACTTGCGGCGGCCCATCCGCTTTGGCGAAGCCTTCGATGCTGGCCTCGCCCGAGACAATAGCGCGGTCAAAAGCGATCAGCGCCGCCCCGGCCTCCGTCGGCGCCAGCTCGCACAGCAACGGCGCGAGCGCGCCCGTCCCTCGCGCAGGCTCCGCAAAGGGCGGAAGGCGCATGTCGCGCTTGCCATCCTTGACGTCATCGGCGGGGCGAAGAAAGGCGTCGGTCGCCATCATAGGCCGGTCTGGCTCGCGCGGCGGCAAAACGCCCTCAACCGCATAGGTTCGCCAGATTTTTGCAGCGCGCTCGCTAGGCAGCCAGATAAAGGGGCGATCGCCCGAGTAATCCGCGCGCGGCGCTATCACAACATTGACCATGCGCTCATCGTCGCCCCATGGCAAGCTCGCCGTGTTGGTTGCGACGTCATAGGCGCCGAGCCAGCCCGAATGGCCACGCCAGTTCGGCGCAAACGCGGGCGCGGCGAGCGGCGGCTCCAACGGCAGGCGCGCTTTCAAAACCTCCTCGAGCCAGACCCTCATGAAGCCGTAGTCGACCCTGTTGCGATAGCGATAGCGCGCGCCGCCATGAAAATGGCCGGGCTCATTGACGACGGTGATCGGCGCCCCGCCGGCCGCGCGTTTGCGCACATAGGCGTCGTGCGAAATCGGCGGATTTGACGATTCGACCGGGGTCAGGAGTCCGCCGAATTGATCGCCTGCATCGGACAAAAGCAATTGCGGCGTCGACATCGGCGCCTCATAGGCCCCCCCGTCGATCTCGTTGAGATTGATCACCGCCAGAACGCGCTGCGGTGGTTTGTCCGGATCCGGATTGGACAAAAGCGGACTTGAGGCCGCGCGCGCGGCGCCGGCCGAACCCGCCGAAAAGCCAAACAGCACGACGCCGAGATTCTTAATCTCGGGATGGTCGACGAAGAGACGCGATCCGGCCGCGAGCGTATCGAGGATTCTTTGCGCGCCGGCGTCGGGCTTCGTGTAATCGATCGGAAGCGACAGGACGAGGGCATTGAATTGCGCCGCGAGGGCGAGCCAGTCGGAGTCCTCGTTCGTCATCGCCGCCGGCGTCGTATTGATGATGAAAGCCGCGCGCAAGGGCTTGTCGAGGTCGGGAATATAGGCTGGCGCGCCATAGAGCGCGCCCCGCCACGGTCTCGGCGCGGAAGCTGCGGCGGCCGCGAAAGCCGCCGCCGCGATGAAAAAAAACAAGATGAGGGAGCGAAGCAGCGTCATGAGGTGCGGCGGCTCCCCTAACGGCAAGCGTGATTGTCGCATTGGACCACACATGCGCGCGCGCCGAAAGCGCATGACGCAGCGCGACAACCATTTCTGTCCAGCGCGGCCCGGGCGCCGTAACGGCGTCCTCAATGGCCCCGCCGCCGCTTGGTTTGCGCCAAAGGCGCGTGCGGCGTAAAACGTCCTCACGCAAGGCGAAGACGGGCCGCTCTCCTCGGCCGCGCCCATGGAGGATTTCGCATGAAAGACGCGCGGGCATGGATGTGGTCCGACGCGGTCGATGTTCTCACCCGGGCCGACCGCCTGCATCGCCAGCTGTTTCAGCTGGCTTCCAGCCAAAGCCGCCGGCCGAATTGGGAGCCGCCGGTCGATCTCGTCGAGACAGATCGCGAAGTGTTTGCGCTCGCGGCCCTCCCCGGCGTCGATCCGAAGGACATAAGGGTGACGATCGAGAATGGCGCGTTGGTGATCGCCGGCGAGCGTCTGCTGCCGCCGGAATTTCGCACGGCCGAAATTCACCGGCTGGAACTGCCGCAAGGGCGTTTCGAACGAACGGTGCCGCTGCCGCCCGGGCGCTATGAAGTCAGGCAGCCCTCGATGCAGAACGGCTGCCTCGCCATCGTGTTGCGCAAAATCATTTGATAGAGGATTGGATGGAAAGCTTCGCGCCGACGCGCATTGGGCGCGCCGTTTTTGCCGCCGACGCCGCCGCCACGGCCGCCCCCGACTCAGCCGACGTGGGAGAGACTCTCGATCCGGCCAAGGACGCGCTGATCCTTGTGCCAGTTCGCGGCTTCGTGCTGTTTCCCGGCATCGTCATGCCCGTCGTCTTGAACGGCCCGACCGCGATCGCCGCGGCGCAAGAGGCCGTGCGGCAGCAGCGGTCGGTCGGAATTCTGATGCAGCGCGAGCCCGGCGCAGACGAAGCAAGTCCGCTCAACATGCATCGTTTCGGCGTTGTCGCCAATGTCCTGCGCTATATCACGGCGCAGGATGGCGGCCATCATCTGATCTGCCAGGGCGAGCAGCGCTTCCATGTCGAAGAGTTTTTACGCGAGCGCCCCTTCCTCGCCGCGCGCGTAAAACTCATCGAGGAGCCGGACGAGCGTTCGCCCGACATCGAAGCGCGCTTCGTTCATCTACAGGGGCAGGCGTCGGAGGCGCTGCAGCTGTTGCCGCAGACGCCGCCGGAATTGATCGCCGCCGTCAACAGCGCGCCGTCGCCCGGCGCTTTGACCGACCTCATCGCCGCCTATATGGACGCGAGCCCGGCGCAAAAGCAGGACATTCTCGAGACCGTCGACCTCCGGGCCCGCATGGATATGGTGGCCAAGCTGCTCGCCCAGCGCATCGAGGTGCTGCGCCTGTCGCAGGAGATCGGCCGCCAGACCAAGGTGAGCCTCGATGAACGCCAGCGCGAGATGCTGCTGCGCGAACAGATGGCCTCGATCCAGCGCCAGCTCGGCGAAGGCGACGGCAAGGCGCAGGAAATCGCTGAACTCACCGAAGCAATCGCGCGGGCGAAGATGCCGGCGGAGGTTGACGAAGCCGCGCGCAAAGAATTGCGCCGGCTGGAGCGCATGCCGGACGCCTCGGCCGAATATGGCATGATCCGCACCTATATCGACTGGCTGATCGAACTTCCCTGGAGCCTGCCGGAGGAAGCCCCAATCGACATCGGCGAGGCGCGCCGCATTCTTGACGCCGATCATTTCGGGCTCGACAGGATCAAGCAGCGCATCGTCGAATATCTTGCCGTGCGTAAGCTCGCACCGCAGGGCAAGGCGCCGATCCTCTGCTTCGTCGGGCCGCCCGGCGTCGGCAAGACCTCGCTCGGCCAGTCGATCGCGCGCGCGATGGGCCGCAAATTCGTGCGGGTCAGCCTCGGCGGCGTCCATGACGAGGCCGAGATCCGCGGCCATCGCCGCACCTATGTCGGCGCGCTTCCCGGCAATATCATTCAGGCGATCCGCAAGGCCGGCGCGCGCAATTGCGTCATGATGCTCGACGAGATCGACAAGATGGGCGCGAGCGCCCATGGCGATCCCGGCTCGGCGATGCTTGAAGTCCTCGATCCCGAGCAGAATTCGACCTTTCGCGACAATTATCTCGCCGTCCCCTTCGACCTCTCCCGCGTAGTGTTCATCGCCACCGCCAACATGCTCGACACGGTGCCGGGGCCGCTGCGCGACCGCATGGAGATCATTTCCCTCACCGGCTATACGGACCGCGAAAAGCTCGAGATCGCGCGCCGCTATCTCGTGCGCCGCCAGCTTGAGGCCAATGGCCTTCAGCCCGACCAGGCCGAAATCGACGACGACGCGCTGATCGAAATCATCCGCGGCTATACGCGGGAGGCCGGCGTGCGCAATCTCGAGCGCGAGATCGGCCGCGTGCTGCGCCATGTCGCCGTTCGCATCGCCGACGGCTCGGCGACCCATGTGCATATCTCCCGCGCGGAGCTGACAGAGCTGTTGGGGCAGCAGCGCTTCGAGGACGAGGTCGCGATGCGACTCAGCGTGCCAGGCGTTGCGACCGGCCTTGCCTGGACTCCCGTCGGCGGCGACATTCTGTTCATCGAGGCGACGAGGGCGCCGGGACATGGCAAGCTGATCCTCACCGGCCAGCTCGGCGAGGTGATGCGCGAGAGCGTGCAGGCGGCCTTGAGCCTTATCAAGAGCCGCGCCGGGGAGCTCGGCGTCGATCCCGATTCCTTCGACAAGACCGACATTCATGTGCATGTGCCGGCCGGCGCGACGCCAAAGGACGGGCCGAGCGCGGGCGTCGCCATGTTCGTGGCGCTGGTTTCGATTTTGACCGGAAAACTCGTGCGCAACGATACGGCGATGACGGGCGAGATCAGCCTGCGCGGCCTCGTGCTGCCGGTCGGAGGCATCAAGGAGAAGGTTGTCGCCGCCGCCCGCGCGGGCTTGACGCGCGTGCTGCTGCCGGCGCGCAACCGGCGCGACTACGACGAAATCCCGCAGGACACGCGCGAAAAACTCGAATTCGTCTGGCTGGAAAAAGTCGACGACGCGATGGCGGCGGCGTTCGAGCGGACGGCGGCTGCCGAAGAGCCGAACTGACCGCCGACTTCCATTACAGCAGCGGATCGAGCGTGCGGGCGAATCCCTCGATCGCGTCTCGAAAGGCCGAGACCGGCGGGACGCCTTTTTGCGTCTCGTCGCGCAAGCTTTCGATCCAGATCGCGACCGCCGCCACTTCCGCCTGGCTGTAGACGACGGCGTTCGCCTCGAAATTCAAAAACAGGCTGCGCGGATCGATATTGACCGAGCCGACCATGGCGAGCCCGTCGTCGACGACCAGAATCTTGGCGTGCACCATGCCGCCGACAAAGCGGATGACGTTGACGCCGGCCGCCGCCGCGTCGCGCAGCGGCTGGCCGCGCGCGAGATCCGCGATGAAATGGTTTGACGGGTCCGGCACATAGATCCGCACGTCGACGCCCCGATGGGCGGCGAGCGCGAGGGCCCCGGCAAGGCCGTCCGGCGGGATGAAATAGGGCGTGACGATCCACAGCCTCCATCGCGCGGAGAAAGCGGCGGAGACGATCGCCGCATAGACGGGATCGCCCGGCACGTCGGGACCCGAGGCCGCGATCTGCACCACCGCCTCGCCCGCGGCGGCGGCGGGATGGGGCGGCGGATCGACGGCGCAGCCGGTGACGAAGCGCCAGTCGGCGGCGAAAATCGACGCATAGTCGCGCACGGCCGGCCCCTCGATCAGAAAGGAGAGATCGCGCCAGCGCTTCGGGTCCGGCTCCGGCCCCATATAGTCCGTCGCCACATTGGCGCCTCCCGCGATGGCCCGCGAATCGTCGGCGATGAGCATCTTGCGATGATTGCGCAGATTGGTGCGGGTGAAGGTCTTCAGCCCGACGGGAAGAAAAAACGCCGCCTCGCCACCAGCGCGCAGCAGCGGATCCAGCGCCCGCTTCGAGGTCGAGAAGGAGCCGAACCCGTCGAGCAGCAGCTTCACCTCGACGCCGCAGCGCGCGCGCTGCGCCAGCGCCTCGATGATGGGTGTCCCGACCTTATCGGTGTGGAGGATGAAACTCGCCATATGGATGCGCCGGTTGGCGCTCTCGATCACGGCGATGAAATCACGATAAATTTCGACGCCGTCGGCGCAGAGCGCGAATTTGTTGCCGCCCCGCGCCGGCGGCAGTCCGTAGCTCTGCAACAGAAGGTCCGCCCCGGCGTCGCCCGGCGGAAGCTTGACCGTCGGCGCGGCGTTCGCGAGCGGCGGCTTCAGCATCAGATCGGCGCCGAGTTTGCGGCCCCCGAACAGCAGATAGGCCGGAATGCCGACCCAGGGAATCAGCAGGACGGCCATCAGCCAGGCGGTGGTGCTCGCCGCCGAGCGCCGCTGACGCGCCAGCTTCGGCACGATGACGATGGTCATGACGACCCCGACGATCATCGCCAGATGCGACGCGATTACTGAACCAAGCATGCGACCCGCCAAACCCGAACTTTGCGCCTTTGACCACGGACGCCCGCTGGCCCGCAAGGGCGCCGATCGCGGCCTCTTCGCGATGCGTGCGGATTGTCGATGGTTTCAGGTCCGCGCGGAAGGGCGCGGGGCGCGAATTCGCTGTTTTTTCGCGGTCGCCGGTCGGCGCTGCGAGATCGTCTCAGGTCAGCCCGTTATAGAACGATTAACCACGGAGCGATTAGGTTTCGTGGGTTTGCAGCCCCTGATTGTCCGCATTGCCGCCGCAAAGATGAACCAAGTTTTCGGTTGGCAGCGCAGCGGCGCGGATGGAAAAGCGGCGGGTTATCGGATGCAATCGCGCCTCGGAGTAAAGATCCTTGCGGCTTTGAGCGCGCCGGCGCTCGGCGCCCTGCCCACCCCTATTTGGGTCTTGCTCCTATTGGTGGCGTCGCTTTTGGCCGCCCCGCCCGCCGGCGCGTCCCCAAAGAGCGAACAGCCCATTCCGGCCGCGACCCTGACGCTGATGCAGTCCCGCGACACGGCGCCGGACGCGCCAATCCTGATGCGGGCCTTCAAGAAAGAATCGGAGATCGAGGTCTGGAAGCGCAATCACAGCGGGCGCTATGTGCTTTTGAAGAGCTTTCCGATCTGCCGCTGGTCCGGCAAGCTTGGCCCGAAGGTCGCCCAGGGCGACCGCCAGTCGCCCGAAGGGTTTTATTCGGTCGGGCCACGGCAAATGAATCCCAATTCCGCCTATTATCTGTCCTTCGACACGGGCTTTCCCAACGCCTATGACAAGGCGCATGGCGCCTCGGGATCGGCGCTGATGGTGCATGGCACCTGCTCTTCGGCCGGCTGCTACGCCATGACCGACAAGGGCGTCGCCGAAATCTTCGCCCTCGCGCGCGAGGCGCTCCGCGGCGGCCAGAACGCCTTCCAGTTCCAAGCCTATCCCTTCAAGATGACGGCGCAGAATATGGCGCGCTACCGCGCCGATTCCAACATCGGCTTCTGGCGGCAGTTGAAGGAAGGTTTTGACCGTTTCGAGGCGACGGGCGAAGAGCTCGGCGTCGGCGTCGTCAACGGGCGCTATGTCTTCGCGCCCTCGAGCGATCCGGCGAATGAGGCGCTCGCCGTCGCCCGCCGCACGCGCGAACAGGAGCGGGTCGCCTCCTTCATCGGCCTCGGCAGCGCGGCGGTGCGCACCGTCTATTCGGACGGCGGCCAGAATCCCTATTTCACGGCCCTGCTGCGCAAGGGCGCCGATCTTGGCATGGTCAGCCGTCCGGAAACGCTGGCCTATGCTGGAATCGACGAGGTTTTGACGCCCGCGCGCGGCGTTTGCGCCCGCAAGGGCGGCTGCCCGGATATCGTGCTGCGCGGCCCCGACGCGTCAAAAGCGGCGGACGCGCAAAAGCCGGCAAATCCGCCGGCGCCTCGCGTCGTTTTCTCGGCAGGACGCGTCATCGCCATCCGCACGACGGAGCCCGTCACGTTGATGCCCATTCTTCTTTGCTACAAGCTGTCGCTGCCGACGCCGCCGCAAACCATCATCGCTGGAGCAATGCCAATTTTGCCTGATGCATGGTTTTAGAGTGGGAACAGAATAAGCGGCGCTCCGTTTCCCTCGCCTTAATCAACGCGGCGCAAGAAAAGCAGTCTTTCCGTGCTAAATTCCGGCATCTATTTTATTGACTTGCCGCTATGTTGGTCGTTGCTTGAATGTTTCTCGCTCCCGGAAAGAAGACTTTAAGCTGCTTCTCCGTAAAAGCGAGTTCATATCGATGCGCCTCGTCCTCGACAACGAGGCTGAATGAGCCCCAGCCAGTGATGAAGTCGTCCGGCGACAGCCCCAGGGGCCAATTAAACTTGGCAATCAACATGATCCGGGCGCCGGGAGGTACGGACAGGCCCGCCGCGCCTGGCGGAACAGAAATCAGCCGCGACGCGGCTGACGCCGCACGGCCGCCGCCGGCCCGTCGCGCCTCAATGTCGACGGAGAGAGAGGTTTCGGTGATCGCCGATGTGATGATCGCGCTTCTGATCTGCGCATTTTTTGCCGATGCGTTGACGCCATAGAATGTCAAGGTCCGCACACGCCCCCCGCCGTCCGCATTCATGGTCAGCTTGTGGGGGAAAAGCGTGAGCGATTTGTCATCGCTTACGCGGATCATACCGCTTCGCCAGTAGTATAAGCACACGCCGAAGCCGATCGCTCCGGCCGCAATCACAAGATAAGTCAAGCCGCGCCAATCTTCCGAGAATAATAAAAACAAGATTTGCACGGCAATGGACCCCCTGTAAAGATTGGCGCGCCGCTTAGAGTAACGCGCGCAAGGGTGAATGCATTGCTTTGGGTCGTACCGGCGTTCTTTCCTTCGAGCGAAACGCCGCCGCGTGTCGCGGCTCAGCGATAGGAACGGACTTAAGTTGCAAATCAAATCGCAAGCGACGCTCCCAGCTCCATCCAGCTTCACGCACAGACTAGTCGATATAACGACCGATCGGTAGTTTTTTGCGCAATTAATATATAACGCTTAGCTGGTATCGGCAATAATTTCCTGCCATAGGCGAAAATATCAACCTCCTGTAGCATAGACATTCAGGACGCACTCTTTGCGCGGCGCTCTGATTTGGCAGGGAAGCTTCGCCCGCGCCAATTCGCGCACAAGCCCTTTCCGCCATGCATTTTCCGATCCAGATCGAATCGAACGAAAGCCCGCGCGGCGAAGCTCAGCCGTCTGCGCGCGGCAGGGACCTGCCCCTCACCGATCGAGACGCGCGAAGCATCTGTGAGTCCCTACTCCAGCTGCATCAACCGAGTAGGTGAAGATTTCTTCTAACTATTGAATGTCCATATTCATCAATATCGTAGCAGACGAATGTGTATATATTTTCCTGTTGCTTATTTTAGAAGTTTGAGTAACTATAGAAAAGTCAAGACACGAACATATATTAATGCGGGAGATTTTCAACCTCCTCGCGGAGGATGATTATTGAAGAGGCTTGCGACGATGACTGTTCCGTCATTTATCTTGAAGAAGCTTCTCACAAAGATGGATCGACTACAGTTTCTTTATGATGCAGGGCTGATCGCGCCAGGATCAGCCGAGTGTCTCGACTTGTTTGCTCTCAAGGAATTGCAAACGCAGCTTCTGGAGACTGCGGACTTCGTCAAGTCATGGAACTCCGGGACGTTTCTTCAGGCAAATGGAACGCAGCATTAGAGCATGTCCGTTCAGATGGGATCATCGGACGGGACATGCTCCAACTTATTGATGTCGAGCGATTTTTTATCGCCCACATGTCTCCATGTGATCGAAAGCGTTCTAGCCGGATCGCGTCGCCGGAGGCGGCTTGAACCCGTGCGCCCCGACAAGCAGCCGAACCGCGTCGGAGCGGCAAATTGCGCGCCGCCGCCACGTCCGCGTTGACCTAGGTTTTAGCGGTTGGAGTCTCAGCCCGCCCCGGCATGGGGCGCGTCCTCTTCGGTTCGGATGGCGTCTGTCGTTCGCGGGCCGGTTTCCATCACTCCGTCGGTCCTCTCGATCCAGATTTTGATTGGGCCGGGCTCAATCAGCCCGAACGGTGTCGTGAAGGCGACTTCGGCTGCGTCGCGGCCGACGCCGATCCGCACGAGGCCGTCTAGCGCCGCCTGCCTTGTCCCGTCGAACAGCCACCAGTGGCCGTCGAGATAGGCCTCGAACACGGCATGAAAATCAGACGGGGAGAGACCGTAAGCGTAACAGGTCACGTAGCGCGCGGGAATCCCGAGCGCGCGGCAAAACGAGATGCCAAGATGGGCAAAATCCCGGCAGACGCCAGCGCGCTGGATAAGCACTTCGGTCGCCGTCGTCTTGGCGTCGCTGCTGCCGCGCCGATATTCGATGTTGTTGTAAATCCAGCCGCAGATCATCTCGACGCGGAGGTGGCCATGGGGAAAGGCGCCAAACTCGCGCATCGCAAAAGTCGCGAGTTCATCGGACGGCACAAAGCGGCTTGGCAGCAGATAGGGCAGAATATCGAGAGGCAGATTCTTGACCGGCATTTCATGCACGCTCGCGGGATCGACGCGGCAGATATCGAGCTCAACCTCGGCGGTATAGGACAAGTGAAGATCGCCGACGGGGGCGACGATCTGCGTGTAGCGGTTCCTCAGATCTGGAACTTGATAGGTCCGGTATGGCAGAGGCGGGTTGAACAGCAGCTGATCTTTGAGGTTCAGATGCCGCTGCAGGAAAGCGACCTCGACGTTGAAGATAAACACCGTTTCCGCGAGGACCTTGTAGGCCAGCTCGCATCCGAGCCTCAGCTTCATTCCACTCTCCCCTTCCCGGCTCGCAATCGCAGGGCCGCGGGCGCGAACGCCAAACCGAAATGGCAACGCCTACGGTCGTATTTCGATGCAAAAATTTTTGGAAAGGATGAAGCCTGAGACCGCCGATGCGCGCGAGGCGGGCCTCACGGCCGGCGCTGGCTCAGCAGATAGGCGACGATGTCGGCGATTTCGTCCGTCGTCAGGCTCATATTCGGCATCCTTGGATGCGGATCGGTCAGGAAGGCCTTGAGCGAGGCCGCCGAAGTCGTTCGCGCCGCGATCGAGGCGAAGCTTGGCGCCTCTGTATTTGCCGTCGTCTGGTCAGGCGCGGTCACATGGCAGGCCGCGCACCAGCGCTTGGCGATGATCTCGCCCTTCGCCGCATCGGCGGCCGCAAAGGCCGGGTGAAGCGGCGCGCCGCAAATCGCCATCAGAATGGCAAAGCCGGCGACGGCGCCGCGCCCAGAGCGCCCGGGCGGCAGAGTATCGAACATTGAGATTTCCTCCACAAAAGGCTTTGAGATTCACGGCAAAGGACAATAGGCGGCCCGGATCGGCGTAAGCTTGAGCGCGATCAAGGCAATCGCGGTTCAAGCTGTGGCCAGCCTTGCGCCGGGTGAAAACGCGCCTCCGGCCGCGCGACGCCAAAGGACGCCGCGACGCCCCCGCTTATATCCTAACTTTTCGAGGAGGCCATTGCGCGGCCCGGCGTCGCGTCAGCGTTCGCTCACTCCGGATCACGCGGCATGGCGAGCCCCGGGCTGACGATTCCGCGCACAATGCGCTTGTCCTTGCCACATCGGAACGAACGGGCGTGTTCGTCGGCGATTTCGCGCGCCAGCTGATTCGCGTCCGGATTGGCGCGCGCGTCGACATAGCCAATGTGACAAACCCCTCCTGGTCCCAGACGGGTGACGACGAGGACGCGGCCCGTCGCCTTGGCCGGTCCCGTCGCGCCCTCGACGTCGCTCGCAGTCATGACATTCCATCGCAAAATGGTTGCGAGCGGGCGGCGCTTGCCTGCTGCGATCTTCTCCAGTCTCCATTCAACAGCGCCTTTATAGACATCGTTGAAACCTGGAAATGTTTGCGACGCGGCGAAATCGCCGCCCGACCCTTGGCCGTAGCTGACATACATGCGCTGATCGCCCGCGCTCAACAGCACTGGCGACCCCTTGTAACCGGGGCAGCGCCAGACGCCGTAACCCTCCGGTTCGACGCCTGCCTTGTGACGGCACTTGTCGGCGTCGAAATTGGTATAGACGCTTGTGATCGCATCGGCCGCCGACGACGATCGCCCGGAGGTCAGGGCGCCGGCCAGCAATACCGCGCCGAAAACCCTGGCGCTCGCCTGAACCATGGCCTGACGCTCCGATCTCATGACGATCGACCCGCTCCGGAAACGACGCAGCAGCCGAGTCACGGGCCGGAGGATTCTTGACGGAAAATTTTGGCGTTGCATCTGAAAATTCAAATCCGTCTCTATCGATAAATTTGCGACCGATGTTATGCGAAAACCGCCGAGCGAAGGCGCCGCCTCATGCTCCGGAGGATCCAGCGTATCTATTGACGCATAATGGGGCGTTCGATAGGTTTTTTCGGTGAAGATCCTGTCAGCGCGCCCGTCGCAACGATCTCCCGCTTCGCTTTTAGCGGATCGCCGCAGCTTTTTGGGAGGGCTGGCCTGCGTCAGCGCGTGCGCCTCGGCGGCCCTGGCCGCCAGCTCCGTCGGCCTCGTTGAAACCTCGATCGGCGAAGCCCATGCCCAGATTCGCGGCGCGACCCGTCCGCTCGCCGCCGGCGCCGATATTTTCGTCGGGGACCTTGTCAGCACCAGCGCGACGGCGCGCCTCGTCATGCTTCTTGGCGGCGCGACGCGCGTGCGGCTTGGCGCGAATACGCGGCTGCGCGTCGATAAATTTCTTTCCAGCGCAGGCGGCGAACTGACCTTTGATTCCGGGGCGGTGGTCGTCGATCACGAGGAAAAAGCGGGGCCTATCGACTTGCGCCTGCGCTCGCCGTTCGGCCTCATCGCCGTGCGCGGCACCCGGTTTTTCGCGGGGCCGAGCAACGGAACGTTCGGCGTCTTCGTCGAACGCGGGATCGTCGATTTTACCGCGGGCGGCGTGACGCTGCGGCTGACCGCCGGCGAAGGAACCGAGGTCAAACGGCCGGGCGACAAGCCGACAGCGGTGCGGCGCTGGCCTTTCGAACGCGCCAACGACGCCATGCTCAGCACTTATTAGGCTCAGGCTCAAACACCTCGATCTCCTCGCTGCGGCCGCGAATCTTCAGACGCCCGACCGAGCGCGCGGTTCCGGGCGCAAGCCGCGCGGCGGCGATCGGACCGATGCAGATCGTCGTCCCGAGCTCCTTATTCGCCGCTTCGAGCCGGGCCGCCGTGTTGATCGCCATTCCATGCGCCGTATAGTCGAGTTTGCGCTTGCCGCCGACGTCGCCGATGATCACCGGGCCGGTCTCAAGTCCGATCCGCGTGCGGCCAAGACCGAGCGCTCGCGCCTCCGGGCGGCTCCGAAACGCCGCGCAGGCTTTGCTGAGCGCGACCGCGCATGCGACGGCCCGCTGCGGATGATCGGGCAGATCGAGCGGGGCGTTGAAAAGCGCGTGAATCGCATCGCCGACGATTTTGTCGACCATGCCGCCATGTTCGACGATGATGTCGGCGAGCATCTGGAAATAGGCGTCGAGAAGGGCGATCAGATCGCGCGGCGCCGCCCGCTCCGACATGGCGGTAAAGCCCTCGATGTCGGTGAATATCGCCGTCACTTCGCGCGTTTCGCCCTCAAGGCGCAAGGCGTCGGGGCTGGCGAGGATGCGCGCGACGATGGCGGGAGCGAGATGCTGCTCGAAGCGGCCGCGCAGGCGACGCTCGCGGCGCTCCGTTCGGATGGCCCCAGCCAGTGCGGAGACTGTAAAGAGGAGCGCCGCCAGGGCCGGCGGACCCGCCGGATCCAGCGACAGATTGCCCCAGCGCAGGAACGCTGCCGCGAGGCCGATCCAGCATGCGAGCAAGCCGGCGACGACGAGGAGGCCGCGCATCGGCCGAAGCCAGGATCCGGCGGCGATGGCAAACAGGCCGAGCAGCGCCGCGCCTGCTGTCTCGATCGGCGCGAGAATGGCGGGTCGCGTCGCAATTGCTCCCGACATCAGGGTTGTGATTGCGTCGGCCTCGATCTGCACGGCGGGCGCGGCTTCGGCCGCGGCGGTGCGCCGAAGAATGCCGACTTCCGGGGCGCTGCTGCCGACAAGAACGATCGCATTTCTGATCCGGCCCGCATCAAAGCCCCCGTCCAGAATGTCCGCGGCCGACAGCGTGCGTCGGTTCCAGGCGTCCGGCGGCGACGCGCGAAAACGCAAGCTGGCGTTCGGCCCCAGCGCGACGGCGCGATCGCCGATCTGCAGGCGCATCGGCGCATCTTCGATGATCAATGTCGAAGCCTCGCGCGCGACGCGCAGCGCCTCGACGGCGAAGCCGGGCGCAAGGACGCCGCCGGCGAACGCGAGCAATGGCGTGCGGCGCGCGACGCCGTCCGGATCATTTTCGAAGACGATGAGCCCGATGCCGGCGGCGGCGCCCGCCAGCGCCGGGAACGGGCCGATCACCGCCGCGGCGCGCCAGATATCAGGCAGGCGCAGCGCGCCGCGCGCAAGAATGGGCGCAGCGTTTCGGTAGGGCGACGTCGGCTCCTGCGATAAGACGGCGCCCAGCACGGAGGGCGTAAGCGCAAGCGCCCGCTCGAGTTCGGCGTCGCCGTCGGCAAGCTCGCGCGCGATGGCGGCAAGATCGGCGCGGCCGGTCTCGGCAGCGAGGCGCCGGGCGACAGACGCCGGCGACAGCCTGTCGTCTCCATCGAGCAGCATGTCGAGGCCGATGACGATCGGGCCGGCGCCGGACAGTGCGTCGACAAGGCGAGCCAGCAGCGCGCGGCTCCATGGCCAGGGGCCGTGGCGGCGCAGCGCGTCGCTGTCAATGTCGACGACCACAAGAGGCTGAGCCGCCGCCGCATCCGAATAGGGCAGCTCCAGGTCGAGCGCGTTTTCGCGCAGGACGCCGCGGACGCCGCCGGCGTCAATCGACCACAGCGTCCCAACGGCGAGAAGGAAGATGGCGCCGACAATCTGCGCGGCAGAGGCGAACGAGATGCGCGTCATGTCAGCTAAATAGCATTGCCGATCGGCGTCGGCGGGAAATTTATGAGGCGCGGCCGGCAAGCGAACTCAAAGCAAACAGGCAACGCGCGGCGATCGGCTCGATTTCAGCCGCGCGAGCAAGTCAGAATCACGGATTTGCACAACTGTTCCCCGGGTAACAGCGGCGCGGGCAAGGGCGCCGGATGATCAGGGCCTCGATACCCCAACAGTGGAGACCTGAGATGAAAACCCTTGGATTTGCCGCCGCCGCGGCGCTTGCATTGCTAACTCCTGCCGTCGCCGCTCCGGCGTCGCAGACAATCACCTTCACGATGGCGCCCTCGCCGGGGGCCGCGACCTGCCTGAAAAATGCGCGCGCCACCGTCATCGACCACAGCTTTGGCGATTTCGAAAATCTTGAAGTTCTCGTTCGCGGCCTGCCGCCGAACACGGATTTCGACCTGTTCACGATTCAGGTCCCGAACGCGCCCTTCGGATTAGCCTGGTATGTCGGCGACATCGTCACCGACGACAAGGGCATTGGCGTCGGCAATTTCGTCGGCCGCTTCAATGTCGAGACCTTCATTGTCTCGCCCGGCGCCGTCACGCCGCCGCCGCAGGTGCATTTGACGCCTCCCTTCCCCGACGCAACGGTGGGGGTCAAGACCGCGCCGATCCACACCTATCATCTCGGCCTGTGGTTCAATTCGCCGGAAGACGCCAAAAAGGCCAATTGTTCCGACGCCATCACTCCGTTCAACGGCGTCCACAAGGCCGGGATTCAGGTTCTGAACACGGACGCCTTCCCGGCGGCCAAGGGCCCCTTGTTCCAACTCAAATAATCACGGCGGCCGCGGCCGGGCGATCTTTGCGTCCGGCCGCTCGCCATTGTCCGAACACGCAGTTGACGCCCAGAGCTTCCGCATGATGCAGAAGCACTGGCGTGTGATGAAGGTTTTGCTATAATTTCCGCGTTCCACCGTCCTGCCCTCCGCGCGACGGCAAGGGTCGAGGCGCTGTCTCAGCTTGAGAGCCATCATGGTTGCGCCGCTTTCCCCCGACACGGTGCGTTTTCCCTTGTTCGGTCTGCTCGACGCCGCCGACAGCGCCGCGCTCGCGCCCCTGCTGCGCCGACGGCGCTTTGACGCCGGACGGCTCATTTTTCAACGCAACGACCCCGCCGACGAAGTGCTGCTGGTGACCGCCGGCCAGCTGCGCATTTCGGTTTGTTCGGTCGAAGGGCGCGAACTTGCTTTCCGGATCGCCGTCCCCGGCGACACGATCGGCGAGATCGGCGTCCTCGACAATCGCCGCCGCAGCGCCGACGTCACCGCTCTTTGCATCTCGGAAGCGTTCGCGCTTGGCCGCGCCGACTTGAACCGATTGTTGATAAGCCGGCCCCAGATGGCGATGGGCGTTATCCAGTTTCTGTGCGGGCGCCTGCGCGACACAAGCGAGCAATTGGAGACGCTGGCCTTGCAGCGGATCGAGGCGCGGCTGGCGCGGCTCCTCTTGCGCCTCCTCAGCGCCGGCGGACCGGTTTGCGCCGAAATGCAGCTGACGCTGCAGATCACGCAGTCCGAGATCGGCGGATTGATTGGCGCGAGCCGGCCTAAAGTCAACGTCGCCTTCAGCGTTCTCGAGGAGCATGGCGCGATCCGGCGGCGCGGCAAAACACTCCTCTGCCGTCTTCCAATTTTAGGCAAAATCGCGGAGACGGCCGAGGCCTGAAACCCGGAGCCGTCCGATCGCGCGCAAAGGCTCGGCGGCCGGCCCGGTTGATCGGGCGGCCTCATGGTCTAAAATGGAGGCCGGCCTGCCGATTTCTGGATCTGATCATGGAGCCCGCACAGCGACGCAAGATCATCCATATCGACATGGACGCCTTTTTCGCATCGGTCGAACAGCGCGACAATCCGGAGCTTCGCGGCAAGCCGGTCGCCGTCGGCGGTTCGAGCCAGCGCGGCGTCGTCGCCGCGGCGAGCTATGAGGCGCGCGCATTCGGCGTGCGTTCGGCGATGCCCTCGGTCACGGCGCGACGGAAATGTCCGGAGCTGATTTTCGTCAAACCGCGTTTTGACGTCTACCGTGCGGTCTCGGAAGAAATGCGCGCGATCTTCGCCGAATATACGCCAATCATCGAACCGCTATCGCTCGACGAAGCCTATCTCGATGTCAGCGAGACTCTGCATGGGGCGGTCTCGGCGACCGAGATCGCGCAGCAGATCCGCGCGAAAATCCGCGAACGGACGAATCTCACAGCTTCCGCCGGCGTCTCCTACAACAAATTTCTGGCCAAGCTCGCCTCGGACCATCGCAAACCCGATGGATTATTTGTGATCACGCCGAAGATGGGAGCGGCCTTTGTCGAGGCGTTGCCGGTACAAAAATTTCATGGCGTCGGCCCGGCGACGGCAGCCAAGATGAAGCGGCTCGGCATTGAGACGGGCCTCGACCTGAAGGCGCAGTCGATGGCCTTCATGCAACAGCAATTTGGCAAAGCCGGACCCTATTATTATGGCGTCGCGCGCGGCGTCGACGAAAGGCCGGTTCGCGCCCACCGCATTCGCAAATCCATGGGCGCCGAAAATACATTCTTCGTTGATCTTTTCACCTTTGAAGCGGCGCGCGAAGCGATGGAGCCGATTGTCGACAAGGTCTGGCGCCATAGCGAGAACGCGGGCGCGCATGGCCGGACTCTGACCCTCAAAGTCAAATATGCCGATTTTCAGCAAATCACCCGGAGCCGGACCGGCATGACGCCGTTTGCAACACGCGCCGAGCTCATGCGCCAAAGCCTTGACCTCCTCACCCCGCTGTTTCCCTGCGACAAGGGCGTCCGGCTTCTCGGCGTGTCATTGTCCTCGCTGGATTTCGCACAGGAGAGCGAGACGCTCCAGTTGTGTCTTGGCTTGTAGGCGGCCCGATCGGTCGGCGTCGCGCTCACACATATTGATTGCGCAACACGCCGACGCCGTCGATCGCGACCTCGATCATGGTTCCGGATTTCATCGGCAACACGCCAAGCGACGTGCCGCAGGCGATGATGTCTCCGGCCTCCAGCGTCATATCGTGCGAGATGCGGCTGACCAGCTCCGCCGGCCCAAAGATCGCATCATTCAATCCATAGTTCTGCCGCTCGCGTCCATTGACCAGCGTGCGGACCCTCAAGGCCGTCGGATCGAGCCCGGTCGCCACCACGGGACCAAACACCCCAAACGTGTCGAAATTCTTGGCGCGGGTCCATTGCGGAAAGGAGGGGTCGCGCTGCAGCAGCTCCAGCGCAGTGACGTCGTTGACGCCGGTGTAGCCAAAAATATACTCGCTGGCGGACTCAACAGGGACAGCCTTGCAGGTCTTGCCGATGACAACGCCGAGTTCGCCCTCGTAGAAGACGCGGCCGTCATAGGAGCCGGGCGCCCGGATCGGCTGGCCGTGGGCGTTGAAGGAGTTGGGCGTCTTGATGAAATACAGCGGTTCGGCCGGAATCGCCCAACCGTTCTTTTCCGCCGCGGCGTGAAAATTGTTCCATAGCGCCACCATTTTGGTCGGCGTCGTCGGCGTCAGCCAGTGCGCCTCGGCCACGGGGGCGATCTCGCCGGTCCTTGCGCCGCTGTCGAAAAGGCCGCCACCCTCATGGAGAAAGATCGTGTCCCCCTCGACGACGCCGACTCGGGCTCGTCCGCCATAGTCTATCCGGGCCCAAAGCGTCATTCGCGCCTCCCTGTAAAATTTTCGCGTGGGGAGATCACCGATAGTGACGAAATCCGCCGCTGTCACGTCACGGTTCCGCTTGGGCCGAAGAGCGGCGCGTCAACTATCGGAAAAGCCGAAGGGCGCGCTGGCGCGCCGGTAATCGTCGGGGAGCACCTGACGGCCGATCAGCGGCGCCGATCGCGCGGTGCAATTGGTGCGGTGGCAGAGGCGGCAGGTGACGCCGATCGGCGTCGCCGCAACCGCGCTGAAGTCAGGCTGGTCCTGCGTATAGATCAGCTGGCCGGCGTGTTCGGCGGCGCAGCCGAGCGCGATGGCGCGCTCGACGCGCTGCGCGCCATAGGCCCCGCCCCCGGCCGTCACCGTGCGGGCGATCGAGAAGAAGCGCTGGCCGTCGGGCAATTCCAGCCATTGGGTGACAATCTGGCGCGGCGTGCGGAACACATTGTGGATCGACCAGAGCGGGCAGGCGCCGCCGTGACGGGCAAAGGGAAAGCCGGCGCCGTCCAGCCGCTTCGACACATTGCCGGCGGGATCGACCCGAATGAAAAAGAAAGGCACCCGCTCCTGCCCCGGCTTCTGCAAGGTGGTCAGCCGATGCGCCGTCTGCTCGAAGCTGGCGCCGAACTGGCGCGCCAGCGCCTCGACGTCATAGCGCCGCGCTTCGACCGCCCTGGCGAAGGCAGAATAGGGCATGATCAAAGCGGCGGCGGCGTAGCTTGCCAGCGCCCGTCGCGTCAGGCGCTCGCCGCTCTGCGTGGCGAAGCTGCCTTCCCTCAGCACGGCGTCGATCTCATCCGCCATTTCGAGATAGATCAGCTGAAGCGCCAGCTGGAAGGTCTGGCTCGCCGCGTCCAGCGAATCGTCGAGGAGGATCTCGTCGCGATGGCGGTCGAGCCGCCGCGTCGAACCGACCATGACCTCGGAGGGCAGACGCCGGACGCCCAGATGGTGCCGGGCGCGCAAATGGCCGATGACGCCGGAGCGCCCGCTCACCGTTTGGGCGAGGCGCTCGGCGGCGTTGTCGAGGCCCGGAAAACTGTTGCGGCGGGCGGCGAGAAAGCGCCTGGCTTCAGCGACAGGGTCCGGCGCGTCCGCGCCGCGGTCGCCGCCGCTGCGCCCCTCCGCGCCGCGATCGGCCAGCGCCATCTGTTCTTCCTTATAGGCAAGATAGAGCCGCAGCAGCGCTTCCGTGACGCCGGGATAGCTGGTGGCGACGTCCTCGGTTTCGAGCGGCGGCATGTCGATGTCCGAGAACATCGGATCTTTCAAGACGGCTTGAAGGCGGCCCGTATATTCGGCGGGGCTGTCTCCGGCGAGGTCACTCATGTCGATTTTGTAGGTGCGAGCGAGGCGCAGCAGCATGTCGGCGGTCAAGGGGCGCTGATTGCGCTCCAGCAGAGCCACGTAAGAGGCTGAAATATCGAGGTCTGTGGCCATATTGGCCTGGGTGAGGCCAAGATCGCGGCGCAGCCGGCGCAGGCGTGGGCCCATGAAGACGGGGCGAACATTGGACATTTTCGAAGGCTCCGCGCAATTTCGAAGGCTCCGCGTTTGCGGGCCTGGCGCCGTGTGTACAATCTTTACAGCATTACAATCATTTTTTGTAAAGTATGACATCTTTGCTTCGCTCCCTCTGCACAGACAGGGATTTGCTGTGGTAGGGGTGCCTCACAAATGTCTTCGACTGAACAAGGCAGACGCAAATGACCTATCAAGGCCCGATCAAGACGGCGCAACCGGGTGATTATCAAAAAAATATCACAGAGGTGAAGCAGCTCATCGAGAGCTATAAGGGAACCTGGGACGGCATCGACCCCGAAGCTGTGGCCCGCATGCGACTGCAGAATAGATTCCAGACCGGCCTCGACATCGCCAGATACACGGCCGCGATCATGCGCAAAGACATGGCCGCTTATGATGCCGATTCAGCCCTTTACACCCAGTCGCTCGGCGTCTGGCATGGGTTTATCGCCCAGCAGAAGATGATTTCGATCAAGAAGCACTTCGGCACGACGGACCGCCGCTATCTCTATCTGTCCGGCTGGATGGTCGCCGCGCTGCGGTCGGAATTCGGCCCCCTGCCCGACCAGTCGATGCATGAAAAGACCTCGGTTCCGGCCCTGATCGAAGAGCTTTACACCTTCCTGCGTCAGGCCGACGCCCGCGAACTCGGCGGCATTTTCCGCGCCCTCGACGCCGCCCGCAAGGCTGGCGACAACGCCAAGGCGCAGGAGCTGTTGGCGGCTGCGGAAAACCATCAGACGCATGTCGTGCCGATCATCGCCGACATCGACGCCGGCTTCGGCAATGCGGAAGCGACCTATCTGCTCGCCAAGAAGATGATCGAGGCGGGCGCCTGCGCGCTTCAGATCGAAAATCAGGTCTCGGACGAAAAGCAGTGCGGCCATCAGGACGGCAAGGTCACCGTGCCGCATGAGGTCTTCCTCGCCAAGGTGCGCGCCTGCCGCTACGCTTTCCTCGAGCTCGGCGTCGAAGACGGCATCATCGTCACCCGCACCGATTCGCTGGGCGCCGGCCTCACCCAGCAGATCGCCGTCAGCCACGCGCCGGGCGATCTCGGCGACCAGTACAATGCCTTCCTCGACTGCGAGGAAGTCGCGCCCGGCGACGCCCATAATGGCGACGTCATCATCAACCGCAACGGCAAGCTGCTGCGGCCGAAGCGCCTCGCCAGCAACCTCTACCAGTTCCGTTCCGGCACCGGCGCGGATCGTTGCGTGCTCGACTGCATCACCTCGCTGCAGAACGGCGCCGACCTTCTGTGGATCGAGACCGAAAAGCCCCATGTCGAGCAGATCGCCAGCATGGTCGACCGCATCCGCGCGGTCATCCCCAACGCCAAGCTCGTGTACAATAATTCGCCGTCCTTCAACTGGACGCTGAATTTCCGCTGGCAGGTCTATGACGCATGGAAGGCCGAGGGCAAGGACGTGTCCGCCTACGATCGCGCCGCTCTGATGAGCGTCGATTACGACGGCACGCCCCTGGCGATCGAAGCCGATGAGCGCATCCGCACCTTCCAGGCGGACGGCGCGAAGCGGGCCGGCATTTTCCACCACCTCATCACGCTGCCGACCTATCACACCGCCGCGCTCTCGACCGACAATCTGGCGAAGGAGTACTTTGGCGCGCAGGGCATGCTTGGCTATGTCCTCGGTGTTCAGCGTCAGGAGATCCGTCAGGGCATCGCCTGCGTCAAGCACCAGAACATGGCGGGCTCGGACCTCGGCGACGATCACAAGGAATATTTCGCCGGCGAGGCGGCTTTGAAGGCCGGCGGCGCCCACAACACGATGAACCAGTTCGGCTAACAAGCCGGCTTTTTAAATCTAGGCGAAAGATTTGCGGCCCGGAGTTTCACACTCCGGGCCGCATTGCTGTGGCCAACGCCTCAAGCTACCGCTCGCGCGCGCATCGGCAGCCGGGCGTCGCGCAGGGTGAGCACGAAAGCCGAGGCGATGAGGCAGAGCGCGCCGGCGACAAAGAACGCCGGCAGATAGCTCGCATAGGCGGTGCGGCTGAAACCCGCGCCATAGGCGGCGGAGGCCGCGCCGAGCTGATGGCCGGCGAAGATCCAGCCGAAGACGAGGTTGGCCTTGTCGCCGAAGCGATCCGCCGCGAGTTTGATCGTCGGCGGCACCGTCGCGACCCAGTCAAGGCCATAGAACACGGCAAACAGCGAGAGGCCGTAAAAGGTGAAATCGGTAAAAGGCAGATACAGCAGAGAAAGACCGCGCAGCCCATAATACCAGAACAACAGCCAGCGGCTGTCGTAGCGGTCGGACAGCCAGCCCGAGCCGACAGTGCCGGCGAAATCGAATACGCCGATCATCGCGAGCACGCTCGCCGCCGTCACCGCCGCCATGCCATAGTCGCCGCAGAGCGAGATAAAATGCGTCTGGACGAGGCCGTTGGTGCTGGCGCCGCAGACGAAGAAAGCGCCGAACAACACCCAGAATGTGTGCGAGCGCGCGGCTTCCCTGAGCACGAGCAGGGGCGAGGCTAGCATGGCGCCAAGACTTGCCGGCTCGGCGGGCGGTGGGACGATAGCGGTCGCCCCGAAGGGAGCGAGGCCGACGTCGGCCGGCCAGTCGCGCAGCAGCGTCAGCGCGGCGAGCGCCGCGAGCAGCAGCGCCGCAAGGACGAAGACGAGCGCGCCGCGCCAGCCGATCGTTTCCGTGAGCTCGGCAAGCAGCGGCAGGAACGCCAATTGCCCGGTCGCGGCGCTGGCGGTGAGCAATCCGAGCACAAGCCCGCGGCGCGCCGAAAACCAGCGGGTCGCCACGGTCGCGGCGAACACCATGGCGGTGAGGCCTGTGCCAAAGCCCACCATCACGCCCCAAAACAAAAGAAGATGCCAAAGCTTCGTCATCATGAAAGAGCCGAGAACGCCAAGAGCAATCAGCGTCAGCGCGGCCGCGGCGACCCGGCGCAGCCCAAAACGGTTCATGAAGGCGGCGGCGAAGGGACCCATAAGCCCGAACAGCATGAGCCGGACGGCGAGCGCCGTGGAAATATCGGCGGTCGCCCAGCCGAACTCCTTTTGCAGCGGTCCGATCAATACGCCCGGCGCGCCGACGGCGCCCGCGGTCACCAGCATCGTCAGGAAGGTCGCGGCGGCGACGACCCAGCCATAGTGGACGCCGCGCCGGGCGAGCGCCGCCGCCAGGGGCGATGTTGGCGCGGGCGGCGGAGCAAGCGTTTCATTTGCAAGCGTCATTCTTTAGCCTCCATCCGCGGGCAGATACCCGTAATACGATAAAAATTAGAGATGGTTCAGGACAGACCGCAGGTCGCGCGCCGCGCCGTCGCCGATACGATCCTCGAGTGTCCGCTGCACGCAGGCCCATAGCGGAGCGCCCTCCTCCAACACCTGGCGGCCACGCTGCGTTATCGAGACGCTCGCCTCGCGCAGATCCTCGCCGCGCCCTAGTGTCATCAGCCCCATTCGCTCCAGCACGCGCACGTTGCGACCGATCGTCGAGCGGTCGAGCTCCGTGCGCCGCCCCAGCTCGGTCAAATCGACTGGCTCACTGCGGGCGACGGCGCGCAGAAGCGCGAATTGAGCGATGTTCACGCCGACCGGCTCGAGCGCCGCATCATAAAGGGCGGCGACCCTTCGGGTAGCACGGCGAAGAGAGGTGCAATAACATTCTGAAACCATGATACGGGTATATACCCTTTATAGCGCCTGTGCAAGTCGAACCTATTTCGATCTGACCCGTTAGAGCAGCATAACCTTGAGAAGAAATCGGGAGAACCCAGGTGAGACCAATTTCAACGCTGGCGGCGGTTATCGTTTTCGTCGCAGGAGGAACAAGCCTTGCTCAGGAGGCGGCGACAGGCGCCGCGCCGTCCCCAGCTCCAGAAATCGACGCCTGCCGCGCGAGCGGCCTCATCGCCCTCAAGGAAAGGTCGGCTCTGGTGAAAGACGTAAGCCTCGATTTGGACAGCATCAGGTTGATCAAGGTTAATTCCAAGATTGAAGATATTGAGGTTAAGGCGATCGTGATCGGCGACGCCAGCATCGAGAAGAAGACAGGCGGGCGGGCGCAGAATTTTTTGTGCGTCGTCGGCGCCAAAGGCAAAGTGCTTTTGACGATTTTTAGCGATCAGTGAGTTCCGGCGCTCGTCCCGAAGTTTCGTTCAATATTTGGCCACGACGGCTGCGGGCGGGAGCGATGGCCATTTGTAGCTGAAGCCGACCTGAAGCTGGTTCTACGCCAAGCTATGACTGTGGAATATCGTCGGATAGGTAATCGGCCCATTCCTGAAGAAGCCGAATTTCGTGTAGCGGTACTCTGCCTTCACGGACCAATTGTCGCTGACGGCCTATTCAACGCCGCCCCCGCAGGTCGAAGCGTGGCGCGCCATCAATTGCGCGCAGGCGAACTTGTTGATCCCTGGGCGGCGCCTTCGATCTAGGGAACGCAGCCGAGTTCGGCGATCAGCTGTCTTATTTCGAATGGGCTGAAGGGCTTCTCGATCACCGGACGTCCGCAATCGGCCAGAAACCGCCCTGCGGCCTCACCCAAAGTGTCACCTGTGACGAATGCCGTCCGCGCGCAAAGATGTTGTTTGTGTTCCTTCATCCAGGCAAAGAATCCCGGCCCGTCGATGCCGGGCATGCGGATATCACAAACGATCAGGTCATAATCGCCAACGCGTAGCCGATCCTGAGCTTCCACGCCGTTAAGCGCGATATCGCACTCAAATCCTTCAGCGGCCAAAATCTGCGAAAGAAGCGATCCGATCTCGGGCTCATCGTCTACGATCAGCGCGCTGCGCATCGGCCGCTTCAGACCTTTTTGCGTCGCTGGCCGAGCCCCGGTGGCAGCCTTCGAGCCGACATCCAATGCGATCGGAAGCCGAACGAGGAACCGTGCTCCGTGGTTTTCCGGATCCGACTCGGCGAGGCTCAAGGAGCCGCCATGCGCCTCCACGATGCCTCGAGACACTGACAGCCCGATGCCCGTGCCCGCGCCCACGGGCTTGGTCGTAAAGAAAGGATCGAAGATGCGTGAGCGGAGCGCCTGCGGTATGCCAGGTCCGTTGTCGGAAATACTTATCTCGATTGCGTCGGCGGCTGCGACGGCCTCAATGCGCACCAGACGTGGGGGGGCCTGTCCCTCGAGCGCCTGGCGCGCGTTGACCAAGAGGTTGGTCAGGACCTGACTGATCTGGCTGGCGTCGCACAATGTAGACGGCAGCCCGTCCGGAATAGCACGTTCGATCTTGACGCCGCTGGAATGAAGACCATAGCTCAAGAGCTGCAATGCGTCGTCGACGATGGTTTCGACGCTGGTCAATGAGGGAAGCGTCTTGTGCTGACGCGCCATCGCCAGAAAACTGTGCGTGATGCGCCCACATCGATCGGCCGCAGCCTGGATCAGATTCGCGCGCACGGCCAGCTCGGGCGAGCATTCCTCCGCCTCCTCGGCCAACATCAGAGCATTGCCAATGACGATCGACAACGGATTGTTGAGCTCATGCGCAACGCCGGCGAGCAGTGAACCAAAGGCCGCCATCTTCTCGCTTTGATAGAGAGCTTCGCGCTGCGCCGCGATCTGCTGTTGGGCTTCGCGCGCAGCAGAGAGGTCCCGCAGATAGGCTGTGAACAGACGCCGGCCGGGAAGCCGCACTTCGCAGATGGCAAGCTCGATGGGGAAGGTCGAGCCGTCGGCCCGCATGGCCTCGATCTCGAGTCGCTGACCCAGCATTGTCGTGGCGCCCGTCTGCAGATAGCGAGCGAGCCCGTCGCTATGCCGTTTGCGCAAGGCGTGCGGTACGATCAGTTCGCCGATCGATCGGCCGATGGCGTCTTCCCGGCGATAGCCAAAGGTCCGCTCCGCGGCGGGATTGAATTCCACGACCAGACCCACTTCGTTGATCGCCACAATGCAGTCGAGAGCAGATGCAGTGATGGCGGCGTTGCGCGCCTCGCTTGCCTGCAGGGCCTCAAGCTGCTCCGCCAACCGCGCCTCACTCTGTTTCAGATGGGTCAGGTCGCGCGCGAAATCAAAATATCCCTCGATTGATCCATGGGCGTCGCGGCAGGGGGAATAGATCCTCTGTTCGTAGCGCTGTCCATCCGCATATGTCCGCCAGCATGTCGTATTTACGCTGGCGCCTGCCAATATCCGCTCCACAATAGATTGATCGACGCCATCGGCGGACTCATCGTCCTTAGCAGCGACGCCGGCCACCGAGCTTGCCAGGCGTCCGACGATATCGGCGAGAGGCCGGCCAACAAAGGCGCAGTAGGCTTGATTGGCAAAACGGTAGCGGCCGCCAAGGTCGATCAGCGCAATCCGCGCGGGGATGCTATCGAGCGCCTGCCAGAGCTGCGCCTCGATCAATCGTCGATCCGGCTCGACTGGTGTCGTCATGTGCGCCCGCGAACAAAAATATAGCCAACCCCGTGAACAGTCTTGATGATCGAGGGCTTTGCCGGGTCGACTTCAATCTTGCGCCGCAACCGCGTGACGCGGATATCGATGCTGCGGTCGAATGCCTCATAGTTGCGATTATGCGCCAGATCGAGCAACCGGTCACGCGACAACACGCGGTTGGGATTTGTGGCGAACGCGCGCAGCAGATCAAACTCCATCGCAGTCAGGCCTGCAGGCGTTCCATCCTCATGAGTAAGCTTACGGGCCAGAAGATCGAGCGTCCACACGCCAAATTGCACAAATCTGTCTGGCTCGGGCGAAGGCTCCGGGGCAGACGAAGCGGCGCGGCGCAGGATGCTTCTTATTCGCGCGCGCAGCTCGCGCAGGTCAAAGGGTTTTGTAATGTAGTCGTCCGCGCCGATCTCAAGTCCTACGACGCGGTCAATCACCTCACTTGCGGCGGTGACCATCAAAATCGGCGTGTCGCCGGCGGCGCGGACCCGGCGGGCGATGGAGAAACCGTCTTCGCCGGGCATATTGACGTCGAGCGCAATGAGATCGCACGGTCCTTCCGCCAGCAGGGCGTCAAGATCAGCGCCGCCTGCCGCCGTGCGAGGGGCAAACCCGTGTCGTCCAAGATACTCAGCGATCATGTCCCGAATTTCCTGCTCGTCGTCCACTATTATGATGGCGGGGAGCCGGTCCATGCTTGTCGGAACTCCTGAAAACTCGTTTATCGCTCAATTCACGAAACCGGCAGGCTCCCGGCGGATCGCAAAACATTTTGTAGGCGCGCAATTTGTCATAGACAACGGCAATTTTAACCTACGATCAGAGATCTGACCAGTCAACAATGTAGGCATGGACCGGCGTCGGGATATTCTTCACCTCCCGTTCGCCGATGTCGCGAAACGCCACCGATACTTTGTTGACGACCGCGTCATGCACCCATCGCGAAATGCAGATGCCGCCGGGGTCCGCCAAACCTTCCAGTCTCGCGGCCAGATTGACGCCGTCGCCAAGAAGATCCCCCTCATGCTCGACAACGTCAGCGACAGTGATGCCAATGCGAAATTGTAAACAACGCCCTGGTAGATGAGCAAGATTGCGTGAGCGCAGCGCCTCCTGAATGTCGACTGCGGCGCGCATGGCGTCAACGGCGGAACCGAACTCCGTCATAACGGAATCCCCCGCAGTATTGAAGATCCGCCCGCCGTGACGATCGATCAGTTCGTCAAAAATCTTGCGGCTCGTCGCCAGGATGCTCAGTGTTTCCTCTTCGTTTTCGGCGATGTGCCGCGAGTAGGCAAAGACGTCGGCAGCCATGATCGCCGCGATCTTTCGCGTCATCGGACGTTGCCGGGAGCGGCCGCCCGGATCGTCCGGCTGCGCGCCGCTGTTGTTCTTGCGCCGCAACACTGTGTGGATACGCGCTACAAGTTCGCGCAGGTTGAAAGGCTTCGACATATAGTCGTCGGCGCCGACTTCCAGTCCGACGATCCTGTCTACCGGGTCGGCGATCCCGGTCAGCATGATGATTCCGACATCGCTTGTGGCGCGCAACTGGCGCATGAGGGTCAATCCGTCTTCGCCGGGCATGTTCAGATCGAGAATGACAAGGTCGACGGCCCGCGCAGAAATGCCGCGACGCATGGCGTCGCCGCCCTCGGCCAAAGCCACGCTGAACCCATGCCGCGCAAGATATTCCGCAATCATATCGCGGACCCCTGCCTCGTCATCGACGATGAGAATATGCGCCCTAGACTTGTCGCTCATGTCTTCACATCACCCGCACGTCGCCTTACGTCATCGCGCGGACCGATGCGGCAATCACCAAGTTCGAGAACGGAAAATACCTATAAAGCAAAAGCGAAAGGTTGGAAACGCCAAGCTTAGGCGGAGCTGACCGGATTTACGCCCCAAATGTTCCGACATATTCGGTCCATTGCTCAGGGCTTGTCTGTCGGCGACGCTCCAGGATGGGCGGATGATCCGGGAGCGCCGCGATCTCATATGCAATCTGCTCCCTCTCAATAATGGTCGATCTTGCCGGAGACCGGGAATTCGCCGGAGTCGTCGCCGCCCCCGAAAGTTGCGAACGTGCCGGTGAAAAGGCCGGTGCCGGTGAAGACGCCATCGAATACTTGATTTGTGACGGTGTTCTTCGGATCGTTGCGAAGAAAGCTGAGTTGCGCGTTGAAAGGGCAATAGGATCCCGTCACCTTGTCATCATTATATTGATTGGCGCCCACGGTCGGATACAAAAACCCGGCGATGCGAACGCAGCCGGTGGCGTCGTCCAGCGCATGAATTTGAAGAATCAACGACGAATTATTGGCGCGAATCTTTACATAGGTCCAATATTTGGTGGAAACGGGCCATACGTCGGCTGCAGCCGGCCCAATGTTGAACGACGCGATGGAGATCAGTCCGACCGCGGAGACGAGATAACGTGCGATTTTATTCATGAGAAAGGCCTTGCTGCTTGTGAAGGGTGAAATGACGTTTTGGTGTTAATTTGCGTCGTGCGAAAAAATGTCCAAGTCTATTTTTCGACCGAGAAGGGCCATTCGACAAATGCGGCCTGCTGTCCATAGTTCACGAAACGCCCTGTAAGAAGCGTGGTCATATTCCCCGAACTCTGGCCAAGATTTCCCCGGAATGACTGGAAAACATGTCCCGCGCCATCCTTGCGAAGAAGGACAATCCGTCCGCTTCCGGGGCAATAGAATCCAGTGAGCGTTCCGGTTGTCTTGTAGGTATTGTCGGTCAACGCGCCAAAGACGATAGGGCATTTGCCAGTCGGCTTCTGGGTAATGAGCGTGAATACAACGTCGCTTGTATTGGCGTAGCCGTGCCACACGCCGACGACAGACGTCGGCCAGGTCGCCGCCGATGCATTGACTGAAACGAGAGCGATTGCCGAAGCGAAGGCAAGAGCGATGGCATTTCTCATTGGGTGGTTCCCCCCTTTTGCATATAACTGATCAATCGTCGGCTTAGCTTCCGCGCAAACTTTTATTGCGCGCGCCCTGCCGAACTCCCCGACGGCGAGCATGCGCAATGTGGTGGCAAGTTGTTTCAAGGCGATGTCGGCGCCGCACGAGATTCGTTTCAATTGTTTCAACGGGCTGATCGCGCGGCCGGCGTCTCAGTTTTAGCTGCCGCGCCGCTATTGGAGCAGTACTAAATCCGATTCCCAAAGGCTTCCAGGCGAAGGGGGAGGGTATCGCGCTGATAGGAAAATCCATGCGCCGCCGATAAGATCGCGGAGCGCGAAGGAGCGCTTCCGCAGAAAAGCCCGCAAGGCGGCAGGCTATTTGTATGGCAGGGGTTTGCCGGCGCGGTGACTGCGGCAACTCGAGGAAGAGAACGCCTAGCTGAAGCGGATCCTCTCTCAAAAAGCCGCTAAGCCTGCTCGCAAGCGGGAGCTCGTCGACGCAGTTCGATCGGATTGGAAGGCGCCGATCAGGCGGGCCCGTTCGGCGCTACGCGTTTGATCAGGCGCTTTACGTCTAAATGCGAAGTGGGGCGGCCACGCCGACCTGACGCAGCCAATCAAGAAGACCGCCGAAACGCTGCCATAAAGACAAACATATTTTCTATACTGACAGGTTGTACGCTGGCCGAGGAGGCAGTCTCAGGCGAACCTGTCTCATCTCGGCTTTCTTGATAACAGTACAGCCCGGCTACGGCGATCCCGACCTCGTATTCCTGCAGGATCGCAATGACCCACACTTTGCTGATTCGGTTGCGCTTCACTCTCTGGTCCTCAATCGGGGCCAGAGCTGACTTCAAACTGGAGACGCCTCAGCGGACAAGGTCGGTTCCATTGTCAATTCCAACCTTCAGCATTTGCGAGATCGGCGCTAGGAAAGCGGGCCTCGATTTGCTGGAGCAGCAAGTCGGAAATTTCAGACGGCGTGTCCGCGACAATGACGCCTGCTGCTTCAAGCGCTTTTCGCTTCGAGGGATAACTCCCGGCGTCGCCAAGGACGATAGCGCCCGCGTGCCCCATTTTCTTGCCAGGCGGCGAGGCTCGCCCCGCAATAAAGGAAACGACAGGCTTCGCCATGCTCGCCGCATATTCCGCCGCCGCTTCTTCCATGGCTCCCCCGATCTCGCCGACCAAGACGACCGCGTCCGTTCCCGCATCTTTGTCAAGTGCGATGAGCGCATCGCGTGTCGTCGTGCCGATCATCGGATCGCCGCCGATGCCAAGAAACGCCGACTGTCCGATGCCGGCTCGCGTCAGATTGAGGCAGACCAAGGTCCCGAGACTGCCGCTGCGCGAAATGACCCCGACTGTTCCGGGCTGAAAAATATTCTGGTTATGCCCGGGCATGATGCCGACGAAACCTTCGCCGGGCGTCACGACGCCCGCGGTATTCGGGCCAATGATCTGCACCGAATTCTCGCGCGCCGCATGATGAATCGCCATGACGTCGCGAGCCGGAATGTGCTCGGTAAGTATGACGACCGTCTTCGCGCCAGCTTCGATCGCGTCGAGCGCCGCGTCCCTGGCGGCCGACGGCGGAATAAACATCACAGCGATATCGAAGGGCGTTTCAGCCATTGCCTCTTTGGCGGTGGCGTATACGGGAACGCCGATGTGTGTTTGACCCGCGCGCTTCGGGTTGACGCCGGCGACCACCTGCGTTCCGCAGGATATCATTTTCTCAGTCCAGAATGTGCCTTGTTTGCCGGTGATCCCTTGGACCAGGACCCGGCCGTGCCGCCGATAAATAATCATTGCGCCGCTCCCACCGCGGCCTTCACCGCGTCTTCCATGAAATCGAAAGGTTCGATGCCCAAACCTTCGCGAACGATACGGACGGCGTCATCCTCCCCGGTTCCATGAATCGAAAAGAAGACCGGCACCGAGGGCTTAAGTTTTCGCCAGGCCGCAACCACGCCCTCCGCCATTACATCCGTGCGCGCGAACGCGCCGCAGAAGTTAACAACAAGACTCTTCACGCCGGGGTTGGCGAGCACGAGGCGCAACGCCGTCTCCGACTTTGTGTAGGCTTCGCCGCCAATCTCGAGGAAGTTCGCCGGACGGCCGCCAAAGTGGCTGATGACGTCCATCGTCGTCATGGTGAGGCCGGCGCCATTGGCCAAAACGCCGACATTGCCGTCGAGCTGAATGAATTTCAATCCGCTATCGTAGCCGTCCTGCTCAAGGACCGACATTGTTTCGGGCGCCGCCGCAGCCGATAGATCGCCCTGGCGGAAGGCGGCCGAATCATCGAGCGTCAGCTTGCAATCGAGCGCCACGACGCGTCCGTCGGTCAACAGGGCCAGGGGATTGATTTCAATCAGCTCGGCGTCGAGGGCGCTGCTGATCTGATAAAGCGCCGCCAGAATCTGCGCGATTTGGTCATCTGCGCCGGAAAGATCGAGACCCTCGGTCATCGCGCGCGCTTCTGCGACGCCAAAACCCTGGGCGAGATCGACAGACCAATGCTTTAGCGCGTCGGGCCGCGTCGCCGCCGCTTCTTCGATGTCCATTCCTCCCTCGGTCGAAAACAACACAAGAGGACTTTTGCTTTTTGCATCGTTCAGGACAACGGCGTAAAACTCCCGGGCGATCCCGGCGCGTTCTTCGAGCAGCACTGAGCCGACGAGATGTCCGTCAATCGTCATTCCGAGGATGGCTGCGGCAAGGTCATGAGCCTCTTTAGCCGAAAAGGCCGGTTTGATGCCTCCAGCCTTGCCCCGCTTGCCGGTTGGCGCCTGGGCTTTGACCATGCATGGCCCGAGCTTTTCGAATGCTTCCGCAGCGGCTTCCGGCGTCTTGCAGAGAATCCCGCGAGGAACGGGGACGCCTGCGGGCGCCAAGGCGCGCTCCTTTGCGACATGCTCAACGAAATTCATTGCGCGGCCTCCCTATATCCAATCTTGTCCCAATGCGGTCCAAAGAGCTCGCGCTCGCTGGGCTTGTCCTCAGGGATCACGGTGACTAGATGCGTCACGTTGATGAAGTGCCTGTAGCTGAGATTTTCCGAGATGCTGTTCTTTTGCCATGAACCGCAGCCCATGCTGAGCGTGAATCCGAGTCCGGAGTTGAAGCCGCCGCCATTGCCGAACGTATGCGCAAAATTGACAAGCACGCGCACGACGTCGAGGTCTTCCGCCAGCTCCCGCGCGCGACTCATGTCGGTGGTGTGGATTCCGAGCGAATGCCCCTTCCCCTGGAAGTCCAGTATCTCGCGAAGGCGCTTCTTTGCGGCTGCAAAGTCAGATGCGCGATAAACCGTCAGGATGAGACTGAGCTTTTCTCCCGAGAACGGGTAAGCTCGTCCGGCGCCGGTCTCTTCGACCATAAAGAACTTGGCGTCTTGCGCGATGCTTGGAAGTTCGAACGCTTCGGCGAGCACCTTGGCGTCCCGCGCGATCAGGTCGCGGTTCAGCTTGCCATTGACCCAGAATTTGTCGGCGATTTTCTGCTTTTGGCGTTCGTCGCACAAATAGCCTCCGGCTACCCGGAGCGCCGCGATCGCCGCATCATACACGCTATCGATAATGATGACTGAGTTCTCGGAGGAACAGGAGGTCGAGTTGTCGAAGATTTTTGATTCGCAGATTTTTTGCGCCGCATCGCGAAGGTCGGCGGTCTCGTCGATCAACACCGGCACGTTGCCCGCGCCGACGCCGATCGCGGGCGTGCCGCTCGAATAGGCGCGCCGTACATTGTCCTGGGATCCGGTCACGACCACCAAATCACAGGCCTTCATCAGCGCCTCCGTCGACTCCTTCGTGATCGGGAGTGGCAGGATCTGCACGAGGTCCATCGGCAGGTTAATTTTCGCCAATTCCTGCCGCATCAGCTCGACGACAAGCGCCGTGGTTCGATAGCCGAGCGGCGACGGCGCAATGACGATCGCATTGCGGCCCTTGATCGCCATCATGGCCTTGTTGACCGGCGTCGCGCCAGGGTTGGTCGATGGCGTCACCGCACAGATAACGCCCATTGGCTTGGCGTATTTGACAATGCCGCGCGACTCATCGCGCTCAATGATTCCGACCGAACGTCCACGCAGGAGATCCCTCAACGTGCCGAAAGTCTTCCTTTGCTTCTTGCGGATTTTATCGGGGACGTTGCCGAGGCCTGTATCCTCGACCGCAAGCTCGGCGAGCGCCTTGGCGTTTTCCGGCTTGTACAGCGACCAAGCCAGCGCCCGGACGGCGTCGTCGGCGCGCTCCTGACTGACGTCGGCGAAAAGCCTTTGAGCAGCGCGCGCGCGCTGCGCCGTCGTGTAGACTGGATCTGAGTCCAAACTGTCTGCTGGCCTGCTCGAGTGGAAGCGATCAAGTTTTCCGATCGGCTCGGCGACGGAAGTGGTCATCCATAATCTCCGATTGATAGCGCGAGACGAACGCGACGCCGCCTGGCGAGGGAAAAGCAACATAATTCAGGAAGGGGATTGCACGGGCATGGGCCTGGCGCCACGATCGCGCGTAGGTTCGATCTCGTCGAGAAAGGGCTGGTCCGGCCGCATGAACAGCGCAAGCACGGCGCCAAGCAGCAGCAACCCAAGCGAGGCGACAAACGGCAGAGTCCAGCTTCCCGTCGCGTCGATCACGGCGCCGAACACGACGGGCGAGATCATGCCGGCGAGACCGAAGCCAAAATTCATGAAGCCGCTCGCCGTGCCCGCGTATTGCGGCGCAATGTCCATGGGCACAGCCCAGATCGGCGCGACAATCAATTCGGCGAAGAAGAAAGCGCCGCTTAGGCAAAGCGTCACAATCATGAGATCACTGGAGAAAACGACAGGCAACATGAACACGAAGGCGCCAAGAAAGCCCACCACAATGACCGACACGCGCGCTTTCGACACGCTGCCGGTTCGGCGCAAAATTCCGTCGCTCACAATGCCGCCGACCGTGTCGCCGAGGACGCCGGCCAGGAAAACCCCCGCCGCGAAAATCGCCGACTTTTTAATGTCGAGATGAAACTGGTGAAGGAAAAAGGAAGGGATCCAGTTGAGAAACAACCAGAGGGTCCAACCGTAGCAGAAGTCCGTGAGAGTGACGGGCAGGATTCGCGTGAACAAGCGCCGCCAGGGGACGACCTTTCGCACCGCAGTAAGCTTCTGCGGAGGCAAGACCGCGAGTTCTTCCGCGGTCACGCCCTTGTGGTCGCGCGGATCGTCACGGAAATAGAACCACCACAGCGCGACCCATGCGAAGCTGATCGCGCCTACGATGAAGAAGGATGCGCGCCACGACAGAGCCACGATGAGAAAGGCGATCAGCGGCGGCGTCAGCGCGTTGCCAAAACGTGCTGACGCATGAGTGACGCCCTGGGCGAAGGCGCGCCGATCCGCGGGCAACCAATTTGACAAGGCGCGTGTGGCGGTCGGGAACGCCGAACCTTCGCCAATTCCCAGTATGAAGCGCGCCGCCACAAGGGATATGGCTCCTTCCACGAAGCCCATCGCGAGCGTCGCCGCGGACCATATTGTGCCGCAGATCAACAGCGTGAGGCGCGGCCCCAAGCGATCTCCAAGCCACCCGCCGGCGATCTGAAAAAACGCGTATGGATAGGCGAAAGCGGAGAACGCAAGACCAAGCTGTATATTCGTAAGACCCAGCTCCTTTTGCATTGCGGGAGCGGCGGTCGCGATGTTTACCCGATCGATGTAAGTGACGAGATACATCAGGCAAATGACGATCAGGACGATATCTGTGCTTTTGATGCGGGTGCGGCTGAAGCGAAACATTCTGCCCCTCACTTGAAGAGTCGCCGGCTGCTTCTCGAATCCGGCGCGCGAAAGTCCGCGCGCAGGAAAGAAGGTCCCCGACGTCTATTGAGCGTTCCTCGTCCTTTGGGGCCGACAGGTCTTCCGCCTGCGATGTTCGGCTTGTCCAAGGTCGAATTAATCTAATGATTGCCAGCGCTCACGAAAAATCTATTGTTTGCATCTGGCTCATTCAAAAAATTGATAAACATGATTCCGGATCTTGAGATACCGCTGCTTCGAACGTTCGTGGCCGTGAATGAAACGGGGAGCGTGACGCTGGCGGGCCGTCAGGTCGGACGGACCCAGCCGGCAATCACCCACCAGATGCAGCGTCTCGAAAAGGCGGTCGGCAAGCGCCTTTTCGAGAGGGATCGTCGGCAACGCAATGGGCATGTCGCGCTGACTCGCGATGGCGAAATGCTGCTCTCCTACGCGCGCTCACTGCTTCAGCTCAATGACGAAATCCGCGACCGTTTCCAAGCGTTCAACATAGCTGGTCACGTCCGCCTCGGCGTGCCGGACCTCTATGCGGCGTATCTTTTGCCTCTCGTGCTCAGCGGCTTTGCACGGGCTTATCCCCAGGTCGAGATCGAATTGCGCTGCTCCCGCAGCGTTCATCTGCACGCCGCCCTCATGCGAGAGGAAATCGATATCGCCATCATGACGCGCCAGCCGGATTTCGGCGGCGGGGTGACGATTCGGGAAGAGCCGCTGATCTGGGTCGCGGCCCGCGACTACGTCGCCGGCATTGACGAGCCGCTGCCCCTCGCGCTTCTGCCGACCGGCAGCATTTACCGCCAGCGCGCCCTCGACGCCCTTGGCCAAACCGGCCGTCCATGGAGGATCGCTGCGGTTTGTGATAGCATAGCCGGATTGCAAGCCGCCGTTTACGCGGGATTCGCCGTATCGATCTTTCCGCTTTGCGCGCTGACCCCCGATGTACGCCAGCTTGGCAGCAAGGAGGGTCTGCCCGCGCTGCCGGGAATGGAGATCGTGCTCAAGCGCAAGCCGAGCGGAGTCGAGTCGGCGGCCGAACATCTGGCTCAATATATTTGCAAGGAATTGAATAATTTGCCCGACTACGATGTTGCTTTGCAGCACGATCAATAGGTTTTGTTGCAGTGCACAACAAAGACTGATATGGCGTTGGGCGTCTCGATGCTGGTCGAACCCATGTACGAAGCCAATCTTTTCCGCGTGATGCTTTTTGGCGCCTTTGCGATGTCGATGACGGCGAGCACCGTTCAGCTTCACGCCACGCAGAATTTCGCGCTCACGAGCAGCCACATCCCGATGGAGAGGCTGGCGCGCGCAGTCAAATGGCATATGTTGCAGGTGGCTTCGAACGAACGCGCCGAAAGCTTCAGCTTCCAAAGCGGCAATCCGTAGGCTCCGGGCGTCCGCTCCGTCGAGCTCCGTTAAATCGGCGCGCTTGCTTCAAGATTTCTCCGCCTGTTCCCTCCTGATCGCTGCCCTACGCACGCTTGAGCAAGCCCCGCCCTGCGAAGCGGGCATTCAGGAAATTGATGACGAGCGGCGTTGACAATGGATCGGCCATTTAATTTAATGGAACAAATTGTGCCGGATTTCGAGACAATAAGTTAAAATACGCCGTCTCAAAAAGCCGGCGAAGGGGAGAGGACGATGGGCGGGACCGGCAAAGGGCTGGAACGCGCTGACTTTGACTATATCATCGTCGGCGGCGGGACGGCTGGATGCGTCCTCGCCAATCGGCTTTCCACGAGCGGCCAGCGCAAGATCCTGCTGCTCGAAGCCGGCCCCAGAGATCGCTCGATCTGGATCCATCTTCCCATCGGCTACGGGAAGACGATGTTCCACAAAACCCTGAACTGGGGCTTCTACACCGAGCCCGAGCCGGCGATGAACGGCCGGCGCATTTACTGGCCGCGCGGACGCACGCTCGGTGGCTCGAGCTCCATCAACGGCCTGATCTTCATCCGCGGTCAGGCTGCTGACTACGACCGCTGGGCGCAGGCTGGAAATGACGGCTGGTCGTGGAAGGACGTGCTCCCCTACTTTATCCGGTCGGAGCACAACACAAAGGGGGCGAGTTCCGTTCACGGCGCCGACGGGCCGCTCTGGTGCTCCGACATCGAGGATAAGCACGAGCTTCTCGAGGCCATTTTCGAGGGCGCGCAGGAGCTTGGCGTGCCGCGAATTTACGATTTCAATGCGGGCGGCTCGGAGGGCGTCGGCTATTATCAGCTGTTCACGCGCCATGGCTGGCGCTGCAGCGCCGCGGTCGCCTATCTACGCCCGGCAGAATCCCGCGAAAATCTCCGCGTCGAGGTCGAGGCGCAGGCTACGGGGCTTATTCTCGACGGCGCGCGCGCGGTCGGCGTGCGCTACCGTCAGTACGGAAAAATGCGCGAGGCCTACGCCGGTCGCGAGATTGTACTCGCCACAGGCGCGCTGCAAAGCCCGCAACTGCTGCAGTTGTCGGGCATCGGGCCAGGCGACGTCCTCAAGGCGCATGGCGTCAATGTCGTACATCATCTTCCGGGCGTCGGCGCGAATTTGCAGGATCATTTGCAAGTCCGCCTGATGTACAAGGTCGCCAAGCCGATCACGACCAACGATGATCTCGCCTCGCTTGGAGGCAAGGCGCGCATCGGCCTGCAATGGCTGTTGCGGCGACGCGGGCCTCTTGCGGTCGGCATCAATCAGGGCGGCCTTTTTACCCGCGTACTTCCAGATTCTGCGACGCCCGACGTTCAGTTTCATTTCGCGACGCTGTCGGCGGACATGGCCGGCGCGAAGCCGCACGACTGGTCCGGCTGCACCTTTTCGGTGTGCCAGTTGCGCCCGGAGTCGCGCGGCTCGGTGATGATCCGCGGCCGCGACCCGTTCGAGCCGCCCGTCATACGCGCGAATTATCTCGCTAGCGAAACCGACCGCCGCTGCACGGTCGAAGGCATTAAATTCGCCCGCCGCCTCGCCGCCACGCGCAGTCTCGCGCCGCTTCTCACGGAGGAATACCGCCCGGGCCGCGGCGTCGAAGGCGACGAAGCGCTGCTCGAATTCGCGCGGGGGGCCGGCGCGACGATCTTTCACCCCTCCGGAACCTGCAAAATGGGATCCGACCCAAGCGCCGTAACCGACGCGCGCCTGCGCGTTCATGGGATCGCCGGGCTTCGCGTTGTCGATTGCTCGATCATGCCGACGCTCATTTCTGGCAACACCAACGCGCCTGTCGTCATGATCGCCGAAAAAGCCTCCGACATGATTCTCCAGGATGAACGCGGCGCTGCGCCTGCGCCACGGAAGGCGGCCACGGCGAGCATCTGAGAAAATCTTCAGCCGGTTCCGGGCGAGGCGCGTAAGGATATCGTCCTTGGGGCGCCTTCGACCTTCGGCGCCTTATGTCGCCGTCTCTCGCGCCCTGGCCGAGAGAATCAAACAAAAATCTCGTTTTTTTGCTTTTATTGAAACAAAAAACGGAATATATGTGGATCACGCTGATGGATGATGCACCGGACTCCTCGCCTGCCCTCAAGGCTTTCAGTCTGCTCAAGACGATCGCAGAGATGGATCACGCGCCAACGCTCGCCGAGCTGACGGAGATCGTCGATCTCCCGAAGCCCACGCTTCACAGGTGGCTGACAATGCTCGAAGGAGCAGAACTCCTGCAACGACTGCCGGACGGCCGGCGCTATGAGCTGGCGGCGCAGGCCAGCGCATTGGCGTTGTCTATCCTGTCGAATAATCCCGGCTCGATGCAACGCCACCAGATCCTCGAGCGCGTCGCGCGCGACCTCGGCGAATCCTGCAATCTGACTGTTCTGCAGGGTAGCGAAGTTATGTATCTCGATCGCGTCGAGGCGATGCTGCCGCTTCGCGTCGCCTTCCAGAAAGGTTCGCACGTTCCGGTCCACTGCTCGGCGAGCGGCAAGATGTTCCTCGCGATGATGCCGCCGGCAAGGCGGGAGCGGCTCCTCGACACGTTATCGTTGCGCCGCTTCACGCCGAACACTTTGACGACCCGCGCGGCGCTCGACGTCGAGTTCGCCGCCGTCCGCCGCCAGGGTTTTGCCTTCGACGACGAGGAGTTCCTTCCCGGCCTGTTCTGCATCGCCGTGCCGATTTTCGGCGCCGGCAAGCGCGAATGCCTCGCGGGCCTCGCGCTCCAGGCGCCGATCGTGCGCCTGTCGCGAGAGAATGCGATGGAGCGTTTGCCTGCCTTACAAGCCGCCGCCGCGGCGCTCGCCGCAACCATGGCCTGACAAAATCGCCGATCAGCCGCTGCGCCAGCTTAAAAGCGGCGATTGCGCAATGGTTGGCTCATTCAAAAAACTAGGGAGCGAAAAAACATGAAAATGACGACGGAAGAAGCATTCATCAAAGTGTTGCAACTGCACGGAATCGAGCACGCATTCGGCATCATAGGTTCGGCTTTCATGCCGATTTCGAATCTGTTTCCTCAGGCTGGCATTACCTTCTGGGACGTCGCACATGAGACCAACGGCGGCCTCATCTGCGACGGCTATACCCGCGCGACCGGCAAGATCGGCATGGCCATCGCGCAGAATGGCCCGGGCGTCACCGGCTTTGTGACTGCGATCAAGACCGCCTACTGGAACCATACGCCGATGCTGTTGGTGACGCCTCAGGCCGCGAACAAGACGATCGGTCAGGGCGGCTTTCAGGAAGTCGAACAAATGGCGCTGTTCCGCGACATGGTTTGCTACCAGGAAGAGGTCCGCGACGCGTCGCGCGTTGTTGAAGTGTTGAACCGCGTCATCCTTAAAGCCAAGCGGCTTTCGGCGCCCGCTCAGATCAACATTCCGCGTGACTATTGGACGCAACACATTGACGTCAATATGCCTTCAATTGTCGAGCTGGAGCGCGCTTCCGGAGGCGCCCAGGCCATCGCCGAAGCCGCCAAGCTGCTTTCAAGTGCGGCCTTTCCAGTCATTTTGTCCGGGGCCGGCGTGGTGATCGGCAACGCGGTCGCCGATTGCGTCGCCTTGGCGGAAAGGCTCGACGCTCCGGTGTGCTGTGGATATCAACACAATGACAGTTTTCCCGGAAGCCACCGCCTGGCTTGCGGCCCGCTTGGATATAACGGATCGAAGGCGGCCATGGAGCTGATTTCCAGGGCCGACGTCGTGCTAGCGCTCGGCACGCGGTTAAACCCGTTCTCGACGCTGCCCGGCTATGGCGTGGATTACTGGCCAAAGAACGCAAAAATCATCCAGGTCGACATAAACCCGGATCGTATCGGCCTCGCAAAACCCGTCACTGTCGGCATCTGCGGCGACGCCAAGCTGGTTGCGCGCCAAATTCTGGAGCAGCTTTCTCCCGACGCAGGAAGCATCGGAAATGAGGAGCGCAAAGCGCTCATCCACAAGACGAAATCCGCGTGGCTGCAAGAGCTGTCCAGCATGGATCATGAAGACGACGATCAGGGCACAAGCTGGAACGAGCGGGCGCGTAGCCGGGAGCCTGATCGCATGTCGCCGCGGCAGGCCTGGCGGGCGATCCAGGCGGCTCTGCCGAAGGATGCAATCATTTCCAGCGACATTGGAAATAATTGCGCCATCGGCAATGCCTATCCGACCTTCGAGAAGAGCCGGAAATATCTCGCGCCCGGACTCTTTGGCCCGTGCGGCTACGGGTTTCCCGCAATCATCGGCGCCAAGATCGGCTGCCCGGATGTTCCTGTGGTGGGTTTCGCCGGCGATGGCGCCTTCGGCATCTCGATGAGCGAAATGAGTTCGATCGGACGCGAAGAATGGCCAGCGATCACCATGGTCATCTTCCGAAACTATCAGTGGGGCGCAGAAAAGCGCAACACAACGCTATGGTATGACGACAATTTTGTTGGAACCGAACTCGATCCGCATTTGAGTTACGCGCGCGTCGCGGAGGCCTGCGGGCTGAAGGGCGTCGCCGTGCGCACGCAATCGGAGCTGACAACGGCGCTGACCGATGCATGCGCCGCGCAGGAAAAAGGCGTCACCACCTTCATCGAAGTCATTCTGAACCAGGAACTTGGCGAGCCGTTCAGGCGCGATGCGATGAAGAAGCCGGTCGTCGTGGCTGGCGTCGATCGTGCGGATATGCGCCCGCAAGCCGTTGCTTAGGCGGCACGAGCGTCTGGCGTCGCTGTAGTCTCCCGCCTGCGCGGTCGGCGGCTTTGTCGCCGACCGCGTCTTTTTCCTGCGCCGCGGGCTGGCGCGTTCGTCTTCAAGGCGCCGCGCGTTATGCGCGATCGAAGGACAATCGATGAAATATCCTCATCTCGATCAACTCATCAAGACGGCGGAGGATATCGGACCCGCGCAGGTCGCAGTCGCCTTCCCTTGCAGCGTGATAGCCCTTGAATCAGCGATTACGGCAAAAGCCCGCGGATTGATCGAACCAGTTCTTATCGGACCGCTCCATCGGATAAGGGCCATAGCCGACGCAAATCGCATTGATCTAACGAACGTGAAATTGATGGAAAGCGGGGATGATCCGCTTGAGGCGGCGAGCGCCGCCGTCTTGCTTTGTCATGAGAAAGCCGTCACTCTGATCATGAAGGGCAGTCTACACACAGATGAGCTGCTTTCCGCCGTCGTGAATAAATCAGGCGGACTGCGCACAAGCCGTCGCATCAGCCATACATTTCTATTCGACATGCCGAGCTATCCGAAGCCGCTCCTGATTGCCGATTGCGTCGTCAACATCAATCCGACGCTATCTGACAAACGCGACATCATTCAAAATACAATCGATCTTGCATTTAATCTCGGCGTTCACCGCCCACATGTCGGCGTTCTGTCTGCCGTCGAGACCGTCAACATGGCCATTCAAAGCACGCTCGACGCCGCGGCGTTAAGCAAAATGTCCGACCGTGGCCAGATCACCGGCGCTGTGGTCGACGGACCGCTCGCCTTCGACGTTGCAATCTCCAGCGACGCGGCCGAGACCAAGGGCGTTTCCTCGCCCGTATCCGGCAACGCGGACATTCTGCTTATGCCGAATCTGGAAGCAGGGAACATGCTCTATAAACAACTCATTTACCTGACCAGCGCGCAATGCGCCGGCATCGTGATCGGCACACGGGCTCCGATCATCCTGACGAGCCGCGCCGACTCGGCGCTGACCCGAGTGGCCTCCTGTGCGCTCGCGGTCATTCACGCCCATCGAGAGCGTGAAAAGGGAACGATGTTCCATTAGTCTCGGTCGCTCCAACTGCGTAATATCTTCCGAAGCAAAGGGGTCGCGAGGACGAAATTTGAAAATTCTGCAAAGCGGGCGCGCAGGCGAACCGTGACGCTGGAACGGCGCGCTCAATCGGCCATCGGCATGCGTCGGGTGATAACAGGGAATTGACGAGAGCTTTCACCGCGTCGAGCGTCGGTTTTCGTACCGAAAATGTTAAACGAGCGATGTCCGCCGCCAGGCAGCCGGCTTGAGAGGCCCGAGGATCACATGTACTCCGATGTTCTCCTGCACATTGCAGGCAAATGGCGACCTGCCGAGAATCAGCGCTGCCTGCCGGTGACGAACCCCGCGACAGCAGAGAAGATCGGCGCCGTCGCCTGCGCTTCTCAAAACGATCTCGACGAGGCGCTCGCCGCCAGCGCGCGCGGTTTCGCCATATGGCGCGCGACATCGGCATTTGATCGCGCCAAAATCATGCGCAAGGCGGCCGATATCCTTCGGAGCCGGGTAGAAGACATCGCCAGGCTCATGACGCTCGAAGAAGGAAAGCCGCTCGCGGAGTCGCGGATTGAAACGCTAGCCGCTGCTGATATCGTCGACTGGTTTGCGGAAGAGGGCCGGCGGGCCTATGGCCGTGTGATTCCGGCTCGTTCAGCAGGCGTCTATCAACTCGTCATCAAGGAGCCGGTCGGCCCAGTCGCCGCCTTCACCCCCTGGAATTTCCCGATAAACCAGATTGTCCGCAAACTATCCGCCGCGTTGGCGGCGGGATGTTCGATTATCGTAAAAGCGCCGGAAGAGACTCCGGCATCGCCCGCAGAGTTGATCCGCGCTTTCGTTGACGCTGGCCTTCCCTGCGGCGTAGTCGGCCTGGTCTTTGGCGTCCCGTCCCAAATAAGCGAATATCTCATTCCCCATCCCATCATCCGCAAGGTGACATTTACCGGATCGACGCTCGTGGGCAAGAAGCTCGCCGCGTTGGCGGGGGCCCATATGAAGCGCGTGACAATGGAGCTCGGCGGCCATGCGCCGGTGATCGTGTTCGACGACGCCGACGTTGAGGTTGCGGCCAAGCAGATCTCCGGCGCAAAATTCAGGAACGCCGGGCAGGTCTGCGTCGCGCCGACCCGCTTCCTCGTGCAGAAAAATGTCTATGAGCGTTTCGTCGAACGATTTGTGCATGCCGTGAAGGAAATCCGCGTCGGCAATGGCCTTGACGATGGGGTCAACATGGGACCGTTAGCCAACGAACGCCGTGTGACAGCGATGGAATCGCTGGTCGCCGATGCGGTCCAAAAGGGCGCAAAAATTCGGACGGGCGGAGTCCGGATCGGCAACAAGGGTAATTTCTTTCAGCCGACCGTAATCACCAGCGTGGATCGCACGATGCGGATGATGATGGAGGAGCCCTTTGGTCCGTTGGCGATGGTCCTCCCGTTCGGCGATTTCGATGAAGCGATCGCAGAGGCCAACCGATTGGAATACGGCCTTGCTGCTTATGCCTACACACGGTCGGCAAAGACCGCCAACGCTGTCGCCGCATGCGTCGAGACCGGCATGATAACCATCAATCATCTTGGCCTTGCTTTGCCCGAGGCGCCTTTTGGAGGCGTCAAGGATAGCGGATATGGCTCGGAAGGCGGGGTCGAAGGCTTGGATGCGTATCTTACGCCGAAATTCGTGTCGCAGGCGGGCATTTGAGCGGTTTGGTCAAGCGACTCGATCTTCTTTGGCGAACAAAGCATCTTCATTGAAACGACCGACACGCCAGAAACCGAACCGCACGATCATCGGGGCATTGGCCCTGTGCACGGCGATCGTCGCGGTTCAGCCAGTGGAATAGAGATGCAACGCTCACTGTGATTGGATCTACAATGGCGGGGCGTCGCCTTAGTGTGAGACCGCCTCGAGGATTTTTCCCTTTGTCTCGACGCCCAGAACGAGCACCATCAGCGCGGCTATGACGAAGCCGCCGGCGCCGACCTCGAAAGCGGCTGCCGGGCCGTAATTCTTGACGAGAACGGGGACGATCATTGGACCCAGAATGGCGCCGATCCGTCCGAACGCCGAAGCGAAGCCTGCTCCCGTCGAGCGCGCGCGCGTCGGGTAAAGTTCCGGCGTATAGGCGTAGAGGCAGCTCCACATGCCGAACATGAAAAATTGCATCACAAAGCCGGTGAGAAAGAGCGTCGTCAGGTCCGCCGCATTGCCATAAAGGTAAGCCGCCGCGGCCGCGAATAAAAGGAAGCCGGCCGTCGTCGGTTTGCGGCCTATTTTCTCCAGAAGAATCGCCGCGGTGAAGAAGCCCGGGATGCCGCCGATCGTGATCAGCGTCACGAAACCGACCGATCCGATGATCGAAAAGCCTCGCTCTTTGAGCAGCACGGCTATCCAAGAGTTGAGGCCAAAAAATCCAATGAGGGCGAAGAACCACATCCCAAAAGCCATCAGCGTACGCAGACGATATTCGGGAGAAAACAGCGTCGCAATGGAGCCTTGGACGCGAGAGGCCTCGGCGCGCGCCGGCGCTTGATCGGCGGCGAGAGGGGGCGTCACGGGAAGCGGCTTCCCGGTGTGTTTCATGACCTCCGCCTCCATGTGGGACATCACGGCTTCGGCTTCTTCATAGCGTCCATGCTCCACGAGCCAGCGCGGCGATTCAGGCATCGAACGGCGGACCAGGAACACGACAAGAGACAGCATGCCGACGAATGCAAAGGCCCAGCGCCACCCAAGATAAGGCAGGATAAAGAAGCTGATCGCTCCAGATAGAACGTAGCCGATGGCCCAAAAGCCTTCCATGAAAGCTATATATTTGCCGCGCACATTGGCGGGCACGATTTCCGAGACCATCGCCTGAGCCACCGGCGCTTCGCCGCCGACGCCAACGCCAATGAGAAAACGGAAGACCATAAGAGCCGCAAGGCTCCAGGCCGCCGCCGCGGCGAGGCTGGCCAGCCCCCACACCACCATCGTGACCTGAAAAACCATGCGCCGTCCGAACCGATCGGACGCCGTCCCGGCGAGCACATTTCCAACGAGCTGGCCTGCGAAGGTCATCGCGGCGAGTTGCCCCGCCTGGGTCGGCGTCAGATTGAAAGCGACGACGATTGAGCCCAAAAGAAAGGTGAGCAGGGCGACATCGACTTGATCGACGAGCCAGGCCGAGGCGATAATCGCAAAGATCTTGCGTTGATATGCCGTCATCGGCAGCCGTTCCAGCCGGCCCACGATATTCGAGGGGCCTGGGACTGCAGCGGCTCCAAAGGCGTTAGGATCTGATACGACGCCCATAGTTTCCCCCTTCGATGATCGTCCGCTCCCTATGCGTCCGCAGGCAAGCCTGCAGCGACGGAAGTCTTCGTGCTTCGTGAGCCATTTAGAGCTGATTTTTCGATCGGTCGACTTTGTCGACGCGGCATAGGTCGCCTTTTCCGAGGACTGGTTTTGCGCGTCAGAACAGAAGATTTGTCTTGTCGATGGATTGCTTTGGCTCCGTCGAGCGTCGAGATAAGAATCGAGACCAACTTGAGCGGAACCTCGGATATTGCAGCCGGTGAAGAGATCATTTTACATTTGGATGGCAGAGTTCTGCGCGCCTGCGCCATTCCACGCTAATTGATTCTTTGCTTATGTTGATAGCCGCGACTTATGTTTGGCGCTCCGACCTCTCGCCGCGGCGATCCGTGAGTGGTTCACGGCCGGAATAGATCCGGGGCTGGGTCGTCTCTCCTAAACGGGCGGATTTTACGGGAGAATCTCGATTTTGAAATATATCCTATCACCCTGCTTGACGCCGACGCATTGCCGCCGATTGCTTTAAGCTGCGCCTATGCAGAAAATTCGGTGAAGGCGGGGCAAAACCGCGGAAGGTTTGGCGCGCGGTGCATGACGCTCCGAGCCTTCGCCGCGACACAGCGGCAAGTCCGCCTGCAACGGTCCTGCGTGGCGAGGCCTGCGGCCACGGCGGCCTCTCTCCGTCAGGAAAGCATTCCTTGATCTTATAACCTTATTCGAAAAATAGATTAGTCGAATGCTTCGTCCGGCGGATAGTTTTGGTTGGACGGAGTGGGAAAGAGGAACATCTGCGTTGCGGCATATCGATCCGGCGAAGATATTGACCGGCAAAAAGACGCTGTTCGGTGGTTTTGGCGGTCTTGCGCCGGGCGTGGCGCTGTGCGTCGCCGTCACTTTGCTGTCGATAGGCGTTCAAAGCGTCGAGGAGCGCGTCTTTTCTCACCCCTATGTCGAGGCGCTGGTCATCGCGATCCTGCTCGGCATGGCGATCCGCACGGTTTGGGAGCCGGGCGCGCGTTGGAAGCGGGGCATCGCCTTCAGCGCGAAGCAGCTTCTCGAAGTTGCGG